>CAVKEB010000037.1:0-21130 GCA_963655255.1 bacterium
GATATGTCACTTTCAAACTGCAGCATCGGTGCTGACGCACCGGCTGCCACATTCGGCAAAACCGCCTTCGCGGGTTTTGCCTCAGTGAGGAATAAAATGAAAGATCGGATTTTACAGGCGCTGTCGGATGCGGACGGATTTCTCTCCGGACAGGAGCTGAGTCATCTTCTGGGAGTGTCTCGCACTGCGGTGTGGAAGGCAATCGGCAAACTGAAGGAAGAAGGCTATGAAATTGAGGCGGTGACCAACAAAGGCTACCGCCTTGTTTCGGATCAGGGGAAAGACATTCTGAATCAGGCGGAGATTGAGAAAAGACTCACAACCGCATGGGCCGGACATCCGGTGATTTACGAGAAGGAGACCGGATCCACCAATGATGATATCATGCGCCTGGCGGATGAAGGTGCGGCGCAGGGAACACTGGCGGTCGCCTCCCATCAGACGGCGGGGAAAGGAAGGCGCGGACGGACCTGGCTGTCTCCGGCAGGAAAGAATGTCTATATGAGTATTCTCCTTCGCCCGCAGATTCCGGTCTCGGAGGCACCGATGATGACGCTGATCATGGCGCTTGCCACCTATGAGATGCTGCAGGACCTGCATTTTCCGGAGAGAATCCGGTTCGGCATCAAGTGGCCGAATGATCTTGTGGTTTCGGTGGACGGCGGCCCGTACAAGAAATTCGTCGGGATTCTCACGGAGATGCGGCTGGAGGATGCGGAAATCCGGGATGTCACAATCGGAATCGGCCTGAACCTGAATCTGGAGTCCGTGGATCCGGAGCTGGAGGAGACGGCGACGACACTGTATCTTGCAACCGGGGAAAAGGTAAAACGCGCGGAGATCGCAGCGGGCTGCTGGAATCATTTTGAGCCGGATTACGAGGCATATCTGGCGGCGGGCTCTCTGGAGCCGCTCCGGGAACGCTACAGCAGTGCCCTGGTGAACATCGGGCGCAAGGTCCGGATTCTGGATCCCAAGGGTGAGTTCACCGGCGTTGCGAAGGCAGTGACCTCCGGCGGAGAGCTGGTGGTGACGCCGGATGAGGGCGGCGAAGACCGCAGGATCGGAACCGGAGAAATTTCGGTCCGCGGCGTGATGGGATATGTATAGCAGCACAGGAAAGAGAATAGATTGGAGCAGTCGTTTCGAATAAAGCCCATTCGGGGCATGTGAAGAGCAGTCCTATATCGGAGCAGAATCCGGGATGACACTGCCGGGTAGTAAAGAGAGCTGTCTGGCAGCAAAAAGAGAAAAGCAGGAGAGAATTTTGGAACAGGAAGAAAATTACCGCATTGTTCTGTGCGGATCCAATGCCTACGACAAGAAGTATTATTTTAACCCGAAATTTGAAAAGCTCCCGGAGAATGTCCGTGAAGAGCTTCAGATCATGTGCGTCCTGTTCACCGAAGAAATCGGCGGTATTTTTACGATCGGTTTTACTCCGAGCGGAGACGTCGTGATGGACACGCGTGCAGAGGAGGGCGACCTTCTCTATGACGAAATCGGAAGCGCCCTTCTTATTAAGAAACTCCGCAGAGAGAAGCAGGAAGTGTTCCAGTCACTGGAAATTTATTATAAGGTCACCTTCCTGCATCAGAATCCGGCGGATCTTCTGGAAGATTACGGGGAAGAGTAGATTGTATTTTTCAGATTTTCTTTTCCGGAACTGCAAAGGCAGCAGTCTGGCACAGTGAGAATACCAGAGAGACGGGCTTTCTGCGGATGGAAGGGGAGCGCTCATGATTTTTGACGCAGACGAACGAGAGAAAGGGTGGAATTGTTAAGATGGAGTGGAAGATCCGGGATGTCGTAATCCCGAACCAGACGGTGCTGGGCCCCATGGCGGGCGTGACGGATCTGCCCTTCCGGCTTCTGTGCAGGGAGCAGGGGGCCGGTCTTGTGGTCATGGAGATGATCAGCGCGAAGGCGGTCACGTTCCGCAATTATAAGACGGCGGAACTGATGAAAACGGATCCGAAGGAGCGGCCGGTTTCCCTGCAGCTCTTCGGGCATGAACCGGAAATCATGGCACAGGCCGCGGAGATGATTGAAGACAAGTCGTTCGACATTCTGGACATCAACATGGGATGTCCGGTCCCGAAGATTGTGAACAATCAGGAAGGTTCGGCTCTCATGAAGAATCCGGCTCTCATTGAGAAAATCGTGGCGGCGTGCGTACAGCACACCTCGCGCCCGGTGACCGTCAAGATGCGGACCGGGTTCGATCATGCCCATCAGAACGTGGCAGAGTGCGCGAAGGCAGCGGAGGCGGGAGGAGCTTCCATGATTGCCGTGCATGGCCGCACAAGGCCGCAGATGTATGCGGGAGAAGCTGACTGGAGCAGGGTCGGAGAGGTCGTGCGGGCTGTTTCCATTCCGGTTGTCGGGAACGGGGATGTGACGGACGGACCGTCCGCCAGAAGAATGCTGGATGAAACCGGCTGCACCGCAGTGATGATCGGCCGCGCCGCAGAGGGAAATCCGTGGATTTTCCGGGAGGTGAACCACTATCTGGAGACAGGGGAAGAGATGGAACGCCCCGGCCATCGCGAGGTGATCCAGATGATCCTGCGTCATGCGCAGCTGATGAAGGAAATCAAGGGGGAGCGCATCGGCGTTCAGGAGATGCGCCATCACGCGGCCTGGTACCTGCAGGGATTTCCGGGAGCGGCGAAGCTCCGGGTGAAGATCAATACGATGGCAAGTTTCGCAGAACTGGAAGAAATGCTGCGCAGGGAATTTCCCTATGTGTAACGGGACCGGAGTGTTCCGAATCCGGTGCGGCTGCACGGGAACCGGAGAAAACCTCTGACTGGTTTGACAGTCAGGGCGAATCTGGGTATAATGCAGACCGATATTATCTGCGAAGAACCTGTTTTGGCGGGATTTTTGCAGAAATTGCAGGATTTTCAGGCCTGCCGCGGAGGGAATCGTTCGCGGCCGGTGATTTTTTGCCGTAAAAGGGGAGAAAACCGCTGCGCCAAGAGGAAAGGTCAGGAGTTACACAGTCATGGAAGAAAAAAAGAACATTTTAACGTACGCGGGTCTTAAGAAATACGAGGATGAGCTTCACAATCTGAAAGTGGAACGCCGTCAGGAAGTGGCACAGAAGATTAAGGAAGCAATGGAGCAGGGCGACCTGTCCGAGAACGCCGAGTACGATGCAGCCAAGGACGAGCAGCGGGATATCGAGGCGAGAATTGAGGAACTCGAGAAGATCCTTAAAAATGTGGAAGTGGTTACGGATGAGGACATCGCGCTGGATCGCATCAGCGTAGGCTGCAAGGTAAAGGTCCATGACATGGAGTTCGATGAGGATCTGGAATACAGCATCGTCGGATCCACAGAGGCCAACAGCCTGGAGAACAAGATCTCCAATGAATCACCGGTCGGCAAGGCACTGATGGGAGCCAGGGTCGGTGATGTTGTGAAGGTGGAGACCATGGCGGGGGCAATGTCCTACAAGGTTCTCTCCATTTCAAGAGATAACGATTAAACGGCTGCCTGTGGCATCCGGAAGCCGGACAGGAATTCCCGGTGCAGAGGGCGGCAGACAGATACAAATAATTTAAGAGGTTTCAGAGTAACGATTCAGTGCATTTCGAATTTCCCTGCGGAAATCGGCAGATGCGGAACAGTTACATTTCAGAATAGAAAGTGATGAAAGATATGGCAGAGAATCAGAAGAACCAGAATGCACCTCAGCAGGACATCAGCCAGCTGGAGAAGGTAAGAAGAGATAAGCTGGCTCAGCTTCAGGCAGAAGGAAAGGATCCGTTCCGGATTACGAAATACGACCAGACTCATCACACGAAGGAGATTCTGGATCATTTTGATGAACTCGCAGGAGAGCTGGATGAGGAAGGAAACTACGTCAAAGAGCCGGTGACGGTTTCCATCGCAGGGCGCATGCTGTTCAAGCGCGTCATGGGCAAGGCGTCCTTTGCCAATCTGCAGGACCGCGACGGAAGAATCCAGATCTATGTGTCCCGCAATGATCTCGGTGACGAGGCTTACGCAGATTTCAAGCACATGGACATCGGCGATATCATCGGCGTCAAGGGCTTCCCGTTCCGCACGAGGACCGGAGAGATTTCGGTTCATGCGAAGGAGCTGGTCCTTCTGTCCAAGTCTCTGGAACCCCTTCCGGAGAAGTTCCACGGCCTGCAGGACACGGATATCCGGTATCGTCAGAGATATGTGGATCTCATTATGAATGAGGATGTCCGCGAGACCTTCAAGAAGAGAAGTGAGATCATCAAGGAAATCCGCCGCTTCCTCGGCGAGCGTGATTTCATGGAGGTTGAGACCCCGATGCTCGTATCCAATGCGGGCGGTGCGGCGGCAAGACCGTTTGTCACTCATTACAACGCACTGGATGAGGATGTAAAGCTCCGCATCTCTCTGGAACTCTATCTGAAGAGACTGATTGTCGGCGGCCTGGAGCGTGTCTATGAGATCGGCCGCGTGTTCCGCAATGAGGGCGTGGATACCCGCCACAATCCGGAATTCACGCTGATGGAGCTGTATCAGGCCTATACCGATTACAACGGCATGATGGAGCTGACGGAGTCCATGTTCCGCGATCTGGCCCAGAAGGTCTGCGGTTCGACCGTCATTACCTATGGAGACAAGCAGATTGATCTCGGAAAGCCGTTCCGGAGACTGACCATGGTGGAGGCGATCAAGGAGGAGACCGGCATCGACTTCGATCAGGTACAGACAGATGAAGAGGCAAAGAAGCTCGCGGATGAGCGCCACATTGAGTATGAGGAGCGCCACAAGAAGGGTGATATTGTCAACCTCTTCTTCGATGAGTTCTGCGAGGACAAGATGATTCAGCCGACCTTCATTATGGATCATCCGGTAGAGATCAGCCCGCTGACGAAGAAGAAGCCTTCGGATCCTTCCAAGGTAGAGCGTTTCGAGCTGTATATCAACGGCTGGGAGATGTGCAATGCCTATTCCGAGCTGAACGATCCGATTGATCAGAGAGAGCGCTTCGCCGAACAGGATGCCCTTGCGGCAGCAGGCGATGAGGAAGCCAACCACACGGATGAGGACTTCCTGCACGCCATGGAGATCGGTATGCCGCCGACCGGAGGCATCGGCTACGGCATCGACCGTCTGGTCATGCTGCTCACGAACTCCGCAGCAATCCGCGATGTACTGCTGTTCCCGACGATGAAGTCGATTGATCAGTAAGAAGCGTAAAAACGTAAAGTGCATACTTCAGAAAAAATTTCCAGAGCAGAGTGTAGTGTTGGGAGGTTATACCCGCCTACGCCTGAATGGAAAGTTATGAGACAGGCGCATCGAAAGATGCGCCTGTCTTTGTTGAAAAATCTGCGTAACTGATTACGTGGGTAAAGGAAGAATCTAATTCCGCTGAGGAGAAAAAACGATTTTCAGCTATAGACAAGCGAAGCTCGATTTCGTATTATCATCAGTAATTGCATATTTCATCCAATCTGTGAATGCCGCACGGCGTGCGGTCCTGTCTGTATTCTGATCTGAATTCACATCCCAATGAAACTTATGCAAGGAAACCATACACATTGATTTGCAGAAGTTTCAGAAAGAAAATTCGGAAAGATTCAGGATACATACGGGCAATGATGGATCCGGAGAAAAACGTATCTTACTGGGGCCTCTGCACGAAAAGGAGGCTGCCTATGGGCATTGCGGACGCAGTAACGAAGAAGTACCTGCAGGACAACGAAGTGTTTTCGGATGTATTCAATTACCGATTGTTCAACGGAAAACCGGTGATCCGGCCGGAAAATCTGTCGGAGATAGATCCGTCGGAAATTCTGGTTCTGTCCGGAAAGAAGCAGAAGGGGAAAAGAAAACGGCTTCCGGTGAAGAACCTGTACCGGGATCTGATGAGAGACACGGTGATCCGCCGGGATCAGAATGCGGTTTACCGGCTGAGACTGGGAACGGAATTGCAGACGCACGTACATTATGCGATGCCGGTTCGGAGCCAGCTGTATGATGCAATTGAGTATTATAACCAGATGGAAGAAACCGCAATGCGGCATCGGTCAGAGAGAAAAAGTGAAGGAGAAGATTCCGGAGCGTTTCTGTCGGGATTCCGGAAAAGCGACCGGCTGATTCCGGTCTTCACGCTGACGATTCATTTCGGGCCGGAGCCGTGGGACGGGCCCTTGTCACTTCATGATATGATGGAAGTGAAGGATCCGGAGATTATGAAATACATTCCGGATTACCGGATTCAGTTGATTGAACCGGCGGGGGTGAGTCAGGAGGAGCTGGAGAAGTTTCAGAGCAGCTTCCGGGAAGTAATGGGATGCATCAAGTACTCGGAGGATGAAAAAGCTCTGGAAGAATTTATGAGGGATAATCCGCGGATGAACATGGATATCCGCGCAGCGAGGGTGATTGGAACGATGACGGGAACAGACATTGAGTATTCGGAAGAGAAGGAGGGAAAGGTCAACATGTGCAAGGCGATTGAAGATATGATGCGCCACAGCGAAGAAAAGGGTCATGCAGAAGGAAAAGAGGAAGGGCTTGTTGAAGGTCAGGAAAAAGGTCAGAAAAAAGAGCGTACCATCCGCTTGGATTCGTTTGCCAGACAGGTGAGGGCAGGGAAGATGCGTGCCGAGGACGTTGCAGCGGGGTTTGGCATACCGGTAGAGCAGGTGAATGCCGCTGTGGCAAAGCTTGACGGATCGCTGTAAAGAGAGCAGGTCTTCATATAGCGTAATAAGAAAATGCAGGGGTTTCGGAGCAATCCAAAACCCCTGCACTGTTATGATAGAGGTTTTAAGAGCATACAGAAATTGTAAATTGCTACTGTGGCGGGGAAAAAGAGCTGCAAAAAGTTAGCACTTATGATAACCTAGGTACTGTTGATGCTGCGGCAGATTCCGCTGTGAACGTGGGACCACGTATAAACCAAGGAGCAGTTAATGTGAAAAAGTACAAATTAGGAGAACTGTATTGTGGACCTGGCGGATTAGCATATGGAGCGCTTCATGCAAAAAGTAATGATGGATTATATGTCGTATCACATGCATGGGCAAATGATTATGATTATGATACTGTGAAGACGTATAGAAAAAATATCTGCCCGGAAGCTCCTCAAACGGTATATTGTGGAGATGTTAGGCAATTAGATATTAGCAATCTTAGTACAATAGATGCCTTTGCTTATGGATTTCCATGTAATAGTTTTTCTAATGTTGGAAAGCATCAGGGAATTGCAAACGAAAAATTTGGACAGCTCTATTGGTATGGGATAAAAGTACTTAGAAGATTTCAACCTCAATGGTTTATCGCTGAGAATGTAAGCGGAATTCGATCAGCAGGTTCCAACGATTTTCAAATCATTCTTAATGATATGAGAGAATCTGGTTATAAGTTAGTTACAAATCTATATAAAGCTGAACTTTATGGAGTGCCGCAAACAAGACATAGAGTGATAATTGTCGGGATAAGAGATGATCTAAATATAACATTTCATGTACCAGATTTTCATCAATATGATCAATGCGATATTTCGTCCAGAACTGCGCTGGAAAATATTTCTGAAAATGCTGCTAATAATGAAATAAGAGAACTGAGTGATACGGTAATTAGACGATTGTCATATATCAACCCAGGACAAAACGTATGGCAAGCAGAAGATAATATGCCGGAAGAGTTGAGAATAAAAACGCGAACTCGTATCTCACAGATATATAGAAAATTAGATCCGCAAAAGCCTAGTTATACCATTACTGCATCTGGTGGAGGAGGAACTTTTGGATATCATTGGACAAATCGAGAATTAACGAACAGGGAACGTGCTAGAATTCAAACATTTCCTGACTCATATGAGTTTGTTGGTAAATATGCTAGTGTCAGAAGACAAATTGGCATGGCAGTTCCCTGTCGATTAAGTCATATAGTGACTACTGCAATTCTTAATAGCTTTGCAGGCATTGAATATCCATGGGTTGAACCAAATCTTAAAGAATGATTCGATGATATGAAAACGCGGGATTTTTTATCCACAAGTCTATCCCGCGTTTGTGGTTAATTATCAATTTTTACGATTATATCGGTTGAAGAAATCCATGTGATGGTTGCGACGGAACCATTGTGGGCACCTTTTTTGGATAACCACAGCCCTAAAGCTTTTAAGTTTCCAGAAATCGAAAATTGCTTAGCGTATTCGCTTCCAGCACTTGAGGAACCTTGTGCTTTGAAGTGATCAATGAACTGTGATGTATCAGCATCATAGGCATTGAAAAGATTCTGTCCGAGTATATTAAGATTATTGGTATGGTTGCCATTATAAATTTTAAATTTTTGAGCGAATTCAGAAGGAATAGGAATATAAGCCTCCCCATTTTCCTTTGAACGGGATGTGCCATTCCTATAATTTCCCCAATCCAATTGGGCATTACCAAACGGTACTGTATAATAGTCGCCAGATTGTGCCATGAAGAACCTCCTTGATATAAGTAATTTATAAATTATTATATCAAATATAAATATAAGTGAGCAATCACTTGAAATGTGAAAATTGGGACAGAATAGGAGAAAATATGCTGAATTATTGGTGGGTTACAAGACCGAAGAGAAAACTTGACAGCATTCCTGAGGTCCTCACTGCATTTGCTGACATTTCTCTGAATCAGGAATGGAGTGGACAGCGTGGTGTGCAGATGGCATATGAGGATGCTTTGGAAGCCGCGGGATTAAAACGTGTTGGACTTAGAAGAGATCAAAGTGGATCCGGCGGTAGAACATATGGAGCATGGCTAGAATCTTTGGGACTTATCTTTAAACAGTACAAGACACAAAATATTAAACTGACCTTAGCAGGTGAAGCTATTATGTCAGGTGATTCGCCTGTTGAAATTTTGAAAAATCAGATTTTGAAATATCAATTTCCATCTGCTTTTTCGATAAGTCGAGGAGTACAGGTTAGTAGCAGATTTAAGATCAGACCTTTTCGATTTTTACTTAAATTGATGGCGGATAATAGGATAAGTTACCTGACACAGGATGAAATCGCAAAGGTTTGTGCCGTTGATGCAGAAAATGAATCTGATCGATGTTATGAGAATGTTGTTGACAAAATTTTAAGGTATAGAAGCTACGGTGATATATCTCTGGACCCGGATTTCTTTATAAAATATAAGCCATCACGAGGAGAGTGCAATCCAGATCATCCTTTTAGCCATTTGCAAGATATGGCGAATACCATGGAAAATTGGATGGAATATACCCAACTTGTGGTACGTGATGATGAAAAACATCTGGTTATTCTAGAAGAGAAAATAGAGGAAGTGCAGAAAATTCTGGCTCAAAATCCACCGTTTATTGATAGACCAGAAAATCACGAGTTCTATCAACGAAAGTATGGGCTTGATCCAAAGCACAGAAAAGATACAAGAAATTTAGAGAACACTGTTACGGTTACAGCTCGGATCATTGCAGAGCAGAAAATTCGACAAGCATACATTATTACGTCCTTAGCTAGGCCGATTACAAGCGTGACGACAAATCTGATTGATGCAATCAGTGAAGAAACTGGTATTACTTATGCGTTGGTGGAAGATACCTTAAAAAGATTATATCCGCATGGTTCTATTGGAGCCTTCATGTCATCTTATTTTGAAATGGCATTTAAGGGGACTGAAGAAGCTGTCGATTTCGAAAAGGCGACAACTGAACTTTTTCGAGAGGTATTTAAATATAATGCGGTTCATCTTGGGCAAACAGGGAGTCTCTCAGCACCTGATGTTCTTTTGATTTCGGATTCAGATGGATATCAAGCTATTATTGATAATAAAGCATACTCGAAATACAGCATAACTGGCGATCACCACAACAGAATGGTTCATAACTACTTGGAAAAAATCCGTAATTTCAGTGAATCGGAATATCCGATTGGATTTTTCACTTATATTGCAGGCGGATTTGGCAAACAGATCGATAAACAGATTCAGAAAGAGGTTGAAGAATCTGGGGTACATGGTTCCAGCATTACTGTTTCAACTTTTATTAAAATGATCGAGAATCAAACAAGTGGAAAGTGCATATATGGTCACAGTGAGTTGAAAAAATTATTTGGAATTGACAGGCAAATACATCTGAATGATATCTCGTTAAATCGGAGCTCTTTTTATGAGATGAGTTCTGAGAGTGGTATGGTTGCTGAGAAAACAGTTTATGGTAGAAGCAATGGATGATATTACTCCTGAGCAGCGACATAAAAATATGCAGAATATCCGGTCAAAAGACACAAAGATCGAAAAAATATTGCGAAAGGCATTGTGGCGGGAAGGAATACGATATCGAAAAAATTATAAACAACTGCCAGGAAAGCCGGATATAGCAATTACAAAATACCGAATAGCAATTTTCTGTGATGGTGAATTCTTTCACGGGAAAGACTGGGATAAACTTCAACTCAGCTTGATGAAAAGTAACAATTCAGAATATTGGCTGAAGAAGATTAGTAGCAATATTGAGCATGATCAATCTGTAGATAAGGCTTTACGATTTGAGGATTGGATTGTTTTGAGATTTTGGGGAAATGACATAAAAAAAGATCCTAGTGCTTGCGTACAAGTTGTAAAGGAGGCAATCCAGGAGAGAAAGTGTTCTGAATCTATAGAAGATGTATGAGACTATGAATAAGTAAACTTTTACACAAAGGAACAAGGGAAAGTATCTGGAATCCTTTCACCCTGCATAAAAATAAGCTGAGAAAAATCCCATGACTTTAAATCATTTATGATACTGCGATACAGAGCGGTATTGTAATGAATGCTTAATTTTATGCAGAAATCGATGCATACGTCAAGGCGGACCGGATCGAGATTTTGAAGGAATTTTCCCTGATCTCGATCTGGACATCGTGATCTGCGGTTCAACGTTTGGAACAATGCTCACGACGGTTTTACAGAAGCCGCCCTTGAATGACAACACTGGAAACAACAACTGGTATTACTTTATGGATGTCGCTGGGAAAGAACGACTTTTCATCGATTACTACCATCCGGCCAACCACTGGTCGGATCTCATGAATTATTACGGACTGATGGGCATTTACCAGCAGGCACTGAAGGAAAAGCAGTCGGTTTCCTTCCGCCCTTTGCAGGTGATGTGTCAGGCTTCTCCAATCCGGTGAAGGAGCAGGCAGGCTGCGGTCGGGGACCGGCCGGATATTTGGAAGAACTGGGAGTAGGGACATGGTAAGAGAAATCATGAGGGATGTATTCTTCCTCGCACAGAAATCAGAGCCGGCGACGGAAGCCGATCTGCAGGTCGCCCGTGATCTTTTGGATACGCTGGAGGCACATGCAGACGAGTGTGTCGGCATGGCCGCCAACATGATCGGCGTGAAGAAGCGGATTATTGCTGTCAATATGGGTCTTGTCAATGTGGCAATGCTGAATCCTGTCATCCTGAAGAAACACGGTCCCTTTGAAACAGAAGAGGGCTGTCTTTCTCTGACCGGAACCCGGAAGATAAGGCGGTTCCGTGAGATTGAGCTGGAATACCAGGATCTGAACATGAAGAAGCATATCCAGAAATTTACCGGATGGACCGCACAGATCATTCAGCATGAGTGCGATCATCTGGAGGGAATTATCATTTGAGAGATCAGAATTAGAGCAATGGGAGGGACGGCCTTGTTGTGAGAAGCGAGGCGACCTTGTCGCACATGATCGGACCTCGGTAATGGATGTGTTTTTTGCCTGATATGAATAGGAGACTGATGAATATGAACATTATTATTGTTGGGCTTGGCGGAGCAATCGGAGCAGTCTGCCGGTATCTGCTCACCTTGCTGCCCGTTAATCCGGAAAATGGATTTCCGATAAAGACATTCATGATCAATGTCATCGGATCCTTTGTCATTGGTCTGGTGGCCGCTCTTGCGGCAAAGAATGCAATGAATCCCAAGGCGGTTCTGTTCCTAAAGGTCGGCATCTGCGGGGGCTTTACCACATTTTCTTCCTTTGCCCTTGAGACGGAAGGACTCCTGGAGAAAGGAAACAGCGGGATTGCAATGCTGTATGTCATTCTGAGTCTTGTCTGCGGAGTTCTGGCTGTTTTTGCGGCAGAACGACTGATCGTGTGAGATCATTCCGGAAAGCTTCCGTTCTGGAAGGCAACGGAAAGGTACGGAAATGAATCAGGAGAATACAGAAATCGACACAATTACCATGGGAGGAAGGAGCCGGGCACTGCGGCTGCAGAAAGGATGGTCCCAGGAGGAGCTGGGATTCCGGATGGGGGTGAATAAGAAATCCGCCATCTCGGGATATGAGAATGACAAGCGTGTGGTGCCTTTGGCAGTGTTTCCAATCCTGTCAGAGGTTCTCGGATCTATCATGGCTTATCTGGTGACAGGACGTGCTGCAGAAGAGAATCCAGATGTAGCCTTGGCGATCCAGCTGCTGAAGGACCTGAAGACAAAGAAGAGGAAGGCAGCAATCGAACATATCCGGCTGTTGGGAATGATGGAGTGAGATTATGACATTATTCGGAATGTTCTGGCAGAAGAATTTCACAAAAACTTTCATGCAATTTTTTGCGCGCTGAGTGGAAAAATAAATGACTGCCGAATATCAGAAGAGAATAGAGCATGCTTCTACGCTAGACGAACTTTTTGCTCTGTGGCGCAGAAAGGAATCGGAATCATTTGAATATTCTCGTGGCAAGAGACGCGTTCAGGTGAACATAGACCATGGGAAGAATGTTTTTATCGCAGATGGAATCGTAAATCCGGAGGTTTGGAACAGCGGCGATAAGAAGCGGATCCTCTTTATCATGAAGGAAGCATATGGATCAGACTGGGAGAACAGAACCCTTGCAAGCTGGCTGAGAATGTATCATCCGACTCTGCCCATGTGGAAAAGAGTTGCCCGCTGGACTTATGGAATCCAGCATACCGATGCAAATGAGATTGCAAGATATCAGGCAAAGCTGACAGATGAGCAGCATGCAGAGTCACTGGAGCAGATCGCTGTTCTTAACCTGAAGAAGAGCAATGGAGACAGTGCCTCAGATTATGGAGAAATCGATGCCTACGCCAAGGCGGACCGGATCGAGATTTTGAAAGAATTTTCCCTGATCAATCCGGACATCGTGATTTGCGGTTCGACGTTTGGAACAATGCTCACGACGGTTTTACAGAAGCCGCCCTTGAATGAAAACACTGGAAACGACAACTGGTATTACTTCATGAACGTCGCCGGAAAGGAACGGCTTTTCATCGACTATTACCATCCGGCGAATCGCTGGTCAGATCTGATGAACTACTATGGCCTGATGGGAATTTATCAACAAGCATTGAAAGGGTAAATGTATGTCTACTGCATCTGAAAGAGTAGATGTTTTCTGGGACACGATGAATTGGATTAAGAGCGATCCGGTACTCTCTGCTTCGATTACTGAGGCAAAAAAGAATACGACGGTGTTCTATGAAGATGATTATCCGGCATTCGATTCTTCAAAACTGCGAAATGAAATCATCACTGTATCCACCGACCGAAGTTATCAGGCGGCAATGAGGCTGCATAAAGAAAAATCGGATGCCAAGATTGCAGTCATGAATTTTGCCAATGCGTTTCATGCGGGCGGTGGGGTGACCAGGGGAAGCGGCGCACAGGAAGAAAGCCTTTGCAGGACGTCTACACTTTATCCTCTGTTATACAGACGGACATTGAGGAATATGTTCTATCAGTATCATCATGATCTGAATACGCCGAAGGCTTCAGATTCTCTGGTCTATACAGAAGGGGTAATCATCTGCAAGACGGATGAAGACCTGCCGAAAAGGATGCCGGAGAAGGACTGGGTGAAGGTAGATGTGATTACAATCGCTGCTCCTGACTTGCGCAACAGGTCCGGTAAATTTGCACCTCTTGTTGGCAACGGAACGAATATGCAGGATGCAGAATTGTTCGGATACCATGTAAAAAGGGCAATACATATGCTGACCTGTGCGGCGGCAAAAGGGGCAGACATTCTCATTCTTGGTGCTTTCGGTTGCGGGGCATTCCGGAATAAGCCAGAGGTTGTAGCCAGCGCATATAAGACAGCACTGCAGGTGTTCCCGAGTGTATTCCAGCAAATTGAGTTCGCCGTATATTGCCCGCCGGTTGACAGCAGAAATTATGATGCCTTTAAGGAAATTCTGGGGTGAGCATCATGAACATTCAGATTTTCGGCACGAAGAAGAGTACGGACACAAGAAAAGCGGAGCGCTATTTCAAGGAGTGGGGAATTAAATTTCAGGCGATTGACTTGACGCAGAAGGGCTTCAGTAAAGGAGAATATGAAAATGAGAAGGAAAGAACATGAAGTCACTGATAGAAATGAAATCAAAGACATCCTGGCGAAAGCTGAAGTTCTTCGAATTTCACTGAATAATGGAATGTATCCTTACATTTTACCAGTGAATTATGGATTCATCATGGATGAAACACATCTTATGTTGTTTTTTCATGGCTCCAAAGAAGGCTCTAAACATGAAATCATCGCAAATGATCCTCATGTCACGTTTGAGGTGGACTGCGGTCACAAGGTGATGCAACCGATTGGTGAAGAATCCTGCACCAGTAGCTTTGCCTATGAAAGTGTTATCGGAAAGGGCATCATCGAAAAAGCAAACGATGCAGAAAAAGAAAATCTGTTGACAATCCTTCTTGCACACTATGGCATCGAAGCAAAAAAATATAACCCCATTCACCTTGCCAACACAGTGGTTTATAAAATCAATGTGATAGAGTATACTGCCAAACGTCGGATCAATGATCGGATTTGATCGACAAATTTCAGCTTGTTTGGATGTAAGAGAAGAACTTAGGTATTACTCTGCAGCAAAGATCGCCTCAGATGAGGCAGCCATGTTTATTTTTGCAAAATCATGAAACAGTATGAAGTGCAGAACAGGAATCCGGAGCTGACGGTTAATGAACAGAATCCACAGGCGATTGGCTTTTATGCACATATGGGATTTGAAATATATAAAAGGTCGGATACAGACGAGGAAAGCAATCCGTATCCACTGCTATATATGAAGCTGATAGGTGTTGTCTCTGATCGAAGAAATCAGGATGGTGTGCCTTATGTGATTCATCACAATTCTCCTCATCAGAAATCCTATGAGGAGGACATACTGGAGAAACGGAACGACCTCGTCGGGCATTACCGGATCTCGGAGTGAAGACAATGCTTTTCGGCCTGCCGGTGAGAGAAGAAAGCGGAGAAGAACATATATGGAATGGTCAGATGGGAAAATACGCTGCCGCTGGGCGAACCCGAAAAATGAGCGGTACCTTCGTTATCACGATGAGGAGTGGGGGGTTCCGGTTTATGACGACCAAAGGCTCTTCGAAATGCTGATTCTGGAGTGCTTTCAGGCAGGATTGTCCTGGGAATGCGTACTGAATAAGCGGGATGCGTTCCGAGAAGCCTTTGACGGTTTCGATCCGGAGAAGGTCTGCGCGTATGATGCGGATCATCTGGAGGAACTGAGGAATAACCCCGGGATTATCCGGAACCGCCTGAAAATACAGGCTGCCGTCACCAATGCGCGGGTGTTCCGGAAGATTCAGAAGGAGTGGGGCTGTTTTTCGGACTATCTCTGGCACTGGACAGGCGGCCGCGTGATTTATGAAAAGGGACGGACCAGCTCGGAACTGTCCGATGCGGTATCCGGAGATTTGAGGAAACGGGGCATGAAGTTTGTGGGAACCACGGTCATCTATGCGTATCTGCAGGCGGTGGGAGTGGTTTATTCCCATGAGGACGGATGCTTTCTGGAGCATCCTGCAGAGAAGAATCTGCACTGAGAATCTTCCATAAAACAGAAGAGCAGCTTTCTGCAGGCAAAATACCTGCAGGAGCCGTTGAAAATCCTCCATAGATGCAGAAAGAGTATGGTAAAATAGAACAAAGTTTCGCCATCAGAGGATGAATGAAATCAGGGAAAATCTGCAGCCGGTACAGAACGGGACGGTAAAATGCCGACCGGAAGTGCGGCGGGCAGAAATTTGACAGCAGGAAGTATAGTAAAAAAGAGTTCAGAATGTATCGGCCATGTTCTGCGGGACGCCGTGGAGCAGCCGGTCTTATGAGGGACTGCGAACAGCATGAAGAAGAGGATACTTGCAGTAATATTGGCAGTAATGACCGCGGGGACACTGGCCGCCTGCGGAGACAGCGCGTCGGAAGGCGTTTCGGCGCATGGATTTGAGACCATCCCGGACGGTGCGCATCCGGAGGATCTGGGACAGGGGCAGCAGGAGGAACAGCCCGCCGAGGAGGAGACCGAGGAGGCATACGTTCTTCCCGATGACATGTATTACAGCGAACTGACCGGAGAGCCGATCAGCAAGGAGATTCAGGATCAGAGACCGGTCGCGATTATGATCGATAACGACGCGCGCGCACTGCCGCATTTCGGAATTTCGGACTGTGACGTGATGTATGAGCTGATGAATTCCACCGCGAACAACCGCATCACACGTCTGATGTGCCTGTTCAAGGACTGGGGATCCATCGAGAAGGCAGGGAGCATCCGCTCTATCCGCCCGACCAATATCCTTCTGGGACAGGAGTGGGATGCCGTTTTGTGCCACGACGGCGGTCCATTCTACATCGATGACTATCTGGGAAGATATCCGTATCATTTCTCCGGAACCTTCTCCCGGGTCAACAACGGAAAGGCAACGGAGTTCACGGAGTTCTGTCTGTCCGGAGATCTGGACAAGAATTTCTCCAATTCCGGCTTCTCCAGAAGCTATGATGACAGGAAACAGAGCGGGGATCACTTCCAGTTCGCACCGTATCAGGGAGACGAGGTAACACTGGAAGATTCGCAGGATGTCAGGGACGCGACGAGCCTCAGCTTCCCGTTCTACAACACGAGCTCCCAGCTGAAGTACAACTCGGACACGAAGACCTATGACTATTACGAGTTCGGCTCCGTGTGCCAGGATGGCGGGAACAACCAGACGGTGACCTTCAAGAACGTTCTGATTCAGGACTGCACCTTCACGCAGTATGATGAACACGGGTATCTGATTTACAACTGCATCGCGGAACAGCAGCCCGGCTATTACTGCACGAACGGAAAGGCCATCCCGATCACCTGGTCGAAGACCAGCGAGGGCGGAATCACGAAGTATTATGACAAGAGCGGCAATGAGATCACGCTGAATCCCGGCAAGACCTACATTACGCTGATTCCGAGCGATACCTGGGAGTCCGTGACGCTGAACTGAGCGCAAGGCGGAAAACCGCAAAGGTGCAGAGAGGAAACGGTTAAGAATGTGTCCCTGACAGTAGGAAACAGAAAGCTGTCAGGGACTTTTTGCCCATATGTGAGAATGCCGCCTGCGGATGAATGAGCCGCCAGGCGGGCCAGGACCCGGATAACAACGGACCATCGCCGGGCCGTTTGCGGAGAAGAGCGCCGCACGGCCGCGCCCGAGGAAACCATCCGGCCCGAAAGTGCCGGAAATGGAGTTGCCGGGCCGCACGGCCGGAGAACTGTAATGGAAGCCTACGAATAAAAAGTCAAGCACTTATTCAGAATAGTGGATTGGCAGAAAAGGAGAGACGGGAATGAAGAAAAAGGCAAAACGAATTTTACTGGCAGCCTGCCTGGTGCTTGCAGCGGCGGCTTTTTTGTATCTTGTCATGTTCCTTTTCCTGCCGATGCGGGATTACCGGAAAGCGGAAGAGCTGATTCAGGAGAACCGGTATGACGAGGCGGCCTCGGATTTTGCGGCTCTTTCGAGAAAATACGACCTCGGCACCCACCTCGCGAAGCTGGGCGGCTTTTCGGATGCGGCGGAGCGGGTTCCGCAGACGCAGTACGCAAAGGCGGAGTACTTAAGGGAGCAGGGCTCCTACGAGGACGCCGTTACGGTTTTTGAAGATCTTGGGGATTATCAGGACAGCGAAGATCAGGTGAAGAATACAAGACTTCTTGAGGCGGATGCATGGATCGGGGAGGATTCCTTTGATCAGGCGATCGCGCTGCTGGAAGAGCTGGGCGATTACGACGGCGGCGATTTCGGCAGTGCCGGCGAGCTTCTGGACAAGGCTTATTACACAAGAGCCGTGAAGCTGGAGGCCATCGGCAAGCTGGAGGACGCCGCGGCCGGTTTTGAGAAAACGGAGGACTATCAGGACTCCTATGAGAAGCTCCGTGAGGTCCGCTACAACATGGCCAGGAATGCGCTTCTTGTCTATGATTTCGGCACGGCAAAGGAGCTTTTTGCCAAGGTGGGCGACTACAAGGACGCGAAGGAACTGCTCTCCATTCTGGATTCGGCGGTGGACCGCGTGTACCGTTCTCCGTACACGGACATCACCGGAAAAACAACGAACGCGGTGGTGAGCTATCTCTGGATTCATTCGATGATTGTCCCGGGCAGACTGGATGAAGGAATTTCCGTGAAAATGCAGGAGAATCTGTCCGTGGGAGATCTGAATTCCTCTCTGTTCGGTTCGGCTCCCTATGACTATACGCTGGAGCAGGTACGGGATGCGGATACCTGGTATTTTACCTACTACGGCTCGGAGACGGAGGACGAAAACGGCTCGGTGCTTCTGGAAGCGCAGTTTTCCGACGATTATAAGGAACTGACGACGAAAAAGGTCTATCAGACAAGCCGCGATGAGGAAGAAGAGCGGGATGCGAGAAAGGCCGAGGAGGCCGCCAAGGTTGCGGAGTCGGAGGATGATGCGTCGGAGGAGGCCCTCCGTCAGGAAGAAGAGGGCGACGAAACCGGAAAGAGTCAGGACTCCGAAGGCGAATCCGGCGGCACAGACAGTCAGCAAAACGAAACGGAAACGGCAGAAGAGAAGGAAGATTCCGGCAGCGGGGAGACTGCGCTTCCGGAACTGGAGCTGGACAACACGCGCCAGTGGATCAGTGTCGGGGATGAGGAGAAGCTGAACATCATTAAGGAGGGCTTTCGCAGGCGCCTTCGGGTTCAGCTGGCGGAAAAGGGCAATATGGCCTTCTACAACGATACGGATGATGAGAGGCTGCCGCACTACTGCAGCGTCAGCAACTGCCTGAACAAAGGAGAATTCGTCCTCTCCGATGCAGACGGCAGGAGATATTACTGCAGTGAGCATCAGAAGGAATATGAAGAGGATCCCGCTTATGAATCAGAAAACAAACAGGAGTAAAGAGCACTTTCCGACGAGAAGCGGAATGATCTGGTATTTTCTGCAGGGGAGCAAGCGGTGGTTTGCACTCAGCATTGTGTGTGCCTGCGCGACTTCCCTTCTGGATCTTGTCAATCCGAAAATCATCAGCTACACGGTGGACTCGGTGATTGACGGTCAGCCGTCGACGCTGACAGGACCGGTCCGCGCGCTCGAGGGGCTCATGGGCGGGGCAGGGTATCTTCGGGAGCACCTGTGGCTGATCGCCGCGGCGGTAGGCGTGGTGGCCTTTCTTGCCAATGCATTCCGCTACGGCAACCGGGTGACGAACTCCCTCGGTGCGGAGCATCTCGTTAAAAGAATGCGGGATCAGCTGTTCGGACACATCGAACGGCTGCCGTTTTCCTGGCACAGTGAGAATCATACGGGAGACATTATTCAGCGGTGCACTTCCGACGTGGAGACGATCAAAAGCTTCGTGGCGGAGCAGCTTACGAGTCTTTTCCGGATTGTCATTCTGATGTCTCTTGCACTGTATTTCATGTACAGCATCCACCCGGTTCTGACGCTGGTTTCGGCCGCGTTTTTTCCGGTCATTGTTCTGTACTCGCTGTTCTTTCACAGGAGAATCGGAGACGCGTTTCAGCATGCGGATGAGGAAGAGGGAAAGCTCTCCGCCATTGCGCAGGAGAATCTGACCGGAGTCCGGGTGGTGCGTGCCTTCGGACGGGAAATCTATGAGCGGGAGCGGTTTGAAAAACAGAACCGCAGCTACACTTCCATGTGGATCCGGCTGATGAAGCTTCTGTCGGCTTTCTGGTGCTCCAGTGATCTGATTTCCGGGCTTCAGGTGATGCTGGTGACCATCATCGGAGCGGTGCTGTGCGTGCGGGATCAGATTTCGGCCGGTCAGTACATTGCGTTTATCTACTACAATTCCATGCTGACCTGGCCGGTCCGCTCGCTGGGGCGCGTGGTCGCGGATTTGTCCAAAGCGGGAATTTCCATTGACCGCCTGCGCTACATCATGAATTCGGAAACCGAGCAGGATGCGCCGGATGCCGTGTGTCCGCCGATGGACCGGGACATCGCTTTCCGCCATGTCTCCTACCGGTATGACAACGGGAGCTCGAAGGTTCTGGACGATGTCTCCTTTACGATCCCTGCGGGGACCACGGTCGGGATTCTGGGCGGGACCGGCTCCGGAAAGTCGACGCTCATGTACCTTCTCGACCGTCTGTATCCGCTTGCCACGGAGAACGGACGCATTGAAATCGGCGGGGTGAACATCGCGGACATCTCCTCGGACTGGCTGCGCCAGAACATCGGCATGGTCCTTCAGGAGCCGTTCCTGTTCTCCAGAACGCTGGAAGAGAACATTGCGATTGCCAGTCCGGATGAGACGGAGGGGGAAGCTTCCGGAGAGCATCCGCACCTTGCCGAGGTGAGAAGAGCGGCGGGCATCGCGAGTCTGGACGAAACCGTGGAGCACTTCGCCAAAGGGTACGATACGTTTGTGGGAGAGCGGGGAGTTACGCTCTCCGGCGGGCAGAAGCAGCGCACGGCGATCGCGCAGATGCTGGTCCGCAGACCTCCGATCATGGTCTTTGACGACTCCCTTTCCGCCGTGGATGCGGAAACGGATGCGCAGATCCGGCATGCTCTCCGGGAAAATATCGGAGCCTCCACCGTGATTCTGATCGCACACCGGCTGACGACCCTGATGCATGCGGATCAGATCATTGTGCTGGACAAGGGTCGGATCGTGCAGAGGGGAACGCATGAGGAGCTCCTGCAGCAGGACGGAATTTACCGGCAGATTTATGATTTGCAGATAAGGTAGAAGTTCGGCAAAACCGCTGCACTCGAAGCTGTCATCAGACATCTTCTCCTGCTTAGAGTACCGCTTGGCGGCACTCTGTATACAGAGAGAATTCGCCTTCGCGAAATTCTCTCT
>CAVKEB010000038.1:0-20063 GCA_963655255.1 bacterium
CTAAATGATTGAGTTTTCAAGGTTCGCAGATATTTCCCGTGTGGGAAGTTTCAGTATATAAATTATATTCACCGCCCATGATCCAGGCAAGGGCAAGATCCCGGTATGGTATAATATCCTTTGCAGCCTGCTGCCGCCATGGCATCACACGGCGGCACCGCATCGCAGCATACATTGGACAGCACACATTCACATGAAATATTAAATAATAGCAGCTGCTCCGGTCATGGTCTTTTGGGATTTTCCGGCAAGGATTTTTCATTAAAAATTTTCCAGTGAAATTCCAGAGGCGGACGGCCCGGAAGGCGGAATCCGTCCGGGACCGGGCAGCTGCCGGAAAGACAGGTTTTCTCCATGGCATTTGATGGCTTTACAACAAGGGCTCTTCAGAAAGAGCTCTCCGATAAACTGACCGGCGCACGCATCTACCGCATCGTGCAGCCGGAGTCTGACGAGCTTCTCCTCACGCTCCGCCCCGAGGCTTCCCGGGGCGGCGGACAGGTGCGGCTTCTCCTGTGCGCGGATGCAACGCTTCCTCTCGTCTACCTGACGGAGCAGAACAAGCCCGCCCCGAACACTGCACCGACTTTCTGCATGCTGCTGCGCAAATACCTGCAGAACGGCAAGATCATCTCCGTCACCCAGCCGGGCCTGGAACGGATTCTGCGCTTCGAGGTCGAGCATCTGAATGAAATGGGCGATTTGTGCCGCCACGTTCTCGTCATCGAGCTGATGGGAAAACACAGCAACATCATTCTCCTGGATGCCAGGCCTTCCGCTGCATCCGAAGCCTGCACACCTTCTGACGGCTCCAGTTCCTCCGAGGTCATTCTGGACTCCATCAAGCACATCTCCCAGATGGTCAGCTCCGTCCGCGAGGTTCTGCCGGGCCGCCCTTACTTTATTCCGGAGACGCAAGGCAAAATCAACCCGTTTGAGGAGACAAAGGAGCACTTTTCTTCTCTTCTTGCGGCGGAAAGCCTCCCCGCCTCCCGTTTTCTTCTGACACACTACAACGGCTTCTCCACGCAGATGTCGGAAGAAACCGTCTTCCGCGCAAGGCTCTCGCAGGACCGGAGCGTCTCGGAACTCTCTTCCGAGGACGGGGACAAATTCTGGGAGACCTTCCGGTCGCTTCTCGCGGACGCCGGGGCAGGGAACTTCCATCCGACCGTCTACTATCATCTCGGAGCGGCGGACGCCGTTTCCGGCGGCGAACCCGTGGAATACTCCGTGCTCCCGCTCTCCATGTACCGGGACCTTCCGGAGAAGAGCTTCGATTCCATTTCCGAGCTCATTGAGAATTACTACCGGGAGAAAAACGCGCTGACCCGCATCCGCCAGAAATCGGCGGACCTTCGCAAAATCGTCCAGACCATTCTGGAGCGCGACCTGCACAAATATGATCTGCAGTCCCGGCAGATGAAGGACACCGACAAGAGGGAAAAATACCGGGTCTACGGCGAGCTTCTGAACACCTACGGCTACACCATTCCGGACGGCTCGTCCAGCGCCGAGCTCGACAACTACTACACCGGAGAGAAAATCACAGTTCCGCTGGATCCCTCGAAGACGCCTCTGGAGAATGCCAGGCGCTATTTTGACCGCTACACGAAGCTCAAGAGGACCCGGGAAGCACTGGAGACGCTGATGAAAGAGGGCAAGGCTGAAATCGACCAGCTGGAGAACATCCGCGAAGCACTGAACCTCTCCGTAACGGAAGGTGATCTCGCGCAGATCCGGGCCGAGATGGAGGCCTCCGGGTTCGTGCGCCGTCACATGGAAAAGGGAAAGGGCGGCCGCAAGGGCCCCGCGAAAATTCCGGAGGCGCAGCCGCTTCACTTCCGCTCCACGGACGGCTATGACATCTTCGTCGGCAAGAACAACACCCAGAATGACGAGCTCACCTTCCATCTGGCAAAGCCGACGGACATCTGGTTCCACGCCAATGACATTCCCGGCTCTCACGTCATTCTCCGGACGGAAGGGACGCCGTTTGAACAGGTCCCGGACCGGGCCTTTGAGGAAGCGGCACGCCTCGCCGCCTACTATTCCAAGGGAAGAGATGCCGGCCGGGTCGAGGTGGACTATCTGGAGAAGAAGAACGTGAAAAAGCCCTCCGGCGCCCGCCCCGGTTTCGTCATCTATCACACCAACTACTCCATCCTTGCGGATGCGGACAAAAAAGGACTGCAGGAGATCACCTGATCCCCTGCAGTTCCTTTTCACACTATATTCTTCGGCAGCCAATCTTTTCGCTCATGCACTGATCTTCATCCCTTATGAAATTTTCCGCAATTCTTCGATCAATAAAATTGAAAGTTATCATTTTCTGATATATTTTTGATCAGTGGCAGGAATCGTATCTTCTGACTTATATCGTTCCACTTTCATATGAAGGTTATATTTATCCCTTAACTCTGCAATCTTTTTCATCATTGGGGATTGATGATGAAAATCAATGCTTTCCTGATTTTCCCAACTGTCAATTAGTAACACGGTTTCTTCATCATCCAAAGGGAAAAAATATTCATACCGAATATTTCCTGCTTCATTTCTGATTGCGTCAACCGTGCCACTTGAAATCATCTCCTTTGCGAATTTCCGGGCAGCACCATTTTCGCCAGAATAATATATATTAACAACTATGCCCACTGTATTTTCCTCCTTAAGCTTTAATACAACAACTTTCCATTGAAAGATTTGTTCTGTCGCATGCGTTCGCCTCCGATCCCGGCTCTTTTCTTTATTATAACTTTTTTAAGTTAAGGTGTAATATCAGAGTCAGAATTGTCAGCAGATTAACATCGCTGATTGAAATTTCATTTTTTAAATTATCCATACCGGTACATTACTGTTGGTGCAATCACACAGGAAAATCATCCAAAGCCGCACAGCATCATAACATAACGAAGCCACAAATCCTGCAGAATAAGAATTTGTGGCTCTCATCATAAGAGTTTTTCCTCTTTTATTCAATTTTCATCTGTCACATTACATCCTTCGGCAGCCAATGAAGCTTCTCCAGAATCCGCACCAGCCCGCTTCCTTTCGGCATGGAAAGAAGCGTCTCTCTCGTAAGCGTCTTCGAGCGCACCAGCGTGTAGCCGTACGTAATGACCGCCGCCAGAAGGGCTGCCGCTGCCGCCACAAGATTGCGGAAGTAGAATCCCTTCGGAATCTCCGCAAGCGGCCCCGCCAGCGCATAGATGAAATCATAGACGATTCTGGCCGCAATCCCCATCAGCACCGCGCAGACAAGAGGCTGCACATAATGAAGCCGGATATTCTGTCGAATCTGCAGATACTTCCGGAGATAATACTGGTTCACGACGAAAATCATGACCGAATACAGAATGCTGACGATCACCAGCGCCCGCACGTCCAGATCCGTGAAAAGAAGAAGGACAACCAGGACGATGGTCTGCACCACGAGGGCAATGCCCGCCGATACCAGTGGCAGATTCATTCGCCCGATGGACTGAAGCGCCGCATTCGTGATCGTCGAAATCGAATAGAAAATAACGGTCACCGCAAGGAGTGAGAGGAGTGAGGAGGCCAGGTCCAGTGACTCCATCTGTGGGAACATCAGCATCGTGATCGGCTTTGCCAGAACGGCAAGTCCCACGGCGGACGGAATGGCAATCAGGGAGGTTGCGCGGATCGCATTGCCCACCTGACGCCTTGCTCCCTCCTCGTCTTTTCTCGCGTATGCCGCAGAGATGCCCGGAATAATCGCCGAGCTCACCGCCGTCGCAATGGAAATCGGAATGTTCGATATGACAACCGCCTTGTTGGAAAAGATTCCGTACAGCGTCGTCGTCGCGGTCTGCCCCGCATCCTTCAGATGAATCAGAATCCGCATATAAATCGTCTGATTCAGCGAGGTTGTCAGGTTCATGATGACACCGCTCAGCATGAACGGCGTGATCACCAGAATGGTTTCCTTGAAAAAGGTCCGGTATTTCTCCCTCTTCCCCGTGGTGTCGGACAGAATCTTCGCCTTCGCTTCCTTCTGTCCTCTCCGGAAGCAGTACAGCATGAAAATCAGCGCAATCAGGACTCCGGCCCCGGTTCCGAGCGCCGATCCCATGGCTCCCAGCTGTGCGCGTCTCGTCGGATCATTTCCCGTCACCGTGCGCATGAGAAGCCAGGCCGCCGCGATACTGACCACTGCATTCGCGAGCTGTTCCAGAATCTGGGAAATGCTGGTCTGCACCATGCTGCCCCTCGCCTGGAAATAGCCCCGCATGGAGCCGAGGATTCCGAACAGGAACACCGTCGGCGCGAAGACCTGAAGAACACAGACCGCAACATCCGGAACCAGGAACCGCGCACCGAAGAATAAAAGCGCGCTTCCGATCACGCCGACCAGAAGTCCGTACATCAGGGCGCACCGGAAAACTCTTCTCGCGTTCCGGTACTCCCCGACAGCCAGTTTCTGCGCCATCAGCTTGGAAATGGCCGACGGCATGCTGTAGGAGGACACCATCAGAATGATCGTATAAATGTTATAGGCGGTTCCGTAATATCCGTTTCCCTCGTCACCGATGATCGCCGTCAGCGGGGCGCGGTACAGGAGTCCGATCACGCGGACGATCATGCTGGCCATCGCAAGGATTCCCGCCTGAACCAGAACTCCCGAGCTCTTCTTCTCTTCTGCCATAATTTTCCTTGTCGTCAATTGCTGCTTTTTGTAACCGTTCAGCACCTGCCGATTTCCGCAATGAAATTCGGGATGTGCTGAATCATTACACGCTTTTTTATGCAGGCAGCCCGCAGCAGCTCTTCGGAATGATTATCCGATCAGCCAGTCGTACATCTGCTGATACTGCCCTGCGGAAACCTTCCACGAGAAGTCCGCCGCCATCGCGCGGTCCACCATGTGGTTCCAGTCCCGCTTCTTGTCATAGAAGATCTTCTCCGCATACCGGACGGCATGCATCATTTCATGTGCATTGTAATTCGTAAAGGTGAAGCCGGTTCCGGTCTGCTCATACTCGTTGTAGGGCTCCACGGTATCCTTGAGTCCGCCGGTCTCGCGGACAATCGGAAGCGTGCCGTAGCGGAGCGCCATCAGCTGACTCAGACCGCAGGGCTCGAACAGCGACGGCATCAGAAACGCGTCGCTCGCCGCATAGATCTTGTGTGACAGATCCTCCGAATAGTAGATGTTCGCCGCGAGCTTCTGCGGATACTTCTCATCGAAGTAGCGGAACATGTTCTCATACCGTTCCTCGCCGGTTCCCAGCACCACCACCTGCAGCGCATCCTGCGAGAGCATTTCCTCCATGACATACGCGATCAGATCGAAACCCTTCTGATCCGTCAGGCGGGAGACGATGCCGATCATGAAGCACTTGTCGTCCTCCGCAAGGCCGAGCTCCTTCTGCAGATCCGCCTTGTTCAGCTTCTTCACCCGGCGCCAGTTGCCCGCATCATACGGGTGCGGAATCCGGCTGTCCGTCTTCGGATTGAAGACATCGTAGTCAATGCCGTTCAGAATGCCGCGAAGGTCATGGGCTCTCGCATTCAGAATGCCATCCAGTCCCTCGCCGTAGTACTGGCTCTTGATCTCTTCCGCGTAGGTCGGGCTCACCGTGGTGACCGCATCCGCGTAGACAATGCCTCCCTTCAGAAGGTTGGCATCCTTATAGGCTTCCAGCTTATCCGGCGTAAAATAATAGCCTGACAGGCCGGTGATGTTCTCCACATCCTGCACGTTCCATCTCCCCTGGAAACGGAGATTGTGAATCGTCATGACAGTCTTGATGCCGCGGTAGAACTCGTTCTCCTGGAAGCGCTCCTTCAGATAGACGGGAATCAATCCGGTCTGCCAGTCATGGCAGTGAATCAGATCCGGCCGGAATCCGATGGTCGGCAGCGCCGAGAGCACCGCCTTGGAGAAAAACGCATAACGCTTGATCTCGAACAGCGCATCATCGGTGTAAACCGTTCCGGTATTGAACAGATCTTCATTATCAATAAAATAATAGATGACGCCGTCCACCTGCGCCCGCAGGATGCCGACGTACATGCTCTTCCAGTCAAAATCCATGTAGAAGCTCGTGACGTACTGCATCTTGTCCTTCATCTCCTGCTTCATGCAGGAATACTTCGGAAGGATCACACGAACATCATAAAATTCCTTGTCGATTTCCTTCGGCAGTGATCCGACCACATCGGCAAGTCCGCCGGTCTTGATAAAAGGTACTCCCTCGGAAGCGGCAAAAAGAATATTTCTCATAGATAACTCCCCCTGTCCGTGAACGCTGCCCCTGTTCCCCTTCTGCAGCCGTTCACTTTTACTGTTTGCATCGCGGCCCTGCCGTCCCCCCCTGCAAAGTTCTCATGGGGCAGATCGGCACCGCGCCGGACGAATCCATCTGTTTCATTATACCCCATGCCGGGCACCCCTCACAACCAAAAGAAAACGGAGCGGTGATTTCTCACCGCTCCGTTTCGTGTCACTTGTCTGCAGGGCATCGCTGCCCTTTGTTTCTCTTCGTTCGTCAGAACCTGCAATTACTTGGCGTAATCCGTCACTCTTGATTCACGGATCACATTGACCTTGATCTGGCCCGGATATTCCAGTTCGTCTTCGATCTTCTTGGAAATATCATGTGCCAGCAATACCATATCGGTATCATTGATCTTCTCAGGAACTACCATAACACGAACTTCTCTGCCTGCCTGGATGGCATAAGAATTGCTAACCCCTTTAAAGCTGTTGGTGATTTCTTCAAGCTGTTTCAGTCTGGTGGTATACGTCTCCAGCGTCTCGCGCCTTGCACCCGGTCTTGCTGCGGAAATGGTATCCGCCGCCTGTACAATGCAGGCGATCAGGCTCGTGGGCTCCACATCGCCGTGATGGGATTCCACGGTGTTGATGACAATCGGAGACTCCTTGTACTTGCGGCACAGTTCTGCGCCGAGCTGTACATGGGATCCTTCCATCTCGTGATCCACTGCCTTGCCGATATCATGCAGAAGTCCTGCACGCTTCGCCATACGGACATCCAGTCCGAGTTCACCGGCGAGGATGCCGGACAGCTGGGCGACCTCAATGCTGTGCTTCAGCACATTCTGGCCGTAGCTGGTACGATACCGGAGCTTTCCAAGGAGACGGATGAGCTCGTGATGGAGACCGTGTACGCCGACTTCCAGCGTAGCCGCTTCTCCCTCTTCCTTGATCACGGACTCAACTTCCTTCTTGGCCTTCTCAACCATCTCTTCGATTCTGGCCGGATGAATTCTTCCGTCGACGATCAGCTTCTCCAGAGCAATTCTGGCAACCTCTCTTCGAATCGGATCGAATCCGGAAATAACCACCGCTTCCGGTGTGTCGTCAATGATAAGATCCACGCCGGTCATCGTCTCGAGAGTACGGATGTTGCGTCCCTCGCGTCCGATGATCCGTCCCTTCATCTCATCGTTCGGAAGCTGCACCACGGAAATCGTGGCCTCTGCGACGTGATCCGCTGCGCATCTCTGGATGGCACCGATCACATACTCGCGGGCTCTCTTATCCGCTTCTTCCTTCGCTTCCGACTCGATCTCCTTGATCATGACGGCCGAATCATGTCTTACATCATCTTCTACAGTCTTTAAAAGGTATTCTTTTGCCTGTTCAGAGGTCAGACCTGAAATTCGTTCGAGTTCCTGTGTACGCTGTTCCCCAAGTTTTGCAACTTCTTCCTGCCGTTTCCGCAGCGATTCCTCACGGGATGCGAGCGACTGTTCCTTGCGTTCCAGTGCATCGCTCTTCCGGTCGAGAGACTCTTCCTTCTGCTGAACTCTGTGCTCGTTGCGCTGAACCTCGTTCCGTCTGTCCTTGATTTCCTTATCAAGGTCGGCCTTGGCTTTCATGTTCTCTTCCTTGGCCTCCAGAAGAGCTTCGCGTTTCTTGCTCTCAGCAGTCGAAAGTGCTTCATCGATGATCGCTCTCGCCTTCTCCTGTGCACTGCCGATCTTCTGACTTTCCTGCGCCTGAATGCGCTTCTTCGTCATGACCGCAGTTACGGGAATGGCAATCGCGAGTGAGATTACAACCGCTGCAATCACTATAATAGTAGCAGAAATTGCAGTCAGCATAATACAGGAGCACCTCCTTATTCAGTTTGCATTGCGGCATCCCTTCTGACGACGGATCCCCGCCGAAGACAGGCGGTTTCTCCAGGCATATCGCCGGAAAAGACATACTGCAACAGCTCAATAGTAAACGGTTTGGCTGTCGATGTCAAGAATGGAGCGCCGCCCCAAGCAGAGGAGACAAACTGCTGACAAATTGTCAGTAGTTGAACATGACAGCGCAAATGACAGAAAGAAGTCTAAAACTCATGAAGCGCCGCATGAATGATCTCGGATGAAACCCCTCTCACACTGGAAAAGCTCTCAAAGGTCCTTGAAATTCTGTATCAGAAGCGCTATTGTAGCCACATAGAAGCCTCGTCGGAAGGACACTCAACGCCATTCCATAAAGAAGTCAATGAACTTGCTTCTCAAAGCAGATCCAGCTCAAAATCAGATGACATATCTGTCATTTCCTACCTTCAGAGATCGTCCAGTAAGAAACACCCCAGGTCAACCAGATTGATACACCAGAGAGGAGTCTTCTATGAGTGAATTGTATGGGAACAGCTCGATCCAGTTTTTTGAAAACCAGAAAATCCGCACTGCGTGGGATGCAGAAAACGAAGAATGGTATTTTGCCATTGTTGATGTGATCACTGTTCTGACTGATAGTGCAAACCCATCCACTTATTGGCGTGTTCTAAAGAAACGCCTAAAAGACGAAGGCAATGAAACCGTTACAAATTGTAACGCTTTGAAGTTGACTGCTCCGGATGGAAAAAAGCGGAAGACGGATGTTGCCACTACAGAGCAGCTCCTGCGCATTATCCAATCTGTTCCTTCCCCGAAGGCCGAACCATTCAAGGCATGGCTGGCAATGGTTGGCAGGGAACGGATTGAAGAAACCATCGACCCGGAGCAGGCCATTGACCGTGCTCTTGACACCTATCTGAAGAAGGGCTACTCCGAGGAATGGATTCATCAGCGTCTTCTGGCAATTCGCATTCGCAATGAGCTGACGGGAGAATGGGAGAAACGCGGTGTACGGAAGGGAAAAGAGTACGCTATCCTAACCGATGAAATCTCACGTGCATGGTCCGGCATGACCACAAGACAATACAAGCAGCTGAAGGGCCTCAGGAAAGAAAATCTCCGAGATAACATGACCGATCTGGAGCTCGTTCTGACCATGCTGGCCGAAGCCTCCACCACGAACATTTCCAAAACTGCGAAGCCGCAGACCTTCGAAGAGAACAAGCAGGTTGCCAAACGAGGTGGCAATGTGGCCGGCATTGCCCGGCAGGCTCTTGAAGCCGAAACCGGGAAAACCGTTATCACGGAGCAGAATGCGTCAGACTTCCAGAAACTTGTAACCGACGTTGTAACGGACGCTGCGATGATTCCTGAACAGTCCGCATCCAGAATCACTCGTTTTACTGAAAGAGACAATTAAACTTTATCCATCAAAAAGGGGCTTAACACTGTTTAAAGATCAACAGTGCCAAGCCCCTTTCATTATTATATTTTTCTATTTTACTTTTTTCGCCGGATACCTGGTTGCCAGATTCAAATATCCACAATACAAACCATTTCCCTGTGAATCCTTCACTGAGCTCTTATCAAATAGTTTCTTTAACTCATCATACTGCCCTGCCGGAATCACCATTTCGTATGTAGATCCCTTGTAGTTATACTTCAGCTCCAGCATCACATCAGGTCGATCCTTTAATGCCTGCAGGACCATAGAGGAGAAGCTGATCCAGCCACGTTTGGTTACATCAACAACCAACGTCCCATTCTTCCAGCACTGGCATATGCTATCTGAAAGATTTCGATTAAATCATTCGCGTGAATAAGGGACGATGGGAAATCGAAGAATCCTTTCGCATCATGAAGGATGACTTTGATGCGCGTCCGGTATACGTGCAGCGGGATGACAGGATTAAAGCACACTTTATGACCTGCTTCATTTCGCTCCTGATCTTCCGTATTCTGGAAAAGAAACTGGGCAGTTCCTATACAGTATCTGAAATACTGTCCACGCTTCGTGAAATGAAGGTAACCCGGGCAGGTGACACCGGTTACCTGCCTTCCTATACCCGTACTCATCTGACGGATTCTCTTCATGAAACAGCGGGATTCCGCACGGACTACGAGATCCTGAAAAAGCGGGCCATGCAGGGTGTGATCCGCCGGTCAAAAGGTCTGTAGCTTGTCTATTACCCACTTCGCGAAAAAGTAAAAAGCATGAACAAGCCCCACAAACGTGATGTTTTCAACGTTTGTGGGGCTTGGATGTTTTATCAGCTGTCAAAGACCGGACAATATCACAAATTTAAAAATTAAATTTAGAATACGGCTCCACTTAAAATGTCTCAATGCGTGGCATTTACATATCTACCAAATGCCACCGCTTGCAATTTCACATGATTTCATGTACAAAAATGCCGACTTCTCTTAAATTCAATCTAAGAGAAACCGGCACCTAATCATATTAAAATAATTTTATTCTATGCTGTCGTATCAATTACCGTCCGGACATTACCATCATGAATGGAGCGCCGCCCGGATGACCTCAGACGAATATCCCTTCCGCATCAGAAAAGCCTTTGTTTTCTGCGTTTCCTGCCAGTCTGCCGTCTCCGGGTCGTAGTGGCGTTTCCGGAGAAGTTCATGAATCTGTCCCACTTCCTCCTCGAAAATCCGGCTTCCGTTTTCTTCTTCCCAGTCTGCAAAGACCTCGTCGGCAAGCTCAGAGGAGATTCCCTTGTTCAGCAGATCCATCCGAAGACGCAGGCGGCTCCGGCTTCCCGCATGGGAATGCAGATAATTCTCCGCAAACCGGCGATCATCCACGTAATGCGCCTTTTTCATGGCCTCCACGGCCTCCCGGACGATCTCTTCCGGGAAGCCGCTTCCCGCAAGTTTCCCCGCAAGCGACTTCTCCGTGTAGTCCATGTCCTTCAAGAGGCTCCCGCACTTCATCAACGCATCGCTTCTCAGCTTCCCGCAGAGTTTCTCCCACACTTTTTCCGGAATCTCCGCATCTTTTCTGAGATCAAATTGTAAAATATCCCGATTGGACAAAACCAGAGTCTGATCGTAATCGATCGTGACTCTGGTTTTCGTCTTGCCCACGGGTGTCAGGTCCGTGATCTGCATGTTCCGTTATTCTTCTTCCTCCGGAACTTCTCCGGTCTCTTCCGGCTTCCTTGCTCCCTCGGGATCCAATCCATAGTGCTCACGCACCTTCCGGTCAATCTCGTACAGGATCTCCGGATGCTCCTCCAGATACTTCTTCGCGTTCTCTCTGCCCTGTCCGATCTTGTCGTTTCCGTAGTTGTACCAGGCACCGCTCTTCACCACAATATCGCTGTTCGCGGCAAGGTCCAGAACGTCTCCGGAATACGAAATGCCCCGGCCGAACATGATATCAAACTCCGCCTCCTTGAACGGCGGCGCGATCTTGTTCTTGACCACCTTGACCCTCGTGCGGTTTCCGATCACCTCTCCGCTCTGTTTGATCGCCTCGATACGGCGAACATCCAGGCGGATGGAAGAATAAAATTTCAGTGCGCGGCCGCCGGTTGTGGTCTCCGGATTGCCGAACATCACGCCGACCTTCTCACGCAGCTGATTGATGAAAATCACCGTGCAGTTGGACTTCGAGATCACCGCGGTCAGCTTGCGGAGTGCCTGGCTCATCAGTCTCGCCTGAAGTCCCACATGCGAGTCGCCCATATCGCCGTCGATCTCCGCCTTCGGAACCAGGGCTGCGACCGAGTCAACAACCACGATGTCAATCGCGCCGGACCGGACCATGGTCTCCGCGATCTCCAGTCCCTGCTCACCGGAATCCGGCTGTGAAATATACAGGTTGTCCACATCCACGCCGATGTTGCGCGCATAGACGGGATCCAGCGCGTGCTCCGCATCGATGAAGCCCGCGATTCCGCCGCGGCGCTGTACCTCGGCAATCATATGAAGCGTCAGAGTCGTCTTACCGGAGGATTCCGGTCCGTAAACCTCAATGACTCTTCCCTTCGGAATTCCGCCCAGTCCCAGCGCAATATCCAGCGCAAGCGACCCGGTCGGTGTTGTCTCAATATTCATGGTGGAGGAAGGATCGCCGAGCTTCATGACAGCTCCCTTCCCGTACTGCTTCTCTATCTGAGAAATTGCGGCATCCAGTGCCTTTAAGCGATCTTCGCGATCCATTGCCATAGCCAAGCTCCTTTATTTGCTTTGTGCTTCGCCTCTCTCCTTCCTTCAAGTAAGAAAAGAAAAAAGCTCTGTCACATCACGTTCGCGCAAATAGAACGTGTGTTCTGTTTCACAGTATAACATTGCTTTCTGCCTGATGCAACCGATATTCTTTTGCGTTCACGATCTTCGGAAATGCGGCAGAACCGCCGCCAGGATGCAGAGAAAACAGCACCATGGATGCGGTGCTGTTCTTACTATAACATATATTCTGAACCTTCACACATTCTTTTGCGCAGCTTACCTGACACAATCCCCGGATCAGATCACGAAGGTCATCAGTCCCATTTTGGAAATCTGGATTTCCGAGATCATGATGCCCATGAGCTTCTTCTGCTCCGGGCTGATGGAGGCCAGTTCCTCCGAGCTGAGGACGCGTTCCTCAAATTCCGTATCGCTTCGCCCGCCGAAGTGTTTTTTCACCTTCGGCACATAAATCCGGATCTTCGCGCGGAGCTGCTTATAGACCCGGCAACTCTCGTCTTCCGGTTTCATATAATACAGATGACTTTCCAGCGTGGTGTCTGCGTCCACCTCCTGCAGCAGAATCTGCTTGATGATGCACCGGAATTTATAGCTCAGATCAATGTCATCCACCAGCTCCCGATAGGAATACTTCGTTCCGATCTGAATGGCGGTCATGTTCTCCAGAATGTATCTGTAATCGGTATCCTTCAATGCTCCTGTGCTCCTGAAAATATGAGATATTCCGAACAACTGCTTCCAAATCCGGGACAGTCTCCCGGCATGCCCATTCTGACGACAGGCTCCTCAGCTCTGCGTCTTGTAATCCAAGGCTTCAATCTTGTTCCCGGTAATCCGGATGGCGTCCATGATCTCTTCCTCCGTCACGTCGCCCTCTCCGGCGAGCTCCTCCACCGTGACCTTCCGTCCCAGAAGCTTCGCGAGCTCATCCGCTTTTTCCAGAACCTTGTTGGCGGCCTCCGCCGCCGTCTGATCCGCAGACACCTCATCCAGATTCTCCGCGATCAGGTCCTCCATGGCATTCATGATCCGCTCCGCCAAGGCCCCTTCCACTTCCTCCGGTCCCTCCAGAGGTGCGAGGAGCTTTGTGCCGCGCACCAGTGCCTCGTTTCCTGCGCCGATGAGATCCTCCATGTAGACGCCCTGTCCCGCATAGAGTCTCGCAAGGTCCACCACCTTCGGCAGCATCCACTCCGAGAGCTGCCTCTGCGCATCCTTCTCTCCCGCCATTGCCTGGATTTCCACGGCCTCCAGCTCTCCGTCCGAGGGCTGCTCAATGGCATTGACCATCTCCGTGTAGTCCTTCAGATAGTCTGCTTCCTCTTCTGAAAGCTTCTCCTCCGCGTCCAGCGGCTCGTCAATGCCGATGTTGTTCTGCTTCAGATAGTCTTCGACCATCTTCATCTGATCATCGGACAGCTTCAGCTCCGCGAGTGCCTTTTCCAGCTGATCCCTCGTGATCATTCCGCGGTTCTTTCTCGCCGCGGCCACCATGCTCCGCAGAATATATTGAAGCTGACCTTCCGGATTCTTTTCCTGATTGTTTTCGCTCATAGCTTTTCCTATTTCCTCTTACCTGATCCATTGCTTCTAAAAATATAGAACCGTTCAGCGCCCGGCGGTCCGCATGTGAAATCGAAACCTTCAGCACCAGATATTCCGTCGGGAAACCGCCTCAGTCATGCCGGTCGGGTTCGATCGTAATGTTCTCCTGCACCGGGAGCGGGCCGCCTCCGTTGACGGCATGCTGGTGATGGAACAGGTGATCCTGGCAGAACTCGTAATTTCCCTGGCACCGGGAGCAATACCGGAACTCCAGTGTCGGATCATCCAGCTCCGTTCTCCCGCAGATTGCGCAGCGGTGTCTTGCCTTTCCCGCCTGCGGACGCATCTTTGCCGCCGTGCTCTGTCCCGCTGCCTGCGCCGTGCCCATGCCGCTTCTCTCCTGTCCCGCATGGGTCCAGGCCGTATTTTTCCGTTCGCCCTGATGCGCTGCCTTCCGGAAGTCCGCGCGGCGCTTTGTTTCCTTCGGCGAAAAACGTCTCATTTTGCCCGAGCGCAGCCAGAAAATCAGGAAATTCGCCAGCGATGCCGCCATCGCCACGCATACATACCAGCCTCCGCGCATCGCCGTGGAGATAAAGTCCCACGCGAGCAGAACGCCGTAGACAACGCCCAGCCACTTGACCTTGACCGGGATGATGAACCACAGGAGGACCACCGCATCCGGAAACGTCAGCGCATACGCAAGGAAGATGGACATATTGACATAGTAGGTGCTGAAGTACCGCGAGATCGCCGCGAAATACACCGCCGCGCTCTCTCCGGTCAGCGACACTCCGGCCACTCCCGCCATGATGTAGGAGACCGCCATCACCACAAAAGCTCCGATGATCGTAATGCCGACGCCGAGCCAGATGTACACGTTATAGGTATATGTGCCCCAGACCCGCTCCAGCGAAGTGCCGATGGAATAATAGAACAGCATCGCAATGACAATGAACAGAATGTTGCTGGTATCCGGCGGCACCAGAACCCACGTCACAAGCCGCCAGATCTGTCCGTGGCAGATGGCATACGGATTCAGCGTCAGGTAATTCAGAAACGGTGCGTTGATGTACTGAAGAAGATACCCGAAGCCGTAGCATAAAATAATCACCAGCGAGAGGTTCTGCACGGCGTATTTCTGCAAAAATCTCTGAACCGGCCCGCGCCCTCCGTAATTGTTTGTATTCATTTCTGCTGCCTTTCTGTTTGGTAACTGGTCAATGCCCTGCGCAGCCCGTCCTCTCCGGATCTTCGCTGCATCTTTTAAGAATACTTCACTTCCTGCGGGATTCGCAAGTAAAGAAGCCCCCGGAGGGCCGAAGTTCACACACTTTTAATGATTTGAGGGTCCGTCCTTCGTTGCTTTCGAAAAATTTCCGATTTATAATCCCTAACGATGCTGCGGCTGTGCCTGTTTTTCGGAAAAACAGCATCTGCCGCTTCAAAAATCCAGTCTGTATTTATTCAGCGCCCGCAGATTTTCAAGGCGAATCCTCTGTCCGCAGATTCATTCGTGTTTGAAATCGGCAGGCGGCCAGGATGCGAAGTACCTGTGGCCTGCAACATCTCGAATTTCCGTAAGGAATCCGGGATGTGCTGAATCGTTATCATTTATGGATGCAGCCTGGAATCATCCGCTGCATTTTTCAGGAGTTTGCACGTGATTTCAAAAGACTATACCCTCGGCATTGACATCGGATCGACAACCGTCAAGGTTGCTCTTCTGGACTCTGACCGGAAGCTTGTGTTCGGCGATTACCGCCGTCACCACGCCCAGATCCGCGAAACCCTTCATGACATTCTGGAGGAGGTACACGGGAAAATCGGAAATGTTCTCATTCACCCCGTCATTACCGGCTCCGGCGGCCTGTCACTGGCCAACTATTTCGGCATTCCTTTCGTACAGGAGGTGGTCGCGGAGGCGTCCGCCATTGAGGTTCTGGCCCCTCTCACCGATGTCGCCATCGAGCTCGGCGGCGAGGATGCCAAGATCATTTACTTTGAAAACGGCAATGTCGAGCAGCGCATGAACGGAACCTGCGCGGGCGGCACCGGCTCCTTCATCGACCAGATGGCGTCGCTCCTCCAGACCGACGCGGCGGGACTCAACGAGTACGCGAAGGGCTATGAGTCCCTCTATACCATCGCGGCCCGCTGCGGCGTTTTCGCCAAGTCCGACATTCAGCCTCTGATCAATGACGGTGCCCGTAAGGAGGACCTTGCAGCTTCCATCTTCCAGGCGGTGGTCATCCAGACCATCTCCGGCCTTGCGCAGGGCAAGCCCATCCGCGGCCATGTTGCCTTCCTCGGCGGCCCGCTTCACTTCCTGACGGAGCTGAAGACGGCATTTATCCGCGAGCTCCATCTGGACAAGGAGCACATCATTGAAGTTTCCGACTCCCACCTCTTCCCGGCGATGGGGTCTGCTTTTCATGCCAGCGAGGATCACTCCATCCTCGTGGAGGACCTTCTGGAGAAAACCTCCCATCCCATGCAGATGGAATTCGAGGTACAGCGGATGGCTCCTCTTTTTGCTTCGGAGGAGAACTACCGGCAGTTCCGTGCCCGTCACGACGCCTACCGGGTCAGGACAGGGGATCTCTCCTCGTATCGCGGAAAGGCGTTCCTCGGCATTGACGCGGGCTCCACGACGACGAAGCTTGCCCTCATCGGAGAAAACGGCGAGCTTCTCTGGTCCTTCTATTCCTCCAACAACGGCTCGCCCATTCACACCGCCATCCGCGGCATCACGGACCTCGACAGCAAAATGCCGGAGGGCGTGGAAATCGCGGGAGGATGTTCCACCGGCTACGGCGAGGCCCTCATGAAGGCCGCCTTCAAGCTGGACTACGGCGAGGTGGAGACCATCGCCCACTACTACGGCGCTTCCTATTTTGATCCGAAGGTGGACTGCATTCTGGACATCGGCGGACAGGATATGAAGTGCATCCGCATCCGGAACGGTGCGGTGGATTCCGTCACGCTCAACGAGGCCTGCTCCTCCGGCTGCGGATCCTTTATCGAAACCTTTGCAAAATCCCTTGACTATTCCGTGGAGGATTTTGCGAAGGCTGCTCTCTTTGCCAAAAATCCGATTGACCTCGGCACGCGCTGCACGGTTTTCATGAACTCGCGCGTCAAGCAGGCGCAGAAGGAGGGAGCTGAGGTCTCCGACATCTCCGCAGGCCTTGCCTACTCCGTCATCAAGAACGCCCTCTTCAAGGTCATGAAGGTGTCCTCCGCCGCAGAACTCGGCAAAAACATCGTCGTGCAGGGCGGAACGTTCTACAACGACGCCGTTCTCCGCGCCCTGGAGAAAATCTCGGACGGCAGCGTCATCCGTCCGGACATCGCGGGCATCATGGGTGCCTTCGGCGCCGCCCTCATCGCGAGGGAACGCTTCGACGCCACCCGTCCGACCACCATGCTCTCCTTTGAAGAGATGGAGGCCCTGACCTTCAATACGACGCTTCGCAATTGCGGAAAGTGCAGCAACAACTGCCGTCTCACCGTCAACCACTTCAGCGACGGCCGCCAGTTCATCTCCGGCAACCGCTGTGAGAGGGGACTCGGCCTCGAAAAGGCAGACAACGGCATTCCGAACATGTACCAGTACAAGCTGGGCCGCCTCTTCGGCTACAAGTCCTTGACCAGAAAAGAGGCTGTCCGCGGAACGGTCGGCATTCCCCGCGTTCTGAACATGTACGAGGACTATCCGTTCTGGGCGACCTTTTTTGCCCGGCTGAAGTTCCAGGTCATTCTCTCTCCGCTCTCGACCCATGCCATCTATGAGATGGGCATAGAGTCCATTCCTTCGGAGTCCGAATGCTATCCGGCCAAGATCACGCACGGGCACGTGCAGTGGCTGATTGAGAAGGCGCACCCCGACTTTATCTTCTATCCGTCGCTGTTCTATGAGCGCGAGGAGAACAAGGACGCGGACAATCACTACAACTGTCCCATCGTCTCCGCCTATCCGGAGAACATCAAGAACAACGTCGAGGACATCATGAACGGGAAGGTGAAATTCCGCCATCCCTACATGGCCTTCACCAATCTTCAGACCGTCACACAGGCTCTCGTGCGCGAATTCCGCGAAATCCCGGAGGACGAGGTCATTGCGGCCGCACAGGCTTCCTGGCAGGAGCTTCTCCAGTACCGGAAGGATCTGATGGCGGAGGGAGAGCGCGTTCTGAAATTCATGGAGGATACCGGCACTCCCGGCATCGTTCTCGCAGGACGCCCCTACCACCTGGATCCCGAGATCAATCACGGCATTCCGGAAATGATTAATTCCTACGGCTTTGCCGTGCTCTCGGAGGATTCGATCGCGCACCTGGGACACCCGGAGCGCCCTCTTATCGTTCTGGATCAGTGGATGTACCATTCCCGCCTCTATTCCGCGGCCGCCTATGTGCGCACCCGGGATGATCTGGACCTCATCCAGCTCAACTCCTTCGGCTGCGGCGTGGACGCCGTGACCACCGACCAGGTGAACGATATTCTGTCCGGCTCCGACAAAATCTATACCTGCCTCAAGATCGACGAGGTCAACAATCTGGGTGCCGCCAGAATCCGCGTGCGTTCCCTGATTGCCGCCATCCACATCCGGGAGAAGAACAAAACCCGCCGCACCATCCATCCCACCGGCATCCACAAGGTGCCGTTCACGAAGGAGATGTTCGACGAGCACTACACGATTCTCTGCCCGCAGATGTCGCCGATTCACTTTGACCTGATCGAGCCCGCGGCAAGATCCTGCGGCTACAATCTGGTTCTGATGCGCAACGACAATCAGACGGCCATCGACTACGGCCTGAAGTACGTCAACAACGATGCCTGCTATCCGTCCCTTTTCGTGGTCGGACAGGTCATGGAGGCCCTTTCCTCCGGAAAATACGATCTGAACCGCACCGCGGTCATCATGTCGCAGACAGGCGGCGGATGCCGCGCCTCCAACTACATCGGCTTCATCCGGCGCGCACTGAAGAAGGCCGGCATGGAACAGGTTCCCGTCATCTCGGCGAACCTCTCCGGCCTGGAGGGAAATCCCGGCTTCAAGATCACCTTCCCGCTCATCACGAGACTTGCCTTCGCGGCCATTCTCGGCGATGTCCTGATGAAGTGTGTGTACCGCATGCGTCCTTATGAACTGGAAAAGGGTTCCGTGCAGGCCATGTATGAGAAGTGGACGAAGAAGTGCTCGGATTTCCTTGTCAGCACAAAGGGCTTCCCGCTTCACAAGGTTCAGAAAATGGCCTGTGAAATCATCCGCGACTTTGACCAGATTCCGATTGACGAGAATCGGAAGAAGCCGAGAGTCGGCATCGTCGGAGAGATCCTCGTAAAGTACTCCTACGCCGCCAACAACCACCTCGTGGAAACGCTGGAGGCTGAAGGCGCGGAGGCACTCGTGCCGGATCTCATGGGCTTCATGCTCTACTGCTTCTACAATCAGATTTACAAGGCGAAGTATCTGGGCACCTCCAAGTCGGCGGCCTTCGGCATGAACCTTGCCATTCACGCGATCGAGGACATTGCTCTTCGTCCGATTTACCGCGCCTATGACAAGAGCCGCCACTTCGAGGCACCGGCCAGCATCTACCAGATCGTGGAATACGCGAAGCCCATCGTGGACATCGGCAACCAGACCGGTGAAGGATGGTTCCTGACCGGAGAGATGGTCGAGCTCATCAAGAGCGGCGTTCCCAACATCATCTGCATTCAGCCGTTCGGCTGCCTTCCGAACCACGTGGTCGGAAAGGGCGTTGCGAAGATGGTGCGCAAGCTCTATCCGCAGGCGAACCTCGCCGCCATCGACTACGATCCCGGCGCTTCGGAGGTCAACCAGCTGAACCGCATCAAGCTCCTTCTCGCCGGTGCCCAGAAGGCACTGCAGAAAGAAGAAGCAGAGGCGTCCTCCGCTAAGACCGCCGCTTCCTCACAGGCGGCAACGGCATAACACGCTTTCCGACTTTCCGATCATCTCCGTGATCGCGAAACAAAATAGACACGAACAGACACAAAGAACAGGAATCGAGTAGGAGGCGGTGGCTAGCCGCCGTCCTCTCTCACCACCGTGCATACCGTTCGGTACACGGCGGTTTCAACAGCTTTCGTGCATTGACTGGTATGCTGCGGATAAATCGTAGAATCCCCAGCGTATCAGTCTTTCTTTTCTCAGGGCCCAGTTC
>CAVKEB010000039.1:0-19583 GCA_963655255.1 bacterium
AACGCGGGCTTATAGCCCGCATCCCGAACCACCCGTTTTACGGGTGGAGGCGATTGTGTGGTGCGTTCGGCGGCGCCTCGCTTCTAACCGGTGAAAGTCCGGAATCTGCCCGATCGTCGGAACAAAGACGTCCCTTGTGAAAATTCACATCTACAAAGTGAAAAAAGTGAATTTTCACTTTGTGGGAGTGAATGAAAGTGAATAAGATTCGGGTGAATAAAGAGAATTTTTGTGAGAAATTATGCTGTAGTGGTGAGATGTGCGTGTTTTCATTCCGGCGGATGTGATATGATAAAGACAAATTTCATATAGGCGTACACAAGGGATCGATCCCTGCAAATCAGACAGGGATCGGCGCGTGCCTCCCTGTTTGGATTCACACACGAACAAGGAGGTAACGATTGAAAGAACAAACGTATTTATCTGCAGAGCTTGATTCTGCGGACCAGAATATCCGGTATGACGCAGCCGTGAAGCGCGTACTGGCCTCCAGGTGCATTCTTGCAAGAATTCTGGTCGGGACGGTTCCGGAATTTCGGGATTATTCGTATGAGGAAGCCGAAAAGGCAATCATCGGAACTCCGGAAATCGCAAGCCGCAGAGTACGTCCCGATGCGAGAAACAAAACAGAAGCGGTGCAGAGCCTGGGAACTGACAGCAGACTCCCCGGAGAAGGGGAGGTGACCTTCGATATTGTGTTCGGCGTACTCACCAAAAAAGGCGAGCCGCAGAAAATGTATATCAATATTGAGGCACAGAAATCCGTGCAGCTCCCGTATGATCTGGTGTGCAGATCCATTTTCTACCCTGCAAGACTGATGTCGGAGCAGCTGGACAGGGAATTTACCACCAGCTCCTACGACAAAATCAAGAAGGTTTATTCCATCTGGATCTGCATGAGCTCACCGGGGAAAAGCGAAAAAAGGCTGGCCGCAGACACGATTGTTCAGTATGGCATTACGCCCACAGTAATATATCCGACAGAAAATCTTCCGGAGATGTCCTTCGGAAGGTATGATCTGTTTTCAACGATCTTCATCAATCTGGCCGCAGACGGCAGCGCGACCGGTGATCAATTGATTGGAATGCTGTCCACGCTGCTCTCCGAATCCATTGACACGGGCACCAAAAAGAAGATTCTGGAAGAACAGTACCATATCCCCATGGCAAAAACAGTAGATGAGGAGGTGCAGGGAATGTGCAATTTAAGTGAAGGCATTGTAGAACGTACAACCGAAAGAGTAACTGCAAAGGTGACTGCGCAGGTAAAAGAAGAAATGGATAAAAAATACAGCAGTATTCTCTCCGAGAAGGACCAGGCCCTTTCTGAGAAGGACCGGGAAATCGCCCGTCTGAAGAAGCTTCTGGCGGAGGCAGGCAAATAGAATCACATCAGCGGCCCGATCAGGCCGGCCGCTTCGGCCGCCGGACAGCGGGCATAGAAAAGACCATTCTTATAGGACAAAACAGCAGAGGGCACTCCGGATTCTCCGGAGTGCCCTTCCTTTTACTATACAAACCGCACAATTTCCTCTCGCATTTTCGTGCGGAAAACCAGTGACACCGGAAATTCCCGCCGCGCCACTCCTGACGAAAAGTCGAAAGGTAACATTTTGCACATGGGAAAAGCACCAAAATGACGGTTTTCTGTCAAAAATATTGAAAGCCGGTCAACAATTAAAATTCCATGCTAGAATAATGGTAGACTTCAAGCCCGGACCACCCGGGAATTTATCACATTGTGTGCAGCGGATTTTTCCTCAGCGAGGGATACATATGATAAATGAATTTGAGGAAACCTGACATTTATAACGAATCGTAAGACACCAGAGAGCTGTTCAAGAGGGAGATTGGACCGCTTTCGTTTTCGTGTACCCAATAGCAGTTTTGTAAGAGAGGGAGGAAACTATGCAGAACAACAAGTTCCGTAAATTCATCGCATCCATCGGCGTTGCCGCAATGGTGACATCGACCCTGACGAGCGCCGTGCAGCCGGTTGTCATATACGCGGAGAATTCCGAGGACCTGAACGCGGAGGGAGCTTCGCAGAACGGCGGTGAGGAGCCGACAGGCGAACCCGCAGCGCAGAGCATGGACGAGGGCCGGGCAAACGAGTCCGCGGTGCAGAGCGAAGACGCGGAGGAGATTGCTGCGGTCACGGAAGCGAGTGCACCGGAAGCGGGAAAGATGGAAGAAGAGATTTCTCAGCAGGACGACGCTGCATCGGAAGAAAACCGGCAGGAGAATTCCGGTAATGAAACCGTGCAGGAAGACAAGGCTCAGGCCGACAGTGCGCAGGAAGAGAACACGCAGGAGAGCGGCAGCGAAGAGACGGAGTTCGGGGAAGAGGCCGCGGAAGAAAACTCCGGGGAAGAGTTCATTGAGAAAAAACAAGACGCGGAGAACGAGAATCCGGAAGACGGCAAGGATGCAGACAAGGAGAACGGCGGGGATGACATCACGAAGGAAATCACCTCTGTCCTCACGGAAGACATCGACCTCGGCACTTATACGACGGACGATGCTCCCGCATACGCAGAGCTGAAGCTCCCGAAGGAAATCGACGTCAAGGTGGACGAAGAGAAGGAGACCGTCATCGTCACCTGGAACGGCGAAGAGTCCTACCATAACACCGAGGCGGGCACCTATACATTCACATCCGAACTCGACAAGGACTGGAATAAGGACGAAGACGGGGGGGCACTCTATAAGCTCGCCGACAAGGTGGAGCTCCCCCAAGCCACCGTCACGGTAAAAGAGGCGGAGCACCGCGAAGAGGCGAAGCCCTCGGAGGACACCGGCGCCGCAGAGGACAAGAAGGACGAGATCAAAAAGGATGAGACGGCACAAGACGAAACGGCTGTCACAGACGACAAATCCTCCGACAAGTCCGATGACAGGAAGGACACGAAGAAAGACGAAACCGGCAAAGACGAAATAAAGAAGAACGACAGCAAAAAGGACGATACCGCAAAAGACCCGTCTGAAACCGCCAGAGAGGATAAAAAGGACGAGAAATCCGAAACCGCCAAAGAGCCGGAGAAAGACAAGAAGGAAGTCAGTCAATCCGCTTCTCTGAAAGCCATCTACAAGGCGGAGGACGGCACCATCCTCTGCGGATCCGTGAATCTCTCCGGAGATACCGTCACGGTTTCCGACAAGGTGAAGGATTTTAACGGCTATGAGCTTCGGAGCATCACCTTAGGCGGTGAAGCACTTCCGGAGGACACCACCTTCACGAAGGAGAGCAGGACCACGGAGACGAAGGAGGAAATCGTCACCGAGACCTCCTACACCTATACCGTAAACGGAGAAGAAAACCAGATTGCCGCAGGAGACACGGCGGAGATTACCTATACCTATGCTCAGAAGGAAGAGATCACTCCCATCGAAGTGACCGGCGCGGCCGTGGATACAACCGGCGCGGCGATCCAGGGAGACTATGCCTTCAACCTTGCCATCGGTACCAATGACCTTGCCGCAGTCGCACCCTACATCCAGGGCTACGAGTACCAGTACGCCGAGATCGGCACCGATAAAATCACATCCATCGACAAGGAAGTCGTCGAGGCGGGCAAGTACGCCTACTATGTGGACGGCGCACTTCTGAAGGAAAACACGCAGATCACCTATGTCTATCAGGAAGACGAAGACTACACCGAGCAGCTGACCGGAACCTGCGGGAATCTCACGGTCACTGTCTCCGCGACAAAAGACGCGAAGATTCCGGAAGGAACCAAGGTTTCGGTATCGCCCATCGAGTCTGCCAGAATGTCCCAGATCATGGCAAAAGTCAGCGAGACCCTCGGACAGGATCCGGAGAATGTAACCGGTGTCCTCTATGACATTTCTCTCGACAAGGACGGCGAGGCCATTCAGCCGAAAGAGTCCGTTCACGTCACCATGAAGTTCGACGGCGGCATTCCGTGGAACGTACCCGAAGGAAAACAAATTGCAGACACAGCAGTGGTCCATATGCACGGCGGCGAGACGGAAGTTGTCGCAGAAGACACCGGGGACGGTAATGCGGAGTTCGAGACGGAAAGCTTCTCCACGTATGGAATGATTGCAATGTATGACACGGAACAATCATCTTCTTATACGGTTGATCCTACGGCACTTAATTTGACAGACATCGTGACAGAAAACGGAATCTCTGTCAGCGTGACAGAGACCAATGTGAAACGTGATGCGACGTTGAACTTCAAGCTGACTTTTGAGATTGATGATAACAAGCTGGGTTCTGTTGTTAAGACGAAGAACGGAAGCGTTATTCATAATGTGTGGGAATATGATCTGACAGAATTTATGAAAAACAATCCGTTAATGCAGCTTGCCAAGGATGGAGATGGAACAATTTATGATGGGACAGAGATTGCAGGTTCGTATCGTGTGGAAGGAGATAAGCTGATTTTAACGGTTTCCCCGGACTGGATTAAGCAAAAAGAAACCGGCGTAAAAGGCGGATTCAGCTTCAAGGCAAGTTTAAATTCGGAAGAAATAGGCACAGATACAGAAACCAAACTTGAATTTCCGGGAACCGGAACAACAACGACGATTACGTATGAGGATGTATCGGTTACAAATAAGAAAACAGCCGGGAACCAGAACTGGAATGGGAACGAGTGGACGGATGGAAGCAAACAGTCCGTTCAGAAAAACGCAGATGGATCATATACCATTTATTATAAGGTAGAAACAACGACAAACGCTGCACTGGATTCTCTGATTCTGCATGACACGGTCAGTGAAGGCCAGACGATTAATCCAGGGAGCGTAACAGTTTATAAAAATAATAATTTGAATGACCTGATTGATACTGTAAACACAGTTGATGGAAATAGTCTTACAGTTAATTTGTCCAAATCTGGAGAGAAATTACCTGCAGGAACATATACGGTTACCTATACGACAACAGTTCTGGCAGATAAGGCAGACCAGGAACTTACGAATAGCGCCCATTGGTCTTTTGATGGGAACGGAACATCTGATGAAGGAAAAACTAAATTTAAGATTAAGAAGGATTTGAAAGTCCAGAAGGTTGTTGCAGAAAGTACTGACGAGCAAGGGCGCACGAAATATACCTATACGATTACGATAGGAGATGGATCCTACAGTCTTGCCGGTCACAAAATAGAAGACTGGATGTCGGATAATCAGTCTCTGGAAGGTGATTTTGAGATATCGTCGGTGGATGCTGTTCCTTCAGCCCTGACATCGGATAAATTGAAGGAAACGATGGATCCAAAACTGAATGATGATACCTATACGGATAATAATCTGAAACTTTTCGAATATACGTTTCCAGAAGATTACACCGGAACAGGACCGGTTACGATCACTTACTCGACGATCGTAGAGGATAGTAAGAAAGGAGATCTTTTTGGAGAGAAGAATATTACGAATAAGACAACGGATGATCATGATGGTGATCATGGAGAAGACTCTACATCTGGGATACATGATTTCGGAGAAAAGCAGAGCAAAGGATCCATTGCGAAGGCAGGTGTAGAAATTGATACAATTGATCCCGCAAAGAAGCTGGCGGAATGGACCATCACGGTAACGGTAGATCCTTCTGTAAACTTACCCACAAAGATTACGGTATGTGGAAACGAGTGGGAGAGCTATCTGTATTATGGAGAAGATTCGAATAACGGGAAGAAAGTTTTACCGATTGATTGGGATAATGTCGAAGTGGAGGGAAAAACAGAAGGAACTGATTATACAGTAGATTCTGAAAATCGACAGATTATTTTCAATGAGTATAAGGATAAAAGCAGAACAATTGTTATTCACGTATCTTCTATCATTGGAGATGCGGCTCTTTCTGATACCAATGGAGCAGAATTAAGAGTCTATAATAAGGCTTACTTGAAAATCGGTGATAAAGATATTGCCAATGCAGAGGCAACGTTAAAGTATGTTGCGAATGACTATGGATTCAGCAAATCCGTTGAGTATGACAAAGAACAGGATATTTACAAATGGACGGTAAAAATTAATTCTGGAAAAGCACATGTTGAGCCGGATAAGCATGCAATTTTTAAAGATACGCTTCCTGATGGTATGGAGCTGGTGCCGGGATCACTCCAGGTGGCTTATAGCGGAAAAGATACCAATGGAACCGAGTTTTGGGAGAGTAATACAGCTACATTCAACAACACAGTTTTATTGAATGGATCAGAAATAGATCTTTGCAATCCGAGTTTGACCAATTGGAATACTGCTCCATGTGGAATCAGTGGAATTTCATATACGATTACGTATCAGACGAAACTGACGGATGAGGAAAAAGCTGCGACGAGTAATGTGAGCAACACAAAAACATATCACAATGCAGCATTTGTTCAGGGACAGGGGGATACAAGCTGGAAAGAGGCACATGCAGAGATCGATCGGAAGTATGATGTACTCACCAAGAAGGACATGAGCGATGTTGATCTGAGCAACAGCACGCAGAATGTTATTTTTTATGAGATTCACATCAATAAGGAGAAACTGGAACTTAACGCCGGCAGTGTATTGACATTGACAGATCCTCTGCCGGATGGAACGGAGCTTGTTACAGGTAAAGATGCTACAGGTGAAGATGCGTATACGTTACAAGATGAGAATGGAAATGATATAACGGGGGGAAACGTCAGTTACGATACCTTAAATCATACGATTACCGTGACCGTACCGGATCAAACATATGTAATTTTCAAATATAAGGTGATGGTGGAGAATCCGACAGGAGCTGACGGAAGAGAATTTGAGAATACTGCAACATTAAAAGGAAAGGGCACCTATACAGATACCGTTAACAAGAAACATATAACAGTAAAAAATAATTCTTATCTTGTTGGTGATGCAAGTAGTATCACAATTAAAAAGATTGCGGAAAATGATCCGAATAAAACCCTGCAGGGAGCCACTTTCCAGCTTTATGAAGTTGGTTTAAATTCGGAGGGAACAAAGCCGTCCTGGTCCGCAGTAGGGAATGAACTCACAACGGGTACAGATGGAACGGTTTCATTTCCTAGTCTGAATCTGGTGAAAGGAAACAGCAGCACTTATACGCTCTATTGCTTTAAAGAATTAAAGGCTCCAGATGGCTATGAAGCAGGAAATGAGTATAGTAATGGTTATTATTTCATAGTCTATGGAGATGAGGATGGAGCAAAAGCAAAAGCCGAAGAATTTGCAACTGACGCCAAACAGAAATTAAATAATAAAGAAGTTCATGTTCATCAAGGCGGCTCCATTATCAAGGTCTCGAACAAGGTCAAACAGACGACGGAAGTCGGCGGAACGAAGACGTGGGATGACGGAAATAATCAGGATGGAAAGCGGCCGGAGAAGATCACAGTAAACCTTCTTGCGAATGGGATAAAGAAAGATAGCAAGACAGTAACCGAGGCTGACGGCTGGAAGTATAAGTTCGAGAATCTGCCGAAGTATGAGAACGGAAATGAGATCACGTACACGGTAACGGAGGATACCGTCGATAATTACACGACGGAGATCGACGGTTATAACATCACGAACAGCTACACGCCGGGAAAGACGAGCATCGGTGTGACGAAGGCATGGTCTGATGCAGAAAATCAGGATGGGAAGAGACCTGAGAGTGTGCAGGTGCAGCTGAAGGCGGACGGAGAGAAAGAAGGAGATCCGGTAACGCTGAACGCGGGAAACAAGTGGACCTATACGTGGACAGACCTTGACAAGAAGAAGTCCGGCAAAGATATCACGTATACAGTGGAAGAAGTGAAGGTTCCCGATGGTTACACAATGTCGGTGCAGGAAACGACGGAGGGGAACTTCACGGTAACGAACAGCCATACGCCGGAGACGACGGAAGTCAGCGGAACGAAGACGTGGGACGACGCGAACAACCAGGACGGAAAGCGTCCGGATTCGATCACGGTGAACCTTCTTGCGAACGGAAAGTTGAAGGAGAGTAAGACCGTTACCAAGGCTGACGGCTGGAAGTATACATTCACGGATTTGCCGAAGTATGAGAACGGCAGTGAGATCACGTACACGGTAACGGAGGACACGGTCGAAGATTACACGACGGAGATCAGTGATTATAACATCACGAACAGCTACACACCGGGAAAGACGAGCATCGGTGTGACGAAGTCATGGTCTGATGCAGACAATCAGGACGGAAAGAGGCCTGAGAGTGTGCAGGTGCAGCTGAAGGCGGACGGAGCAGCCTGTGGAGACCCGGTAACGCTGAACGCGGGAAACGAGTGGACGTATACGTGGACAGACCTTGATAAGAAGAAGTCCGGAAAAGATATCAAGTATACAGTGGAAGAAGTGAAGGTTCCCGATGGTTACACAATGTCGGTGCAGGAAACGACGGAGGGGAACTTCACGGTAACGAACAGCCATACGCCGGAGACGACGGAAGTCAGCGGAACGAAGACGTGGGACGACGCGAACAACCAGGACGGAAAGCGGCCGGAGAAGATCACAGTAAACCTTCTTGCGAACGGAGAAAAGGTGAAGAGCCAGGATGTGGCTCCGAGTGCAGAAGGGAACTGGACGTATAAGTTTGAGAATCTGCCGAAATATAAGGACGGGAATGAGATTGTTTATACCGTCACAGAAGATGCAGTAGCGGATTATACGACGACGATAAACGGCTACAACATCACGAACAGCTACAAACCCGAGAAGACAGCCGTATCTGTTTCCAAGGCTTGGGATGATGACAACAACCGTGACAACAAGCGACCGGATTCAATTGAAGTAAGGCTTGTTGCGAAGGTTGATGGGTCCGAAATCGAAGGCGTGAGCGGACAGACGCAGAAGCTCAATGATGCAAACGGCTGGAAGTATACGTTCACAGATTTGCCGAAGTATCATGCAGGGAAGCTGGTGGAGTACACGGTAGATGAGGTGAATGCGCCTGCAGGATACGCGAAAACGGTATCGGGTGATGCGTCAAAGGGCTATGTGATTACAAACCGGTACACGCCGGAGACGGTTCAGGTGGCCGGTTCCAAGAACTGGAACGATAACGGCAACGCGGCGGGACTTCGCCCGGAGAGCATTACGATCCGCCTGTATGCGAACGGCAAAGAAATGGATCACAAGACCGTCACAGAGAAGGACGGCTGGTCCTGGAACTGGACGGGTCTGAAGCGTTACGACACGGATCACAAGGAGATCAGCTACACGATTTCTGAGGATGCGGTGAACGGCTATACGACAGAGATCAGCGGATTCAACGTGACGAATACGGTCATTTGGCAGAGCGGAAGCGTTATTTTAACGAAGACGGATGAGTACACCGGAAAGGCACTGGCCGGGGCGGTTTTCGATCTGTACCGCATCGGTGGCGCGAAGGTGGGTTCCTATACCACGAATGCAGCCGGAGTCCTGCGGGTCGATGGCTTGGCACTGGGTGATTACTACTTCGTGGAGATGAAGGCACCGGACGGATATGTTCTGGACAGCCGTCAGATCGGCTTCCGGATTACGGCGCAGACGACGGCTGACGCGCCGGTGATGGTTTCCATGACGAATAAGCCGGTGGAAGAGAAAATCGGTGTCAGCGCCGTGAAGGTCTGGGACGATGAGGACAACACGGACGGCGTGCGGTCTTCGAGCGTCACGTTCCGTCTGCTGGCGGACGGCGTGGAGATCGGATCCGGCACTGCATCGGCGGAGAACGGCTGGAGCGTTTCTTTTGGCGAACTGCCGAAGACGAAGAATGGTGCGGACATTCATTACACCATTGTCGAGGACGAGGTGGGGAACTATTACGAGACCTCCTATGAAACCGGAGTCGGAGCGGACGGCAGCATTGCTTTCACGGTGAAGAACTACCGCGAGACGGACAAGCACTACGAAGAGAGAACCGGAAGCGTGCGTGGTGCGAACCGGAACCGTCCTTCGAACGGAGCCGGTGTTGCAGGCGCTGGCCGCGGCCGCGGAACCGGCGATGACGCGAACATGATGGTTTACGGCGGCATGTCGGGGGCATCGCTCCTGGCGCTGATCGTCTGGATGATCGCGAGGAAGAAGAGAAGAGGACATCAGGGGTGATCGCCCCTGATGCCGTCCGGGAGGCCGGAGGCTTTTGTGAACAGGAGCCGGAGAATACAGACTTGCCGGAAATGCTGAAATGAAATACGCGTAAGACGCGGAAACAGGACCGTCGCTTGCGGAATCCCGGCTTTGCCAAGAAGGCAGGGCAGAGAGGACGCAGGCGGCGGTTCTTGTAATATTCGGATCTCGGTTATATGGAAAAAGATATTCTTTGACAGAAATGGAAAAATAAAAAGAACATACGTTCGATTTTCTTGTAGACAGATGCACCCGGATAAGATATCATAAAGGACACAGGGATCGTTGATCTCTGATGGCATTGGAATCGGTGCGAGGGAGGATATCATGGCAAATGTATTTGATACGGCAAGGTATATTTTGGAAAAGTCGGGTGCTATGTCAACCATGAAACTTCAGAAGTTATGTTATTATTCTCAGGCATGGTCGCTTGTCTGGGATGATTCTCCTTTGTTTCATGAAGATTTTCAGGCATGGGCAAATGGTCCGGTTTGTCCGGAATTATTTTATAAAACGCAGGGCCATTATTCTGTGAATGCCGGTGATGAGAATGGTGGTGAGGGAGATCTTTCTGACAATCAGAAGGACACTATCAATAAGGTACTTGAACATTATGGATGCCATGATGCTCAGTGGTTGAGCCAATTGACCCATATGGAAGATCCATGGATTAAGGCAAGGGCCGGTGCACCATCTGGAGCAGGCTGCAGTAACATAATTACCAAAGAAAGCATGGCATTGTACTATGGCGGTCTCTAAGAAGAATAAGAAAATCATACAAAAAGAAAATCCGCGGGGAAAGATCATTATCCAGGGTGGTGATCCGGAGCAGTATTATTCTCAGAATCCGGCGTGGACATTTGAAAACGCGGATCAGGAGAAATGGGCTTTTTCTCAGGAGCATATACAAGATCAGATATGGACGGAAATTATACCGACTTTGAGAGCGTTAGAATCTCAGACATGGAGTGAAATACTGGTCCGTAATAAGAAAAATAATCATTCATTGGATCTGGAGGACTTGAACAAAATCGCCCAGGACAGATTAACGGAGAAATACATAGAGGCTGACTCGCTGATCTCGTTGCGATTAACGGGCAAGCATAGATTATACGGATATATGACAGGAAGAGTTTTTAATATATTGTGGTATGACGATGATCATGGCGACAATAGCAAATGCGTATGCAGGTCATGCCTTAAACATACTTAGCTTGCAGTGATAAGCTTATGCGTAAGCTGCTTTTTGAACCTTTTTGGAGAACTTTTTCGGAATTTCTTGCAAATAGTCAGATTCTTTTCTATACTGATCGTAATTGCATAGTAACGTTCCTTTCTGTGAATGCCGCTGTTTATCTCTGCGGTCACGTCTATACCTCGCTGAGGCAGAATTCACGAAGACGATTTTGCTGAATGCGGCGGCCGGTGCGTCAGCGCCGATGCTGCAGTATGAAAGTGATATATCGATGTTACTTTCATACGTAATCCTATCTGATTCACATCGGACGAAACTCATGCATTCTATTCCCCATAAACGGCAGGAGTTTCGAGAGCGGATCAGCCGGATTCCGGACGACCTTTCACAGTGTGTCAATCTGTATCTCATGAGTCTCCTGCGCATTGATTTTCCAACAGGAGGCACAATGAATAACAGCAGAGTAACACTTACGGCAACCGCCGAGCAGCAGAGGATCCTGAACGAGCGGTGGGAAGAGGCAGGAATCGGCAACGATTACATTTTCTCCCGTGTGATGCGCAATGAGGGTACGTTTCTCAAACTGATGCAGCGTATTTTCCCGGAGCTGAAGCTGACAAGGGTCAAACGACACGGATCACAGATGGTGTTCGATGGCCCGCACGGCAGCAAGAGCGTGCGGTTTGACGTCTATTCGGAAATCGACGACCGCGTTTTCGATGTGGAAATGCAGATGGAGAACCGGAAGAACGAGCCGAGGAGAACCCGCTACTATCAGTGTATGATGGATGAGCAGGAGCTGCACAAGGGAGCGGACTATGCGGAGCTTCCGGAATCGTATATTGTTATGATCAGTCCGGTGGATCTGTTTGGAAAGGGACGGCATATTTACCGTTTCCGGAACTGCGAGCAGACGGACCGGGAGCTGGAATTGAAGGACGGGACAACGAAGGTATTCCTGAATACGAACGGAACCGATGATGACATTCTGCCTGAGCTGAAGAATTTTCTGGACCTGGTGAACGGAGCTGCGCCTGCGGATGACTTCTGCAGGGAAGTGAGCGAGCAGGTGTTTGAAGCCAAGCAGAGTGCGGAGACGAGGAGGAATTTCATGGAATTCGAGTATAAGCAGATGCTGGCAAAGAAAGACGCCAGAGAGGCCGGATGGAAGGAAGGGCACAAAGAGGGTGAGAAGAAAGGCCTTGAAGAAGGTGAGAAGAAAGGCCGCAGGGAGGAACGCCTGGACAACTTCGGCTCTCTGGTCCGGGACGGCATTCTCTCCCTTCCGGATGCAGTAAAGCGATCGGGCCTTAGTGAGGACGAGATCCGTGCGTGGATCCGGCAGAACAGCGGCGTATCTTTCCGAAGCTGACCATGCATGGGACCTACAGGATCTTGATCAGGATGGTAGAGGCACCGAGGATCATCAGCACGATGCCGACCACGTGGTTGAGCTTCCGGATTTCGCACCTGTTGGCAAAGCGCGCGGAGACGAGGGCACCGATCAGACAGGAAATCACCACAATGATCATGGGAAGCGGGAAAATCTGTGCGCCCATCGAGATGTGGCTGACAGCCCCGGTCAGCGCAACCAGGGACATGATCATCGTGCTGGTTCCCACAGCTACCTTCAGATTGTAGCCGAGGAAGATTGTGAAGACGGTGAGCATCAGGATCCCGCCGCCGCTTCCGGTGAAGCCACAGACCCAGCCGATGCCGCAGCCCATCAGCATGGCGAGAGCGGTCCTGCGTGCGGAAGGCCCTGCGCCGGACTGCGCGTCATGACCGCCGGTCACGGGCTTGAAGAGGAATTTGATTCCGAGACAAACCGTAGTCAGCATGGAAAGATAACCGAGACCGTCCGGATTTTTCTGGCTGAAGAGAAAACCGCAGTAACTGCCGACCACGGTTCCGAGAAATGCGGTGATGGTGACAAGGCTTCCGCGCTTCAAATCAATGTTCCGGTTGCGGTAGTAGGTATAAGCGGAGAGCAGGCTTGCCAGAACATCGGAGGCAAGAGCGACAGTGACGGCGTCGTAGCTCGCCCACCCGCACAGGCTCACCAGAATCGGCGTGATGACTACGGCGGCGGACAGGCCGGCAAGACCGGTGACAATGCCGGCACCCAGACCGGCGATGACATAGAGCAGATACATCATGTAAAACACCTCTTATTCGTTCAAAATGAAACAACTGAGTTCATATTATAGCGAAGCCCCGATGAAATGGAGAGGTGAATTTCTAAAAAATTCCTTAAAAGGGAAGTATAATCATGTAGGAACGAGAAAAGAGAAGAATTTCTTCAGGCTGCGTTGGTTAAGTGTGGCAGGCAAGGGGGGAAAACGATGAATCAGGAAACGAAAAGGGAATTCTATATTGACTGCGATGGCATCCGGCTTCATTCCAAGCTGGATTTTCCGGAGAATTTTGGCGGGAAGGGACCGCTGATGCTGCTGTTCCACGGATTTACCGGGCACATGGAGGAGACTCACATCCTCGCGGCGGCGAACACAGCACTGGAGACCGGAATCGCCGTTCTGCGTGTGGAATCCTACGGGCATGGGGGAAGTGACGGGAAGTTCGAAGATCATACCCTGTATAAATGGGTGACCGGAGCGCTGGCGGTCATGGACTATGTGAAGGGGTTGGACTTTGTGACGGATTTGTATCTGTGCGGCCATTCGCAGGGAGGCCTTCTGGCGGTTCTTCTCGCGGGCATGCGGCCGGATGATTTCAAGGCGCTGATTCCGCTCTCTCCGGCACTGCAGATTCCGGAGGAGGCAAGGAAAGGAAGCCTTCTGGGGCATTCGTTTGATCCGGCACACATTCCGGAGATTCTGGAATGGGAGGAAGGCCGGAGACTGAAGGGAGATTATATCCGGGCGGCACAGACTCTCCACGTGGAAGATGAGATCGACCGTTATCATGGTCCGGTGTGCATCATTCACGGAGATGCGGACGAGGCAGTTCCGATCCGTACCTCCATCGAGGCAGCCAAACGCTATACGGACTGCAGACTCGATGTAATTCCGGGGGACACGCACTGCTACGACTTCCATCTGGATCAGATGCAGAAGTTCCTGAAGGCCTTCCTGGAAGAGCAGCTGCAGAGGTGCAGGCGGCAAAGCTGAACGCAGAGACAAGGAGGAACTTTATGGACTTCGAATACATGCGGATGCTTGATCGGATTGATTCCAGAAAAGAAGGAAAAGAAGAAGGAAAAGAAGAGGGAAAACTGGAAATGGGCGCGGATCTTGTCCGCGACGGAATCCTTACGCTCCCGGAGGCGGCAAAGCGTGCCGGAGTAAGTGAGGATAAATTGAGAAAATGGATGCAGAATGACATTTCGGAGAACGGGAAATCCTCCCATGCTTCTGCCTGAAGATCGGAGGATGTTCCGAAAAAAAATATAAGCGATCTGAGAGCCCGCTCTGCCACAATGTCCGGCAGAGAGGGCTTTTTGGCAGCCGCGGAGTCGAACGGGGAAAACGCTCTTGCGCATCCGGAAAGGATACTTATAATAATCGGGAGAATCCGTTCTTCCGGATTCTGTCGTTTGGAGGCGCTTCGCGCCCGGACTGCATATAGACTCGTTATTATAAAAAGAGGATAGAGAGACAAGAATGTCAGCAAAGAGAAAATCACAGCAGATGGACATGCTGCACGGACCGCTTGGGAAGAACATTGTGCTGTTCTCCCTGCCGATCGCGGCCAGCAGCATTCTGCAGCAGCTTTTTAATTCCGCGGACACTGCGGTAGTGGGGCGGTTTGACAATGCAAGAGCGCTTGCTGCCGTGGGAACCAATGGCGAGATCATCAGTCTGTTCGTCAGCCTGTTCACAGGCTTGTCGATCGGCGCGAACGTACTGATTGCGAGCTACATCGGCATGGGGGAGAAAAAGCGGATTGAAGAGGCCATTCATACCGTCATCACGATCGCGCTTTTGTCCGGCGTTCTGATGCTGATGATCGGGCAGGGAATTGCAAGGCCACTTCTTCAGATGATTGACACGCCGGAGGATGTCCTGGATCTTGCAGTGGAGTATCTGAAACTGTATTTTCTGGGAAGCCCGTTCCTGATGCTCTATAATTTCGGCGCCGCCATTCTGCGGGCAAAAGGCGACACGAAGCGGCCGCTGTACGCTCTGTTGTTATCCGGCGCGGTGAACGTGGTGCTGAATCTGTTCTTCGTGATCGTCTGCCACATGAGTGTGGCAGGCGTTGCTCTGGCAACGGATATTTCCACGGCGATCAGCGCACTGATGGTGATGCGTTGCCTGCAGACGGAGGATGAGCCCTTCCGGTTCCGGTGGAAGAAGCTTTCGCTCCGGCGGGATTACTGCAGCCGGGTCTTTGCCATCGGACTTCCTGCCGGGGTGCAGGGGGCGGTGTTCTGTTTCTCCAATGTATTCATACAGGCGGCCATCAACAGCTTTGGCTCCAATGCGGTGGCGGGAGCCGCTGCCGCGCTGAATTTCGAGTATTTTTCTTATTATATGATCCAGGCCTTCGCACAGGCCGCAACGACCTTCATCAGTCAGAACTGGGCGGCGGGTGAGCGCGGGCGCTGCCGGAAGATTTTCTGGCTGACGATGGTGATGGGCGCGGTCTTCGGCGGATTCATCAGTGTGCCGCTCGTTCTGTTCCGTGAGACGGCAATTCAGCTGTATTCCACGGACCCGGAGGTCATCCGCTACGCCTGCGTGAGAATCATGGCCGTCCTGATTGCGGAGCCTCTGTGCGTTATTTTCGAAGTTCCGGCAGCGGCGCTTCGCGGAATGGGAAGGTCCATGATGCCAGCGGTGGAGACAATTCTCGGAACGGTTGTGTTCCGGCTGATCTGGGTCGGGACGATTTTCCGCCACTGGCGGAGCTTCCGCGTGCTGTTCCTCGTGTATCCGGTGTCGTGGATCGTTACGGGCGGAATTCTCCTTGTCAGTTACTGGTGGGTACTGCGGAGACTATCGGGAACGATACAATATTCGAATGAAAAAAGATCCTGAGAGAGGTAAACTATTCCCAGACACATGCGTCAGGTCGTTTGTGAATCTGGTCAACGGCATTGATCTGTCACTTTCAATAGGCAGCCTCGGTGTTGACGCACCGGCTGCCGCATTTGGCAAAACCGCTGCACTCGAAGATGTCTGAGGACATCTTCTTTGGCTTAGAGTGCCGCTTGGCGGCACTCTGTACACAGAGAAAATTCGCCTTCGCAAAATTTTCTCTGGTATCGCGGATTTTGCCTCAGGGAGGTATAAGGATGAGTTTTCAGCTGAGAACGTATTATCCGCCGGATTTTCAGGAGGAGAAGTTTCAGAATGCGCCGGAGGCAAGAATGGAGCCGGCACCGTTTGATGCGGTCGCACCGCTTGATTTTCACGCGATGAGCATCTTCCCGGAGTATTTCAAGGTAAAAGGAGAGTGGCTTCTCGCGAAGGACAGCCGCATGGACTGCGTGCCGGTGTATGAGAACGGTGAGATTGCGGTCCGCGAGCCGCGGCTTCTGAAGAAGGGCGATCTTGTTATCTGCGGACGAACGGAGAACTGTGAGGACGGAATTTTCCTGTATGCGGACGGGTTCCGTGAGACGGCGGGCAGAAGGGACACCTTCGCATTCCGCCAGGGGCGTTCTCGCGAGACGGCGTTTTCCAAGGACTATGATGATATTTACGATCTCCTGCGCTACGAGAAGGAGCACGGATATGTCGTCTGGGTGATGGGACCGGCCTTCGCCTTTGATTCCGATGCACGGAATGCGTTCTCCAAAATCATCGCGGGAGGCTATGCGGATGCGGTTCTTGCCGGAAACGCACTGGCGACGCATGACCTGGAGGGCGCGTATCTGCATACGGCGCTTGGTCAGAATATCTACACGCAGGAGAGCCAGCCGCTCGGCCATTACAATCATCTGGACACCATCAACCGGGTAAAATACGACGGCTCCATCCCGGAGTTCATCCGGAAGGAACATATCGACAACGGCATCATCTACAGCTGTGAGAAGTATCATGTGCCGTATGTCCTGGCGGGTTCCATCCGCGATGACGGGCCGCTCCCGCCGGTTTTCGGAAATGTCTATGAAGCGCAGGATGCCATGCGGGCGCAGGTGCGCAAGGCAACGACGGTGATCTGCATGGCGACCATGCTGCACACCATTGCCACCGGCAACATGACGCCGTCCTACCGGGTTCTGCCGGACGGAACGGTGCGGCAGGTGTACTTCTACTGCGTGGACATCTCCGAGTTTACCGTCAACAAGCTGGCGGACCGCGGGAGCCTTGCGGCGCACGGAATCGTGACCAATGTGCAGGACTTTATTGTCAACATCAGCAAGGGACTCGGCCTGTAATGCCGCGCTAAGAAACCGCGCAGAAATGCGGAGATTACGCCTTTATTTCCGGAGGGCGTTGACAGGAGAAACGAAAGAACGTAAGGTCAGAACCAGAAAAGGGAGTAGCTGACTGCCGGAGCTTCCGGCAGGAACCGATGTCGTCAGTACGGCGAGAGCCCGGGATCGGAACAGGGACAGCAAGACTTTTCTCACAGCCATCATGGCTGAGAGGAAGGTCCTGCTGTCTTTTTTATACTTCGCTGAGGCAAAATCCGCGATCCCAGAGAGAAAACTTTCGAGTGCGGCGGTTTTGCCGGGTGCGGCCGGGGACTGACGCATGCATTCCGGAAAACCAGCGACGGTTCACCGGAAATCAAGAGGAGGAACGAATATGACAGGAATTCTGGAAAATCTGTCGGGGCTTACCGGACAGATGGCAGTGATGTGGGGGATCGGCGGACTTCTGATCTGGCTGGGGATCCGGCGGAAAATGGAGCCGGAGCTGCTGATCCCGATGGGCTTCGGAGCAATTCTGGTGAATCTTCCTTTTTCCGGAGCGGTGACGCAGGTGATTTCCGGAACGGTGAAGGAAGGCCCGTTGGATGTTCTGTTTCAGAGCGGAATTTCCAGCGAGCTGTTTTTGCTGCTCATCTTCATCGGAATTGGAGCCATGATTGATTTCACGCCGCTCCTGGAGAATCCGTTTCTGATGCTGTTCGGGGCGGCGGCCCAGTTCGGAATCTTTTTCACCCTGAGCCTGACGACGCTTTTCGGGTTTTCTCTTCAGGATGCCGCGTCCGTCGGGATCATCGGGGCCGCGGACGGGCCGACCTCGATTTTTGTCGCGGAGCATTATTCGTCGAGGTATCTGGGAGCCATCATCGTTGCGGCGTATTCTTATATGGCGCTGGTTCCGATGATCCAGCCGCCGGTGATCCGGCTTCTCACGACGAAGGCGGAACGAAGAATCCGCATGGATTACCATACGGGGAGCGTCTCGAAGACGGCGAAAATTCTGTTTCCGATCTGCATCACGATTGCGGCGGGTCTGATCTCACCGGGAAGCGTTTCCCTCATTGGGTTTCTTATGTTCGGAAACCTCATTCGGGAATGCGGCGTACTGGAAACGCTGTCCGACGCCGCGAGAGGGACGCTGACCAGTCTGATCACGCTTCTTCTGGGGATCACGGCGGCGGCCCAGATGCGCGCGGAGAATTTTCTGACGCCGCAGACACTGCTGATCCTGGCGCTTGGTCTTGCGGCCTTTCTGTTCGATACGGCAGGCGGCGTTCTTTTTGCCAAACTGATCAATCTTTTCCGGAAAAAGAAGATCAATCCGATGATTGGGGCCTGCGGGATTTCGGCATTCCCGATGTCTGCGCGGGTTGTCACGCAGATGGGACTGGAGGAGGACCCGGAAAATGTTCTCCTGATGCAGGCAACCGGCGTCAATGTGTCGGGGCAGATTGCCTCTGTCCTTGTCGGCGGTCTGATTCTCGGGATGATTCCCGTGTAAGGAAACGAATCAAAGAACAAATTCGGAAATATAAATTTGGAAAAATCTGGGACAGATCCATCAAAAGCATTCACGGATGGCTGTATGTCCGGGGATGGACACGACACTGGATCCTGGTCCAGTGAACGGGTGGCACGTATGACTGCATCATTGGAGATGCACAGCGGGTAACCAGATATCAGGAGGAGAAAATGAACAACTTTATGGAATCCTTGAAAATTATGGCCGTCGGCATGGCGGGTATTTATGCGGCAGCGATCGTTCTCGCCGGTATGATGAAGGCGCTCACGGCACTGTTCCCCGGAACGAAGTCTCATGGTCTGGGCGGGCAGAGCGATATGGTATAATGCAGGTATTCATAAGATTATCGAACTGGCGAAGAGCCGGGCTGCTGACAACAGCAGAGGAGGATGTTTGAAAGTGACATCGATATGTCACTTTCAAACTGCAGCATCGGTGCTGACGCA
>CAVKEB010000040.1:0-18848 GCA_963655255.1 bacterium
TGTTTTTACCACTCAGCGCCCTGTTTGGCAAGAGAAGAATCTATGAATCGCCGGTGTAGGCATGAATCAGTGCATTTCCGTACCGGAAAACCTCTCCGCTTTCCGTTTCGTTCAGCTGTGCGGGAGATTCCCAGGCATAGGATCCGTCCCCCTGCAGGACATACGCATAGGTTTCTCCTTCATTGGCCTTCACCGCAGTGCGGGCGCTGCCGTAATTCGCATCCGTCTGAAGATCCTCGCGCAGTGCCGTTTCCAGATTCAACCAGGAAACGCATTTCCCCAGTGTTTCGGAAAACGAGGTAATCCTCTCCACAACGGCAAATCTCTGTCCTTTTTTTAGAGAAACAGTTTTTTCCAGTTTCACCGTATGAAGTCCCATCTCCGCAAGAGAAACCCGCTGGGCCAGGACGGGCGCCGTCTCCTGCAGCATCTCACCAAAAGCGGCTCCGCCCGCAGTCTCCTGCTGTCCTGCGGCGTTTCTTTGGAAAGAACGGTCCTGTTCCGATCTTCCCGAATCGCCATTCAGAAGATAAATCTCAATTTCCGCTGTCACGCCGGGAACCGGGGCCTCCACGGAGACTGCCTTCAGCGTCTGCGGACTGCTTGCTGTAAAAAGATTGGCAACCTGCGTCTGATCATTTTCCGCAGGCAGCACCATCGTTCCGTTCGTCAGCGAGAGTGCATACTGGTAAGTATAATTGTGATCGTATTCATATCCGTCATTCGGGATGTCCACATCCGCAGCAGCGGCAGCTCCCGCAATGGATTTGTCGTAATACGAGAGCCAGAAATACCCGCTTCCGCGGCCTGCCTCATCCGGAATTCCGTAATTGAACGAAATCTGATTGAGATAATATCCCTTCGTCCCCGGCACGGCACGTCCAAGCGTCTCCAGAAGCCACGTCTCACCATAGTGCTCCGCCGATTCCGCATAGCTTCCCCAGCTGTTCTTCACCAGCCAGGCGCCGTCTCCTACGGGCTGCCGGTCCGGATCATCCGAAAACATGGACGCCGGAATCGTATCATCCCAGCCGACCAGCGTGACAGCGTGGTCATGCACCACATTGTTCTCTGCGCTGTACTGCATCCAGGTGTTGTAGTTAAACCGTTCCGTCTCCCCCGAGGCATCCGGCGTATCCGGATCCGAGGAAATCATCACAGCCAATGCCCCATAGCGGACCATTGCCTGCTTCAGCACCTTCGTCGCCGCAGGATCATAGCTTTTCCACTCACGAAGCTGTGTCTTCGGGTTTTCCTCTGTCACTGCAGGTGAAGCGTAATAGTAATAGTCCTGCAGATGTCCCTGCAGTTCTTCCTTCCCGTCCTTGTGCAGGATCCCGCTTTCCTTCTGTGCGTTCCCGGAGACTCCGGCTTCCGTCAGCTGCTCATAGGGTTCATCCTCTTCCGAAACCGGACCGTCCCAGTTTCCGTAAACGGTCCCGGCAAAGGACAGGAAGCCGCCCGCATTGTATTTTTTCTGCGCATCGTTTCCTTCAATGAAAAGTCCCTCTCCCTTCTGAGATCCGTCTGTCTGCGCTTCATACGCCTTCGTGGACAAATAGAGCGAAGAAAGGAGATTGTCCGAATTGTTTGCCGTCAGTCGCGGCGTCTGCACCGCCTGCGGCAGAATCTCCGTGCCGGAGTATCCTGTTTTTGCACGAAGAACCGCGCTCTCCACTGCCGCGTTCTCCGCAAAAGCCCAGCAGGTTCCATACGTATTCTGGTTCTGCGCCGGTGTTCCGAGTCCGATGTTGTTGATGCAGTAACGGGCCGTTCCATCCACATCCACCCCGTAGGAGAGCTCCTGCGTCATGCCGACCTGCTGCCGGATCAGCTGCGTGATGCTGTCCGGTGCCTCGTTATTGCCGTTCAGCGTCACCTTTTCTCTTCCCGTAAGAGAAGTTGTATAGTTCTGAAGCCAGCTGCGCATCAGCGCATAGTCCTGCCGGTTCGTTATTCCGTCTCCGTTCAGATCCAGCCAGAGCCCCGCATTCTCCGATGCCGCAGCTCCGGCGCCGGTCTTTCCCCCGGAAACTGCCGCGATTTCATTTGCTTGTGCAGGCGCGGTCGCAGAAGGCAGCGGATTCCCCGAAGACTCTGCCGCACCCGCCGCAACAGAAAAAGGCCCTGCCAGAATCTGCAGAGCCCATACACTTGCGGCGGTAATCGCGATATTCCTGATTGTCGTAATCCGTAATTTTCTCACATCACGCAGTGACCTTTTCTTCCAGCATTTCCACAGTTTCCGGTGCCTTTCTCCGGAGGAGGTCCAGAATTTTCCCCGAGCTCATGGAATCCCGCACCGTCGTCAGGTAGACGCAGCGGTTGTCCGTCCTGCAGTGCAGCCAGCAGTCGAAGCAGTGAGAGGAAAAATCATGCACCACATCGAAATAGTACTTCTCATCCAAACAATACTCATTCCTGTGCAGCTGCGCAATGGATTCCATGACTTTCTCCTCCCTCTGTCCTGAAAATGAGACCGTTCCACACCCACGCGGGTTTTCAAAGAAACTCCGCGTCCGATGGAAAGCATGCCTGCGAAATCGTTTTCTTTGTGAAAAGGTACCAGATCTTCGTACCTCCGAGGGGAGATTATACAACATGATGGCGGATTTCTGTGGCCGAAAAAGTCACAGAGTTTCCATCCTCACTTTGTGAACTTCTCCTATTGACGCCAATCCGTCGGCCGCATCCTCCGTTTCCCCCGTCACCCCGGAACGCTGTCCCTATCGCTGAAAATCTGTTTTCCCATTGCACACGTTCTGTCCTTTCTTTCCATGTGACGCCGCTCCGACGGTCATATCCTTCTCTATTCCCGATTGACATCAGGCAGGCTGCAGTGCACGCTCCGCCATTTCTTTCAGTGTGTCTGCGGAGAGCCTCAGCTGCTCCTCTTCCTCCTTGCTCAGAACAATCGGAACTCTCGTCTCTACCCCATTCTCTCCTACAATGGCCGGCATGCTGAGTGCGATGTTCTCTATGCCGTACTCCCCGTGCATGATCGAAGATACCGGAAGAATCGACCGCTCATTCATCACGATCGCGCGGCAGATCCGCACCACGGACATAGCGATTCCGTAATAGGTAGCATGCTTTTTCCGGATGATTTCATACGCGCTGTTCTTCACCCGCTCCGCAATTTCCCGCATGGCTTCCTCATGATGATAATGTCCCCTCATCTCACAGAAACGGTTCAGAGGGACACCGGAAACATTTGCCGCGCTCCAGGCCACAATTTCGCTGTCTCCATGCTCGCCGATGATGAAGGTATGCACACTTCTGCTGTCCACAGACAGATGCTGCCCCAGCTCTGTTTTCAGCCTTGCGGTGTCGAGCACGGTTCCGGATCCGATGACACGGCTTTCCGGAAGCCCGGACATCTTCCATGCGGCAAGTGTCAGAATATCTACCGGATTCGACACAATCAGAAGAATCCCCTGATAATTTCTCTTTGCGATTTCCGGAATGATCGAACCGAAAATTCCAACATTCTTATGAACCAGATCCAGTCTTGTCTCTCCCGGCTTCTGAGCCGCCCCCGCCGTAATCACAATAATAGCCGCATCCATGATGTCATCGTAGTCCGCCGCATAAACCCGGACATTGCCGACAAACGGAACACCGTGAGAAATATCCAGCGCCTCGCCTTCCGCGCGGTCCCGGTCCACATCCAGCAGGGCAATTTCCGAAAACAGACCACTCTGCATCAATGCGAACGCGGACGAAGAGCCTACAAAGCCGCATCCGATCACCGCTACTTTGCGGTGATTGATCAGGCAGCCATTACTCCCAGTTCTGTTCTCCTGCATTCTCCTGTTCTGTTCTTTTTCCATGCATGTCATCATCGGTACCTCCTCTCCGATATCATCCGTTCTCCGTTAAAAGGTTCCGCAGCGTTTCCTTCGCTTCTGCTCTTATCCTAGGGCCGGATGCCCTTCTTATCTGTTGCCAGAACAACAAAAGAGCCCCGGAAGAGGCGGTAGCCCCTTTCTGAGCTCTTTCTAAACATTTCCCCAATTTCCCTTTCAAAACTTCTTGTTGCACTCCGCAACAGGAAGTTTATTTTTCCTGACTTTTCTGCTCATCTGAAAAATTTTACAACGACAAAAATCCCCGGCAAATGTCACTCCGTGACATTCACCGGGGATTTCCCTATGTTATGCCCTGTCAGCCCCTTTCGGGGCTGCGGCATTCACACCTCTTACTCCGTCAGATTCTTCAATGAACTTCGATCTGTTTGACGTCTTCCTTCTTCTCGAGGGCAGCGTTCTTATTCGGTACGTTCAGCGTGAGAACTCCGTTCTCATACTTCGCATCGATCTCTTCCGGCTTTACATCCTTCCCGACATTGAAGGCTCTTTCATACGAAGCGCTTCTGCGCTCACGGCGCAGGTACTTGCCGCTCTTCTCGTCCTTCTCATCCTTATTCTCCTCATGAGAAGCACTTACGGTAAGAACTCCGTTATTCAAACCGATCTTAATGTCCTTCTTGTCAAATCCAGGAAGATCTGCCTTTACCGTGAAGTGATCGCCGTTATCCACGACATCCGTCTTCATGGCATTCCTGCTCATCAGATCATTCATCTGATTCCACTCATGACGAAGTGCTCTGTTATATCTCTTTGCCAGCTTCCTGTCATGACGCTCGATGCTCTTCTCGCTCTCAACCTCGTCCTTCGTGGGCTCTGCTACCAGCGATACCATATCATCAAAAGGATCAAACCAGTCATCAAAAGGATCCATCATCTCATCGTAATCATTCGTCCAAACCATAGGCATTAACATAAGTCATTCCTCCTTCTGTGAATGAGGGTCATAACCGTTGCTTTTGCGGTCGGCTCTTATCAAATGTTGTGTTCCAAGCGGAAAGTTCATTCGTTCCGATCCTTCGGGATCTTCCGGAACTCTCGTTCTGGATTTCATCCTTTCGGATCATCTCTTATTTCCTTCCCTCTTTTCGATTATTGTTATATAACAAATAGAACATCTACGCAAGAGGAAAATTGTGTATCTTCTGTGAACTCCTTATCCCTTAATTCCTGTCGTAGCAATGCCCTCCACAAACTGCTTCTGGAAGAACAAGAAGATAATCAAAATCGGAAGGATCGCAATCATCGCCCCCGCCATCAATTCCGGATAGTTGGTAGTATACTGGCCCTGCATCAGCGCCAGTCCGGAGGAAAGCGGCATTTTATTCGTTGAAGTATTTACAATGAGTGGCCACAGCAGATCTTTATACGCAAACAACGCCGTAAAGATCGCCAATGATACCAGCCCCGGCTTGACAAGCGGCAGCATAATCCGAAAGAAAATCTGTCCCGGGTTACACCCATCCAGTACCGCAGCTTCCTCCAGATCATTCGGGATCGTCATGAAAAACTGCCGCAGAAGAAAAATTCCGAAAGTACTCGCAAGTCCCGGCATTGCAAGTCCCAGAATCGTATTGTTCAGATGCAACGCACTTGCTGTCAAATACTGGGGCAGGATGTAAATCTGGCTGGGAACCATCATTGGAATCAGGCAGATCATAAACCAGAAATTCTTTAGCGGGAAACTCATTCTGGCAAAGGCATACGCCGCCAGTGCACTGATAAACACTGCAACTACCATGCGGATCAGCATCATCAACAGTGTATTCCAAATGAAGTCCACAAAAGGAAGTTTATTCCATACCGTGATATAGTTCACCGGATCCCACGAAGATGGAAGAATCTGCGGCGGAACCTTCAATGTCTCACCAAGATTTTTGAAAGACGTCAAGAAACTCCATATAAAGGGAAACACCATTACAAATGCCCCGAGGATAAGGAGCAGATAAACGATCCCGTTTTTTGTCTTTTTCCCGGTTTTCATTCTCTCTTCCTCCTTATTGATAGATAACCCATTTTTTCTGTGCTTTCATTTGAATTGCAGTAAGTATCAGCACAATCACAAGAAGAACAACTGCCACAGCGGATCCTAATCCTTTATTCTGCTGTGCAAAGGTATATTTATAGTACAAGTACACGATCGACTGTGCTGATTTCAGAGAAGGACTGCTGGAGGGCACCATCATATAAATGTTATCAAAAATCTGAAGCGCACTGATGGTTGTCGTCAATACCACAAAGAATGTTGTCGGAGATACCAAGGGAAGCGTAATCTTCCAGAAACAGTCTCTCTCACTGGCTCCGTCAATTCGTGCGGCCTCATAATATACCCCCGGAATATCCTGCAGTCCGGCAAGAAGAATCACCATGTTGTATCCAACCATCGACCAGATGCCAACGATCATAATAGAAAGGAGCACATACTTGCTGCTGCCAATCCAATTCGGCCCTTCCATTCCAATCAGTGAAAGCGCATAATTGATAATTCCGAAGTCTGAGTTATACAGCCATCTCCATACCATTGCCACTGCTGCCGGAGCCGAAATGACCGGTATGAAAAAGCATACCCGGAAAAAAGACTTGAATCGGATCTTTCTATTCAAAAATACCGCGGTGATCAGTGACAGCAGTGTTCCGATCGGAACAGTAACCACCGCATAAATTGCTGTATTCAAGAGAGCTTTTGCGAATTCATCTTTTCCGGTAAACAACGTAATGTAGTTTTTCCCTCCGTTCCACTGTGCAGGAAGAAAGCCCTCAATTTTCTGAAAACTGAACATAATGGTCTGAATGACCGGCCATATGTTCAGACATAAAATGAGAAAAACACTGGGAAAAATAAACAGATAGGCCCACAGCATTTCTTTTCTCTTCTGTTTTTTCACAACTTTCTTCCTCCATTTTCTTTCTTAATATAGCCTGTCCGGATTGTATACAATTCCGCCGATTGGGAACAAGGAAACTCTTCCATTTTCCCAAGAACTTGTAAAGGGTTCCGACTCTGCTTCTCCGTCCAGAATTGCAGAGATTCCCTCGTCATAAATCCGAAAAATTTCCGGTTTTAGTGTGTATTGAGTATATCCTTCCGGATTATTTTCCTTTTTCCCATGAGATGGAAAAACGACAGAAATCTGCTCTTCATACTGCTCCAGTCGCCGGACGCTTTCCCAATAATTCTTAAGTGAAACGGACGGAGTGAGAACTCCGCTTGTCAGATGCCCCCAGGTTTGCCAGGTCAAAACAATATCACCCGTAAAAATCCAGCCATTTTTTCGTTCCAGCAATGCCACGGATCCCGCTGTGTGTCCTGGAATTTCGATGATTTCAAAGCGGTAATTTCCGAGATCAAACACATCTCCGCTTTTTATCGTCCGAATTTGTTTTGCCGGCCCCGGCGTCCACGTTTCAAAATCGAAACCATTTTCTATCGCTTCTATAAAATAGGATTCCCTTGATTTTTCCCGTTCCTCTAAAGACATGACGTTATGAGAATACGGTTCGTCGAAACGACCAACATATACACTGTCGAAAAGAAAGTTTCCAGAATTGTGATCTCCGTGAGCGTGGGTATTTACCACATAGCAGGGCTTCTCCCCACAAATTGACTTTACAATTTCAGGAAGATTGCTGATACCAAGTCCTGTATCAAGGAGCAGAGCGTGCTCTGCTCCTTTGATCAGGTACATAAAGGTTTTATCCAGCTCATTGATAACCCACAGGTCTTCACGAAGATGTTCAATCTTTGTAAATTCCATAAAGGTCACCCATTGCCTTATTCTGCCAATACGGCATTCATCTCTGCCGCAAGCTGCTTGCAGCCTTCCTCTACCGGAAGCTGAAGGGAAAATACCTGTGTCATGTAGTCATTTTCAATGTCCACCCACTTGTTGCGGCTCTCACAATATTCACTTGATTTTCCGTAGGACGCTGCATCAATGTAGGCCTGTGCATTGATATTAGAGTGATTGTCCACCCAGGACTGCTGTGTTCCGGTGTATGCAGAAATAGCTGCTCCGGACTCACACTGAATAATATTTGCCTCTTCTCCGCCAAGAAACTCCAGAAGTTTGAATGCTTCTTCCGGATGTGCAGAATTTGCTGCCGCACTGTAGCCCATTCCTCCGCACAGATCCGCACGGACCTTTCCTTTCGCAAGAGGCGCTACATCATAATTCAGTCCATCAACTGCATCATACTCTGTGGTCATCCAGGATCCCGCAACCTTCATCGCCACATTTCCGGACTCAAAATACTGATCGGATGTGGTATTGGCAAAGTCCTCCATGGTCGGAGAATATCCCTTTTCTATAAAATCAACCAGATAATTAACTGCCTCAATGGTGTTCGGATCATCCCACATGGACTTGGTTCCATCTGCATTGATAATGTCGCCTTCGTTCTGCCAGATATAGTGATATGCGGCGTCATTTGTATTATACTGTACAGCCAGTCCGTAAATATTCTTGCTCTTGTCTGTCAGCTTTTCTGCCGCATCTTTCAAAGTATCCCAATCCCAGGTATCATCCGGATATGCAACACCTGCCGCATCAAAAATATCCTTGTTATAAGCAAGCGCAAACGTACTGTAATCCTTCGGAACCGCATAAACATTACCGTCTACCGTAAAACCTTCCACAACGTTTGCCGGATAGTTGCTCATATCAAGAGAACTGCCGTCCAGCTTCTCAGATACATTCATCAGCATGCCACCTCTTGCGTAGGTGTATACATGCTCCGGATGCATCCAGAATACATCCGGAAGGTCACCACCTGTTGCTGCCGCATCCAGTTTGGTCCAGTACTGATCCCACGGAGTCAGCTGAATTTCTACATGGATGTTCGGATTCTCCTCTTCAAACTTATCAACCATCTGCTGCATTCCATCCTGCTGAATGCCGTCCCAGATCATAAATGTGAGATTAACATCTCCATCGGCAGACGCTGCATTTTCTGCTGTAGTTTCTGCCTCGGATGCTGAAGTCGTGGCGCTTGTCTGATCAGCTGTGCCACTGCTTCCACACGCCATTAATAATACCGATGAACCAACCGCCGTCACTGCGACCAGTTTCTTAAACATTTCTTTCTTATGAAGACGATGCATAATAACCCTCCCGATTTTTTGGTTCGCTGTAGTTTTCCCATTTCGTTGTTCTTTTTACAGATTAGTCAACACTGCAGCGTTTGATTGCTCACTTTTTAGCTTTGTTTCCATTGCTTTGCAATAACTTTGCTGTCATTTTGTCCAATTGGCCAATTGGTTTTGTCTGCTTTCTGTGCATTATGATATCTGATTTCACATAACAGATAAATCAATATAACGGTCAGATTATTATACATTTCGTGCATATGGGTGTTTTTATTGTTTGCTCTCGTTTCAACTTTCTTCTTTACACATCCCTCACTCAGGAATGAGACTGTTTTTGATACTGTGAGGGTGTCATCCCTTTGATTCGCTGAAAGACCTTATAAAAATGTGATGTATATTCATAACCAAGGCTATGCGCAATTTCCGTAAAATTCATATCGCCATTCTCAATATATTCACAAGCCTTATCCATCTTAACTTTCTCAATATAACGATGCGGATTCATGCCGGTATTCTTCTTAAAAATCCGATAGACTTCGGAAACACTGACTTCCTGATAAGCTGCCAGTTCGCTCACAGTGATGGTATAGGCCATATGATTTGCAATATATCGAATAAATCCATAGATTGGCTGTGTTTTTCTTCTGGGCGTCGCTACATTTCGCACTTCTCCCGCAAGAATTCCCACCATTCGATAAAATCCCCCGACAATCAGTTCCGGAAACGGTGTCTTATTTCTGGCAAGTTCAAACAGACTATCCATTTCCTGCGCCAAGCCGTTATCCTTACTGTAATGAAACGTCGGATGCTGGGCATCAATCCCCACACTTTTCAGCGCATTTTCCGCCACTTTTCCGGAGACTCCGATCCAATAGCAGGTCCATGGATCCTGTGCATCCGTCACATAGGACACCAGCGTATCCGGCAGATACACAAATCCGTCCCCCCGAGAAAGCTGATACTCTTTTCCCCCAATCTTATAGACTCCCTTCCCTGCAACAATGTAATGCAGAACGAAGTATTCTCTTCGGTCATACCACTTAAAATTTGCTTCATTTCTGGAATAACCGATGTTCTTAACCTCAATTCCCCATTCTTCCGGGAAAATCAAATCATCTTGAAACAAATCATATTTATCATACTGTTCTACATTTTTCGCCATATCGCAATTTTCCCTCAAGGCAATCACAAGAAACAAAAAGCTCAGGCCGCTCCAATGTTCCGTGTTACAAATATAAGACAGAAAAACTGCTGCAGATTCTCTCATTAAATCCACAGCAGTTCTCATTATCTCTTTCTTGTCTTCAGATGGCCGCACATTCTCAGCATCAAACATCAATGCTGCCCATCACAATCACGGGCAGAAAGTACATCTGTTCGTTCCTTTATTTTCGCTCAATCACAAACAGGCAGCTCTGGTAGTCTCCGAGAGCCGACATCCAGAGGCCGGACTTCATCAGGACATCGCCGTAATACAGCCCTTCCACCGGAGTCTCTTCGCCGTTCTGAATCTTCGAAACCTTGTACTGCGCCTCTGCGTCCAGTCCCTCCAGCTTCACATTCCGGCTCAGCGTATACGGTCTTCCCAATACCTGTACATAGGTAAGAAGTGCACGAGATCCGTCCTTTTCCGCATTCTCCCAGCAGTCCCAGGGCTCTTCCTCGCACCAGGAATGAATCCGGTAATAATCCCCACCCGCGATCAGCGAATGGAATCTATGATATCTTACCACCTGTCCCGGAATTCTCTTCCGGTCCCCTTCCGGAAGCTCCGCGATGTTCAGCTCATAGCCGAAGGTTCCCGCCAATGCCACATTGGCTCTTGTCTCAAACGGCGTATTGCGTCCCACCTGCTCATTCGGGCACTTGCTGACGTGCGCGCCCATCGTGGACATCGGATATACCAGCTCCGTTCCCTCCTGAATCCGTAGTCTTTCAATCGCATCCGTATCATCGGAGGTCCAGATCTGCGGGCTGTAATACAGCATGCCGGCATCGAATCTTGCCCCGCCGGAGGAGCAGTTTTCCAAGAGAAGCTCCGGGAAATCATCGAGGAGCCGCTGCTGCATTTCGTACAGCCCCAGCACATAGCGGTGGAACAGCTCTCCGTGATGCTCCGCATCCAGAGAAACACTGCCGAGATCCGTAAGATACCGGTTCATGTCCCACTTTACATAGTCGATGTCCGCACTCTTTAGAACACGGTAAACCATCTCATATACAGTGTCCCGGACTTCTTTTCTGGAAAAATCCAGAACCAGCTGATTTCTCGCCAGCGTCGGGCGGCGTCCCGGAATCTGAATCGCATAATCCGGGTGTGCACGGTACAGATCCGAATCTTCGGAAATCATCTCCGGCTCAAACCAGATGCCGAATTTCATTCCCATTGCCTTCACACCATCAACGAGCTTCTTCAGACCACCGGAAAGCTTTTCTTCGTTGACCACCCAGTCACCGAGCGCACAGTTGTCGCTGTCTCTTTTGCCGAACCATCCGTCGTCCATGACGAACATTTCTATTCCGCAGGCCGCCGCGTCCTTCGCGATGCCAAGAAGCTTGTCCGCATCAAAATTAAAATAGGTGGCTTCCCAGTTGTTGATCAGAATCGGGCGGTCCAGATCCTTATAGGGACTCCGGATCAGGTGATTCCGGAAGAAATCGTGATAGCTGCGCGTCATTTTCCCGAGGCCTTCCGAAGAAAAGGTCATCACGACCTCCGGGGCCGTAAACGCCGCTCCCGGCTCCAGCGCCCAGGCAAATCCGTCAGGATGAATTCCCATCACCATCCGGACATTTCCCATATGCTCCTTATGCGTCTCTGCAAGGAAATTTCCAGAATATACGAAATCCATCGCATAGACGTCCCCATGCTTCTGGTCCGCCGCCGGGCTCACCAGTGCAAAGAACGGATGATCCTGCGGACTGGACTCACCGCGGACGGACCCGACACTCTGCTTGCCATAACCAATCCTGCGCCTCTGAATGTGCCGCTCTCTGGCCCAGGCGCCATTCAGTGTGAGCATTTCATAATCCTGATCATCCATATCCAGGGCGGCGCTCAGCACGCGGTCCACCGTCAGGCGATCGTCTCCCTCATTCCGGAGGATCACATTTCTTGTGATCACATCCTCCGCCTCAAAAACGGAATAGAACAGTTCAACCGTCAGCTTCAGAACGGGATCCTTCATGACAATCTTCAGCGTCGTCACCTCGTCCTCACCGCCGAACGATGCCGGAAGTCCTTCCAGTCCCGGCTTCCCCTTTTCAATTTCATAGGAATCGAACCACAGCTCGCAGCCATTCTGTCCCTTCGCATTTCGGACGCTCAGGCAGCTCTCCCGGTAATCGCCGACACCTTCCGTCGGATATTCGAACGGAAAAACAGAGAGAAACGCCAGCTTCTCCCTTTCCCTGCATCCCGGCCCCGGATATTCCGTCAACCGGAACGCTCCGTCTCCGCAGAAATGCTCCACGCGGTCTCCGTAATACAGATGACCAAGATATCCTTCCTCCGTGACCCCCATCATGTAGGTGGTGTGTGCGGTATCAAGTTTGAAGATCTTCTTTTGTTCTTCGAACTGTACAGACATAATTTTCCCCCATTTCCCTTGCTGAAATTTTTCTTCTGCTGTTCTTTTTCCCCGACTGTCTCCGTCACTGTTTCATTGGAAATCACAGTCTGACTCCCCTCATGCAGCATTGGAGACCTGCCTGTCGGATCCATACGATCCGGTTATCACTATCCTATGGAATTCTTCTTCCGATAGATATCAATATACCAATCAGATTATTATATTTTTCATGCAGATTCCATGCCAAATGTTCTTTTTCTTTTATATGTACAACAATCAGGCAGACGTTCCCTGTCCATATCAGCCTTTCCATTTATGAACTGGCTAAGGATGTATCTCAAGCATGTTTTATGCCAGCGCAAAATGGCCGGGAACGTGATGGTTCCCGGCCTTTCCTGTTATCTTCCGCCTGCCCAGCCGCGAATGGCCCCGACCGCCTGCTTCCAGCCGCGAAGATGTTCTTCCCGCGCCTTCTCTTCCATCGCGGGGATGAACTCGCGGTCCATTTCCTGATTGCGGACCAGCTCCTCCGGATTCTTCCAGAAACCGACGGCAAGTCCTGCAAGGCACGAGGCCCCCATCGCCGTAGTCTCGACGCACGCAGGCCGACGCACCGGCGTTCCGATCATGTCCGCCTGGAACTGCATCAGGAAATTGTTCCGGCTCGCGCCGCCGTCCACCTTCAGAGAGGACATGTGAATACCGGAATCCTGCTCCATCACCTGCAGCACATCGCTGGTCTGAAACGCCAGCGATTCCAGTGTCGCGCGGACAATGTGGAATTTATTGACACCTCGTGTCAGGCCCAGAATGGCTCCTCGTGCATACGGATCCCAGTACGGAGCTCCCAGACCGGTAAATGCCGGAACCACATAACATCCGTTGGTATCGGGAACCCTCGTTGCAAAATATTCCGACTCCGCCGAGTCGTCCAAAATCTTCACTTCATCGCGCAGCCACTGAATCGCCGCTCCCGCAACATAGACGGACCCTTCCAGTGCATAAGTGACCTTCCCGTTCAGGCCCCACGCAACGGTAGTCAGAAGGCCGTTTTCCGAGAAAACAGGCTTTTCTCCGACGTTCATCAGCATGAAGCAGCCGGTTCCGTAGGTATTCTTGGCTTCCCCTGGAGCAAAGCAGGTCTGTCCGAACAGTGCCGCCTGCTGGTCGCCCGCCGCTCCCGAGATCGGAATCGGTCCGCCGAAGAACTCCGGATCCGTTTCCCCGTACACACAGCTGGACGGCTTCACCTCCGGCAGCATGTTCATCGGAATCCCCAGAATGCCGCACAGCTCCTCATCCCACTGCAGCGTATTGATATTGAAAATCATCGTGCGGGAAGCGTTAGAATAATCCGTGACATGGACCTTTCCCTTGGTCAGCTTGTGAATCAGCCAGCTGTCCACGGTTCCAAAGCACAGTTCCCCCTTCTCCGCCCGGTCTCTGGCTCCCGGCGTATTCTCCAGAATCCAACGGATCTTCGTTCCAGAAAAATAGGGATCGATAATCAGCCCCGTTTTCTTCCGGAAGCACTCCACCATGCCCGGACAGTTCTTCAGCTGCTCCGCATAATCCGCGGTACGTCGGCACTGCCATACGATTGCGGGGCCGATCGGCTGACCAGTCTTCCGGTCCCAGACAATCGTTGTCTCACGCTGATTGGCAATGCCGATCGCCGCAATGTCCCGGTACGACGCACCGATCTTCTGCATGGCCTCGCGGGCAACCGAAAGCTGACTCTGCCAGATTTCATTCGCATCGTGCTCCACCCAGCCCGGATGCGGAAAATACTGAGGGAACTCCTTCTGTGCCAGACTGCAGATATTCCCCTCCTTGTCGAACAGAAGGCACCGGTTGCTGGTTGTCCCCGCATCCAGCGCCATAATATACTTTGCCATACCCTTTTCCCCATTCCTGATTTGCCGCAGCCGGACTCCGGTCCGCTGCGGCAGTTTTTCACCCAATTGTATGGTAACTCTCCAGCCCCTCGGTCAGAATTTCTCCGGAACCTGGCCGCATTGCAATTTTGACATAAGCATGCCCTCAAACAATCAATCCAGGTCAGAAATTGCAATGTGCTGAATAGTTACATTGTACGACAGATTCCATCTTCCCCACAGACCGTTTCTGCAATACTTTTTGAATCGAAGCTTCCTGCCAAGCTTCTCACCGGCCTGCTGAAGAACTCAGTATCGTATCAGCTCTTCACCACGATATCTCTGGTCGCAATGACATTGACGCCGGTTCCCGCCACATTCTCAATCAGAACACCGCCGCGCTTCTTCGGTGCCGCTGCCACCGCATGATTAATCTCCTTCATGACATCGAAAATCCTGTCCTTCGGAATATCCGATGCGGTCTTGCAGGAAATCCGTTCCTTGTCTCCGCCGGTAATGGCAATCGTTGAAGTCACGATTCTGGTCGGATTCGTCACTTCCTTGCGCGCATAGATATCTCCTCTCGGACAGGTATTGCCTGCAACCGAAACCACCTCAGCGCCTTTCATCGTGACCGTCAGCTGACATCCCATCGGGCATCCGATGCAGGTTAAAAATCTCTCTTCCACCTTACTTTGCCCCCTCTTCTTCAATGCAGATCGTGATCTCTTTCAAATCGTTCCGCGTTTCCAGCTCGGCTTTCTGCAGAATAATCTGCTCCATTTCACCGGGAGCGAGAATCCGTTTCGGATAGCTCTTCACCTTGTCCTGACCGTAATAAACGCAGACCGCCGCATTACGGTAAACCGCTCCCACGCGGAAGCGTACTGTCAGATTGTCCGGCATTCTCGAAGGATCCACGGTGGAAGGAACCGTATAGCGGACGCCGTCCCTGGCCTTCAAGGCAATGACTCTTCCGCTCTCTTCTCCGAGTTCCCCCTGAACATACTCCGCCGCGTTCTGTCCTGCGCGCTCTGCCTCTTCTGAGACGAAATCCACGAGATCGTGCACATGCAGCACGTTTCCGCAGGCAAAAACGCCGGGGATGCTGGTCTCCATGCTCTCGTTGACAACGGGGCCGTTCGTAACCGCATTGATCTCCACTCCTGCGGAGCGGGACAGCTCATTTTCCGGAATCAGTCCGACGGAGAGAAGAAGCGTATCACAGGTATAGCGCTCCTCGGTTCCCGGAACCGGCTTCCGGTCCGGGCCAACCTCCGCAATGGTGACCGCCGTAATATGCTCCTTCCCCTCAATATCCACCACGGTATGGGAAAGCTTCAGCGGAATGCCGAAATCGTCCAGACACTGAACAATGTTGCGCTTCAGGCCGCCCGAATACGGCATCAGCTCCGCAACGACCTTCACCTTCGCGCCTTCCAGCGTCATCCTCCTTGCCATGATCAGTCCGATGTCGCCGGATCCCAGAATGACAACCTCTCGCCCCGGCATATAGCCTTCGATATTCACCAGGCGCTGTGCGGTTCCCGCAGAGAAAATTCCCGCGGGCCGGTATCCCGGAATATTCAAGGCGCCTCTCGGCCTCTCCCGGCATCCCATCGCAAGGATGACGGCCCCCGCCTGAATCTGAAGGATTCCTTCCTCCCGGTTCATGGCGGTCACCACGCGGTCCTTCGAAATGTCCATGACCATCGTGCCCAGCTTATATTCGATTCCGAGTTCCCGGATCTCATCAATGAAACGTCCCGCATACTCGGGACCCGTCAGCTCTTCCTTGAATCTCCGGAGGCCGAAGCCGTTGTGGATGCACTGATTCAGAATGCCGCCGAGTTCTGCGTCCCGCTCCAGAATCAGAATGTCCTGTACACCCTTTTTTCTTGCCGCTGCGGCTGCCGCAAGACCTGCGGGACCTCCGCCAATGATTACAATCTCTTTCTTCATCATTCCCGCACCTCCTTCGTTCTCTCCAGTACAATATTGGATTTCCCGCCGCTCTTCGTGATTTCCTCCAGCGGAAGTCCCAACTCTCTTGCAAGGATATCCATCACCTTCGGGCTGCAGAAGCCTGCCTGGCAGCGTCCCATGCCGGCTCTCGTTCTGCGCTTGATTCCGTCCAGGGATCTTGCCCCCAGCGGCCGGTGAATGGCATCCAGAATCTCACCCTCCGTCACGCTCTCGCACCGGCAGATGATCTGGCCGTACGCCGGATTTTCCCGAATCAGGCGGCTGCGTTCCTCGATGGAGAGCTTCTTCGGATCCAGGATTCCCTTCCTGGTTGCCTTCCATTCCGCCTTCTCCTCCCAGCGGAAGCGTTCTTCCAGGAGTCCTGCCATATACTCACCAATCGCGGGAGCACTGGTAAGCCCCGGCGATTCGATTCCCGCGCAGTCAAAAAAGGCCGGCGCATCCTCAATTTCCTTCAGAATAAACTCATGATGATCCTCATGCGCCCGGAGCCCCGCAAACGAAGTGATCACCTTCCGGAGCGGGAGATTCCGCACGGACATTCCCGCATTGGAGACCACCTCGTCCAGTTCTTCCTGCGTAGTCGCCGTACTCTCCTTGTCTCCGATATCCGTCGCGGTCGGGCCTACAATCAGATTCCCGTGAATGGTCGGAGCGACCAGAACGCCTTTTCCGAGATCCGTCGGCTGCGGGAAAATCGTGTGGCTGACATGATCCCCGGCCTCATGATCCAGAAGAAGATAATCGCCGCGCCGTGCAGTGATATGGATTTTACTGCTGCTGACCATGTTGTGAATCCGGTCTGCATATACACCGGCCGCATTGACAACGCTTCTGGTCTTATATTCACCGTTGCCCGTCCGGATATGCCAGATTCCTTCTTCGTCCGCATGAATTTCTTCCACCTTTGTATTAAAGAAGAAGTCCACGCCGTTCTCCTTTGCATTTTCCGCCATCGCGATGTTCAATCCGAAGGGGCAGACAATTCCGGCGCTTGGCGCATACAGCGCCGCCACGGTATTCTCCGAGAGGTTCGGCTCCATTTCAAGAGCTTCTTCCCTGCTGAGGATCTTCAGTCCAGGCACGCCGTTTGCAATGCCCTGTTCATAGAGCTTCTGCAGGGCATCCAGTCTGGTCTTGTCGAGACAGACCACGAAGGAACCGTTGCGGCGGAACGGGAAGTCCAGATCCTTCGAGAGCTGTTCCATCATCTCATTGCCCCGAAGATTCATCCGCGCCATCATGGTTCCCGGTTTGCAGTCATAGCCAGCGTGCACAATCGCACTATTGGCCTTGGATGTCCCGCAGCATACATCCTCATCCTTTTCCAGTACGCAGATCTCCGCCTCATACCGCGACAGTTCTCTTGCGATTGCCGAGCCGGATACTCCGGCCCCGATAATGACAACGTCGTAAATCATTCCGCACCTCCTGCTGCACCCTCATTGAAATGTGATTGGGAAAATGCCGCACGACACTTTTCCCTTACGAGAACCAGATTTCCTGATTCGTCGTGGACACCGCAATTGCTCCTGCATTCAGAGCATGCAGTGTTTCCTGCTTGTTCGTTACCAGTCCGCTTGCCATCAGCGGAACCTTGCAAATCTTCCGAATTCTCGAAATAAAATCCGGAACCAGAATCGCCGGAAGAATCTCAATGATATCCGGCTGCGTCTCCGCCTTGCTCTGCCTGCGAATGTTCTGCAGGGCAAGAGAATCAATCATGAAATAGCGCAGCACCGTATTCATCCCAAGAGATCTGGCGTACTCTGTCAGATTCCGTCTGGTTGAAATGATCCCGTCGGCCTCGGTATATTTCTGAATGAAATCCACGGAGACCTCCTTCGGTGCCAGACCTGAAATCAGGTCCACGTGCACCAGAACCGTCTTGCCGCCTTTCTTCAGCCGGTGAACAATATCCCGGATACTGATGACATCGCCGTACAAAACGAACACGACATCAATGTCCGAATGAAGGCACCGCTCCAGGCCGTCGTCATCCTTGACTGCCGCAACAACCGGGTTGGCTTCTACCAGATCAATGAATTCTTCTCTTTCCATAAGTATTTGAAATACCTCCTCGCACTTTGGTTCTTTTTCCTGCGGCACCACATCTCGGATTTCCTGCGGCAATCCTCGATGTGCACGGGCCGAGGTGCTCCGCACCTTGCCCGCCCTCAGAAAAGAAATTGCCTCTTCGTCATGCAAGCATGACTCATGGCCGCTCTTCTTTTCTGAGAGTGTTGCCTTATAAACAAAATGAGCGTAGCAAAAGTAATCCTGATTACTTTCGCCACACTCATCATCTCTTCGGCAATTACAATATGCAAGGATGATTTTTCATCCGCTTGTATGTTAAGTATCACACAGCCGTCCCGGAATTACAACACAGAGTTCTGTAAAGGCAGCGTAAGTTTACTGTAGGAATCAAGTGGGTAGAGGTACCCATGACGTGAAG
>CAVKEB010000041.1:0-18570 GCA_963655255.1 bacterium
AAAGCCACAAAATGCCAGAAATCCTTATATTTCAAGGGTTTCCGGCATTTTTGTCTGCTTCAACTGTCAAAGATGGGATTGTACCAAACCCCTTGAACAAAGGAAAGTAGTCTCGGTAAAATGCGCACAATTTTTGTGTTAATTTCTTAAATAATTTGTCTATTTCTGCTTAGATTTTCCGATTTCAGCAAGGAGTCGTGTTTATAAAAAAGAGACCGGGGCGATTTTCCCGGTCCCTTCTTTCGTTTTATCCGCCGCAGCGGTCATGAGATTATTACTGCTTTGACAAAACCTTCTGCACGGCCTTTTTCCATCCAGCATAGAGCTTTTCCGACCTCTCATCCCGCATCTGCGGCTGATAGTCTTCACTTCTCCGGTTGCAGAACAGTTTTTCCCGCTGATACACTCCGGCAGAAATTCCTGCCGCATACGCGGCCCCCATTCCAGACAGTTCCTCCACTGCAGAAACGCTGACAGGCGCTTTCGCAATATCACTTTGGAACTGCATCAGCCACCTGTTTCTTGTAGGCCCCCCATCTGTTCGAAGTTCTTCCACAGAAACTCCCGCATCCTCTTCCATCGCCCGGAGTACATCTGTGATCTGATATGCAATGCACTGGAGCGCATCACGAATAACCTCCGCCTTCCCTGTCGTCCTTGTCATTCCACAGAGTATGCCTTCAGCCCTCGAATCCCAATAAGGTGCGCCAAGGCCGGTAAATGCCGGGACAAGGTAGGAATGATCCTCCGGATTGGCCTGCCTTGCAAATTCTTCCGTCTCCCCGGCAGACTTGATCAGCTTCAGATCATCCTTCAGCCAGGTGATCACTGCCCCTGTATAATTGATGTTGCCTTCCAGAACATATTGCGTGTGACCTCCAAGTCTCCAGGCAAGCGATGTAACCACGCCGTGTGCGGAAAGAATCGGCTGATCGCCTATATTCATCATAATGGATGAACCGGTTCCATAAGTGGCCTTTACCATTCCTTTTGTATGGCATCCCTGACCAAACAAAGCCGCATGAGAATCTCCTAAGACACCACAAATAGGAATTGCCTTCGGAAGATATCCTTCCAGATCTGTTTTTCCAAAAAGCGCATCAGAATCCGTAACTTCCGGCAGACATTCCAGTGGAATTCCGAACATATCACAAATCTCAGCATCCCAGTTCAGTGTATGAATATTAAACAGCTGAGTCCGTGATGCATTCGAATAATCCGTTCGGAATTCCCTTCCTCTGGTCAGCCGATAAATCAGATATGTATCCATCGTGCCAAGGCAAAGTTTCCCTTCTCCGGCCAGTCTTTCAGCTTTCGGAACATTTTCGAGAATCCACGCAAATTTTGATGCAGGGAAATAGGGAGAAAGCTGCAGACCTGTTTCATGCCGTATCTTCTCTCCATTTCCTTTTGCACGAACACGCTCACAAATTTCTTCGGCCCGGCTGCACTGCCACACGACGGCATCTGCAACTGAATGACCGTTTCGGTCAAAGGCAACCGAGGTCTCACGCTGATTGCTAATTCCTATTGCCACAATGTCTGCCGGATCAATTTCTGTCTTCTCAACGACATTTCGGATCACTTGGAGAGTATTGGCATAAATTTCTTCCGGATCATGGCTCACCCAGCCATATTCATTGATAATCTGACGATGAGAAAGATCCGCCCTCCCAATTAAAATACCTTCTTCATCAAATAAAAGAGCCTTCGTTCCTTGTGTACTCTGATCAAGCCCCAACACATATTGTCTCATACGGATCCTTTCTGCAGTATTTTCTTTTCCCAGCCGCTCCTGCGGAAGTACACCGCCATGATAAGAGAGCAGACCAGCCATCCTGCCGGATATCCGAGTGCAATCGGAACCACCGAATCAATGGTATGTGAAACAGCGAATAAATAAATCTGACGAAAAACGACAAAGGAGAATAGCATAATAATCATCGGAATTTTGGAATTTCCAATTCCGCGAAGAACACATGCATGAATCTGATTGGAAGCACAAAGTCCATCAAACAGGCAATTGCATCGGATGAACAGTGTTCCAAAACGCACAACTTCCAGATCCTGGTTAAACAGGTTCACAATATGCGGTGCTGCTATAAATTCCAAAATGCAGATAATATAAGTCAGAATTACCGCCATGAGAATAGAAATCCGCACTCCGTCTTTGATTCTTCTGACATTTCCAGCTCCGGCGTTCTGTCCGGTAAAAGTTGTAACTGCCAGGGCAATACTCTGCAGTGGAAGAATGACAAAGGCATCCACTCTTCCATATGCTCCCCATCCCGAAGCACTGGCATTCCCAAAACTGTTGATATATCCCTGCACAAACACATTTGAAAATGAGATAATTGCCATCTGAAGGCCTGCCGGAAGGCCGATGCAGATAATTTTCCAGAGAGAGGCCGGATCAATCCGAAGCTCCCGCATGGAAATTCCGTAATCTTCGGTGCTGTGCAGCAGCACAAAAAGTCCAAGCGACGCGGATGTGAACTGTGAGAGTATCGTTGCCAGTGCAACGCCGGCTACTCCGAGCCCGAATCCGAGAACGAACAGAAGATCCAGCACAACGTTCAAAAGACTTGTCACAATCAAAAAGATCAACGGCCTTCTGGAATCTCCCACCGCCCGGAGAATTGCCGATGACATGTTATAGAACATCAGGCCCTCAATTCCCAGGAAATAGATTCTCAGATAGACCGAGGCAAGCGGAACAATGCTCTCCGGCGTCTGCATAAAACGAAGCAGTGCCGGTGTAATGCAGTATCCGACTGCCATCATGGCAAGTCCAAGAAGAAAAGTTGCCGCAAGCGCTGTATGAATCGCTTTCCGCAGGCCTTTTCTGTCTTTTGCTCCGAAACACTGTGAAATCACCACGCTGGCTCCGGTTGACATGCCGACGAACAGGCCCACCAGTGTATTCACTGCTGAGCTTGTCATCGTCACTGCAGCCAGTGCATCTGCACTGACAAAATTACCAACCACCACACTGTCTACGGTGCTGTAAAACTGCTGAAATACATTTCCAAAGAAAAGCGGAAGCGCAAACAGAATCAGCTGTTTCAGGATCGGCCCCTGCGTCATATCCCTTGTTCTGGAATTCTTCACCTTCTGCCGTTTCTGTATTTCATTTTGTTGTACCGCCGTCTGTGTCTCCATCTTCCTCCAATCAAACCTTCAGCAGTGCCTCCCTCGCCTTCTTCGCAATGCCTTCTGCATTCATGCCATAGTAATCGAAAACTTCCTGCGAGGTTCCCGTAATGACCGGCGCATCCGGAAGTGCAATTTCCAGCACCTGCTTCGGGCAGTTGGCAGATACTGTCTGTGCCACCATTGCTCCCAAACCACCGAACGGCGCATGCTCTTCCACAGTAATGACCGCTTTCGTCTTCTCTGCGGACCGGATGACCGCCTCTGCATCAAACGGCTTCAGGCAATACATATCAAGGACCTCTGCTTCGATTCCCTCCCCAGCAAGCAGTTCAGCTGCTTTTTTGGCCGGATACACCATTTCGCCGCATGCCACAATCGTGACATCGCCGCCTTCACGAACCGTCGTGGCATGATCCATTTCAAACGGGCAGTTTTCTTCTGTATAGGTGTCCTCTACCGGATTTCTTCCGGTACGAATGTAGGCAGGTTTCTCATCCTGAAGAAGTGCCTCGAACAGCTTCCTCGTCTGGAAACGATCCGAGGGAAGGTATACGCGCATGTTCGGAATCGCACACATTGCCGCAATATCCTGTGCACTGTGATGGCTCATTCCGAGAGCCCCATAACTGATTCCGCCGGAAATTCCGATCAGCTTTACATTCTGATTGGAATAGGCGCAATCGACCTTTGCCTGCTCATAGCTTCTCGTAGAGAGAAAACTTGCCGGAGAAGCCGCATACGGTTTTTTCCCGCTTTTTGCCAATCCGGCTGCCACTCCGACCAGGTCCTGTTCCGCAATGCCGATCTCTACAGACTGCTCCGGGAATTGCTCAAAAAAAGGAGTCAGGGAGGCGGATCCCCTGGAATCGCTGCACAGCACTACGATATCTTTGTCTTCTTTCGCGTGTTCGAGAAGAACATCACAGATCACCTTGCGGTTTGCAATTTTATTAGACATGGAGAAGTTCCTCCTTTCTCGCTTCCAAATCTCTGCAGATTTCCTCGTACTCTTCCTTTGTCGGCACATGGTGATGCCATGCCGCCTTATTCTCCATCACGGTGCTTCCCTTTCCCTTTACGGTATTGGCAATGACACAGGTGGGCTGTCCCTTCGTCTTTTTAGCCTCTTCAAACGCCGCGTTGATCTGATCCAGCTCATTGCCGTCTTCCACATTGACGACATGCCACCCAAAAGATTTCACTCGCTCCTTCAGATCTTCCTGTGCCATGACATCTTCCGTATTTCCGGAAATCTGAAGACGATTGCGGTCAATCACCGCGCACAGGTTATCCAGATGGTACATATGACCGGACATGAAGCCTTCCCATACCGACCCTTCGGCCAATTCTCCATCTCCCATCACGACATAGGTCCTGTTGGAACGGCCACTCATACGATTGCCGAGAGCAAGTCCGACTGCAACCGGAAGCCCATGTCCAAGGGAACCGGAATTCATTTCCATTCCCGGAAGCTTGTTATTCGGATGACCAATGTAAGGGGAGCCGAATTTGGAAAAACGGGCCTTCACATCTTCCAGGTCCAGAAATCCTTTTGCACAAAGGACTGCATAATACGCCTCCACAGAATGTCCTTTGCTCAGAATAAAATAATCACGGTTCGGATCATTCTGATTTTCCGGTGAAATATTCATCTGCTGAAAATACAATGACACCAATACTTCCATGACAGACATATCGCCGCCGATATGTCCGCCTCCTCCGGCCATGATGATATCGACGGTATCCTTTCTGAGGTCATAGGCTTTTGCTTTCAGATTTTCCATAGCTTTCCTCCCAACATGCCCTTTTGTCCCGGAACATTTTCATTTCCTCAGCTTCCAGAACAGGTACGTTTTACATTTTTCTGTTTTTCTCTTATACCTCGTCAAATATGACGTCTTCTCCATGAAGATATGCCTTCACCTTGTCTTCAATCGGGTCATACAGGTCCGGCTGAATTCCCAGATACTTGCACGCTTCATACAGAACCGGAACGACGTCCGCATGAATTGCCACACAGTGGTGAATATACGGGCCTTCTACAATCTTCGCTTCCAAACGCTTCCAGTTGTTCACTTCGATCCAGAGATAGGTTCCTCTGGTAAAAGGCCCATCAATTCCTTTTGCATGTCCGAGCAGTAGAGAATACGCACCGTTATCTCCGTCAAATCTTACGATGGACACATTTCCATGCTTTGCCTCTGCGGATACTGCTCCATTCTGAGGGAATGCAACCGGCACACAGATCGTCGGTTTTTCTCCTGCCACACTGATCGGCCACGGTCCGCAATGCTGCAGAAGCTCACCATTCTCATTATCCGGATGACGAACTGTCCAGTCAGCAAACATCCCACGATGCTCTCCAAGATCCGCTGCTTCCACCATGACCTGCGTGATTGCTCCGTGAATATCCGTCTCGCACACAACAGGAAGACCCTCTTCATTCAGGAGAGAATTCGCCGCACAGGGCATAATTCCAATTTCATCCTGAAGGGCATTCCAGCACTGAATGGCGATGGCCCCCGCTCCATAATGCCCGGCCAGATTTTTCATTGCACACTTCAGGCAGGCCACCTTTTTCAGATAGACGTCTTCTATTTTGCAAATCATGTTGACCTTGCAATAAGAAACGACCTCTTCTATTTTTTCCGGTTCCTCCTTTTCCAGACGATGCATTTCCTTGTACAGCTCCGGAAGCGGAATCGGAGCAAGCTGAATATTGAATTTCTCCAGAAGCTCTCCTTCATTGCACATGGTTGACCAGAAATCAAACGGTCTGGGTCCGATCTGCAGAATTCTCAGGTTCCGGAACTTTTTCACCACATTGCAAACTCTCAGGAAATCCCGGATACCGCGCTCAAACTCCGGATCATCCAAATTGCAATTCGTAAGATACGTAAAAGGGATACCGAAACGCCTCAAAACTTTTCCCGTGGCAAAGAGTCCGCACTGCGAATCTCTCTCTCTGGATCCTTTCTCATCCGGTCTCTCGTCTCTGGGCCCCCAGAGAAGAACCGGAACATTCAGATCCTTAGCAAGCCTGGCACACTCATATTCCGTTCCAAAATTCTCATGAGCCAGGAACAGGCCGTCTACCTTCTCTTCTTTGAACTTCTCTGCAATCCGTATCCGGTCCCGGTCATCATACAAAAGGCCTTCTTCATTAAATTCCCGGATATCGGAATAACAGACTCCCATTTCATCCAGTCTTTTCCTGGTGAGATCTGCAAACCGCACCGCTGCGGGTGCACTGAAAATCGCACGTCTGGTCGGCGCAAAACCAATTCTGATCGTTGTATCCATTTTCCCCTCTCTTACGGCTCCCATCTTTCCCGCCGTGTTGCCTTTATCTTTAAATTTTCTCGCCAAGATCCATGTCCGGACTGTCCGGTCAGATTCTCCTTTTCCCGGCCAGCCATTCGCAAATTGTTACAGTTTTTCCGTTTTCCATAACCTCTGTTCCGTCATAATCCAACCGGTTCTCATTGTTCAGCATCGGAATCCAGGACCAATGCCCCGCATACTCATAGGGTGATCCATCTTCGTTTTTGTACTGTCCGCTTTGATCCAGGACTCTGTCCCAAAGTGTAAAATGTGTATCTGCTCCGATTTGCTTCAGCCGGAGATAGGTAGGAACTGCATATTCTTCCACAGGAACTACAGTATCTGTCTTAGCCGCGGTAAACCAGGTCGGCACACTGGCAAGATTTTTCAGCTCATCTTCTGAAATATTCTTATCTGCTCTGGCTTCACACACAGGAAAGACCGCTGCATACAGGGAAGGATCATGGATTGCCAGTGTCACGCTCATATAACCGCCGTTGGAATCGCCGCCGAGATATACGCGACTTTTGTCAATCTGCGGATGTTCTGCCATAAAGTCCCGGAACAGTCTCTCCAATGGTCCGATGTAGAGGCTGGAACCGTCCGTAATCAGTTCCCCTGATCCATTGTCCATCCACATCGTCGGCGCCTGCGGTGCCAGAAGGAAGGCTTTGCCTCCAAAAATATTCTGAATTTCGGGGGAGATAAAATTCACGACCTTGTTGCCGGTCGCTGCAATCTTCGTCTCCTCTCCGCCTTCTCCGTATCCATGCAGCCAAATAATCAGCGGAATCTTTTCGCCCTCTTCTGTTTCCGGCTCATACCAGGAATAACGAAGATTTTTTTCCGGGTCCTCATGTTCTCCAAGTTTCAGCAGGTCTCCCAAAAGCTCCGTATTTCCATCGTTCACATCAAAAATGTCCCCGTCCTTCTGTGAGATGGTGTATTCTCCATTGACGGAAACGTTGTACTTTCCGTTAAAACGAATCGTTGATCCGAGTCCATCTCTGGGATCACAGTGCATCTCCAGAGCAATATAGGTTCCTTCTGCATTCTTTCCGCCTTCTGCATCGGACCGATATGCCACATCCACCGTACGCTCGCCGCTCATCGGAAATTTCGGCCGCTCTCCCATGAATGCAGGCCACGGAATATCTTCCGTAATCAGTTTCCGTTCCACATGAACCTTGAAATCTTCCGGCGAGGGATCCACCTCCATCTGTTCTCCCTTATCCAGAATGACCTTCGTAATCTGCGGTCCATAATCCATCACTTCCGAAATAGTTCTGTAATGTTTGGACATATTCTGTCTCCTTCTCTTCCTCTTCCTGCGCCGCACAAAGATCTGCGCGTCACAGATGCACTTTAAAGATCAACCTTTCACACCGCCAAGCGTAATTCCCTTGACAAAGCTCTTCTGGATAAACGGATAGACCACGACAACAGGAAGGATGCCGAGTGTTGCAATCGCCATGCGGACAGTAACCGACGGGATATTGCTGAGTCCCTGATTGGCCGCACTTCCAAGGTCGCTTGCGTTCTGTGTCAGAGCATTGATATTCTGCATCAGGCGGTTCAGAAGATTCTGGATACTGAACAGGTCCGTTCGTTTTACCAGATAGATGTAGCCGTTGTTCCAATCGTTCCAATAGGCAATTCCCGAAAACAGGGCAATGGTTGCAATGATTGGTTTGGACAGCGGAATCACGATTTTGGCCAGTGTCGTCATCTCACCTGCGCCGTCAATGTAAGCCGCCTCCAGAATTTCATCCGGAACACTGCTGACAAAGTAGCTCTTCATCAGAAGAATATTGAATGCATTCATCAGAAGGGACGGAATCAGAAGTGCAAAGAACGTGTCCTTCAGATGAAAAACGTTTGTATAATTGATGTAGGTTGGTACCAGTCCGCCGTTAAACAGCATCGTGAAGACAACATAGAAGGTGAAAAAGCCTCTTCCCGGCAAGCCCTTCTTGGAAAGTCCGTAAGCAAGGCCGATGGTCAGCAGGACACTGCACAGTGTTCCAATTGCCGTGAGCAGGAAAGAAATTCCATAGGCCCGAATGACCATGCCTCCGTTGAACTGGAAGATCCATTCATAGGCATAGGTGCTCCACTTCTCCGGAACAAACGAATATCCGTTCTGAAGAATTGCGGCATTGTCTGTCAGTGACGAAATCACCATCAGAATGATCGGGATCACCGCTGCAAGAGACAGAATGATCATGATCACATGACCCAGAATTGCAAAAGTCTTATCTCCTCTTGTTCTCATTTCCTATCTCCTTTACCAAAGTGCAGCTTCGCGGTCGAATTTCTTGACCAGAAGATTTGCTGCGAGAATCAGAACAAATCCGATGATGGACTGGTACACGCCTGCGGCTGCTGACATCGAAATATTGCCAAGCTGTAAGAGTCCGCGGTACACGTAGGTATCAATCGTCTGCGTTGTGGAATACAGAGCGCCCTGGTTCATCGGCACCTGATAGAACAGTCCGAAATCCGAATAGAAGATTCTGCCGACTGCCATCAGTGTCATCATGATCACGGTGGGCTTCAGAAGAGGCAGTGTAATGTAACGGATCTGCTGCCACTTGGTTGCTCCGTCAATCTCTGCAGATTCGTAGAATGCCCGGTCAAAACCAAGAAGCGTAGACAGATAGATGATGCAGTTGAATCCAATGGATTTCCATGTGTTCACAAAGATAATGATGAACGGCCAGTATTTCGGCTCCGAGTACCAGCTCACCGGATCCTTGCCAAGCAAAGACAGGATGTTGTTATTGATAAATCCGTTTTCCACGCTGAAGAATGCAAATACCAGATAGCCGATGATAACGGAAGAAATCAGATGCGGGAGCAGGATCACGCTCTGATAAACATTCTTGATTCTGCTCGTCAGCTCACTCAGAATAATGGCTACTGCAATCGAGCAGACCAGATTGATCGCAATGAATGCCACATTGTACAGAATGGTATTCCGTGTGATCAGGAATGCATCATTCGTTGCAAACAGATACTTAAAATTCTGGAATCCGACCCATGGACTTCCATAAATTCCCTTGACCGCGTTGTACTGTTTGAAAGCAACAACGAGACCCGGCAGCGGCATATAATTATTGATAAACAGATAAATCAGTCCCGGAAGCATCACCAGATAAATCGGAATAAACCGCTTGAACCGCTTCCATGTCATTTTCTTTTTTGGTGCTTTGATTTTTCCAACTGCTGCTGACATATCGTACTCTCCCTTCCTTCATTACACAGCGAATGCAGCTTGTTTCTATATTGCTGATTGTAGTGATCGGAGCCCGGCAAAAGTACAACAAAACCGTTCTGAACTATCATTATCCGGACTTCTTGTACACGATCCTGCTGCCCGATTCGTCGGCTTCTTCCAGGGTTCCTTTCGCGCCCAAAAGACAATATGTGACCTGGCACGATATGATGTTCCGACAAGGGCCCACCGAAAAAAAGGCTGCACTCTCTGTGGTCTCTGAGATATCTCAGAGCTCACAAAAAGTACAGCCTCTCATTAAGTACAGTCTTTCCATTGATGCCCGGCAGCCTGTGTGACCATCCGGCCGTTCATCTCATCCTGGTCACGAAACTGTTATGATCACCCTTGCATATGTGGTCATGTACTCCGGGAATTCCCCGTGTGCCGCATCCCTGCAGGTAAGAATCAAATGAATGTTTTCTCCCTTTCCGGCCTCTGCGGGAACCCTGAAACGGACGCTGCCGCAGGTTCCCTCTTCGTTTTGGCTCTGATGCAGCAATATCTCCTTTCTACAGGTATCGGCTTCCTGGTATCTCCACCAGGAAAGTGTCATGGTGTCTCCCGGATCCGCCGCTTTTACCCGGATCTCTACCTCTTCTCCGGGCGCAGCGTTCCTGTCACAGCCGCCCTCCACGACCAGCTCCGGCATGTGGTTTACTTTGTTGTAATCCACCTCATTCGTCCAGGATGCTCTCGCGGCAAAATCATTCATCCAGTCACAAACCCACCTCGACATGGAGAATGCATCACCCTCCACGATTCCCTGCGGCAGGTCTTCGCAGCTCAGATAATATCTGGGAGCATCATGAAATTCATTGGTCTTCTTCCGTTCATACCTTCCTCCCCATCCTCCGTAAGCAGGATTTTCCAGACTCCGGAGTCCGCGGTCCAGAAGATAGAGAAACGAGGGGGAATCTCCCTCCGAGATCATGTCATACTTCTGATGAACGGCTTTCCCCCACCAGTTTCCGGCAGCCAGTTCCGGATTGGAACCGAACTGGGATTCCCATTCCTCTCCCGGATAAACATGCCCATCCAGCCAGGTATGATACTGCTGCATGTAACTGCTTTTTGACAAAAGGTGCTGCTGCATCCACCTTCCTGAAAAACACTCCAGGGCTTCCGGCGGATCCGCCTTCTCCCCATATAAAAAGGCAACCGGCATAATCTGCATGCAATGAATCAGCTCCACTTCCGGCCACACAACGGAGATGTAATCCTTATAAGTCTCATCCTGTGTGACGATCATCACGATCACCAGCTTGTCAGAGACCTGTCTGTAAATCTTCTCCCACTGATCCGTGCCCCGGTACTCCTCTTCGATCGACTTCAGCGCTCTTGCAACCGTACTGGTTCCGCCTCCGATCTGAATATAGAGCTTCCTGGAATCTTCCTTCAGGATGGCCTTCCGGATCAGTTCTGACCCCGGCGTGACTTCCTCCATCTCAGACACATATTTGACATTGCCGATTGCCGTGATACTGCGCAGATATTCCGGTGTTGGATAATCCGGATCCTGTGCACGCAGATTCGGATAAATCTCTTCATAAGAATCCATGTATCGGCCCATCCATTCCGGAGCGGCCCAGCGTTTGGGCGCAATTCCCTTTTCCGGAATTCCTTCATAATGGAAACAGGAACAGGAATACACAATTCCCTCCAGTTCCAGATCATTCAGATACAGCATCTGGTGAAGAAACGTATTCATATCGTCGCACTCACCGTCATTGGTATAAATTGTCCGGACCTTCTGTCTGCTGCTCATATTTCTCCCTTCACATTCATCTGCACATCGTTCTCTATCTCCACTCTGTAAAACCGTTGTACAATTGTCCGGCATCCGGTCATTCACTGTACCTTTACAGAGTCTCATCCAAAAACTTCAGAATTCTGTCTGCCATCTCTTTCTGATAGAACTGCATTCCCATATGCGGTGCATCCTTCACAATGCAGTACTCCACGGGAACTCCCTGATTTTTCAGCTTTCCGCAGAACTCATCACTTGCCTCGCAGTCCACCAGTACGTCTGCTGTTCCATGCGCCATGAAAAAGGGCGGAGCATCCTTCGTCACATTGCCGCAGGGCGCATAGCGCTCCGCTTTCTCCTGATTTTCTCTCGGATCAAAGCCCAGAAGCGGATTGGGGCCTTTCCGGATATCGTCTTCTCCGATTTTCAGTTCACCAATCTGCTGATGAACGAAGCTCGTCGGGCCGTAGAAATCAATGACAGCGTCCACCCGGCTGGATTCCTCCGGATACTCCCCGACATCATATTCCGCGCGGCCATTGGTAAGCCCCACCATGGAGGCGAGATACCCGCCTGCCGATTCTCCGCCGACCACGGTGCATCCCTTATCAATATGAAATTCCTCTGCATGAACATGCAGGAAGCGGATTGCTTTCTTCGCATCTTCCAGCTGAGAAGGGAAGTGCGCCACATTGGACAGCCGGTACTGAATGCTCGCAACGACGTAACCGGCTTTTGCAAAATACAAAAGCCACGGAATGTAGGCAGCCTTCTCCATCGTCAGGAACCCGCCCCCGCAGATCCACACCAGAAGCGGATACTTCTTACCCTCCGTTCTGTCCAGCGGGAGCAGCAGATCCAGATTCAAATCCCGATAGTTATAGAAAGGAAACCAATACGGAGTCTGCGCAAACTCAATATTTTCCAGCATCGTCAGAAACGGTTCCTTCACCTCCTGTTCCTTGCAGATGTGCTCATGAAACGGGACGAACGGCTTGGCAAAGGCGCGTTTCAGGAAGTCTGCCACTCTTTCTCTGGTTTCTTCCTGATAAATCCCGGGATCTGCATGCACGGCACCGTTGATCTCCACCAGTTCCACACTGCATCCGTTCTCTTCCAGCTTCGCCGCAAGAGCCCTGCTGCCTTCAACAGGAACAACCGGGTCCGCTGTCCCATGAATAATGAAAAACGGGGGTGTATCCGGTCCGACATAGGAAAGCGCCGCTGCACGTTCTGCCGCCTTTGGATTTTTCTTCGGCGAATATCCCAGAAGCATCTCCACCGGATCCGGTCCCATCAGAAATTCCGGCTTTTCTTCCTGCCCGGCAGGCTCTTTTTCATCGGATTGAACCTCTGTCTGCAGGTTAAAGCTTGCCGGTCCATAGAAGTCCAGCACAGCCTGAACCCTGCTGGACTGATTCAGGTTCTCTCCGACATCAAATTCCTTCACCGCGCCGGTCACACCGGCAAGTGCCGCAAGATGCCCGCCTGCCGATTCTCCGCCAACTGCAATACGCTCCGGATCAATATGAAATTCCTCCGCATGAGCCCTCAGATACCGGATAGCCGATTTCACGTCTTCAATCTGCGCCGGAAAATGCTTCGTACTGGACATCCGATATTCCACACTGGCAACGATATAGCCCTTTCTTGCCAGTTCAATCCAGAACGGCAGATGCGCACTCTTTTCCATTGTGATCCATGCCCCGCCGCAGACCCATACAATAAGAGGATACTTTTGTCCCTCCTCCGAGTGGAACGGGCATACCATGTCCATTTTCAGTGATTTATAATGAAAATTCGGGAACCAGTACGGCACTCTTGCAAAGGTAATGTCCTGGAGGATCGTGAGCGGTTTCTCTTTTTGTTCGATTTCCAGCTCCTTTTTCACAAAATATTTTTTTTTCATGACATTCTGCTCCTTTTCTCTTTTTTGATATGCTCGTATTTTCTATTCTGTACAACAGCGGACAGCTTCAAAACAACGATTCTGCGGAGAAGTAACACGATTTTGTTTCATAAAAAACAGAAAACAGAAAAGTGACAATTCAAAACAGAATTGTTGCTTTTTCAATTTCATGAAACTGATAGGATGAGTGGCATCAAAGATGAACAGCGAGGCCTGATTCATCACTTGTGAACAATCACCATCACACTTCACTCACATTTAAGGGAGGAAAGAAATGAAGAAACGAGTAATAGCCATGGTTCTCGCGGCAACAATGGCAGGAACACTTGCCGCATGCGGATCCTCTTCCGGAACTACTGCCGATTCCACTGCTGCAGACTCCGCGGACTCCACCGCTTCCACAGACGGCACAGAGGCATCCAACGCTTCTACGGATTATTTTGAAACAACGCAGCACCTTGTAATGGCGTTCCCTACTTTTACCGGAGCTCCCAAGGATCTGGACATGGTAACGGAAGAAATCAATAAGATTCTTCTGGAAAAGCACAACATCGAAATTGAAATGCAGATCGGAGATTCCGGCTCTTACAGCCAGAACCTGACACTGGAACTGGCAGGCGGCCAGCAGCTTGATGTCATCAGCACTTTGTTCTCGGGATATTCCAGCCTCGTCAATCAGGGATATCTCATGGATCTCGAGCAGGACGGCCTTCTCGAAACTTACGGCGACGGCATTGTAGATGCCATCGGTCAGGATTACATTGACATGTGCCGTGTCGGCGGCGTTCTGTACGGCATCACCAATACCCGTGATTATGCCGTTGGCCGCGGATGCATCGCCGTTGGAACCGAATATCTGGAAGGCATCGGCTACGAATTCCCCGACACGGATGACGAAATCATCAAGATTTCCGAAGATGAGCTGGAGGATATCTTCGCAAGACTCCATGAGACCTATCCGAATCTGGAAGTTTACCGTCCTGCCAACAACGACCTTGTTCAGCAGTCCGAAATCGACCAGATCGGCGGCACGAACTTCGGCGTTCTCACCGATTACGGTCAGGATCTTACCATTCAGGATCTGTTCACCAGCGAGGACTATAAGAACTTCTGCGAAAGAGTGTACAGCTGGAACCAGAAGGGCTATATCAGTAAGGATGCCGCAACAGACACCACTGCAGTCGGCCAGCTCGTAAAAGACGGCGTTCTGATGGCCTACGGCACCAGCGGAAAGCCCGGTTCCAAGGCGCAGGAATCTCTTGGAGACGGTCGTCCGATGACCATTTTCCAGACAAAGGAAGATTATATGGCTTCCGCAAATGTAGCCAGCTACCCTTGGGCAATCCCGATTTCTTCTGCAAACCCGCAGGCAGCAATGGTCCTCATGAAGGCTCTCTACACCGATCCTGATATTGCAAATCTCTTTGTATATGGTATCGAAGGCGTTCACTATGAGCTGGACGAGGACGGTCTCATTGACGCCTCCAAGGGAACCAGTTCCGGAAACTACGGAACGCTCCCCTGGCTGTACCCGAACCAGTTCCTGACCACTCCGACAACCGGCAACAGCGCCGATCTGTGGGATCGCATCAAGGAATTCAACGACAATGCAAAGAAATCCGCAGCGGCAGGCTTTGCATTTGACTCCACTCAGGTTGCAACACAGCTCGCTGCCTGCACCAACATTTACAATGAGTATCAGAAGCAGCTGGAGTATGGTTTCCTTGATCCTGCTACCGGTCTCAAGGAAGTGGACGACAAGATGATGGCAGCAGGCATGCAGGATATCATGGATGCCAAGCAGAGCCAGCTGGATGCATGGAAGGCAGCAAAATAACCTTTTCTCCACAGACAGCTTCCCATCAATCATGGAAGGACAATTATATGGAAGGGGGTACCGCCAATCCGGCGGTACCCCCTTCCATTTTCTGTATATTCTCTGTGCTGTTTCAGGTCTCTGCGGTTTCTTTCGCGCCAGTGCAGCAGATTTCTTCACACCGTGTGTTTCCTTTTTCCGAAAACTCTGCCCTCCTTCTGTCTATTTGCGGTACTCCCGTGGAGTGACCCCCGTCAGATTGCGAAACTGCTTCGAGAAGTAGGAAACATTGTCAAATCCGCAGGCAGCCGCAACATCCCGGATGCTCAGTTCCCTCTGTGCCAGAAGAATCTTGGCCTTCTCAATTCGCTCATGAATGATGTAATTGGTCAGCGAATATCCCGTCTCCTTCTTGAACAGGTGAGACAGATAATCCGAAGTCAGATACACGGTATCTGCCAGCGCCTCGCGGCTCAAATTCTCCGCGAGATGATCCCTGATGTAACGTTTCACGGATGCAACCGTATTCTCTTCATTCAGAACCGATGCCATGCAGTTTTTGTACTGATCCACTGTATTTTCCGCCCAGTTCTGCAGGGAATAGAAGGAATCACAGGCAGCCTCCGGAGATGTTGCAATCACCTGCGTCCGGAAAGGCGGCAGCGCCTCCGGATTCCGGTCTTCCATTGTAGCAAAGCACAGCTGCAGAAAGCTGTAATAAAAAGATTTCAGCGAATCTCTGGTTCCTTTTCCGTCCATTTTCATCTGCTGCAGGAACAGACTCAATTCCCTTTTCAATTCCTCCGGCTGGTCTTTCAGCAGGTAATCCCGATATTTTTCGAGTGGAATCCGGATATTCTCCGTATCATAATTGTTCGAAAAGGAATCGGACAAGTCAAAAACATGGTTTTCCAGCGTGACATTTTTCTGCACATACCCCAGCATTTCATGAAACACATTTTGAAACTCTTCCATCCTGCATGTATGTCCGGCCAGGAAGTAATTGAACGAGTTCTGAAAATGCGAGGCAAAACCATGAAATGAGTCTTCACACTTTGCGAGGATCTCTGCCCGCTCTCTTGAAGCCGGAAGCGGAAGAAAATACAGGAAATCTGTCTTTCCATAACGAACAACCGCAGAGAGTTCATTCTTATCATAAAAATACTCCCGGGTAATATTTTTCAACGTAAAATGGTAAAGATTTTTCTCCAGCTGCAGATTGTCATGGATCACGCACTGTATGATCAGAGGAAGAAATTCCTGATCTTCCAGTTCTTCATCCAGATTTCTGGTGCGGAGAGCAGAACGAATTTCCTTTTCATCTCCGGCGATGGTCCCTTCTGCAAGATTCTCCCAGAAAAGCTCATAGATATACTGTCTGCTGTCGTGCCAATAGCCGGCCTCTGCCCGATTCTTCTGATCTGCCGACTGCTGGCGGTACAGCTCCACCGCACGGGAAACCGAATCCAGCAATTGCTGCGTTTCCACCGGTTTCAAAAGATAATCAATGCTGGCAAGACGCATTGCCGTTGTGACATAATCAAAATTTGCATATGCCGTAAGAAAAATACACACGGCGTTCTGGCGGCTCTGACGAATTTTCTCCAGCAGCTGCAGGCCGCTTCCTCCCGGCATTTCAATGTCACTGATAATCACCGCTGCTTCATTCTGCTCCAGATACTCCAGCGCCTGCTTCATGCTGTATGAGCAGTGAACTTCATCAAAAAGATCGGTTCCCTCTATAATTTGGGTTCTCGTACTCTGGGCGCTGTAGTATTCATCATCTACAATCAGTAATTTCATTGCTGTCCCCCGCGTTGAAAATCTGCCTTTCCCCTTGTTCCGGCTGATCTTGCACAATCACACTTTTGTATCTTCCCCACCCGATTCAACGAATCTGCCACGTCATATTCTGACCGACATACGGTATCTGCGGAATCCAGATTCTTACCAGTGCCCCTGCATCTTCACGGTTCGAATAAGTAAACTCCGCTCCCGGAAATTCTTTTTTCGTCCTCTGCATCACATTGGTAATACCGATATGCGCCGTTGGCGTTTTTTCCACAGGAATATCTGTCAGCTTCTGAATTTCTTCCAGTACCTTCTCTTCATATCCATTTCCGGTATCCCAGATAACCGCGCAGATTCCCTTTTTCTCCATGCGGCTCTCTTCCATAATTTCGATATGAATTTCCAGTCTTTCCCCTACCACCACTTCATGCTTGATTGCATTTTCCACGAAGTTTAACAGCATCAGAGGAACCACTGCACAATTTCTCAGTTCCTCCGGACACTGGATTTCCGCATGAATGCTCTCCGGATAACGGATATTGGACAGTTCTATATAGTTCTGCACAAGTTTTATTTCTTCCGACAGTCGCACTGTTTTCCCGGAAGACAACACATAACGAAGGTGTGCACTCAATTCTTTCAGAAGCTGACGCGCCAGTTCCAGTTCCCCGCATCCCGTCAGCTGACAGGCCGTATTCAGGCAATTGATCATAAAGTGCGGGGTAATCTGCTGCTTCAGGTACTGCGATTCCAGTTTTTCATGCGCGATCTGCTGTTCATATACATTGATCTTCAGATCCTTGATTTCCGAAACCATGATGTTGTATGTCTTCGCAATGGACTGAAACTCCGGACTCTGATTGTGCACCGGGATCCGTTGTTCCAGATTTCCCGCTGCCACCTCCTGAAGCGCATTCGTAATCGTCGTGATCGGCTCGAGAATGCCGCGCTGTACCGCAGCAAACAGAACGCCCCAGATCACCAGAATCAGAAATGCAATTATCACCAACGAAATTTTCAGTGTCGTTGTAACCTGGCTGATGGCAGAATACGGTGTAATATTCGCCAGATCATAATTGCACTGTTCCAGCTTTTTATGAACCACCAGGCATTTGGTTTCTCCAAGTGTTTCAATGGAATACGGCTGATCGAACTGTGCTTCATCCAGAACGTTTTCATCCGGATCATCACCGACAATTCTCCTGTTCTGATCAACCAGACAATAGAAGTTTGTATCATCCTCTTTGTTCTGATGTTCTCCAATCAGGTCGCTGATTCTCACAAAAGCTCCCAGATATTGTCTCCCATTCTGAAGAATCCGCATCAGATACCACGAATCATTTAGTTTTACTGCCCGCCAGGTATCCGTCCCACTGCTCCCGATCTCTTCTGTCACTGCAGCCTTGAACTGTGCAAATGTCGTACTGCCCCGGGATCCAAGAATAAAAGTATCTGTATCCGGAATATAGTCATAGATGGCTTCCGCTTTGTAACTGAAACTTCCCACACGGGAAATATCTGCGAACCTTGAAAACTCAATCATTTAG
>CAVKEB010000042.1:0-17743 GCA_963655255.1 bacterium
CACGTTTGGGACCTCTTTTCTTGTTTTTACTTTCCTACAAAAACTTTACACTAGCCATGGCGGAGCGATCGGGAGACAATCTGACAGGAAAGTGCTTTCTCATCCGTCAGATCCGGATAAATTAATCGCAGTCCGGTAAACCGGACGTGTGAATTCGTCAAAAAACAGCCAATAAAATTTATATAAAACATCGATTCAGCCAATTTACATTTGAAAAAGTACCGCTATAATAGGTCCCAGCATAGAGAGAGCGGGACACAAATGTCTTGCATATGTCACGAAAGCGTCGCAGAAAACCAGACAAAAAAGTGAGCAGACTCCCTGTGAGGAAGGAGGAATCCGATGAGAACAACCAGATACATTTATTTGAATGCAAAAGATGTTCAGAGCTTTGTACATGCTGCAGAACACTGTGATTTTGATATTGATGTTGCCAATGACCGTTACGGACGCTATGTGGTGGATGCGAAATCATTTCTTGGTGTGATGGGCTTGGATTTAAGAGGACGTCTTGCCGTGTCCTACAACGGCTATGACAAAGAGTTCGAGCGTTATCTGAACAGCAGGCAGATGGCTGTCTGAGAAACGCAGAGAACGTCTGGGCTTGGAATCGGCATGGGAACACAAGAGAACACAGGCAAGGATGATCGGTTGAGATGATCAGTTGATCATCCGTTCCGGAAAGGGCAGGAGGAAGACAAGAGTCTTCTTCCTGCTTTTTTCGCGCCGACATCTATTGGAAGTCAGCGGCTGCGATCTTTCATGCCGCAGGGGGATGTCAGGACTGTCCGGCTGGTGCAGCGGCCGCGGCGTTGCCAGCTTTGGGGCCGCAGGGAGAATCTGTCAGCCGGACCGGGGAAAACGAAGAAGACGGCATCGAAAGAATGTTCGGGAAATCTGCGGAAGAAAAGGAGCGTGTGGTAGAATAGCAGGTATGAGTGCAATCGAAATTTCCGTGCGCGGCCTGGTGGAATTCCTCCTTCGCTGCGGCGATCTGGACAACCGAACAGGGGGAAGTACAGAGGACGCGATGCTCGCAGGCTCCCGCATGCATCGGAAGCTTCAGGATGCGGCGGAGGGAGACTATCAGCCTGAGGTTCCGCTGGAGGGAATCTGGGAATATCCGGGAGAGGATCTTTCCGTGCACGTACAGGGGCGCGCTGACGGAATCTATCAGGGAACCAACCCGGGAGAAACCGAATCACTCTGGACGATTGACGAGATTAAAACCACGTACCGGCAGCTCCGGAGCATTCGGGAGCCGGAGAAGGTCCATCTGGCACAGGCCAAATGCTACGCCTGGTTTTACGCGAGCCAGAATCATCTGGAAAAGGTCTGCGTGCGCATGACCTACTGCAATCTGCAGACGGAGGGAATCCGGCGGTTTTACGAGATGAACACACGGGAAGAGCTGGAAGCGTGGTACCGGGACCTGATGGAGCAGTACCACCCGTGGGCGAAGTTTGCGGCAGACTGGAAGAAGACAAGAAATGAATCCATCCGGGCACTGGAATTCCCGTTTCCGTACCGGAAGGGACAGCGGGAACTCGCGGCGAATGTCTACCGGACCATCGTGCACGGCAGGAAGCTCTTCCTGGAGGCACCGACCGGAACGGGCAAAACGGTCACGACGCTTTTCCCTTCCATCAAGGCGATCGGAGAGGAGAAAGCGGATCGGATCTTCTATCTGACGGCGAAGACCGTGACCGGGGCGGCCGCTGAGAAAGCGGTGAGGCAGATGCGGGAGAAAGGACTTCGGATGAAAAGCGTTCTCCTGACGGCCCGGGAGAAGGTGTGCGTTCTGGAAAAACCGGACTGCAATCCGGAGAGCTGTCATCGGGCGAAGGGGCATTTTGACCGGATCAATGAGGCTATTTATGCGCTGCTGACCCATGAGGAGAGTTTCTCACGGGAGAACATCGCGGAATATGCGGAACAATATCAGGTCTGCCCGTTTGAAATGGCACTGGATATGAGCCTGTTCGCGGACGTGGTGATTGGAGACTACAATTATCTGTTCGATCCGCACGCGTACCTGCGGCGCTTTTTCGCCGGGGGCGGTGCCGGAAAGGGGCAGTTTCTCTTCCTGATCGATGAGGCCCACAATCTAGTGGATCGCGGGCGGGAGATGTACAGCGCATCGCTTGTCCGGGAAGAGGTCCTGGAGATGCGCCGCAAGGTCAAAGACCTGTGGCCGAAGCTCTACACGAAGATCGGAAGAATCAGCCGGGAAATGCTGGCAATCGGGAGAGAAACCTCCGGATGCAGGATGTTAGAGAGCGTGGACCGTCTGGCTGGACTGGTGACGGACGCGGATCTGGAACTGAGCGGAATCCTCGGAGAGGAACGGATCGCGGATCAGTCAGGGCGGGGCGGGAAGGATCCGGACCGGAAGAAAAAAAAGGAGCTTCGCCCGGAGCTGCTGGATTTTTATTTCAAAATCGATCATTTTGCCTCCATTTATTCGACGATGGATGAGCGTTATGTGTGCTATGCACAGATGCCGGGCAGCAGCACAGGTGAAATCAGGGGAACCGTCTCTGGAAGCGGAAATCGGGCGGCAGAACATCAGGCCCCAGGGATCACCGCCGAAAACGGGAAACGGAGGGCCGGGAATGTCCGGGTGCGGCTTTTCTGCGTGGATCCGGGGAGGCGCCTCCGGGAGTGTATGGAGAAGGGAAGGGCCTCGATCCTTTTCTCTGCGACAATGCTGCCGATTACCTATTATAAAAGCCTGCTCGGCGGAACCGAAGAGGACTATGAAATTTACGCGCAGTCGGTGTTCGATCCGGAAAAGCGGGGGCTGTATCTGGTAAAGGATCTGACCAGCCGCTACCAGTACCGGACGCCGGACACATTTGAACGGCTGGCTGACTGCATCGCCGGGGTGATTTCGCAGAGAAACGGCAACTATATGGTATTCTTCCCTTCCTATGCGTTTCTGAATCAGGTGGCGGACCGGTTCGAGCTCCGCTACGGGCAGACCTGCACGGTGATCCGGCAGAGGAGCGCCATGCAGGAAGAGGAGAGACAGGCGTTCCTGCGGCGGTTCGATGAGATTTACGACGACAGGACACTCCTTGGCTTCTGTGTGATGGGCGGGATTTTCAGTGAGGGCATTGATCTGAAAAATGATTCGCTGATCGGTGTTATGATTGTGGGAACCGGGATTCCGCAGATATGTACGGAGCGGGAGCTTTTGAAGAATTATTTTGATGCAAGGGGGGAGAACGGATATGACTACGCGTACCGTTTTCCCGGAATGAACAAGGTGCAGCAGGCGGCCGGACGGGTGATCCGGACCAGCGAAGATGTCGGAATCGTGGTCCTGATTGATGACCGGTTTCTCACGCCGGCGTGCAGGAGGCTGTTCCCCGCGGAATGGTCGAACGCGCAGATCACGGACAGCCGGGAGGTCGGAAAGCTGGCGGAGAAGTTCTGGAATGAGTGGCTGTGAATTGTCAAAATACATAGAGAATAGAACAATATTTCAAAACGGGAAAACAGAGGAAAAATCCTCGTAAATTGTGGATAACTATGTGGAAAACGTGGATTGTTCGCAAAATAAAGATTGAAACAACGGCAAACAAGAGAAGAAATAGACAGAAAACAATGTGCCGCAGAAGGCTGGAAAATCTGTGAGATTCGTGACGGAAGGCAGCAGGCGATGCGGAGAATGGAGACGACAATGTGGGCTGAAGAGAGTGTGGTGTATCAGATTTATCCGCTGGGAATGTGCGGAGCACCTTTTGAAAATGACGGGAAACAGGAGCACCGGATTCTTCAGGTGCTGGATTGGATTCCGCACCTGAAGAAACTCGGTGTGACGGCGGTTTTGTTCAATCCGCTCTTTGAATCGGATACACACGGCTATAACACGAGGGACTACCGGAAGGTGGACGTGCGGCTGGGAACCAATGAGGATTTCAAAAGGGTCTGCGATGCCCTTCATGAGTCGGGCATCCGGATTTTTCTGGACGGCGTATTCAACCACGCGGGGAGAGGCTTCGGGCCGTTTCAGGATGTTCTTCAGAAGAGATGGGAGAGTCCGTACAAGGACTGGTTTTATCTGAATTTCGACGGGAATGACGCTTACAATGATGGCCTCTGGTACGAAGGCTGGGAAGGCAACTACGATCTGGTGAAGCTCAATCTCGACAACGAAGCCGTGAAGAATTACCTTCTGGAGAGCGTCGGGATGTGGATCGATGAGTTCGGCATTGACGGACTGCGCCTGGATGTGGCGTATATGCTGAACCGGAATTTCCTGAAGACTCTTCGCTGGTATGTGGATCGGAAAAAACCGGAGTTCTATCTTATCGGCGAAATTCTCGGCGGCGACTACAAGCAGATCGTCAATCTGGAAATGTGCAGCAGCGCAACCAATTATGAGTGCTGCAAGGGCCTGTGGTCGAGCTTCAACAGCATGAACCTGTTCGAGATCAATCATTCGCTGATGCGGCAGTTCGGCCAGGAACCGTGGTGCCTGTACCGCGGCATGCATCTTCTGAGCTTCGTGGACAATCACGACATCACGAGGGTGGCCTCGATTCTGAACAACCCTTCGCATCTGCCGCTCATCTACGCGCTGATGTTCGGGATGCCGGGCATTCCCTGCATCTATTATGGAAGCGAATGGGGCGTGAAGGGCAGAAAGGAGGACGGTGATCCGTGCCTTCGCCCTGCCATTGAGAAGCCGGAATGGAATGAGCTCACGGACTGGATTGTGAAGCTCTCTGCCGCGAAAAAGTCATCTGAGGCGCTCTGTTACGGTGATTTCCGGAGCGTCCTTCTGACGAACCGGCAGTGCATTTTCGAGAGAAAAAGCGAAAACGAGCGGGTTCTCGTTGCAGTCAACGCGGATGCGGAGCCGTTTACGGCTCATTTCGATGCGGGCTGCGGACAGGCAGAGGATCTGATCACCGGGCAGATGCATGACTTCGGGGGAGGAAGTGTCCTGCCGGCTTACAGCGCCGCGTTCTGGAAGTGTGAAAGATAATGTCTGCAGGCAGGCGAGAGGATTATCCGGAATAACTTCAGCACGGCACATCTCGAATTTCCTTACGGAAATTCGGGCTGGTGCTGAACAAATACAAAAACAGGGTTGACAGGATCCGGAGATAGGAGTATTATCCCGACTAAACAAGTAGGAAATAGAAATAAAAAGACAGCAGAAATTCTCAGGAAAGGAACGACGAAGATGCGGACCAGAGCAGACAGAAACTTCACGGCGATGATGCGAATGATGTGCTGCTCCATGGTCATGTGCATGGCCCATGGGGCCCTTTAGTGTGCATCTTCTCGCCTGATTTTCTTTGACAGATAAGTCCGGACAGGTATAATGGGGCAGGTGCACATCGTGCACCTGCCTTTTTCCATTTTCAGATGATACGGAGTTGTCCCTCTGCTTCGATGATCTGCGGAGCCAGTTCAGAGGGATGGACGGAATCAGGCAGTCACAGAACCATTTTCAGAGAGGGGTAGGTTTGAAAGTGACATCGATCTGTCACTTTCAAACGGCAGCATCGGTGCTGACGCACCAGCTGCCGCATTCGGCAAAACCGCCTTTGCGGATTTTGCCTCAGCGAGGTATTAACATGTCGATTATTGAAGTAAAGGATCTCTCCAAGACCTTTGACACGAAGGACGCGAAGGTAGAGGCCCTGAAGAACATCAATTTCTCGGTGGAAGCGGGAGACATTTACGGAATCATCGGAATGTCCGGCGCAGGCAAGAGTACATTGGTCCGGTGCCTGAACTATCTGGAGGTTCCGACGAAGGGAACCGTCACGGTAGAGGGAAAGGAGCTCGGGAAGCTTGCTCCGAAGGAACTCCGTCAGCTGCGGGGCAGCATCAGTATGATTTTCCAGGGATTCAATCTCCTGATGCAGAGAACCGTGATTGACAACATCTGTTTTCCGCTGACGATTCAGCAGAATCAGCTTTCGAAGCAGGAGATCCGCGCGAAAGCGGAGAAGCTTCTTGCCACCGTCGGACTTTCCGAGAAGGCAAACGCCTATCCGGCACAGCTCTCCGGCGGACAGAAGCAGCGCGTTGCCATCGCAAGAGCCCTTGCCAGTGATCCGAAGATCCTTCTGTGTGATGAGGCAACGAGTGCGCTGGATCCGCAGACAACGCAGTCCATTCTGCAGCTCCTTCGCAAGATCAATGAGGAGACCGGAATTACCATTGTGATCATTACGCATCAGATGTCGGTGGTCCGCGAAATCTGCCGCCATGTCGCGATCGTGGAGAGCGGCGAGATCGTCGAGAACGGGCTGGTAGAGGATATTTTCACACATCCGAAGTCACGGGCTGCCAGACAGCTCATCATCGAGGGCAAGGACCCCGATGAATGGGAGAAGGAGCAGGAAGAGAAGAAGGCCCAGCAGCACGCGCACATGGTATCCGAATTGCATGAGAGCAGAAGGGTCCGCATTGTTTTCACAAAGAATTCCTCTTATGAGCCGGTGATCGCCAATATGATTCTGGAGGTCGGATGCCCGGTGAATATTCTGAAGGCAGACACGAAGGATGTCGGCGGCGTGGCAAGAGGAGAGATGATCCTCGGCCTTGCCAATGACCCGGAGGCAGCAGCCCGTCAGATTGCATATCTGGAAGAAAGGGGCCTGGCAGTGGAAGAGCTGACAGACGACAGAAGAGGAGGCAGCGCAAGATGAGTGCACAGGAAATTCAGATGATTGCGGAAGGTGTCCGCGATACCCTCTATATGACCATCGTCTCGACTTTGTTCGGATATGTCGTGGGCCTTCCGTGGGGGATTGTCCTTACGGTCACCGGGAAGGACGGCCTTCGGCCGAACAACGTCATTTACCGGATTCTGGATGTTATTACGAACATCATGCGTTCCATTCCGTTCCTGATCCTTCTGATTCTGGTCCTCCCGCTGACCAGGGTGATCGTAGGCAAAACCTACGGATCCACGGCAACCATTGTTCCTCTGGTCATCTCGGCGGCACCGCTGATTGCCAGAATGGTGGAGTCCTCTCTGAACGAGGTGGACAAGGGCGTGATTGAAGCAGCCCAGTCGATGGGAGCCAACAATCTGCAGATCGTATGGAAGGTTCTGCTGGGAGAGGCGAGAGTTTCCCTGATTTCCGGAGCGACGATCACCATCGGAACGATCCTCGGATATTCCGCAATGGCAGGAACCGTCGGCGGCGGCGGACTCGGCGATATCGCAATCCGCTACGGTTATTACCGCTGGCAGGCCAATATCCTGATCACGACGGTTATCCTTCTGATTGCGCTGGTACAGGTTTTCCAGTTCATCGGAACCGTGATTTCGGTCCGTCTCGACAAGAGACATATCTGATCCGGGCGAGAGCCATCCTGACTTTGCACTTTTGGTTCCGGAAGCCGCGAGAAGGGGCGGCAGCATTTTCTTTGGGAATGCATCGGCAGACATCATGACTGCCGTTGTATATAGAACCTGGCTGCACAGCAGCCAAAACTTAATGGGGAACTTCCCCGCAGGCGCAGGTAGCGCAGAAAAGAGGAGAACTATTATGAAAAACAAGTTTTTAGCAGTACTTGCAGCATCCACTCTTGCAGCAGGCATCCTGGCAGGCTGCGGCAACTCTTCCGCTGACACCACGACGGCAGAGACTGCAGCAACGGATGCATCCACCGAAGCCGCTGCAGAAGAGACCACCGCAGCACCGGCAGACGGCGACAATGTCATCAAGGTTGCCGCTTCCCAGACCCCTCACTCCGAGATCCTGGCAGCAGTCAAGGATCTTCTGGCAGAGGAAGGCTATGATCTCGAGGTTACCGTATTCGAGGATTATGTTCAGCCGAACAACGTGGTAGAGTCCGGGGAGTTCGATGCGAACTACTTCCAGCACGTCAATTATCTGAACTCCTTCAATGAGGAGAACGGAACGCACCTTGCCATCGCAGAGAACGGCAGGATTCACTATGAGCCCTTCGGAATCTACGGAGGAACCAAGAGCAGCCTGGATGATATCGCAGACGGCGATGCAATCGCAATCCCGAACGATACCACCAATGAGGCAAGAGCTCTGCTTCTTCTGCAGCAGGCAGGACTGATCACTCTGAAGGACGGTATCGGCGTTACCGCAACCGTAAACGATGTGGAAGAGAACCCTCATAACCTGGAGCTGGTTGAGGTTGAGGCAGCACAGGTTTCGAAACAGCTTCCCAGCGTAGCCTTCGGCGTCATCAACGGCAACTATGCTCTTGAGGCAGGCCTGAACGTAGGTACGGATGCTCTGGTAACCGAGTCCGCAGACGGCGATGCGATTCAGCAGTATGTCAATGTCATCGCAGTCAAGGAAGGCAATGAGTCCGCTGCCAAGATCAAGGCTCTGACCGATGCTCTTCACTCCGATACTGCTGTGAAGTACATCAATGATACCTATCAGGGAGCGGTTGTACCGTACGACGGAGAGCAGTAATTTATTCCAGAACGCAAGATCGTACAGAAGATCACACGCTCTTGTAAAACAATTTGACAATCCGCGCCGGATGCACTAGCATGAACCGGTACAAAACCCGGAATGCCGGGCGTGGATTTTTGAGAGCAATCTTTTTCGCCACACAGTTTTTGAACGAATGTGTTCAGAGGCTGTGTGGTTTTGCTATGTGAGGAGAAGAAAAAGTTTGAACGTGACATTGATATGTCACGTTCAAACAGCAGCATCGGTGCTGACGCACCGGCTGCCGCATTCGGCAAAACCGCCTGCGCGGATTTTGCCTCAGCGAGGTAAAAGATTGGAAGACAGGTTCCGGATGGGTTTGTGGAGTATGGAGACAGGAAGAATCTGTCGGGAGATGTCGCGGGAAAGGAAGAGAAAATGGATCAGAGTTTTATGAAGACAAGGCCGGTACTGCCGCTGGTGGTGTCCATGTCGATGCCGATGGTGCTGTCGATGCTGGTCAATGCGCTGTACAACATCGTGGACAGCTTTTTCATTGCCAAAATCAGCGAGAATGCCATGACGGCACTGTCGCTGGTTTTCCCGCTCCAGAACATCATCGGTGCGGTCTGCATCGGCTTCGGGGTCGGTGTCAACGCGGCAGTGGCTTTTTACCTGGGGGCAGAGAGGCAGAAGGATGCGGATGGAGCGGCCTCGCTGGGCGTTCTCCTGTCCCTGGTGCATGCCGTATTTCTGACCATCATCCTTTCCCTTGCGGTCCGGCCGTTTCTTGCCGCATTCACGAAGGATCCGGAGGTGTTGGATTATGGCATCCGCTACGCGAGAATCGTGATTCTGTTCTCGGTCATCAATCAGGTTTCACTGGTCTACGAGAAGCTGTTCCAGGCAATCGGCAGCATGAAGGTGTCGATGGTCAGCATGATGGCGGGCTGCATCGCCAATATTATTCTGGATCCACTGATGATCTTCGGAATCGGACCGTTCCCGGCCATGTCGATTGAGGGCGCGGCATATGCGACCATCCTCGGACAGGCGGTTACGCTTGCCGTCTATCTGGTGCTCTGGCTGAGAGGATCCCTGCACCTTCACATTTCCCTGCGGGAGGGATGGAGAGAGCGGCATCTGGCGGGGAGACTTTATAACGTGGGAATTCCGGCTTCCCTGAATCAGGCCCTCCCGTCGGTACTGATTTCCATGCTGAACGGAATTCTGGCGGGATATTCGCAGACCGGTATTCTGATTCTCGGAATTTATTATAAGCTGCAGACCTTCATCTATCTGACCGCGAACGGGATTGTGCAGGGAATCCGGCCTCTGGTGGCCTACAACTACGGGGCCGGAGAGGAGAAGCGGGTGAGCAGCATTTTCCGGACGGCCTTGTGCATGGCGCTGGCCGTGATGGGAATCGGAACTGTGATCTGCGTCTGCGCGCCGGGCTGGTGTATGGGGCTGTTTACGGAGAATCCGGAAACCGTCCGGCAGGGAGCGACAGCGCTTCGGATCATCAGCGCGGGATTTTTGATTTCCGCAGTGTCGGTCACGGCGGCGGGAACGCTGGAAGGCCTTGGCAGAGGCGGAGATTCCTTTATCATTTCCCTTCTCCGGTACCTTGTTGTGATTCTGCCTGCGGCGTATGTGCTGAGCGGAATTTTCGGAATGAACGGGGTATGGATGGCTTTCCCCGCGGCGGAATTCATCACGGCGGGCGTATCGGCTCTCCTGTACCGCGCTGTGCGGGGGAAGCTGCGTCATGAGCTTCATCCGCAAAATGGTCACGGGAAAACAAACAAATAGAACTTGAGAGAGAGGGTGCTTCGGTGTCCTCTTTTTATTTTTGAAAAACAGGTGGAGATTTGAAAATCTGACTGAATGAAAATAGAAAATATGACTGAATGAAAATAGAAAAACAGACTGAACGAGAATATGAAAATTGACTGAATGAAATTGCAAAATCTGACTGAATGCAGTATTCTGAAATGGCATTAAGGAGGTTGCATCATGGGAACAGAAGAATATCGTGAAAGAATCATTGATGCCAAGGTAGAGGAATATTTAATGGCATTTGGGGCCGTTTGTATAGAAGGTCCCAAATGGTGTGGTAAAACCTGGACATCTTCCCACCACGCAAAGAGTGCAATTTATATTGGAAGTCCGGAGGGGAATTTTCAAAATCGGCAATTGGCGCAGCTGTCCCCGGCGTTGGTATTGGAGGGAGCTACACCTCGCCTGCTGGATGAGTGGCAGGAAGTTCCGCCTCTTTGGGATGCAGTGCGATATCAGGTGGATCAGCGGGGGCAAAAAGGACAGTTCATCCTAACTGGATCTGCGACTCCGAATCATAAAGGAATTCTTCATAGCGGAGCTGGAAGAATCGGGAGATTACGAATGCGGCCGATGTCTTTGTACGAATCCGGAGATTCCAGCGGAGTGGTTTCTCTGGAGCAGTTGTGCAAAGGGGAAGTTTCTCCGTCGTTGACAGGTGAAGTAGATTTGAAGAACCTGGTTCGATTTATTGTCCGGGGTGGATGGCCTGGGAATCTGGAGATCCCCGAGAAACAGGCTGGATTGCTGCCGAAAGAATATCTTACTGCGGTCATTGAGGATGATGTTTACCGCGTCGATGATGTGAAACGTGACTCTTTGAAAATGCTGCAGCTTCTTCGCTCATTGGCAAGAAATGAAAGTACAACGGCGACCAACCGGACATTAATCAAGGATATCAGGGCAACGGATGAGGATGATATTGATGGCAATACTGTCGCTGCATATCTGGATATCTTCAGGAGATTATTTCTTATAGACAATCAACCTCCCTTTTCAGCGTCTGGGATACGATCATCAGTCCGAATCAAGCAGGCAGAAAAGAGGCACTTGGCGGATCCGTCTCTGGCATGTGCACTGTTGAAGGCGACCCCGGAGAGTCTGATTGGAGACTTGGAAACTCTGGGCTTTTTATTTGAATCATTATGCGAGCGTGATTTGCGGATCTATGCGGAAGCTTTTGGCGGGAGGCTGTACCATTATCAGGACTACAGTAATCGTGAAATTGATGCGGTTATTGAGAGACCGGATGGAGAATGGGCGGCATTTGAAATCAAGCTCGGCGCGAATCAGATTGATGCAGCAGCGGAAAACCTGTTGACCATTCAACGGGAGATTGCGGCTGTCCCACAGGCAAAAGCACCTTCCGTTTTGTGTGTATTGTGCGGACTGTCCAATGCAGTATACCAGCGCCCGGACGGGGTTTTTGTAGTGCCAATTACTGCATTGAAGAATTAGTTTGGGGAGCTGCACTTGCTTTTTTGGGGGAAAAATGGAATGAAGAGGGTGAAAGAAATCGATATTACGCAGAAAAGGTACAAATACCTGCTGTTTGTAAGCTGCCTTCTGGTGACGGTCAGTATTGTATTGGGAGTTTTGTTTGCAATTTATGGATGGGTGGTACGACAGACGAAGGAAACCATTACGCAAAATGTTGAGAACGAACTGACCAATCTGAATTTCTTTTTTACCAGGCAGATGGATAGCTACCGGGAGCTGATGGAGAACAGCTGGCGTTCATCGACTGTCCGGTCCTATATTTATTCGACATCCTCTTCTGAAATGCAGAGATATCGTGTGGCATTGAACCTGAACAGCCTGACTGGATCTCTGCCGGAGATCGAATATGTTTGCCTGTTCAGTGATAAGGATGGCTACCGATATTTTGGAAGCCGTTATCCCGGAAAGGAAGAAAAAAACCTGCTGGAGGAAAAGGTTCAGAATTCTACGAATGATCTGCAGTATTTCTATCTGAATTCGGAGAGCCGTGAAGATCTGTGCATTTTTATGACGGAACGGAAATATATGGGAGAGAAGCCGTATCATGGCATTGTTTTTGCTATTGATTTGAATAAAATGCAAAACAAACGGGATGCGACTACGGATCAGCCTTTCCTCATTCTGGATAAGGATGGAAATGCATTGATTCACAAGAATATTGCCGTAAAGAATGTTCCGGCTATCTGGGCGGCAGTTTCGGAGAAAAACGATGGAAGCGATATTAACATTGAAGGACAGCGGTATATCCTTACGACGCTGGAAAATGATTTTTATGGATTAACGCTCGTGCGTCTTTCCGGAATCGATGCAAGCCGTGAGCAGTTGAACGAATTCATCCGTTTTGTATTTATTGTTCTGGTGATTTCGCTGATGATTGGTTTCGCCATGGCATGGTGGATCAGCCTGATGATTTATTCACCGCTCAATCGTTTCCTCGGAAGACTCCGTGTGGAGACACTTCCGGTTCATCTGGAGGGTGTAACTCAGAAAACGGACGATACCAGTGAGAAGATCATCAGCAGGATAGATGTTCTGTCCAGACAATATCACAACAATCATATTTTGGCTTATCTGGAAGAAAAGTCAGAGGATGACAGAGTGCCGGAAGAGCTTCGGGTTGAAAAAGGAAAAAACCATGAGGCTTTTGTTCTGGTGCAGAGCATGGAGAAGCAGATCCGGGAAGATATTCCGGAGGCGTTTCGGAAAGAAATGGGAAAACGCTTTGCAACATTTCAGACGGCGGTATATTACGATTGCAGGAACAAGTGGTTCCTTGTCACGGTCAAAGAAGCGGATTCCAATCGTGTGCTTTATGATGAACAGCTGGGAACTTTAATCTGGAAGATGATGCACAAGGATTCGCGTTTTGCGGATTTGCATGTCGTGATCAGCAGGGTGATGGATAACAGCGGGGATTTGATGACAGAGTTTCAGCAGGTGTTGATCGGTACCAAACATTTCCTGTTTGATCCAGAACAGCGGGTACTCACCAGTCGTGATTTTTCATTTATGCAGACTGGAGATGTTCCGGATGAAATTACTAAAAACTACTATAACAAAATCAAAAAGGCGGATCTCGATGGAGCCAAGCAGAACATTCCGTTCCTGATCGGAGTTCTGGGGGCCTATCGCAGCAGAGATGCCATCCGGAATATGGCACATATCTGCTTGAATGTGGAGCAATGCGCACTGAATAAAGAAATGACCATGAAGCAGAGACAGGAACATACCATGGATCATTATATCAAGCTCAGCGAGCTGACTTCGCGGGAAGAGCTGGTGAATTATCTGGAGAATATTACGGAAGATGCCTGCCTTGAGAATAAGGTTTATATGGAGCGTTCATCGAGACTGGACATTCTGACCGCGATTCAGTATATCAGAGAACATTTTACGGATAAGGATATTTCCGTGGATCGGGTTTCTGAAGAATTCGGTATTTCAGGGTCCTATTTCAGCAAAACATTTAACGAGAATGTTGGGATGACATTTCCAGAGTATGTCACCGATATGCGCATGACCTACGCACATGAGCTCCTGGAAGAACGACCGGAGCTTAGTATTAAGAAGGCCGCAGAGATGTGCGGATTCAATGGAGTCTCGTATTTCTCGGCTCAATATAAGAAAAAATACGGCGTTTCTCCCTCTCAGAGAAGAAAAACAAGATAAAAATTTCATTGCAAGACGTTTTTTGCATCCATTTCTACTGACATTTTCGGTGAATGTGGCAGGAATGGATGTTTTTTTGATTTCTTTTCTCATTTAGCTCTGCTTATACTCAATGCAGTCCGAAAACAGAAGAGCAGAAACGAGCCTCCCGTTTTTTCCAGATGTTTCATTCATCATCAGATAGATGTGGAAAGAACAAGAGTAAATGTGTTGTTTCCGTTCTTCATAAGAAAAAGGGGGAGAAAAGATGGCGCTTCCAAAGAAAAAAGAAGCAGTTGCAGTAAAAAGAAAATCAACAATAAAAAAGGATTGGCCTTTGTACTTGCTGGCTCTTCCGGGAACCATTGCTCTGCTTTTATTTTCATATTTTCCGATGACTGGAATTATTCTTGTTTTCAAGGATTACAACTTCCGGGGCGGAATCTTTAAAAGCCCGTGGGCAACGCCGATTTTTAAGAATTTTATTTATTTCTTCAATAACAAGAGCACGGCAATCCGTGCAACCTCTCTGACTGTTATGTATAATCTTCTGTTCTTTGCAGTGGGGACAATCGCGGCGGTTGCAATTGCGATTATGCTGAGTGAAATTGCAAACAGTTTTTTTGTTAAGATTTCGCAGAGCCTGATGTTTCTTCCGTATTTTATTTCCTGGATGGTGTCGGGAGCAATTTTGTATGCATTGCTGAATCCGCAGACGGGCATGATCAATAAAATAATCGCAGCTGTTACAGGAAGTACCTATGATTTCTATGCGAAGCCGGGAATCTGGATCCTGATTCTTACGATCGTAAACACCTGGCAGAGCTGTGGTTATAATTCGATTATTTATTACGGCGTATTAACCGGCATTGATTCTTCCCTCTATGAAGCGGCGAAGGTCGATGGGGCGACAAAATGGCAGTGTATCAGGCATATCACTCTGCCCCTTCTGAAGCCCACGATCATTATTCTGTTTCTCTTGTCTGTCGGAAATATTATGAGAGGAAACCTGAATATGATCATCGGACTGACGAACCTGAACCCGGTGCTGTTCCCTACTACGGATCTGATTGATGTGTTCGTTTATCGAAGCGGTGTCAGAAATGGAGAGATGGCATTTGCTTCTGCAATTTCACTGTATCAGTCAATTTTCGGATTCATCTTCGTCGTTCTTGCGAATAAGATCGCCGGAAAGTTTGATGAAGATTCCACGTTGTTCTAAGGGAGGAGCTGGGCATGAAAAAGAAATTCTCTTCTGACACTGTTCTGACAGCGGTATTTTATTTCCTGCTAGCTGTAGCGGCATTGATCGCGGTTTTCCCGATTGTATTTGCCTTTATTGGCTCCTTCACGCCGGAGAATTATGTTACGCAGAACGGATTCACCCTGTTCCCGAAGGAGTTGTCTCTGGAAACCTATCAGTACGTATTTCAGTCGCAGGGATATAAACTGATCCACGCATATGGCAACAGCATTCTGGTTACACTTGCAGGAACGGCCATTTCTGTCTTTGTCACTGTGACCTACGCGTATGTGATTTCGGTTAAAAACTTCAAGGCAGCGCCGAAGTTTGCCTTCTTTGCTTATTTCACGATGCTGTTTAACGGAGGAATGTTGGCATGGTATCTGGTATGCACCAAATATCTTGGCTTGAAGGACAATCTGCTGGCACTGATTCTTCCGTATTCTATGAATGTATTCAATATGTATTTGATGCGGAATTTCTTCAAGGGTCTGCCTTATGAGCTGACGGAGAGCGCACTGGTTGACGGTGCGGGTCACATTACGATCCTGACGAAGATCATTCTTCCTCTTGCAAAGGCCGGGATCGTGACGATTACGCTCTTCTATGCACTGCAGTATTGGAACGACTTCTATCTTCCGTTGATGCTGATCAATGATGAGAAGTATTACACGATTCAGTACATCCTGTACAAGATGATGTCCAATATCCAGTATCTGGCGGTGAATCCGTCCAGCGCAGTTGCATCACACATTGTGCTGCCGGCACAGACCATCAAGATGGCAATTACCTGTATTGCAATCGGACCGATCATCATCGTTTATCCGTTTATTCAGAAGTATTTTGTCAAGGGCGTCACCGTAGGAGCGCTGAAGGGTTAAGTGAATCCGCCGGAATCAACCGGCTGATGATAAAAAGGAGGGTTTTAAGATATGAAGAGAAAGAAATTGGTCGCATTGGCAGCAGTACTTGCAATGTCTGCTTCCATGTTCGTCGGATGCGGAAGTTCCGACTCCGGAAACGGATCTGCGTCAGCAGGAGATGCCTCTAGAAGTCAGGAAGAGGCAAAAGGGGATCCTACACCGGTCAATCTGGTTCTGTATGGAGAAGAATCGCAGCGTATGTCAGATTTTGCTCAGAATGAGCTTCATCAGAAAGTGGAGGATGCCATCAATGTGGATCTGACCATCAGCTACCTTCCTGGGGCGGAGTATGCGGGCGGCAAGACAGAGCTGATGCTGTCCTCCGGAGAGAAGTTTGTAACCTATACGGATACGGCTTTTCTGTCCAAGTGTGTTTCCAAAGGCTATTATGCGGATCTGACCGATGCGGCAGAAAAGTATGCAGGAGATCTGAAGAAATACTGTGGTGGTGACGAAATGTTTGACATCTGGAAAGTAGACGGCAGACTGTACGCGCTTCCTTTCGGCAATAAGGTGAACGCAGGTGAGAATTATGTCGTTATTACCAGGCAGGACATCCTGGAAGATTGCGGCATGACTGAGTTGAAGACTCTGGATGATGTGGAAAAGTTTTATCAGCTTGCCAACGAGAAGCATCCCGACATTGTATGCTTTGGCCGCGGCGGCATTCTTCCGGAAATGGTAAATGGTGCGATTGCGTCGGATGTCAACGTATATCGTCCGAACCATTTCATCTATACTGACGGGAATAAGCAGGATGATCCGACCGTATACAATTATTATGCATCCGAGGAGTACAAGGAGGCCGTTCAGATTTTCCGCAAATGGTATCAGGATGGCCTGATTCCGGACTATATGCTCTCGAATGCCAATCAGGTGGATGCAGAATTCATGAGCGGCAATGCACTTTTTGCGACAGGTGCAAGCTATCGTGTGTTTGAGTATGAGGATTCTGTCAGAAAGTCTGATCCGAATGCAGTGTTCAAGAACTACTATATCGGAGACAACACAGAGAACAAGCCGTTGATGTCCAGAGGTACCTATTCAACTGCCTTTGCAGTCAGTGCAAACGTGGAAGGAGAAGAACTGGATGGCTATGTAAAGCTCATCAACCTGCTGCAGAGCAGTCAGGAATGGAATGATCTGATCCTGTATGGAATCGAAGGCAAGGACTATAATATTTCTGAGGATGGGCAGCTGGAAATGATCAATACAGACACTTTGTTTGACACATGGCTTCCGGACAATATTAACTTCAAGAGATATCAGCCCTATATCACCGAGGAACAGAAGAAGGAGTATGAGCACTGGAACGATGGCTGCATCCCGCAGAAGGATCTGGGATTTGCTTTTGATATGACTCCGGTTCAGACGGAGTATTCTCAGCTTCAGGCAGTGGAGCAGGAATACCTGAACCCGATCACAAATGGTGTTGTGGACTATGATGAGAATATCGATGCAGCACTGAAAAAGTTGGACGAAGCCGGAATTGACAGATTAGTTGAGGAGTATCAGAAACAGTTTACAGAGTTCATGAATTCCAAAAATCAGTAAGGCAAAGGACAGTATAAATATTGGATTAAGAGGAGTTATAGAGCAGGTCTGTCAACAATGGCAGACCTGCTTTCTCATAGTGCGCCCGGCGGCGCACGTTTCTAACGGGTGCAAGTCCCGAATCCGCCCGG
>CAVKEB010000043.1:0-17034 GCA_963655255.1 bacterium
TGAAGAGAGCGCTGGCAGCAGTGATGACCGGCATTCTTGCAGGCGGCATGCTGGCTGGCTGCGGTTCTTCCGCATCGGGAGACACCACGGCGGCATCCGGATCGGCAGCAGCGGAGAGCACAGAGGCTGCGGCAGCGGATGGCGCGGTTGATCTTTCTTTCTATATCTGGAGTGATGAGGAGAACTACATTTCCAAGGTTGTGGACCAGTACAATTCTTCTCAGGACAAGATTCATGTCACGCTGACTTCGATTCCGAGTGACAGCTATGATGACAAGCTGAAGGTTCTTCTGGCAGGACAGTCGGATGTCGATCTGGTTGATATCCGCGGCATGGCTCAGGCAACGACCTATGCGGCAGGCGATGCTCTTCTGGATCTGACCGACAGAATCGCGAACAGCGATCTGGACACCAGCAAGTACGGCGATATGTGGGCGAACAGCACCTATAACGATAAGTACTACATCCTTCCTACCAGAACCACCTGCTGGGCACTTCTGTACAATGCAGATCTGATCAAAGAAGCAGGACTTGAGGCACCCGGACAGATGACCTGGACGGAGTACCAGGAATACGCCGACAAGCTTCGGGATTTCTATGATGGAAAGACCGCAGAGGACGGAACTCCGATCAAGGCCGGCTACTGGGTACCGTGGATTTATGTATTTGATGCAGTACAGCACGGATCCTACGCAAACGATGAAGACACACAGTATCTGCAGGAGTCCATCGAGCTGCTGAAGAGCCTGTATTCCGACGGATCTCACTACAGCTACGAGGATGTTTCCTCCGGTACCTATGATTACATCTCCGAGTTCGAGAACGGGCACGTTGCTCTTCTTCCGAACGGTGAGTGGTGCGTCAACATGCTGATGCAGGCACAGGCTGAGGGCAAGACCGATGTCAACTGGGAAGTTGCTCCGATGCCGGTTCCGGAAGGCGTTGAGGATGGAACGAGCTGGGGACAGTTCCAGTTCGCAGGCATCACCGCTTCCACCAAGCACCCGGATGAGGCATTCGATTTCCTGAAGTATCTCTGCGGCGAGCAGGGTGCAGAAATTTACGCTTCTGCAGGAATGATTCACGCTTACTCCACGGACAGCGCAGCACAGGCTCTGAAGGATGCTTCCGGCAAGGAATCCGTACAGGTTCTCTTTGATGCGAAGAAGGTTCAGGAGCAGCCGACCACGGAAGGCTATGATCAGTTCCTGAATGCCTTCAATGAGCAGGCACAGCTGTACTTCCTGGATGAGCAGGACATTGACACCACAATGGCAAACTTCAAGGATCAGGCAGATGCGCTTCGTGCAGAGGGCCTGAAGTAAGACCGGGTAAAAACGGATCGGCAACAGCGATCCGGGAACAGCGGCAGATCGCATAAAATTCTCTGGAGAGGGACTTTTTCTCGGGCAATCGGAGAAAAGGTCCCTCTTCTTTCTCTACATGCTGCTGCAGGCTGCAGCAAGAAAGGCAACTATGAAAGACACTTCGAAGAAAGAAAACACGAAGTCGAAGGGATTTGCAAAGGCAAGACGCAGAGAAATCATTTCTGGTTATCTCTTTGTACTTCCGAACTTTGTGGGATTCTTTATTTTCATGATGATTCCGATCGTGATGGGCTTTGTCATTTCGCTCACCAATTACGATGGCTTTACCAAGATGGACTTTGTCGGACTCAAGAACTACATCGATATGTTCAAGGATGACTATTTCATTGTATCGGTGAAGAACAATTTTCTGTACACGCTGGTGACGGTGCCGGTCACGCTGGTGCTCTCCACACTCCTTGCGGTGGCGCTGAACACCGGAATCAAGGGCTCCAGCCTGTTCAAGACGATGTACTTCTTCCCTTACATCACCTCCATGGTTGCCGTTGGTATCATCTGGACGCTTCTGTTCAATCCGACCGTTGGCCCGATCAACAATGTACTGCGCGCGATCGGAATTGCGAACCCTCCGAAGTGGCTGCTCTCTACGAAATCCGCACTCTGGGCAGTTATGATCGTGGCAATCTGGAAGGGCGTCGGCTATTACATGGTCATGATTCTTGCAGGACTCCAGGGAATTCCGAAGCAGCTCTATGAAGCCGCAGAGGTTGACGGTGCGGGCCCGGTTCGGAAGTTCTTCAGCATTACGCTTCCGCTCCTTTCACCCACAACCTTCATGGTTACCATTCTTTCCATTATTTCTTCCTTCCAGGTCTTCGATCTGATTCAGATCATGACCGAAGGCGGCCCGGGACGGGCAACCAACGTGCTGGTATACCGGATTTACCAGGAAGGCTTCCAGTACATGCATTATGGATACGCATCCGCAATGGCATATTTCCTGTTTGCCGTCATTCTCGTGGTCACTCTGATCCAGTTCAGAGGCCAGAAAAAGTGGGTTACATACATGTAATAACAACGAGGACTGCAGATGGACTGTGAAGGAGAACGCGCGAGCTCGCTCGCAGCGGGCTCCGGAGCAGGGCGGATGTTGGACGACTGTCCAACATCGAGGATTTGCGAAGCAAATGCGAGATGCAGTCCGAGTGGAAGAAGCCGCGGACATGCGGCGAGGATTTGCGAAGCAAATACGAGATGCAGTCCTAACTTATCTGTGATGCTGTCCGAATGGAAGAAAGTAGAGAGAAAATCATGGCAAAAGAAGCTGTAATCAAGAAAAAAGATCATCACCCGGTGCGGAGCGCGATCCTGTTTATCGTCCTCCTGCTCTTCGGCATTACGATGATCATCCCGTTTGTCTGGATGCTGTCATCCTCCTTTAAGTACAACAATGAAATTTTCCTGTATCCGATCCGATGGATTCCGAATCCGATCCGTTTCTCCAATTACATCGAGGTCTGGACGGAAATTCCGTTCCTGCGGTACTATCTGAACACACTGGTTTACTCCCTGATCGTTACGCTGGGACAGCTGTTCACCTGCTCTCTGGCGGCGTACTCCTTTGCAAAGCTGAACTATCCGGGCCGTGATAAGCTGTTTCTGGCTTATCTGGCAACGATGATGGTTCCGTGGCATGCGATTATGATTCCGCAGTTCATCGTCAACAAGACGCTTGGTCTGTACAACAGCCCGTGGTCTCTGATCTGCATGAATCTGTTCAGTGCGTTCGGTGTATTCCTCCTTCGTCAGTTCATGCTGGGAATTCCGGATGAACTCTGCGAGGCGGCCAGAATGGACGGCTGCAGTGAGTTCTCGAACTACTGGAGAATCATCCTGCCGCTGTGCAAACCCGGACTGGCTACTCTGACGGTATTTACCTTCAACTTCATGTGGAATGACTACATGGCACCCATGATCTATCTGGATGATGATAAGATCAAGACGATTCAGCTCGGCCTCGCGGCATTCCGCACCCTGTACAAGACGGAATACGGCCTGATCATGGCAGGAACGGTCTGCTCCCTGATCCCGATGATCGCGCTGTATGTCTGCGCACAGAAGTATCTGATCGAAGGAATCGCATTCTCCGGACTGAAGGGCTGAAAAAGGCAAACTCGGTGCGGCCTGCAGGAGACCATCCTGATTGGAATCCTGCAGCCGCAGAATGAAAAATATCACGTGATCCGAATTTCGGAAAAAAGAGATCGGGGCTGTCGGAAATGGTTCCGGCGGCTCCGATCTTTATGAGAAAAGAAGTCAGGGACTGTTGAAAATATCAGTCCGCTGCGTTTCAAAATGCTCCATCGCTTCGTCCAGCGTCTGTTCTCCGGCGAAATAGCTCTTGGCTTCGCGGTTGAAGACCTCAATGGTCTCCTGATAACCGGGGATCGGCAGCTGCTCCTGAATTTTCCGGGACTCGAAGAAATAGTGCGCGGAATCGTGACCGGCCGCCTTCTGATAAGAAGCGGCAATCTGATCATCGGAGTAGGCGGGGATGATGGCGTGATTCGCATAAATCTCCGCGCCGCCCTCACCGCACAGGAAGAGAAGAAAATCAAAGGCTTCCGCAGGATGCCGGGTGGAGGAACAGATGCTCATGTACTGATACTGCCCCCAGGTGGTACCGTCCTCCTGCCCGGGGCCGACCGGCATCGGAGCAATGTCCCAGTCCGGAATGGACTTTCCGGAGGCTTCGTCCTGAAGGAGAAGATTCACCATCCATTCTCCGTTCGGCACCATGGCGACCCTTCCCTCCTCGAAGGTGTTGTAGACATCTTCGGGAGGATCTTCGATTTCTTCCATCTCGTAGTAAGTGACATGTGAGGTCTCATAAAGAGAATTCAGAAACAGAAGGGAATTCTTAAGAGGCGCGGTGTTATCATCGGTCAGATAAGTGCCTCCCTGCAGGGCAATGCAGTTGGGAATCCAGGGAAGAAAATAGCCGCCGTAAACGTTGTTCTCCGTATCGGTCAGCTGCCCGGCAAGGGCGGCATATTCTCTCCAGGTCATCTGCCCGGGATAGGGGAGACCTGCCTGATCAAAGAGTTCTTTGTTGTAAAACAAGGCCCAGCAGGTTGTGCGGGTCGGGATGGCATAGTAGCGGTCCTGATAGGTGATGTCATTGAACATGTTGCCGTAAGCGGCTGTGTCAATGGTATTGTGTGCAATACTGTCGCGGACATAATCGGTGAGATCAAGGATCAGATCTTTGTTGGCAAGCTGCACGGTTTTGGCGATTCCCTTGATTCCGACCAGATCATAGGTGTTGGAATCGGTCAGAACAGTATCAATGTGCTGATCGTAATCGTCATTGGACAGCGGGAGTACACGGACCGTGACATCTTTGGAAATGGCATTGTAGGCATCTGCCGCGGCCGTGACGTAGGTCAGCTCATCGGCCCACACGCAGACGGTGAGGGTGAGCGGCCCACTGGAAGATTCCGTGGGAAGCTGCGTTTCCGGTGCGGAAGAACAGCCGCCCAGAAGAACAGCAGACATGGAAATTCCGAGGACCGGCGCCAGAAGAAGACGGACCCGCGTTCGGAAAACAGAAACGGGGGGGCATGTAAAAAAAGAGTGCTTCATGCGGAATCACCTCCACGGCAGCAGAATGATACAATAACGAGAGATTGCAGCACGGCTGTATACAGATTTTATCGATGAATTTTTGAAAAATTGAAAGATTCACAGACAATCATCGTGCGCACGCAGACAACAGCTTCAGTATAACATACCCGGCAGGAGCACAGGCAGCTTCAACGCCGAAGATTCCTCTGCAGACGGGCGGTCTCCGGCAAGGGAAAAGCGGCCGGGAGAAAGACAATTTGGGAGGACAGATGTTTTATTTTATCCTGATCATTCTGGTCCTGGTCCTTTTCTTCATGACAAGAAAGGACAAGAAGGCATCCGATAAATATCTGTCCGGGGCCCTTATGGCTTTTATGGCAGCAATCATCGCACTGGTGGCATATATTGCCCGGGACGCCTATTACTACAATGTCGTGAACAACTATTTCTCGCTCCCACAGGGCATCTGGAAGATTCTGATGTTTGCTTCTGTGCCGCGGAACTGGCTGATCCGCGGGATGAATGCGGCGGTTCTTCTGGTGATTTATTTCTTCGTTCAGTTTTCACTGACTTTTCTGTCGGATGCGGTGGTTCGGAACAACCGGCAGCTTCAGCGCTGGCTGGCTTTTTTTCTGATCATCCAGTTTCTGTTCTATGATCCGAAGGTGCAGGAGGAACTTTATTTCCTTTTGTATCCGAAGGTGTTGGATGCAGTGCTGTTCGGACAGGCGGAGTCGGTTGTTCATATGGTGACATGCATTCTGAACTGCGGGCTGATCCTCGATGCGGTGGGAAGAGTGTTCTGGATCAACTGCAAGGTGGCACCCGCTTATTTCTTCCGGTATTACGCGTGGGGAGAGAGTCTGTGTTTTGCCTGCATTGCGATTGCGTACCTGTTTATTTTCTGGTTCGCGCCGATGAGTTTCGTCAAGGTGTCGAAGCTGGCCGGATTTGTCTCCTACCGATCCGTGCCGCTCTCGGGCAGCAACCTGATTTACCGGATTTATCCGTATTACCTGGTGCTGGCCACCTTTGTCATTATTTATTTCCTGGAGCATTCCATCGTAAACCGCAGGAAACTGGAGAGGAATGAGCTGAATATCCGAAGGCAGATTGACGCGGCGGACACCACGTCCAAGACATTCTGTCATTATATGAAGAATGAGCTCCTCGCACTGCAGGCGGAGGTCGAGATGCTGGATGTCGTGGAGACGGAGGAAGAGGACAAGAAGGAAATTCTGGAACGCTGTGATAATCTGTACCGGCGGCTGGATGAAATCCACAGGAGTACGAAGATGTCCGAACTGGTTCTGAAGAGAACGGATATCTGCCGCCTGATGGATGAAATTCTGGAGCGTATGGCACCGGACTTCCGGGATTGTGAGATTCGGAAGGAGTACGGAAGGCAGATCCCGGCGGTCATGGTGGACAGCGTCTATTTTGAACAGGCAGTGCACAATATTCTGATGAATGCCCGCGAGGCAATGGAGAAATGTCCGGACAGAGACAGTGTTCTGACCGTCCGGATCTATTCCATCGACAACTGGGTGCAGATTTCCATTACGGACAACGGAACCGGCATTTCGTCGGCCAATATGGGGAAGATTTTCACGCCGTTCTATTCCTCGGCACCGATCAAGAAGCATTGGGGAATCGGACTGGGCCTGACATATAAGATCATTACAACGCATGGCGGAAGAATCGAGGTGGAGAGCACGGAACATGAGGAAACCACGTTCCGAATTGTACTGCCCTCCATTCTTCTGAACGAGAGCACGGAGGAGGGAGAGACACAAGACACACATGGACAGGAAAATTAGAGTTTTGATTGCGGAGGATATGGAGCCGATCCGGAGAAAGTATGTGAAGATCATCAATGCTTCGGAAGATCTGGAGGTGGTTTCCGATGTCGGAACCGGAGAGGAGGCCGTGGAACAGGCGAAGGAAACGAAACCGGATGTCATTCTGATGGACATTGAGATGGAGACACCGGATGCCGGAATTCGCGCGACGCAGAGCATTCTGCAGGACAATCCGGAGGTGAGGATCATCATTCTGACGGTATATGAGGAGGATGAACTGATCTTCACAGCGTTCCAGCTGGGAGTATGCGACTATATCTTAAAGAACGCGAATCAGGATGAAATCATCCGGAGCATTCATAACGCCTACGAGAACAATTGCCCGCTGCGGCCGGAGATCGCATCGCGGATCCTCGGCGAATTCAAGAGGGTGCGTTCTTATGAGACCAGTTTTCTGTATGCGGTGAATATTGTTTCCTCCCTGACGACCACGGAACTGGAAATTCTGGGACTTCTTCTGGAGGGAAAATCCAGGAGGGAAGTGTGCAGGCTGCGTCAGGTGGAAATGTCTACGGTAAAGACGCAGATTCACAACATTCTGCAGAAATTCGACAAGACTTCGATGGATGAAGTCATTGACCTGATCAACAAGATGAATCTGAATGATTTTATTTTCAAGAAAGTGAAACTGTAATTTTGGGGAAACTGCCTGGCGCAGGATAATTTTTATGAGAACTGCCCGGAACAGTTACGATTTTTTAAAATTTTGAATGATGCAGTTTGGAAGCGACATTGACAGGCCGCTTTCCAAATGAAGCAGAGGAGAAGAAACCGAAATGGGGACTTTTATTGAAATACAGGGAAAAGAATTCGTGCGTGACGGGAAGCCGGTGCTCTTCAAAGGGCTTGGCATCGGTTCCTGGCTGAATATCGAGCATTTCATGGTGGGAATGCCCTGCACGGATTCCCAGATGCGGGACAGCTTTGCGGCGGTATACGGCAGGGATACGGCGCAGGAGTTTTTTGAAAGGTTCGTTCGGGAATTTGTGACGGAGGAGGATTTTGCCTGGCTGAAGGATCTGGGAATCAATCTTCTCCGGGTGCCGTTCAATTACCGCCTGTTTCTGGATGATGAGAATCCGGATGTTTTCCGGGAGGAGGGATTCCGGTACCTGGACCGGCTTCTTGCGCTCGGCAGGAAGTATCAGATTTACATTCTGCCGGACCTTCATGCCGTGCCGGGCGGACAGAATCCAGACTGGCACAGCGACAACAGCACCGGCTATACACAATTCTGGCACTACGGAATTTTCCGCAGACAGATGGCAGAGCTCTGGGGAAGGATTGCGGAGCGTTACAGTAAGGAGCCGTATCTTCTCGGCTATGATCTTCTGAACGAGCCTTATGTGTTCTCAGACCGGTCTGCGGATGCGGGGACTTCTCTGATTCAGGATTTTTATGAGGAGGCGACGCGAGAAATCCGGCGGCATGATGAGAATCACATCCTGTTTCTGGAAGGCGACCATTTTGCCATGGAATTCGACTGCATCCGCGAAATCAGGGACGCGAAGACGGCACCGATGTTCCATTATTATCCGACGGTCTGGGATCCGGACCTGTATCGAAAGGACTATGATCCGGAGAAGCGAAGAGAGGTATTCGAGAGAGTATTCACTTCTCTTCTGAAGATCCGCGAGAAGTTCGGCCGTCCGGTTTTATGCGGGGAGGCCGGATATGAGACGGACTGGAAGGATCCGGAGTTTACGGTGATGCTCCTTCGGGAAACGGCAAGGCTCTGCCGGAAATATCAGGTTTCCTTCACACTCTGGAGTTACAAGGACGCGCGCTTCATGGGTTTGGTCTATCCGAAAGCGGATTCGCCATGGATGAAGCTGGCAGGAGAATTCGGCAGAACATGGGATCACGATGAAGATGCCGTCCGGGGGGAAAAGGCCGTGAATGCATTCTGCGACGCGTATTTCCCGGAGGCCGCGAAGGAAGAACGCTACATGCTCTCCTTCCGTCAGCGTGCGATTCTGTATTCTCTTCAGAAAAAGCATCTTCTGGAGAAGATTCTGCGGGAGCACAGCGCGGAGGAAATTCTGCGTCTGCCGGAATCGTTCCGGTTTGCGGACTGCGAGCATTTTGAAGGGTATGAGGCACTGCTCCGGGAATTCTCCTTTGAGGAAAAAGTTTGAGAGTGACATTGATATGTCGCTTTCAAACCGCAGCATCGGTGCTGACGCACCGGCTGCCGCATTCGGCAAGACCGCCTTCGCGGATTTTGCCTCAGCGGGGTATAAAAATGACGATAAAAGATCCTCCTTGCGGAGCGGAGAACTTCGTAAGAAAATTCGAGATGTGCTGAACAGGTACGGATAATTACGAAAGGCTTCTGAGAGGGAAATCAGAATGCGGCGCAGGAAATCCGCCGGCTGGTCGGTGGAAGAAAGCACATATGCAAAACAGTTTATCAATGTACAAGTGGAGGGAATGATGATTGGCAATTCGAAGGTAACAAAGATGTTATACGGCGGTGATTACAATCCGGAGCAGTGGCCGGAGGAGACCAGGGAGCAGGACATGAAGCTTCTTACGGAAGCGGGTGTGGACATTGTGACCCTGAATGTCTTCAACTGGGCGATGATCCAGCCATCGGAGGAAACCTATGATTTCTCGGAGCTGGATGAAACCGTGAAGCGCGTCACGGACAACGGCATGAGCATCTGCATGGCGACCTCGACCGGCGCGCATCCCGCGTGGATGGCAAAGCGCTATCCGGAAATCCTGCGCACGGAATTCAATGGCATGAAGAGAAAATTCGGCGGGCGGCACAATTCCTGCCCGAACAGCTATGCGTTCCGGCATTTCTCGGCGGAGCTTGCCTCGCGTCTCGCGGAGCACTACAAGGATCAGAAGAATATCGTAGCCTGGCATGTCAGCAATGAGTACGGCGGAGCCTGCTACTGCGAGAACTGTGAGAATGCGTTCCGCGTGTGGCTTCGGAAAAAATACGGCTCTCTGGATGCGGTGAATCAGGCGTGGAACACGCATTTCTGGGGACATACCTTCTACGAATGGGAAGAGATTGTGGCACCGAACCTCCTGAGCGAGCATTTTGAGGAAAGAAGGAGCATGTTCCCCGGCATTACGCTGGATTACAAGCGTTTCATGTCCGACAGCATGCTGGAAAACTTCCGGGCGGAGTACGACGCAATTAAAAAGTGGATTCCCGATGCACAGATCACGACGAACCTCATGGGCCTGTATCCGGGACTGGATTATCAGAAATGGGGCAAATACATGGACTTCGTTTCCTGGGACAACTATCCGGAAGCGACGGAAGGGCCCGCAGATATTGCGTTTAAACATGATCTGATGCGCGGCGTGAAGCGGGATCTTCCGTTCTGCCTGATGGAGCAGACGCCGAGCGTATCCAACTGGCTACCGAGCGCGACTCTGAAACGGCCGGGAGAGATGCGCCTGATCAGTTATCAGGCAGTGGCACACGGCGCAGATACGGTGATGTTCTTCCAGATGCGGCAGAGTATGGCTTCCTGCGAGAAGTTCCACGGAGCGATTATTCAGCATGTCGGCAACGATGAGAATCGCGTATTCCGTGAGTGCGCGCAGCTCGGCGCGGAGCTGAAGAAAATCGGAAATGCGACTCTTGGCAGCATGGCGAAACCGAAGGCGGCCATTCTGTATGACTGGAACAACCGCTGGGCTATTGAAGGCTCCTCCGGCCTTTCTCTGGATATTGAGTATCCGGAGGAGGCGCTGCAGTATTATCGGCCTCTGTTCGATGCCAATATTGACGTGGATGTCATCGGGATGCAGGAAGATCTCTCACGCTATCAGCTGGTCATCGCGCCGGAGCTGTACATGGTAAAGCCGGGCGTGAAGGAGTCCCTAGAAGGGTTTGTGCAGAACGGAGGAATTCTGGTTCTGTCCCTGTACTGCGGCATCACCAACGAAAACGATCAGGTGGTCTGCGGCGGTTATCCGGGAGAGCTCCGCGGCCTTGCGGGAATCTGGACGGAGGAATTTGACGCGCTGAAGGAGAGGGAGAACAGTTTTGTCTGGAACGGCACGACGTATCCGGCCCGCTATGCCTTTGCGATTTCACACGTGGAACAGGCGGAAAGCCTTGCGGAGTATCAGAGCGAGTTCTATGCAGGGACACCGGTTCTGACGCGCAATGCCTTCGGAAAGGGAAACGTCTATTATGTCGGCACCAGATCGAATGCGGCCTTCTATCATGACTTCATGAAGATGATCTGTGAAGAAGCCGGAATCCAGTCCTGTGCACAGGAGCTGACGAAGAATGCACCGGACCAGATGGAGATCACGAGACGCAGCAGTGAAAAGGGTGAGTTCTGGTTCTGCCTGAATCATCGGCAGGAAGACGCGGAGCTTATTCCGGAAATCCCTGTGACGGATGCAGCGGAAGGAAGAAGCTATGCTGCAGGGGAAACGATTTCCTTTGCACCGTATGATGTAAAGATTTTAAGAAAAGCAGATTGAATCCGGACTTTTGGGAATGGTTTCCGGAATAGAGACAGTGAAAGCGGGGCAGGACGAAGTTTTGCCCCGCTTTTATCAAAAGACCTGTCCGACAGGATTTCTGCATTTCAGATTTTGCAGGAAAAGACGGGTCCACGCTTCCGGACGGACTTTTAACAATGACGCCACGGATGTGTGGGGAATCAAGGGGAGAAGAGCAAAATGGAAAAATGGGTGTTTACGGATAAAAATGGAAATCCGGTCATGCCGCTTGGCCTGCAGACGCATAATTCCTCGACGGGAAGCTGTCTGGTGGAAAAATCACTGCGGGCGCTGTCCCTTTTCGGCGGAAATACGCTGGAAGCGCCGGTTTACTGGAACCAGATTGAAAGGGAACAGGGAAACTATGATTATTCGCTGGTTTGTGGCCTGATTGACGAAGTGCGTGCGGCAGGGAAATATCTGATCCTTCTGTGGTTCGGGACGAGCAAAAACGGTCATCCGAATTATGTGCCGGAGTATGTGAAGCTTCACCCGGAGACATATCGGCTTGCCAAAGGACCGAACGGAGCGCCGGTTCCGTCTCTGTCTGCTCACTGCACGGCCACAAGGGAGCGGGATCAGGCAGCTTTTGAGGGACTGATGCGTTTTCTGAAAGAGTATGACGGGGAAGAAAAAACGGTTCTTGCGGTTCAGATTGAGAATGAAATGGGGTATGCGAACACGGACCGCGACTATTCGGAAGAGGCAGAAAGCGAATATCAGACTGCGGTGCCGGAGGCACTGAAGGATGTCCGGATTCCGGATGCATGGGGAGAAGGACAGAATGCGGAAAGGCCGGATGCATCGGCAGATGCAGGATCGCAGCAACAGGAACCGGCGGCGCAGCTTTCCGGCAGGGAATGGCAGGAACATAACGAGGCTGGGAGCGCGGCAGGGAAGGCGGCATCTCCCTGGAAGAAGCAGTTCGGCAGATATTCGCATGAGGCGTTTTCCGCCTGGTATACGGCTGTCTATGTGGAAGCGCTGGCCAAAGCCGGAAGGCGGATTTATTCGATTCCTTTCTATACCAACGTGATGGTGGGGGAGGCCGGATATGAGGAAGCAGGCCTTTGCTACAACGCGGGGGCGGCGGTTTCCCGTGTGCTGGATATCTGGAAGGCGGCGGCACCGGATCTGGACATTCTGGCACCGGATATTTATAATCCCGCGCGGCGCGATTATGAGAGAGTGTGCAGCGCCTATGCCCGGAAGGACAATCCGCTGTTCATTCCGGAGTCTCCGGTTGCGGGCGGGGCAAACGCGATGAATCTGATTCTGGCAGCAGGAAAATATGGCGCGGAGGGCGTGGCCTGCTTCGGCGCAGAAAGCGCTCTGGACGAGGATGGAAATCTGAATCCGGAGTCGGAGGATATCGCATTGTCCATGCGGATTCTTGCCAAGGCGGCCCCTCTCCTGATCCGTTATCACGGAACCGGGAGAATTCATGCCTTTGCGCAGGAGGAATTCGAAACCTGCCGGTATCTGAAGCTCCCGGAATACCATGTCACAATGAAGTATACGGACAGCAATCCGCAGTATTTCGGCTACACCTGTGATGTGTCCTCGGAACAGGGCCGCAGGAAAATAGAAACGCGGGGCCGGGCAATTCTGGTACAGACTGCTCCGGAAGAATTCTACCTGTGCGGTGCGGGAGCCATGGCGGAGTTCATCCGCAGACCTTCACCGGAGAGTGAGAACAGCTATCGGCAGCTTTCTTCGCGTCAGTTTTCTCAGCTGAATTTCCTGTCTGTGGAGGAAGGGCATTTTGAAGAGGGGGAATGGGTGTGCGATTTCATCCGGAACGGAGATGAAACCAATTTTGCCCAGTATGTGCTGGACGGACAGATGATCCGGATCCGCCTGAACCCGAAGGTGGAGTAAGTGAGGGGGCTCTTCTGACCGGAATCTTCGGATGGAATCGGACGGCGATTGACAGCCTTTTTTGAACGGAGTAACCTACTTAAATAAAGATAACTCTTTCTGCGGCACCTTGTTGATGATTGGTTTTCCGGGCGGCTGCGGATAGAATCGGAATGGATGTCTGCCAATCAGGAAAGTCGGAAACTGTCGTGGAAGAATACGATCAAAACTTGAAAATGCAGCAGGAGAAGCACGCGCTGCTTGAAATCGGAAGCCATAAGCTGAATGAGCATACGAGATGGGTCCTGACGGACGCGCTGAGTCGGAATGATCCGGTCGGAACCGTAGCGGGTTACTATGATGAAGCACTCAGCATTGCCGGAGTCAGCGGATATTTTCTGGAAGATCTCGGGTATGATTACGAGGAATTTGTTCAGAACACCGGAGGCTCGTTTCGGAAAATTGTCTGCAACACACCGGTTTTCCCGTTCTCGAGGGAGAAATTCCTGCAGGAGAGGGGGAAAGGACGGTACTGCCTGATGACCAGGAAGGGAACGATGATTTCGGTCGGGACCTTTAAGGAAGAGTCGACAGACGACGAGGGCAGGCCAATGTGGGTGCTTGCTGTCCGTGTGATCATGGAGGAAATGGAAGCCGAAGCCGAGCGGCAGCGCATGAAGCGTGAAAATCAGGCGATGGATCAGCTCCTGCAGGGTGTTACGCGCATGGTGGAGAGCTTCGTGGTCTGTGATCTGTGTCGGGACCGGTATGAATTCTACGACATGGACAACCGGATGGATTATGCGCCGGGCGGAGGGTATCGTGATTTTCTGCTCTGCCTGGATGCGGCATATGTGGCTCTGATCAATGGTGAGAATGTGACCATGAGCAATCTCCTGTCGGTGGATCATCTGCGGGAGGTGCTGCGCAGCGAAAAGGACATCTACAAGTTCGAATTCTGCTCCATGGACAAGCGGCGCTTCAAAGTGCTGAGCGTGATTCCGGTCGAGTGGACCGGGGAAGAGCTGGCGCGGGTCCTTCTGATCTCGCAGGATGTGGGACAGAAGTACGAGCTGGAGAATCTTGCCAACACGGATTCCCTGACGAATCTGTTCAATGAGCGGTATCTGGTGAAAACGCTGGAGAGACTGGAACGGCATCAGCAGAGTTTTACGCTGTTCTATCTGGATCTGGACCTGTTCAAACCGGTGAATGACAGCTATGGGCACAGTGTGGGAGATCAGCTGCTGCGTGCGGTAGCGGGACGTCTGAAGAACTGCATCCGCAGTGCGGATCTGGCGTTTCGAATCGGCGGGGATGAGTTCGTTCTGATTCTTGTCGGAGACATGAACGGGAATCTGTGTCAGACGATGGTACAGCGGGTGAAAGATGCCATTGACCGGCCGTTTGACATCGGCGGCCGCTGCATTTGTGTGAATGTCAGCTGCGGCTATGCCGTTTTCCCGGAGGAAGGAAGCACGGCGGAGGAAATCCGGATTCTTGCTGACAGGAGGATGTACCGGGACAAGGAGCACCACGAGGAACGGGAGAAGGTGCTGCAGGAAAGGCACCGGAACGGACAGACGGATCTGCGGTGACGGGAATGATTCTAGGAATGTCAGCAGCCGACTGGCACGGCAGAACGGTACAGAAGGACTGGAAGATGAGATTATGGTATGATGGCAGTACCGAAATCAATGAAAATGCGCTATAATAACACCACTGCACTGCGAAAGCGTTTCTGCCGGGGCTGGCAAAAGCGGGATAGCAGGCAGTTGGTGATACGTTTGCGTAGCTCAGCTGGATAGAGCGTCCGCCTCCTAAGCGGAAGGTCGCGCGTTCGAATCGCGTCGCGAACAGGGGTTGAAGAACGTTGAAGACATGTCAGAAATGGCGTGTTTTCAACGTTTTTTATGTTTTGGCTTTTGCATGATCCTAACGAACAGCAGCAATTATGCCTGAAAATCCTAGGTGACTGCCGGGTGACCGACGCTGGAATGCGCTGGTATCTGGAATTTCGGCAAAAATACAACTCAATCGAATTTTAGCCGAAAATGGCAAATGCATCCAAAAATCTTATAACCCTATCCTGAAACAAAAAACACAGGCAGGACACGGAAGCAACACAGAGTTTTCACAGCTGACGGATATATTAAAAGCCTGATCCGCACAAGCCATAGGGAAGGATCAGACGAAGCCGATCAGAAAACCAGTTATTGGACGAAGGAGGACTCTACGATGAAAAAATCAGCAGTTATGGCAGTCATTGCTGTACTTACGCTGTCTGTATCCGCGTGTGGGAATACCGGCAGTGCAGGGACTGTGACAACAGAGGCATCCTCGGATGCTGCAGCGACAGAAGGGGAGAATGGTTCCTCCGCGGAGAAGCCGGGCGATCCGCCGGACGGAAAAGACGGTTCAAACGATCAGCAGGGAAATCCGCCGGACGGAAACGGAAGTCCGGGAGATCAGAAAGGGAATCCGCCGGATGGAAAGGGCGGTGCGCCGGGAGGCAATGTCTCGGAGGTGGTTTACAGCGGCGCAACGGAAATCACTTCCGCTGCAAGCGAGGATGGACAGACGTATTCCTCAGATACGGCGGATCAGAGTGCACTGATGATCACTGCCGGAGACGATGTTACGATTTCGAATGCAACCGTGAGCAAAACCGGTGATTCCGATGGCGGGGATAACTGCAACTTCTATGGACAGAACGCTGCGGTGCTCGTGAAGGATGGAACCACGGCAGCCATTACCGGAGCCAGGATCACGTCTGACGCGAATGGGGCAAACGGTGTATTCAGCTATGGCGGCAATGGCGGGCAGAATGGAGAGGATGGAGATGGAACGAAGGTGATCATCCGTGACAGCACCATTACGACAACCGGCGATGGATCCGGCGGTATTATGACGGCAGGCGGCGGAACGACGGAGGCTTCGGATCTGATGGTCCATACCAGCGGCCAGTCCTCTGCGGCAATCCGGACAGACCGGGGCGGCGGTACGGTTACGGTTGATGGCGGCACCTATACCACGGACGGCCTCGGTTCCCCAGTCATCTATTCCACCGCGGATATCACGGTGTCCAACGCGGTGCTCACTTCCAATCTTTCGGAAGGAACCTGCATCGAAGGACTGAATTCCATTACGCTGAACGACTGTGATCTGACGGCCAATAATACGAAGTGCAACGGGAATGCGACCTTCTACGATTCGATTATGATCTATCAGTCCATGTCCGGTGATGCGGCGAGCGGGACTTCTTCCTTCACGATGAACGGCGGATCGTTGACCAGCAAGAACGGACATGTCTTCCATGTGACGAATACGGATGCCGTTATCACGCTTTCCGGAGTGAAGATTGACAATCAGGACAGTGCCAATATCCTGCTGTCCGTATGCGATGACGGCTGGAGCGGCGGCAGCAATACCGCGGAGCTGGACGCGTCTGGTCAGACGCTGGAAGGAGCGGTGCTGGTCGGTGACAATTCCACGCTGACGATGAATCTTTCGGATCATTCTTCCTTCACAGGGTCTGTCGGAGGAGAAATCGTGAATGCAAGCGGAGAAAAAGTCTCCGATGAGGTCGGAACGGTATCGGTTGCATTGGATGATGACAGCACGTGGACATTGACGGCAGACAGCTATGTGACCGATTTTACGGGAGATGCCTCCAATGTCATTTCCAACGGATATAAGCTCTATGTCAATGGCACCGCACTGACAGGGACCCGGTAACGGAATGCCGGCCATACAGGAGAATTAAAAACAGGATTTCCTCAGGCGTGGCACTTTATGGGAACAGAGGATATACTGAATGAAAGGTCTAATCCCCCAGCTATGCTGGGGAGAATGAAGTAAGTGGAAAC
>CAVKEB010000044.1:0-16845 GCA_963655255.1 bacterium
TACAAAAAACCTTCGTGTACAATAAAACACGCTGTGACATGATAGCGATGAAGCGAGAGATTGCCGAAACAGGCAGCAGCGTGTTTCGGGTTACTCCGTGGAGCGAATGTCTGGGGCGCCTGCAGGACCTGGCGGGCACGCCCAACAATCTGACGACAAGTCACTGTACCGAAGAACAGTCTGCCCAGTGCAGAAACGACGTGATAAGCGTCCTGTCAACGGTTCGCCGTTGACCTTTCTTTTGAGAAAGGCAGGACACGCACGGGAGTGTGTACAGTCACCGCTTGTCGTACTTCATTAAAAAGTGCGAATAAGGAGGCGACTTTTTTTATGGCAAATCAGGTAATGAGAATCACATTGAAGGCGTATGATCACGAACTTATCGATGCATCTGCACGTAAGATCATTGAGACCGTGAAGAAGAGCGGCTCTCAGGTAAGCGGCCCGGTTCCGCTTCCGACGAAGAAGGAGGTTGTTACCATCCTTCGTGCTGTTCATAAGTATAAGGACAGCCGTGAGCAGTTCGAGCAGAGAACTCACAAGAGACTGATCGACGTCATCACTCCTACGCAGAAGACCGTAGATGCTCTTCAGCGTCTGGAAATGCCTGCCGGCGTTTACATCAACGTCAAGATGGTGACCAAGTAATCCGGGAAGCCTTCAGGCAGACGGCAGCCGGAAAGACGGCAGAGGCGAACGCCTCATTACAAACGCAAGTCCCGTCCAGACACGGAAAACGGAAATCCAAGATCCGGATTCCGGGACGTGACCATAACCTCTACTTAGTATGACATCCCCGGACGCGCCGGCACCTGTGAGCCGGACGAAGGGAGCACAGAGGGCACGGAAGCGCAGCGGTTCAGGTTCACCGCGGGTCAGACAGCAGACCTTTGCCTTTCGTAAGAGGAAGTCACACCTTCCGCCTGATGCGGTGTCCGCTGTAGGGATTAACACCGAAGAGGTGTTACAACGCCGGAGATACCGGCAGAAAGAGGTAAAGAGATATGAAAAAAGCAATTCTTGCAACGAAGGTCGGCATGACTCAGATCTTCGCAGAAGACGGCACTCTGGTTCCCGTAACGGTCCTGGAAGCAGGCCCGAACGTTGTGACTCAGATCAAGACTGCAGACAATGACGGCTATGAAGCAGTTCAGGTCGGCTACGTGGATGCAGTGGATCGTGCCAAGAACGTCGACAAGAGCGGAAAGGTAGAAGTTGCTCACCGCCATGGTACGAACAAGGCTCTCAAGGGACACTTTGAGAAGGCCGGCGTATCCAGCAAGAAGTTCGTCCGCGAGTTCCGTTTCGAGAACGCAGCAGACTATCAGCTCGGCGCTGAGATCAAGGCTGACATCTTTGCAGAGGGCGATCACATTGATGTGACTGCTACCAGCAAGGGAAAGGGATTCCGTTCCGCAATCCAGAAGGGTCAGCACAGAGGACCCATGGGACACGGCTCCAAGTTCCACCGTCATCAGGGTTCCAACGGTACTTCTTCTACACCCAGCCGTGTATTCCCCGGCAAGGTAATGCCTGGCCATGTGGGAAGCGTTCAGGTAACTGTAAGAAACCTCGAGATTGTCAAGATTGATCCTGAGAAGAACATCATCCTGGTAAAGGGTGCGGTTCCCGGACCCAAGAAGGGCCTCGTCACGATCAAAGAGACAACCAAGGCGGATGTTTAAGCAGCTGCCCGAATGAAAGGAGGACCATTCAGAAATGGCTAACGTATCTGTTTTCAATATGGAAGGAAAAGAAGTCGGAAAGATCGACCTCTCCGACAAGGTCTTTGGCGTAGAACCCAACGAGAACCTGCTGCATCTTGCAGTTGTTCAGCAGCTGGCTAACAACCGCCAGGGAACACAGAAGGCGAAGACCCGCTCCGAAGTTTCCGGCAGCACTGCTAAGCCGTGGAGACAGAAGGGAACCGGTCACGCAAGACAGGGATCCACCCGTTCTCCTCAGTGGAGACACGGCGGCGTTGTTTTTGCTCCGGTACCGCGCGACTACTCCTTAAAGCTCAACAAGAAGGAGAAGAGAGCAGCTCTGAAGTCTGCTCTGTCCGATCGCCTCGCAGGCGGCAAGATCATCGTTGTAGACGAGATCACCTTTGCAGAGCCCAAGACAAAGAATTTCGTCAAGGTTCTTGAGAATCTCAAGGCAGCCGACAAGGCACTGGTTGTTCTCGGAACAGACGATGCAAACGTTCTTCGCGCTTCCGGAAACGTTCCGGATGTCAAGACATCTACCGCAAACACGATCAATGTTTACGATCTGATGAACGCACAGACAGTGATCCTGACAAAGGATGCTGTTGCTAAGATTGAGGAGGTGTACGCATAATGGCAGCACTTGGATATTATGATGTCATCTTAAAGCCTGTTCTTACCGAGAAGAGTATGAACATCACTGCTGAGAAGAAGTACACATTCTATGTACATCCGGAAGCAAACAAGATCCAGATCAAGGAAGCTGTTGAGAAGCTCTTTGAGGGAACGAAGGTAAAGAAGGTCAACACCATTACCTGCAGAGCAAAGACCAAGAGAAGAGGAATGACCGTCGGCAAGACCGCAAAGGGCAAGAAGGCCGTGGTTACTCTTACTGAGGACAGCAAGGATATCGAGTTCTTCGCAGGACTCTGATCCGGATGATAAAGTCCTGAAGCAGACAGGCCGTCCCAGGCACACATTGCTCCAGGCGCGGTGCAATTAACAAGAAAGAAGGAGTTATAAAATGGGAATTAAAAAGTATACCGCTTATACCCCGTCCAGACGTAACATGTCCGGCTCCGACTTCGCGGAAGTGACCAAGACAACACCTGAAAAGAGTCTGATCGTTTCCAAGCGTAAGAATGCCGGAAGAAACAACCAGGGCAAGATCACGGTTCGTCACAGAGGCGGCGGAAACAGAAACAAGTACAGAAATGTAGACTTCAGAAGACTGAAGGATGATGTACCGGCAACTGTAATCGGAATTGAGTACGATCCGAACAGAACCGCGAACATCGCACTGATCGTATATGCAGACGGCGAGAAGAGCTACATCCTCGCTCCTCAGGGACTGACAGACGGCATGAAGGTCATGAACGGACCTAAGGCCGAGATCCGCGTAGGCAACTGCCTTCCGCTTTCCGAGATCCCTGTAGGTACTCTGGTACATAACGTTGAGCTCTATGCCGGAAAGGGCGGCCAGATGGCAAGAACCGCCGGCGCTTCCGCTCAGCTGATGGCTAAGGAGAACGGCTACGCAACACTTCGTCTTCCCTCCGGTGAGATGAGAATGGTTCCGCTCACCTGCCGCGCAACCATCGGTGTTGTCGGCAATGCGGACCACAACCTGATTCACTACGGAAAGGCCGGCCGCATCCGTCACATGGGCATTCGTCCTCATGTCCGCGGTTCTGTCATGAACCCGAACGATCACCCTCATGGTGGTGGTGAAGGTAAGGCACCTGTCGGACGTCCCGGCCCTGTAACTCCTTGGGGCAAGCCTGCTCTGGGTTACAAGACTCGTAAGAGAAAGTCTTCCGACAAGCTGATCGTAAGAAGAAGAAACGGAAAGGGACTTAAATAAGGAGGTACGAAATGGCAAGATCACTGAAAAAAGGACCTTTCGCTGACGAAAGCCTTTTGAAGAAGGTAGATGCAATGAACGCAGCCGGTGACAAGCAGGTCATCAAGACCTGGTCCCGCCGTTCCACGATTTTCCCGTCCTTTGTTGGACATACCATTGCGGTTCATGACGGCAGAAAGCATGTTCCGGTATACATCACGGAGGATATGGTCGGACACAAGCTCGGCGAGTTCGTACAGACCAGAACATTCCGCGGTCATAACGGAAACAACAAATCAGAATCCAGCACGGGTAGGTAATTACTCAGTGCCTGTTACATCGAAAGGAGTTCAGATCTATGGCTAACGGACATAGAACACAAGTTAAGAGAGCCAGAAATGCGGTCAAGGATACAAGACCTCATGCAAAGCTCACCAATGCAAGAATTCCGGTTCAGAAGGCCTGCTTCGTAATGGATGCCATCAGAGGTAAGGATGTTACGACAGCAATTGGAATTCTTGAATACAGTCCGAGATATGCTTCGGGCGTGATCCTGAAATTATTAAAGTCTGCAGTGGCAAACGCAGAGAACAATCTCGGCATGAACGCCGCAGACCTCTACATTGCAGAGTGCAACGCTTCCAACGGCCCGATCATGAAGAGAATTCAGCCTCGTGCACAGGGCAGAGCTTACCGCATCTTCAAGAGAATGAGCAATCTGTACATTACTCTTGATGAGAAGAAGGCACAGAGCGAAGAAAAGCCTGCTGAAGCTGCAGCAGAGACCAAGTAATTCAGGTGATGGAAAGGAGCCTATATGGGACAGAAAGTTAATCCTCATGGCATGAGAGTCGGCATCATCAAGGATTGGGATTCCAGATGGTATGCTGATGATAAGCACTTCTCTGACATGCTGGTAGAAGATCACAAGATCAGAGAGTTCCTCAAGAAGAAACTCGAGCAGGCAGGCATCTCCAAGATTGAGATCGAGAGAGCTTCCGGAAGAGTTAAGGTTACGGTTTACTCCGCGAAGCCCGGCGTTGTAATCGGCAAGGGCGGCGCAGAGATTGAGAACACCAAGAAGCAGCTGCAGAAGCTGACCGCAGACAAGGTTGTCCTCGAGATCAAGGAAATCAAGAGACCGGACAAGGATGCACAGCTGGTTGCAGAGAACATCGCTCAGCAGCTTGAGAACCGTGTTTCCTTCCGCAGAGCAATGAAGTCCGCAATGAACCGCACCATGAAGACCGGCGCGCTCGGCGTGAAGGCTTCCTGCGGCGGACGTCTCGGCGGTGCGGATATCGCACGTACGGAGACCTACTCCGACGGAACCATTCCGCTTCAGACACTGCGCGCAGACATCGACTACGGCTTTGCAGAGGCTGATACCACCTACGGCAAGGTAGGCGTCAAGGTATGGATCTACAAGGGCGAGATTCTTCCCAAGAAGAAGAACGAGCAGGCAGTCGCTGCCTCTGATGAATCCAAGGGAGGTGACAACTAATGTTAATGCCGAAGAGAGTTAAGTATCGTGCCGTTTTCCGCGGAGACCGCCGTGGAAAGGCAACGCGCGGCAACAAGATTACCTACGGTGAGTACGGACTTGTTGCAACCGAAGCCAAGTGGGTTCGCTCCAATCAGATTGAGGCAGCCCGTGTCGCTCTGACACGTTACATCAAGCGTGGCGGCCAGGTTTGGATCAAGGTATTCCCTGACAAGCCTGTAACCGGCAAGCCCCTGGGTGTTCGAATGGGATCCGGAAAAGGTTCCGTTGAATACTGGGTAGCAGTTGTAAAACCCGGCAGAGTAATGTTTGAAATCTCCGGAGTACCTGAAGATCAGGCAAGAGAGGCTCTTCGTCTTGCCGGAACCAAGCTTCCCATCAAGACGAAGATTGTTTCCAAGGCAGATCTGGAAGGCGGTGCAGAATGAAGTCTACTGAATACATGAAGGAACTGCAGGACAAGAACATCGACGAGCTCAGAGAGGATCTTGAGTCCGCAAAGAGAGAGCTCTTCAACCTCAGATTCCAGAACGCAACCAATCAGCTGCAGAACACTGCAAGAATCACAGAGGTTCGCAAGAACATTGCAAGAATCCAGACCGTGATTACTGCAAAGGCTGCGAACTAATCTGTTACCGGAAAGGAGTAAATACCGTGGAAAGAAATCTTAGAAAAGTCCGTATCGGTAAGGTTGTCAGCGACAAGATGGACAAGACCGTCACTGTTGCAATCGAGAACCACGTAAAGCATCCGGTAATCGGAAAGATCGTAAAGAAGACCTATACACTGAAGGCACACGATGAGAACAACGAGTGCGGTGTCGGCGATACCGTCAAGGTCATGGAGACCAGACCGCTGTCCAAGACCAAGAGATGGAGAGTTGTATCCATCGTCGAGAAGGCAAGATAATTGCCTTCCCGGGACCGTTGTTCGCAAGTCAGAAAGGACTAAGACATGATTCAGCAGGAAACAAGACTGAAGGTCGCTGATAACACCGGTGCCAGAGAGCTTCTCTGCATTCGTGTTTGCGGCGGATCTACCAGAAGATATGCCAGAATTGGCGATACTATCGTTGCATCTGTAAAGGATGCAGCTCCCGGCGGTATGGTAAAGAAGGGCGATGTCGTAAAGGCTGTTGTCGTTCGTACCGTTCGTGAGACACGCAGAAAAGATGGTTCTTACATCCGTTTCGATGAGAACGCAGCTGTTATCATCAAGGATGATCTGACACCTACCGGAACTCGTATTTTCGGACCCGTAGCAAGAGAGCTTCGTGACAAGCAGTTCATGAAGATTCTGTCCCTTGCTCCGGAAGTACTGTAAGGAGGATTGAAATGGCAGCAAGCAAGATCAAAGTTGGTGATACCGTAAAGGTCATCGCCGGTAAGGACCTCGGCAAAGAGGGTAAGGTTACTGCTGTTGACCGCGTAAACCACAAGGTGGTTGTCGAGGGCGTCAATAAGGTGACCAAGCACAACAAACCTTCCGCACAGAACCAGGAAGGCGGAATCGCAGAGAAGGAAGCTGCTCTGGATATCTCCAATGTAATGCTGGTTGTTGACGGAAAGACCACCAGAGTCGGATTCAAGGTAGTGGACGGCAAGAAGGTCCGCGTTGCCAAGAAGACCGGCAAGGAAATCAAATAAGGCAGAAAGGAGGAGAAACGATGAGCAGCAGACTTAAAGATCAGTACAATACCGAGATCCGTGAGGCAATGGTTAAGAAGTTCGGCTACACCAATCCGATGCAGATTCCGAAGCTTGACAAGATCGTTGTCAACATGGCAGTCGGCGAAGCAAAGGAGAACGAGAAGCTCCTTGAGGCCGCAGCCAAGGATCTTGAGACCATCACCGGACAGCACCCGGTATATACCAAGGCAAAGAAGTCTATCGCGAACTTCAAGATTCGTGAAGGCATGCCGATCGGCTGCAAGGTAACTCTTCGCGGCGACCGCATGTATGAGTTCCTTGACAGACTCGTAAACCTGGCTCTGCCTCGTGTACGTGACTTCAGAGGCGTCAACCCCAACTCCTTCGATGGAAGAGGAAACTATGCTCTTGGAATCAAGGAGCAGCTGATCTTCCCTGAAATCGAGTATGACAAGATTGACAAGGTAAGAGGAATGGACATCATCTTTACAACCACCGCGAACACCGATGAGGAAGCACGCGAGCTGTTGAGACTGTTCAACATGCCTTTTGCAAAGTAATAAAAGGAGATTGACATGGCAAAGACTTCTATGAAGATCAAGCAGCAGATGAAGCCCAAGTTTTCAACGCGTGCATATACGCGCTGCAAAATCTGCGGCCGCCCGCATTCCGTACTGAAGAAGTACGGCATCTGCAGAATCTGCTTCCGTGAGCTCGCATACAAGGGCGAGATCCCGGGTGTTAAGAAAGCATCCTGGTAATAAATCAAACGGCGAAACAGCCAGTTAGGATATCGCACAGAAAAGGAGAAATTACATTATGTCTATGAGTGATCCGATCGCTGATATGCTTACAAGAATCCGTAACGCAAATACAGCAAAGCATGATACAGTTGATATTCCGAATTCCAAGATCAAGATGGCAATTGCCAACATTCTTCTGGACGAGGGATATATTTCCAGAATCGATCTGGTTGACAACGGAAACTTCAAGGATATCCGCATTACCCTGAAGTACGGCGCTGACCGCAATGACCGCATTCTGACCGGCCTTCAGAGAATTTCCAAGCCCGGCATGCGCGTATATGCAGGCAAGGACAATGTACCGAAGGTTCTGGATGGCTTGGGAACGGCAATTCTTTCCACCAACCAGGGCGTCATTACCGACAAGAAGGCAAGAGAGCTGCAGGTAGGCGGCGAGGTTCTTGCATTCATCTGGTAATTTCCATTTTTTCAAAACTGTATCAGGAAGTCCCACGGGATGGGTGGGACGTTCCTGATTACTGTTTGCAACGAAGGTTCTGCAAGGAGCTTTCCGGAAATCCTTTTTCCGGATTATCCGGGGCGGAAGGCCGACTTTTGCCGGGGATCCGGGAGAGCGCTGCGCAGGATGGCAACATGCACAGAATAATCAATAAGAACTAGGAGGAACGGGCATGTCACGTATCGGTTTAATGCCAATCGCTATACCGGCAGGCGTTACTGTTGATGTAGCAGAAAATAACACAGTGACGGTTAAGGGGCCTAAGGGAACACTTACCAGAACTCTTCCTGCAGAGATGAAGATCGAGCAGGAGAACGGTGAGCTCCACATTGTCAGACCCAATGATCAGAAGAAAGAAAAGGCGCTTCACGGCCTGACCAGAGCACTGGTTCACAACATGGTTGTCGGAGTTACCGACGGCTTCACCAAGACACTGGAAATCAACGGTGTCGGCTACAGAGCTCAGAAGAAGGGCAAGGTCCTGGAGCTGCATTTAGGATATTCCCACAACGTCGAGATGGAAGATCCGGAAGGAATCGAGACCGTTGTTGACGGCAACAAGATCCTCGTCAAGGGTATCGACAAGGAACTCGTTGGACAGTGGGCAGCTGATATCAGAGATAAGAGAAAGCCGGAGCCGTATAAGGGCAAGGGTATCAAGTACGATTACGAGACAATTCGCCGCAAGGTCGGCAAGACCGGTTCTAAGAAGTAATCGGATAAGGAGCGTGTACAATGGTTAAGAAGGAAAATAGAAAGTTAATCCGCGAAAAGAAACACCTGAAGGTTCGCAACCGTTTCAGCGGAACCGCTGAGAGACCGCGCCTTTCCGTTTACAGAAGCAACAATCACATCTATGCGCAGGTCATCGATGATGAGGCTGGCAGAACGATTGCTGCTGCAGGCACGGTAGAGAAGGATGTCAAGGCTGCTCTGGAACACACCGACGACATCGCAGCTGCCGAGTACATCGGCGATCTTGTTGCGAAGAGAGCAATCGAAAAAGGCGTATCTAAAGTCGTATTCGACAGAGGCGGCTTTATTTATCAGGGCAAGGTAGCAGCACTTGCAGATGCGGCACGTAAGGCCGGCCTGGAATTCTAAGGGAGGAGAGACTAGATGAAGCGTTCTAATATTGATGCAAGTCAGATGGAACTCACCGAGAAGGTCGTTACGATCAAGCGTGTCACAAAGGTTGTAAAGGGCGGCCGTACGATGAGATTCTCCGCACTTGTTGTAGTTGGTGACAACAACGGCCACGTAGGCGTCGGCCTTGGAAAGTCCACAGAAATTCCGGAAGCAATCCGCAAGGGCAAGGAGGATGCTGCAAAGCATCTCGTAACCGTCGCTCTGGATGAGGTTGGCTCCATTTCTCACGACTATGTTGGCAAGTACGGCTCTGCAGAAGTTCTTCTGAAGAAGAGCCCGGAAGGTACCGGTATCATCGCCGGCGGTCCTGCTCGTACTGTCTGCGAGCTCGCAGGAATCAAGAACATCCGTACCAAGTCTCTTGGTTCTAACAACAAGCAGAATGTCGTTCTGGCAACTCTGTCCGGCCTGTCCAGCCTGAAGGCTCCGGAAGAGGTTGCTGCAAGACGCGGCAAGTCTGTTGAGGATCTGAAGGGCTGATGCCCTTCGGTCTTCGGTAGAACGAAAGGAGTTTAAAATGGCGGATACGAAGAAGCTTAAAATTACACTTGTAAAGTCTACGATTGCTGCAGTTCCGAAGAACAAGGCAATCATCAAGTCCATGGGATTCCACAAACTGAACAGCAGCGTTATCCTTCCGGATAATGATGCGACTAGAGGACAGATCAGACTGATCGCTCCTTATGTCAAGGTTGAGGACGCAGAATAAGGAGGGACTGACAGATGGAATTATCTAATTTAAGACCTGCTGCAGGTTCTACAAAGAATAACTTCAGAAGAGGCCGCGGCCACGCTTCCGGAAACGGAAAGACCGCAGGCTTTGGTCATAAGGGACAGAAGGCTCGTTCCGGAAGACCGAGAGCAGGCTTCGAAGGTGGTCAGATGCCTCTGTATCGTCGCCTTCCCAAGCGCGGCTTTACCAACTACAACCACAAGGACATCGTTGCAGTCAGCCTTGCAAAGATTGCTGACAACTTCGAGGACGGTGCAGTGATCGATGTTCAGGCTCTTCTGGACAAGAAGATCATCAAGAACGTTGGAGACGGCGTAAAGGTTCTCTCCGGCGACAAGGGTGATGCCAAGTTCGAGCTGACGAAGAAGCTTACCATCAAGGCCAACGGATTCAGCGCAGCTGCCAAGGAGAAGATCGAGAATGCCGGCGGAACCGCTGAGCTTCTTGAGAAGTAATTGGCGCCTGTACCTGATTCGAAAGGCATGGTAAATCGTTATGTTTGAATCCGTTAAAAACGCATTCAAGATAAAGGAGATCCGTAACAGGATCTTCTTTACGCTTGTAATGCTGGTGATCATCCGCTTCGGATCTCAGCTGCCGGTTCCCGGCGTTGACAGGAATTATTTTGCCACATGGTTTTCGCAGCACACGGGAGATGCGTTCTCTCTGGTTGATGCGTTCACCGGCGGATCATTCCTGAACATGTCGGTTCTGGCTCTGAACATTACGCCTTACATTACTTCCTCGATCATCATTCAGCTTCTGACGATTGCAATCCCGAAGCTGGAGGAGATGCAGAAGGAAGGCGAAGAAGGGCGTAAGATGCTGGCCTCGATCACCCGATATCTGACCGTCGGACTTGCGCTGTTCGAAGGTGCCGCAATGGCAATCGGCTTCGGCAGACAGGGACTTCTGGAAGAGTACAACGCAGTCAACGTCATCATGGTGATTGCGACTCTGACCGCCGGTTCCGCATTCCTGATGTGGATCGGTGAGCAGATCACGGACAAGGGCATCGGAAATGGTATTTCCATCGTCCTGACCATCAATATCGTTTCCAGAATGCCGCAGGATATGACAGGGCTCTTTGATCAGTTCGTGAGCGGACAGTCGATTGCCATGGCGATTCTGGCTTCGGTCATCATCGTGGCGATCATCGTCGGCATGGTTGTGCTCGTCATTCTGCTGAATGATGCAGAGAGAAGGATTCCGGTTCAGTATGCGAGAACGCTGCGCGGCAGAAGCCAGTACGGCTCCTCGACCTCCAGCATTCCGCTGAAGGTGAACACGGCGGGCGTCATGCCGATCATCTTCGCATCCTCGCTGATGGAATTCCCGGTGATCATTTCTTCTCTGGCCGGATACAACGGAACCGGCGTATGGTCGGAGATTCTGCGATATCTGAGTTCGTCCTACTGGTGCAAACCCGCAGCACCGAAATATACGATCGGTCTGGTTGTCTATGTGGCGCTGCTGATCTTCTTCGCGTATTTCTACACTTCCATCACCTTCAATCCGATTGAGGTGGCGGACAACCTGAAGAAGGGAAGCGGATTTATCCCGGGCATTCGTCCCGGCAAGCCGACCAGCGAGTATTTGAACAGGCTTTTGAACTACATCATCTTCATCGGTGCGGTCGGCCTGACGATTGTGGGTGTTCTGCCGTTCTTCTTCCGCGGCGTGTTCAACGCGAACGTGGACTTCGGCGGAACGAGTCTTATCATCGTTGTCAGCGTTATTCTTGAGACGATCAAGCAGGTGGAATCTCTGATGGTTCAGAGAAACTACACAACTTTCTTATCGGATTGATGCGGCAGGCAGACGGATCGGGAGCCGGATTCCGGAAACGGGACCCTGCCCGGTCCGTTTGTTCTATCAGGAAAATGCAGGCAGGTGCTGAACAGTGATACATATGATGTTCTGAAAGAAATGCCGGGCGGCAGATCTTTCAGACAGGAAGGACACTATGAAAATTGTAATGCTTGGAGCTCCGGGCGCCGGGAAAGGCACTCAGGCAGCTATGATCTGTGAGAAGTATGACATTCCGCACATCTCCACCGGAGATATTTTCCGTTCCAACATCAAGAATGGCACGGAGCTTGGCAAGAAGGCCAAGGAATACATGGATCAGGGAAAGCTGGTTCCGGATGAGCTGACCATTCAGCTTCTCCTGGACCGCGTGGCGAAGGATGACTGCAAAAACGGCTACGTGCTGGACGGCTTCCCGAGAACCATCCCGCAGGCGGAGGTTCTGACCGAGGCTCTTGCCAAGACCGGTGAGAAGGTTGATTTTGCCATCAATGTGGACGTTCCGGATGAGAACATCGTTCACCGCATGAGCGGACGCAGAAGCTGCCCGAAGTGCGGAGCTTCCTATCATATCACGTACATCCCGCCGAAGAAGGAAGGCGTCTGCGATGTCTGCGGAGCCGAGCTGATTCAGCGCGATGACGACAAGCCGGAGACCGTGAAGAACCGTCTGTCGGTTTATCATGCACAGACCCAGCCGCTCATCGAGTACTACGAGAAGGCCGGTGTCCTGAGAACCGTTGACGGAACGAAAGACAAGGATGAAGTCTTTGGCGATATCGTCGCCATCCTGGGCTGATTCCTTCTGAGATTTATTGAAGAGAGGTAATTATGTCCAAAGCAGATGTCATTGAACTGGAGGGAGTTGTTGTGGAGAAGCTTCCCAACACCATGTTCCGCGTGAAGCTGGAGAACGGAGCCATTATTCTGGCTCACATCAGCGGAAAACTCCGTCAGAACTTCATCCGCATCCTTCCCGGAGACAAGGTCACGCTGGAGATGTCCACCTATGATCTGACCAAGGGACGGATCATCTGGAGAGACAAGTAAAAGCCGCGCTTTCTGCGGCCGCATTTTGCGGGCCGCGAAGAAACGGGAGAAGATCTGTCTGCACCGGCGTCCGGGAGAAATCCCTGGAAATGCGCCGGTGCAGTTTTTTTAAAAGCTGAAAGAGTAATTTCCGCTTCGGCCTCATGGAGTGGAAGTTACTTTTTCATGTCAGGCAGTTTTTAAACAGAAAATACAGAAAAAACTTCTTGATCATAGAAATTGCGGGTGCTATACTGTAACGGCGTCTGAAAAGAACACATAGGATAACTATGCGCTCTTGGATGCGTAGTAACCATCTGACAACAGAAGAAAGGAGCGTACATCGTGAAGGTAAGAGCATCGGTTAAGCCCATGTGCGAGAAGTGCAAGGTTGTAAAGCGCAAAGGGGTTATCCGGGTTATCTGCGAGAATCCGAAGCACAAACAGAGACAGGGTTGATCAGAGCCATTATGCTTTGATACCGCTGGTCGGTCCGAATCGGCAGAGGCTGCCGGTTGCGGGCGAGGTGGAAAGGCCGGAATCCGAACAATCATCCGGCTGGGCGTGGAATGACATCGCCGGGAGACAGGAGCTCTTCCGAAACTTCCTATTAGATTAAGGGAGATTCGGGGAGGAATCTTCCAGCCGGCAGGAATGTCGTGACCTGTATCGCAGAATGGACCCTCAGAAGAAAGCACTTCGGACGGGCATGCATCAGAGGCATGATCCGCCACGGATAAGGTGCGAAATTCAGAAGAGAACATAAGCAGGTTCGCCTCAATCAAAACAACCGCTTCCGCGCAGTTCCGAACGGGCAGTACAGAAAAGACTGCTGATCGGAACCGGAGAGAAGCAAACACAAACGTTTTTTAAGGAGATCATAAAATGGCTCGTATTGCAGGTGTTGATTTACCCAGAGACAAGCGCGTTGAGATCGGCCTGACCGCTATTTACGGAATCGGCCGCACCTCCGCAGACAAGATTCTTAAGGCAACAGGCGTGGATCCTGATACCCGCTGCAGAGATCTGACGGATGATGATGTCAGAAAGCTCGCAGATGAGATCGCAGCAAACTACATGGTAGAAGGTGACCTTCGCCGTGACGTTGCGATGAACATCAAGATGCTCACCGAGATCGGTTCCTACAGAGGAGTTCGTCACAGAAGAGGACTTCCGGTTCGTGGACAGCACACGAAGAACAACGCTCGTACCCGCAAGGGACCTCGTAAGACCATCGCTAACAAGAAACAGTAATTTTGTCGCACCCAAGAAAGGTGCTTACCGCGGATCACGAATCCTGCGGTATGTAGATGAAAGGAAAATATTATGCCAGTTACTAAGAAAGCTTCCGCTTCCAAGAAGCGCGTAAAGAAGAACGTTGAGCGCGGCCAGGCACACATCCAGGCTTCCTTCAACAACACCATCGTTACTCTGACCGATACCCAGGGCAATGCACTTTCCTGGGCTTCCGCCGGCGGACTGGGCTTCAAGGGCTCCAGAAAGTCCACCCCTTACGCAGCTCAGCTTGCAGCTGAGACTGCAACCAAGGCTGCCCTCATTCACGGCCTGAAGGCTGTTGATGTATTCGTAAAGGGACCCGGATCAGGAAGAGAAGCTGCCATCCGTGCGCTGAACGCAAACGGCCTGCAGGTTCTGTCCATCACGGACGTGACGCCGGTACCGCACAACGGATGCCGCCCTCCGAAGAGAAGAAGAGTATAGTTTTGTTATCCATACTGCGGATTCGCAGCCGCACATTCTCCGGAACTCCTTCCGGGAGTGCTGACGGTCGGATCCATTGGAAAAATGGTATTTTTAATTGGATGAAGGCGCCGCTTGCGGCGTTGTAAACAACAATCGGAGAGAATGCTCTCTCCGACAGAATGAAAGGAGCCAATACTATGGCAGTAGATAAGACACCCGTCCTGAAGAGATGCAGATCTCTTGATCTTGATCCCACCTTCCTTGGATATGACAAGAAGTCCAAGAGAACCCTTACCAGAAGAAGCAGAAAGATGTCCGAGTACGGCACTCAGCTTCGTGAGAAGCAGAAGGCCAAGTTCATCTACGGCGTTCTGGAGAAGCCTTTCCGCAACTATTATGAGAAGGCTGACCGTATGAAGGGAATGACCGGTGAGAACCTGATGGTTATGCTGGAGTCCCGTCTGGACAACGTTGTTTTCCGTATGGGCTTTGCACGTACCAGAAGAGAGGCACGTCAGGTCGTTGACCACAAGCACATCCTGGTAAACGGCAAGTGCATCAACATCCCTTCCTACCAGATCAAGGCAGGTGATGTCATCGAGGTCAAGGAATCCAACAGAACCATGCAGAGATTCAAGGACATCGCTGAAGTTACTGCAGGCAGACTCACACCGGAGTGGGTTGATGTGGACAAGGAGAATTTCAAAGGAACCGTAAGCGCACTTCCGAAGAGAGATCAGATCGACGTTCCCGTTGATGAGATGCAGATCGTCGAGTTGTATTCCAAGTAATGAATGTGACGCGGAACCTTTCACACCATGCGGGAGCGTTCCGCGGCCGCATGAAAAACCATAAGGAGGTATATGCGTGTTTGATTTTGAAAGACCCAGCATTGAAACGACTGAAATGTCCGATGACAACAAATTCGGCAGATTCGTTGTAGAACCCCTCGAAAGAGGGTATGGTCTTACTCTCGGAAATTCCCTGAGAAGAATCATGCTTTCTTCACTTCCGGGCGCGGCAGTCAGCCAGATCAAAATCGATGGTGTTCAGCATGAGTTCAGCACGATTCCGGGCGTAAAAGAAGACGTCACGGACATCATCATGAACATCAAGAGTCTGGCCATCAAGAACACCAGCGAGACGGACGAGCCCAAGACCGCATACATCGAGTATGAAGGAGAAGGCATTGTGCACGCCAGCGATATCCAGGCAGATCAGGACATTCACATCATGAATCCCGATCAGGTTATCGCAACTCTCTCCGGCAAGAAGACGAAGCTGTTCATTGAGCTTACGATCACCAAGGGCAGAGGATACGTCAGCGCTGACAAGAACAAGAATGAAGACACCAAGATCGGCATCATCCCGATTGACTCGATTTACACTCCGGTACAGAGAGTCAATGTGACGGTTGAGAACACCCGTGTCGGTCAGCAGACGGACTTCGACAAGCTGACACTGGATGTCACGACGAATGGCACCCTTGCTCCCGATGAAGCTGTCAGCCTGGCAGCGAAGGTCCTCTCTGAGCATCTTTCCGTATTCATTGATCTGAGCGACAATGCGAAGACAACGGAAGTGATGGCAGAGCCCATTGATGACAATAAGACCAAGGCTCTGGAAATGAGCATTGACGAGCTCGAGCTGTCCGTTCGTTCCTACAACTGCCTGAAGCGTGCAGGAATCAATACGGTGCAGGAGCTCTGCAGCAAGACTCCCGATGAAATGATGAAGGTGAGAAACCTGGGCAGAAAGTCTCTGGACGAGGTTCTGGAGAAGCTCAAGGAGCTGGGCCTGAAGCTGAACATGGGGACGGAAACCGAGGGCTGAGAACTTCAGCCGGAGGACCGGAATCCGGAAACGGCGGTGCCGGGACAGATTCCGGACGACGAGAAAAGGCAATACTTCCTGCGGCGGTAAATCCCATGAGGTGTGCTGCGGGTCGGCAGTCAGCATGACCGCTGCGGGTAATTCCACAGGTTCCGCAGAGGCCGCCATAAGAAAAGGAGAAAAACAATGGCTGAATACAGAAAGTTAGGCAAGAAGACCAAGCTGAGAAAGGCTCTGCTCCGTTCTCAGGTAACCGCACTGCTTTACAATGGAAAGATCATCACCACGGAGGCACGTGCAAAGGAAATCCAGAAGCTGGTGGAGCCCATGATCGCTCTGGCAGCAAAGGAGAAGGACAACTTCGAGGAAGTGACCGTTAAGGCAAAGGTTGCCCGCAAGGACAAGGACGGCAAGCGCGTCAAGGAAGTCAAGGACGGCAAGAAGGTTACCGTTTACGATGAAGTTGAGAAGAAGGTCACCAAGGATGCTCCTTCCCGTCTGCATGCAAGACGTCAGCTCATGAAGTTCCTGTATCCTGTAACTGAGGTTCCGGCTGCAGGCGCAGGCCGCAAGAAGAACACCAAAGAGGTTGATCTTGTGGAGAAGCTCTTCAACGAGTA
>CAVKEB010000045.1:0-16777 GCA_963655255.1 bacterium
CGAAGATGTCTGATGACATCTTCTCCTGCTTAGAGTGCCGCTTGGCGGCACTCTATATACAGAGAGAATTCGCCTCAGTGAGGTATAAAAATTAAGGTGCGGCATGCAGAGAGCGGTAGTCTCTGAAAGCCTGAACCAGCTCATGCCTTTTCCTGCGGCTGATGGGGAAAACACTTCCGTCGGACAGGAGAAATTCATCTCGACGGACTTCACGGATGTGATTCATATTCAGGAGAACGCCGCGGCCGCAGGCAAGAAAATGGCCGGGAGGGACAAGATCTGCGGCATCCCGGAAACGAAGACGCGCACGCAGAACAGAGTCGGTACAGGTAAAGAGGACGTAGTGACGGTCGGAGGTGATGCAGATGAGATCCTTCAGAGGAATCCGGACGGGCGGAGAGCAGAGGGAAAATGCAGAGGAAAAATCCGCGGCTGCAGGAGCCGCCCGGGCGGCCGGGACGGGGAGAACGATATTTTGGGCCGTGTCATCGCACAGCTCGAACAGAACCTCGCCCTCCAGTTTTCTGGCGAGCTGCAGAATGGCATCTGCGAGAAGACAGATGCCGCCGGAAGACAGATCGGAAATCCGAATTCGAATTTTCTGCATAAAAGATCCTTTCGTGTCGGAAAAAACGCCATTCGTGCCGGGGCCCTTTTCTTTCCATTCAAATTCCATATAATCGGAAATGCACACGGGAGTTTCCCTTCCGGAGATTCCGCCGGACATTCTGTCCGGATACAGATCCGTTCGTGTGCAGGCAGATCTGAAGCCGGCTGCTGCCGGACATGTCTCAAATCATTTCACAGGAGTACCAGTCATGAAGAAAAGCAGAACAGCCCAGCGAATTTTCAGAAGAAGCACACCCGTACGTGCGGGAACAGCCAGGTGGATTGCGTGGCTTGCAGTCCTTGGATTGTCAGCAGGAAGTCTTGCCCTTCCCGTGAAGGCGGAAGAGCGCACGGAAGAACTCCGTGGATATGCGGCCGGAGAAACCGCTGTCTCCGGGACCGATGCAGACAGTATATCACAGTCTGCGGAGAATGGAGGCATACATGTCTGCAAAACTCTGCAGGATAATGGTGACGGGACCTATCAGATTGAACTGGAGTCCTGGGTGACCGGCAGGACCGGAACGGAACCTGTTCCGACAGATGTCGTTCTTGTGATGGACACGTCGGGAAGCATGCGGCTTCCGTGCCCGGGAGCATCGAACCGGCTGGAAGCCCTGAAAACGGCCGCCTGCAGCTTTGTGGATGCGGTGACGGAGCAGAATGAGAAAGCGGCGGAAGGCAGGAAGAGCCGGGTGGCGCTGGTTCAGTACAGCTCGGCTGACAACACCGGAATCCGGATGCATCTGACGCGGGCGGATGAGGAAGGAGCCTCTTCTCTGAAATCGGTCATCCATGGAATGGAGAAGGGCGGAAGAACCCGGATGGACCTTGGCATGGAGCTGGCGGAAGAGATTATGAATACGGAGGCGGATTCCGGGCGCAGCCGCGCGGTGGTTTTGTTTACGGACGGCGTGCCGGCCAACGAGGAGTATGACGGATTCGTCATGGTGACGGCGAACCGGACACTTGCCGCAGCGAAGCGTTTGAAGGAGAGCGGCGTTGAAGTGTTCGGCCTGAGCATTGAGCAGTATGCGAAGTGCAGCCCGGGAGAGGCGATGCCGGTGTATACGCCGCATGATGAGGCAAACTACGTTGCACCGTACCATGGAATCGGCGGTGTGAATACAACCAACGAGAATGCCATTGCGCTGGAGAACCGGCTGATGTATCTGGTAACTTCGAACAATCCGCATGCGCAGGATATGGATACGCCGAATGCACAGGATCCTTCGGATCCCGGAAAGACGCGGGGAGAAGAAAGAGAAACGTATTATTTTACCGCGCAGACCTCTGCGGAATTATCCGCGGTGTTCCGGGATCTGGCCGCGCAGGTCGGAATGTCGGACAGCGCTCTCGGACCGGATGCGGAGGCAAGAGACGACATTCTCTGGCCGTTTCAGAAAACGCAGGAATGCAGGGTACATGCGTATACCTCGGATTATCTGGGAGACGGTAACTGGGGAGAGCGAGAAGAAATCACAGACAATATCACGATCACATCTACAGAGAGCTCTGTCAGAGCAAAAGGCTTCGATTACTCCGGCAATTACGTGTCGGAAGAACCGCATCCCGGAGCGGATCCGGATCAGGAATCCGCACGGGGAAAGAAGCTGATCCTGTCTTTTTCCATCCGGTCGCAGGCAATTTTCGGCGGCAATCAAATTCCAACCAACAGTGACGCCTCAGGAATCTACGTAGATTCATTGGCCAAAGAGCCGGAAGTTTTGTATCCGGTTCCCAGAGCGGATCTTCAGCTTCGCGGGGGAATCGCCATGACGGACCGCAGAGTTTATGTGCCGGATGCCGCCAGACCGGAAGATCTGGTATGTATTCCGGAGGCCTTCCGGGCCGATGGCAGGAAGAATGCGTATGTGGATCTTCATTATGAACTGACGGATGAACAGGGAGAAACGGCAGGAACACTGGACGTTCCGTCGGGAGAGAAGCTGGAGAACTGCAGCTGGCAGTGGCAGCGGGAGGAAACGGATTCATGCGGGACTTATACGTTGTCGTGCCGCATTACACCGGTTCGGGACGGGCATTTCGATGAGAAGGTCCTGAAGGAAGAAGGGACGCTCCATGTCTTTCACCCGGAAATTCTTCTGGAGGATTCCACGCAGTATCTGGGGGATCCGTCGGACACCGTGCCAGGGGATTCAACCGGAAAGGAAATGATCGGGGAACATGTGCGGTCCATCCGGTGGCTCTGTAGGGATGATACAGAGTCGGAGCAGGAAGAAGAGCCGGAACTCGGCTTTCGAATCGCAGTTCCGGAAGGACTTTCAGAAGAAAACGGACAGCTTGTCATTGCGAAAAAACAGGACATCCCTGTCATTGTCGGCGCGTATCGGATCCGTGGCGGAGCACTTGCAGACGACATTACGGAGGAGACGGACTTCCTGCATGCATGCAGCCGGAAGAACTGCGGTTACGATACCGGGGTAAACGAAAAGAGCGGCGTCCGATACCTGATTCATGTGCTGGAGCGTCCCATGCAGGAAAAAGTGAGTCTTCCGAATACAGGCGGAAAAGGGGATCTTCCCTGCGTTGGAACGGCGGCTCTGCTGGCAGCGGCAGGAATTCTGACGGGAAAAAGAAAAAAAGTGAACGGATAGAAGCAGGAAGTGCAGAAGACGACCGGGACAGAAAAGAGACCAGCATCGGTGCTGCCGCATTCGGCAAAACCGCTGCACTCGAAGATGTCTGATGACATCTTCTCCTGCTTAGAGTGCCGCCAAGCGGCACTCTGCATACAGAGAGGTATAGAAATGAAAAACAAGAGAGCAAAAAGAGTGATGCAGAGAGTGGTATTGACAGCGGGAGTCCTGAGTGCAGGTCTCTTTCCGGGATTTGCCGTGGTGGCTCAGACGATACCGGAAGGAACCATCACTGCTTCCAATGTGAAAGAGAAAAATGCGACGGTAACAGCCTATCAGCTGGTGGATGGAACGTATTCGGAGGAAGGAAAACTGACCGGATATGTCCTGACGGATGCGGTGAACATGAAAATTGCCGATGTGCAGAATCCGACTGCCGCGGAAATTGCGGCTATTGCGGATTACATTGAGGCCAATCCCGGCAAGGTGCGGGGACAGAGAATGACGCTGCAGGATGCGGAAACGGGGACATACCGCCTGCAGACAGAACCGGGGGAATATCTGATTCTCGTTACCGGATCCGGAGAGGTTGTCTATAATCCGGCTATTGTTTCGGTGAATGTCACCAATGCGGACCAGATGCTTCTGGAAAGCGGCGCGGTGGATTATTCCGAATGGTTTCGCTCCGGGAATACGGCGTATCTGAAATCGTCCACGACCGGGCTGAAGAAATCCGTGCTTTCCGATGGAAAGAAGGTGAGCGGAGTTTCGGCTGCAGCAGGTGAGACGCTGAATTTTGTCATTGACTCCATGACCATTCCTTCGTATTCGGCGAGCTATCCGTCGGTCACTTATCAGATCACGGATCATCTGGAGAGCGGCTGCTTCGGGGAGATTCAGAATCTTAAGGTTCGTGTGAACGGAACGGAAACGGCACAGGGAGCGGATACCTGGAAGATTCAATACGGACCGCAGAAGAATTCCTTTGAGCTTTCTTTTGCAGATGCCTTTATCCGAAGTCATGGAGCGCAGACGGTGGAGATTACCTATCAGTCTGTTCTGACGGGGAAGGCAGGACTGAATTTTGCAGAGAACACCAATACGGCGGTGCTTCGCTATTCTTCGGACCCGGCAGACGTCAAGGCTATGAAGGAGCTGACCTCCACAACGTATCAGTATACGTTCGGCCTTGGCGCGAATCTTGATGCGGAGGCGGCGAGGGAAGATCAGGTGGAGACAGGTGAACTCAACAAGGTAACCAGGGCAGACGGATCCTCCGCCTATGAAAAGGTCTCACGGACTTATTCCGGAACCGGAGCCTCTTCTACAATGCGCAGCAAATACGCGCTGAAGGGTGCGCAGTTCACCCTGTACACGGATGCCTCGATGACGCAGAAGGCGGCGCAGGCGGAGTCCGACGACAACGGACGCATTACGTTTACCGGCCTGAAGGAGGGTTCTTATTATCTGAAAGAGACGCAGGCACCGGCAGGATATGCTGCGAATGAGAAGAAATTTCATATCACGATCACGCCGCAGTTTCGCGAAGACGGAGTGATGACGCGGTATACGGTGACGACAAAGGAGATCGGGGCGGACGGAAGTGAAACGGAGGCGGGCTCTGCGGTTTATACATCTGTGCCGACGGTGCAGGAAGATCAGAGCGTAACGAATACGGTGACGAGGACAGAAACTCCTGCGGAGATTCTGAATGTGCCGCTTGCGGAGCTTCCATCGGCAGGCGGAACGGGAACACTGGGCTTTGTGCTCGCGGCGGCAGGAATGAGCGGCGGAATGGTGATCTGGAAGATTGCGGGAAGAAAGAGAGCGCACGGATTCGATAAGAGAAGAGCCTGATTGATGAGAGAAGAGCTGCGAAAAACGCTGGAGACTCTTCTGGTCCTTCTGATTCTGACGGTCGGGTTCTATCCTGCGGTGAGTGACGCGTGGAATCAGAAGGCGGCAGACCGCATGATTGTGCAGTATCGGAAATCGGTCTGGAGTGACGGGAGTGATGGCCTGGCGCGGACTGAGCTGGAAAAGGCAAGGGCGTACAACCGTAATCTTGCCGCAGCCGGAGGCGGAATGTCGGCCGGAGGGACGGGAGAAGAATATGAAGCATTGCTGGATCCGGACGGAAACGGCATTATGGGATATCTTGAGATTCCAAAGATATCAGTCTGCCTGCCAATTGGGCATGGAACGGATGACGAGGTGCTGGCAGGAGAGGTCGGACATCTTCCGGGATCCAGTCTTCCGGTGGGAGGAGAAGGAACGCATGCAGTGTTGACCGGGCACCGAGGTCTTCCGTCCGCAAGGCTTTTTACGGATCTGGATGAGCTTGAGGAAAAAGATCGTTTCCGGATCACGGTGTTGGGAGAAGTTCTGGACTATGAGGTGAAGGAGATTCAGACGGTGCTGCCGGAGGAGACGCAGAATCTGCGCATCCGGGCCGGTGAGGATCTGGTGACGCTGGTGACCTGTACGCCGTATGGCGTCAATACGCACCGGCTTCTGGTGACCGGTGAGCGGGTGTATGGGAGAACTTCCGGAGAATCGGGAAGCGTGAACAGACAGGAAGGAACAGAAGAATCCGGAGATAAGAAACATCAGGTTCTGTCATCGGAAGGAGAATCAGAGGAAGAGCATAAGGTCCTTCGGAAGGTTCATCTGAGCGGAAATCCTTCCGTAGTTCTTGCCGCGGCCGGACTGGTACTGACGGGGGCCGTTCTTCGGATTCTGTGGATCTGGACGATTGACCGGGGACGCAGAAAGAGACGAAGGCGCCGCTCACCGGTTTCAAATGGAAATTAGTCTGCAGGAAGATGATTCGCGTTGAAAATCGGCAGGGCGGAACCGCTATATCGTTTCCAATTATTGGAATGGATGCCGCAAACGGAGGGCAGGGGGAGAAATATTATGAAGAGAAAGGGCACAGCACTCCTTGGAATGCTGCTGATTGCAATTGCTGTTATGGCAGGAGGTGTTCCGGGAGGGGGCGGAATGGAAAAAATACAGAATGCGGAGTGCCTTCTGCAGGTACAGGCGGCAGAGAGCCGGCGAGGAGAGATCACGGTTGTCTATGCCTGCGACGGCGGGAAAACACCTGTTCCGGACGCAGAGTTTTCTGTTGTGCAGATCGCTGATGCGAAGGTGGAAAAGGAAAGCGTGACCTATACGTTGAAAAAAGAGTATCAGGATGGAGAGAAGGAGCTGCCGGATCCGATGACCCCGCAGTTTCGTGAGGATGAGAACATTGCAGAAGATCTGTTGCAAATTTATGAGAAAAACGGAAGAAAAGATGCACGGATCCGCAGAACCAGTTCGGAAGGAAGAGCCGTTTTTTCGGACTGCCCGGCCGGAATTTATTTGATCTGGCAGAGCGGAGAAGATGGTGTGAGCAGCGGATACGAAACAGCACTTCCGTTTCTGGCAGAGCTTCCATTCCGAGAATCTTCCGAAAAAAACCGGACCTGGGAGCGGACGGTTTATCCGAAAACAGCGGCAAAACCGCGAACGGAAGAGAAGGAGAAAAACACTGTGCTTCTGCAATCCGCCGGGCCTTCTGATCCGGAGCCGGAACCAATCACAGGAGAAAAACCGGAACGCGGACAGGGAACGGGGGATGAGTCCCGGATGGCGTGGTATCTCCTTCTGGCGGCAGGCGCTGCGGCGGGACTGTTTCTGGTATGGCACAGGGAACACGGGAAGGAAAATTAAGAAAACAGTTTTGATTTTTGATCATTCGGAATTTCCGGATGAAAACTTTGCTGCGGCATGACGGTAATTCATGAAACTTTTGTGAAGAGAACCCTTTTGAAGTGCGGTGTGATAGAATTTTTTACATGTTTTGGGAATATCAGTGGAGAATGCAGCACCGGGAAGGAAAGGAGTTCGGCAGCACATGAGTGAAAATGAATTTCTGGATGAAAACGATCCGGAAGAGATGGAAGAAACTGCGACAGACCGGCAGGATCGCGGACACAGCGCAGCAGATGTTTCTGCGCCGCGCGATGAGGAAGCGGCAGAAGATACGGAGGACGAGTATGATCCGTATGAGGAAGAACGACGCAGAGAGCTGGAAGAACGGGCGAAGAAGAAACGACGCAAACGCAGCAGAAGTATTTTGAAGAAGCTCATCATACTGGCGCTTGTGATTGCAGCAGTGGCGTTCTTTTTCATACGGCGCGCCCAAAAGAGCACAGAGGTTGCGTACCAGTCTGACACGGCGGCGGTCCGGGATCTTTCTACGACCAATTCTTACACCGGAACGATTGAAGCAGTGGACAGCCAGTCGGTGATGTCTGCGGTGTCCGGCGTAAAGGTTACAGAGGTTCTGGTCGAGGAGGGCGATACGGTTCAGGAAGGTGATGTCATCGCAAGACTGGATACCTCCAATATCGATGAACAGATCAGCGAGAAGGAAGCGACCATGAATGCGTCCGCGACCTCCAATGCCCTCAATATTCAATCGGCGCAGGCCAAGTACAACAATCTGAAACAGAATCTGGATGATGGACTGGATCAGTCCACGCAGAATGCGTCTGCCCAGATTGATTCGGCGATGCAGAATCTGGTTTCTGCCCAGCAGTCCTACAATGATGAAGTCAATCTGAACAATGCGCAGCTGAGCCAGATCATTCTGAGTGCGATCCAGCAGATGGAGACGGCATACAACAATGTGCAGAGTGCGGCGCTGAGGACGCAGCAGTCTGTGGACAGCAAATCTCATGCACAGCAGCAGGCGAGTGATGCCGGAAAGACGTATGATTCGTTTTCGGATGACCAGCAGATCGAATCCAATGAGCTCAGTGAAGAGCAGGCCTGGGATAATTATGAGCAGGCGAAGACCAGTTATGAGCAGGCGAAGATCAATGAGGAAAACCGGCTGACAGAACTGTATGATGCCGTGATTACGGCGCAGAACAATTATCTGAATGCCATCGATTCCTATAATGCGACAGTTCGTTCGACGCAGCAGACCCTGGAAGAGTATCAGAGAAGCATTCAGCAGGCTGAGGCAAATGCAGACAGTACCACGAGCCAGCTGCAGCTGGATAATCTGAAGGATTCGCTTTCTGATTATGTGATTACGGCTCCGATGAGCGGAACTGTCACGACTCTGAACATAAAAGTGGGCGACATTACGGCGGTTTCTGCCACGTCCACACTGGCAACGATTACCAGCTATGACAAGATGAAGGTGACGCTGTCTGTCAGCGAGTACGATGTATCGAATCTTTCCAAGGGCGACAAGGTCACGGTCACGGTAGATGCTGTCAACAAGGATTTTGAAGGAACGGTGAGTGCGGTTTCTGCGGTAGGCTCATCCAGCAACGGCATTGCCTATTTCTCCGTAGAAGTTCAGTTTACCCCGGATTCTTCGGTCATGGTTGGAATGACAGCGGATGTCCGGCAGACCATCAGTGAAGCAAAGAATGTGGTCACGGTTCTGAGTGATGCGGTTGCCACCGGTTCGGATGGCTCTTCTTATGTACTGGTGAAGGGAACGAACGAGAAGGGGAAGGATGCATATGTCCAGCAGGCTGTTACCCTCGGTTCGTCCGACGGAACCTACACGGAAATTACAAGTGGTCTGAATGCCGGTGACACTGTTTACTATGCAGACAATACGTCGGCAGCTCAGGATATGTCTTCCATGATGTTCGGAATGGATGACAGTGAAGTTGATATGGATATGGGAATGGGCGGCGGTCCCGGCGGCCCGGATTCCGGCGCTGCTCCCGGCGGCCCCGGCGGAGGTGCGCAGTAATGGGGCGCGTTATTCTGCGGATGAAGAATATCTGTAAGGATTATGTCATGGGAAATGAGACGGTTCATGTTCTCAAGAACATAGACCTTACGGTGGAACAGGGCGAATATCTGGCAGTCCTCGGACCTTCCGGTTCCGGAAAGTCGACGCTGATGAATATCATCGGATGCCTTGACGTGCCTACCAGCGGCGATTACTGGCTGAATGGCGAGCATATCGCAGATATGGATGAGGCTGCGCTTTCTCACATTCGCGGCAATGAGATCGGATTTATTTTCCAGTCCTATTATCTGCTCCAGAAGCAGACGGCGGCGGAGAATGTGGAGCTGCCGCTGATCTATGCGAATATGTCAGGACGGGCAAGGCGTGAGCGCGTGGATGAAGTGATGCGGCTGGTCGGACTGACGGATAAGATGGACCACTATCCGAACCAGCTTTCCGGAGGCCAGCAGCAGAGAGTTGCCATTGCACGGGCAGTTTCCAACCATCCGTCCATCCTGCTCGCGGATGAACCTACCGGTGCATTAGATCAGAAAACCGGTGCACAGGTGATCTCTCTGTTCAAGGAGCTGAATGATGCCGGCAATACCATCATTATGATTACGCATGATGCGCATATTGCAGCGCACGCAAAGCGGATTGTGAAGATTCTGGACGGCAGGATCAGTGAAGGAGAGCTTGCCGATGCATAGTATTACAATGATCAGACAGAGCATGAAAATGGCTCTGCAGAATATTATCGGAAACAAGATGCGTTCGTTTCTCACCATGCTGGGAATCGTGATCGGTGTCGCATCCGTCATTGGACTGATCACCATTGTGCAGAGCGCTACGGGATCCATCATGAACGAATTTGAATCGCTGGGAGCGGGAACCATTTCCATCTCGGCGCAGGGGACGATGGTTCACCATGGTCTGAGCGAAAAGGATCTGGAGACGCTCCGGAATCTGGATGGAGTGGATGCCATTGCGCCTTCGGCGTCGCTGACGACTTCGGCTGTCTACAACAACAATGTGGTCAAGAACATCGAGGTGGATGGAGAGGATGCGGTTTATTTTCAGCATAATCAGGAAACGCTGCAGGCCGGACGGATTTTCAACACGGCGGAGGCAGATGGAGAAACCAATGTCGCCATTGTCGATACCGATTTCATTGAAAACGTTCTGAACGGGAACGGAGCCATTGGAACGGAGTTCATTCTGAATGGTTATCATTATAAAATCATCGGTATCAAAGCCAAGGACACCAATGTTTCCAGCTTCTTTACCGGGAGCAGTTCCAAGGGAACGGTCATTGTCCCTTATAAAAATGCATTGAAGATGTCGTCACTGAAAAACGTGACCAGTGTGAGCGTTTATTATACAGAAGACAATGTCAGCTCCAGCCAGCTGCAGAGGGAACTGAAGAAGGCACTGAACGATATTTTCGGTACAGATGAGGACAACGCGGATCAGGCGTACAGTGTGATCAGTATGGATTCTCTGATGGATACGATGAGTACGATTGAAACCATGCTGTCCACGATGCTGGGCGGCATTGCATCCATTGCGCTGGTCGTGGGCGGAATCGGAATCATGAATATGATGCTGGTGTCCGTGTCGGAGAGAACGAGAGAGATCGGACTTCGCAAGGCTCTTGGAGCGGAGCCCATGCGGATTCAGATGCAGTTTCTGATCGAATCCATTACGCTGTCGCTGATGGGAGGATTCATTGGCATTGTTCTGGGAATTGTGATTGCGCTGGTCGGCACGAAACTGCTGAATACGTCGTTTCAGATTTCATACAGTGCAATCGCTCTGGGCGCGGGATTTTCCGCGGCGGTTGGCATTATTTTCGGATGGATGCCGGCAAGAAGAGCCAGCCAGTTGAACCCGATTGATGCATTGAGAAGTGAATAACACTCGAATGCGGCTGATGCCGCATTCTCCTGTTCCGAGCGAACACACTGCGTGTGTTTGCTCCCGCATCGGAGAAACCGCCTGCGCGGATTTCTCCTCGCGTATACTCGAAGCTGCCCGATGGCAGTATCTCCTGTTCCGAGCGAACACACTGCGTGTGTTTGCTCCCGCATCGGAGAAACCGCCTGCGCGGATTTCTCCTCACGCACACTCGAAGCTGTCCGATGGCAATTTCACCTGCTTCGAGCAGGCACAGAAAGGAAACGATGAAAATGATCAAATTATGGAACGGCAAGAATAAGAATTTAAAGACAAGACTGACGGGTTTTCTTCTCGGAACAGCGGTTACGGTTTCCGCGCTTGTTACACCGCTTGCCGGAGGGATGCAGGTTCAGGCGAAGGCCGCCTATGATACGAAGTACTCGCAGACCATCAGTATGGAAAATCTGCTGCTGCCGGCGCTGAGTAAAAACTTTACGGATGCGAACGGCGTCTACAGGCAGTTGAAGCAGGCAATCCGGTATCAGAGTATCTATCAGGGCAATATCCTGAATATGATCAATAAGGGAGCCAATATCCCCGCAGATGCTCTGAAGAAATTGTATGAGGAAGGACTGATTTCCGGATTTCTGTATCATTTCGGAACGAACCAGGCCTTTACCGTGGATGACTATAAGGATGTTTTTGATCCGGTCTGGTATTGGGCGAGCAACCCGGATTTACAGGCAGCATATGGAACCTATGATCCGAATACGCTGCTCGTGGATTTCCTGACAACGGGAATGACGCTGGGACGTTCTTCCAGCCAGAACTTCAATGTTTCGTACTTTAAGAGCAATTATCCCTGGCTGCAGCAGTATCTCGGGAATGACAATGCCAATTATTACCTGTTCTACATTCTCTTTGGAAAAGATATGGGGATGACGGCAGATAAACAGATCAGCAAATAAGCGTTTCGGCTGATATCCGGAAGGAGAAAATCGGGTGTCTATCAACCTGGATCAAAAGAAATACCGGGTTTCCCTTGTCCCTTGTGAGAGTTATGAAACAAAAACGGTCCGGTCTGCCATGCGGGAGCTTCTGGCTCCGCTCGGCGGGCTGGATTTTGTGTCTCCGGGCATGAAGGTGGCGATAAAGGCCAACCTGGTAACGGGAGCAGAGGAAAGCCGGGCAGTGACGACGCATCCGGAGCTGATTGCAGCTCTGTGTGAAATGCTGTGCGAAAAAGGGGCAGAAGTGATCGTCGGAGACAGTCCAGGAGGGCTGTTTACGCCGGGGATTCTGCAGAATGCCTATCGAAATGCCGGTTATGGGAGAATTGAGCAGACCGGGGCGAGACTGAATCTGGACACTTCGGTTAGGAAGGCGGTTTTTCCGGAAGCGGTCAGTGCGAAGGCGTTTGATTACACCGGATGGCTGGATCAGGCGGATGTCATCATTGATTTTGCAAAATTGAAAACCCATGCCATGCTGCGGATGACCTGCTGCACGAAGAATCTGTTCGGGGTGGTTCCGGGGACGACAAAACCGGAATATCATATGCGCTTTCCGGAACCGACGGCTTTTGCAAATATGCTGGTGGATCTGAATGAGTATTTTCGCCCGAAGATCCGTCTGGCGATTGTGGATGCCGTGGACGGAATGGAAGGAAACGGGCCGACGAGTGGGACGCCGCGGCATATCGGAGCGCTGGCGGCTTCTGATGTGACGTATGCAGCGGACCTTGTATGCGCGACCATGATCGGTATGAAACGTTCGGAAATCCTGTATTTGGAGGAAGCGTGGAAACGGGGACTGGCTCCGGGAAGTCTGGAAGAGATTGAAATATACGGGAGCAGACCGGAACAGTTTGCCGTTCCGGATTTTAAAAGGAATACTCTGGACCGGAGTATTTCCTTCGGATCGGGAGGGACTGCGGGAAAGGTGACCTCCGCCTTCCTGAAGCTGGCGTTATCCTCGGGGCCGAAGGTGACGCCGAAAGAATGCACCGGCTGCGGGAAATGCAGCAGGACCTGTCCGGCTCATGCCATCCGGATGGTGGAGGGGAAGCCTTCCGTGGACCGGAAAAAATGCATCGGATGCTTCTGCTGTCAGGAATTCTGTCCCACGGGAGCCATGAAGGTGCATCATACGCTTCTGGCAAGGGCGCTTGCATCTCTGGGAAGAAATCCGAAGAGTCCCGAGGGTGTCAGAGAATCACACAAAGGCTGAGAGGCGAGGGCAGAAGGATCTGAATCTGTGCCCCAAACGAAAAAGGAAAGGGAAGGCTCCCACAACAGGGGCCTTCCCAGCAATCATTTCACATATTAAGCAACAATCAGCACATCTTGAATCTCCCTGCGGAAATCTCTGCTGCTGTCATTGAGAGCTCCTCCGGAAACTGATAGCATGCGGAATGGCTATCCCATCAGAACTTAGAAGCGGAAGAACAGGCCGAGCTTTTTCAGAGGAGCCCTGAGTGCCATGTAGAGAACAATGACAATGACAGCGGACACCACCGAGTTCAGCAGAGTTACCGCGAAATTGATCGCGAAGGAAACTTCCGCAGCGGGCTTGCCGAGAATCAGGATCTTGTAGAAGTAACGAAGGAGCGGATCAAAGACCGCGTTGAAGGCCAGTCCGGCAATCGTGGCAAGGATGACCCAGCGCAGGACTTTTTTGGTGTCTGTCTCCGTGGAGATATGACCGAGCCTGTGAGCGATGAGGCCGACGATGAGACCGATCAGAAATTTGATGATGAAGGTAATCGGTGCCTCCACAATGTAGACGGGATCAATCAGATCCGCGATGGTCAGGCCGATGGCTCCGCCGATTCCGCCATACAGGCTGCCCAGAAGAAGAGCACCCAGAACAACGAAGGCGTTTCCGAGATGAATGGAAACCTGTCCGGCTCCGGGAGTCGGAATGCGGATGGCAAGGTAAGTGAATACGACATAGGTAATGGCGGCGAAAACACCGGCGAAGACGAGCTTACGGAGTTTTCCGTCCTGTGTGGTTGTCTGTGTAGTGCTCATAATCATTCCTCCCTCAAATTATAGAGATTGCGGCAGAGCCTCGCGTAACGATGCGGATGAGGATATTCCGTTCAAGTCTGCATCTCGGAAAATCCGTGCCCTGGCGTGACGGCTGCCTGTTATGTATGGATGTCTTCCGGAATTCAAGTATTCAGTATAAACAGAAGTGGAATGGCCACAAGTACCAAAATATGAATTATTTACAATACCACTTTGCGGCGGCATTGATGCTGCCGTATTCGGACAAACCGCCTTCACGGATTTTGCTGAATGCGGGGATAATCATGAAACCACATGTCATATTCGCTTGGGTAACATGTATCCATCTGTTCAGGAACATTCTCAGGCTGCCGGAATTTCAGAAGGCCTGGAGAGAAAAGGGGGATGTATGTTATTCTTCTATAGGTAAGGGAACAAAAGGTCTGATCGAAGCACCGAATCAGATAAATGGGGAGAAGTTTATCCGAACAGGTGCTGCAGCAGACAATATGCGGGAAAAGGAATTGTTTTCAAATGTGCTGCCGGGGAAGATCTGCGGCGGGAAGGGAATCGAATGAACAAGAACAATTTTGCCATGTCCGCTCCGAAGGGGTGGAACAGCTACGATTACTACGATACGTCGGTGACGGAGGCGGAGGTTCGTGCCAATGCAGAATATCTTGCGGATCATCTGAAGTCTGCGGGCTACGAATATGTGGTCATCGACATTGAGTGGTATTCCAGAGATGCGGGAACAAAGCGACCGGAGATTCAGTATATTCCGTTCGGAGATGACGCGATGGATGAGTATGGGCGCCTTCAGCCGGCGGAGAACCGCTTTCCGTCCTCTGCGGGGGGAAAGGGCTTCACGGAGCTTGCGGCTTATATCCACAGCCTTGGCCTGAAATTCGGCATTCATATCATGCGCGGAATTCCAAGAGCGGCGGCTTACCGGCACCTCCCGATTCTGGGAACACAGATGACGGCGGATCAGGTGGCGGATCCTTATTCCATCTGCCCGTGGAACCCAGACATGTACGGCGTGCGCAACATTCCGGAGGGACAGGCTTATTATGATTCCCTGATCCGGATGTATGCGGACTGGGGAGTGGACTTCATCAAATGTGATGATATCTGCGATTCCAGACAGTATCCGGACGGAAGCCAGGTGGAGGAATTTTCCGGATGGCACGAGACGGAAATGATTCACCGCGCGATTCTGAAGACCGGGCGGCCGATTGTCCTGTCCCTCTCTCCGGGACCGGCGCACATTGACCGCGCATGGTTCTATGCGCAGAACGCGAATATGTGGCGCATTACGGATGATTTCTGGGACAGCTGGCCGCTGCTGCTGGATATGTTCAGCCGCTGTGAGAAGTGGCAGGACCATGTAGCCTGCGGCTGCTATCCGGACTGTGATATGCTCCCGGTCGGTGTGATCGGCAAGACGTTTGGCGAGGAGCGCCGGTCAGCGTTTACGAACACGGAGATCCGCACGATGCTGACGCTCTGGAATATGTTCGGAGCGCCGCTGATGATTGGAGGCGAGCTGACGAAGCTCTCGGACGAGGAACTCCGGATGCTGACGAACAAGGAACTTCTGGCGCTCAATGACGGACAGCATTTCGGCAGACAGATTCTCCGGAATGAGACGATGGCAGTCTGGGAAAATACGGACTGCGCGGATGGGCATATGACGGTAGCGATCTTTAACCTTGCGGATGAAGACGGGATGCGGAGTATTTCCATCGAAGAGCTCGGCATCGAGCGCGAGGACGGAAGCGTTCCGCAGACTCTGCAGCTTCATGAGCTCTGGGAGAAGACCAACCAGACCGTGACAGACGGTGTGATCGCGGCCGAGGTTCCGGCGCACGGTGTGAAGGTGTACCGTCTGGTCGGCTGAGGCGGAAAGAGAAAGATCCGGCATCTGGGCGGACTGTTTTCGCACGCCCGGATACGGAATAAGCATCCGGTTGATCCGGCAGACGGGAAACATCAATAGAAAACAAACGGACGGAAGAACGGAAAAGAAGAATAACAAGGCAGGCCTCGCAAGAAGAGACCTGCCTTGTTGCGTCTGCAGAAAAAACTGCCGGGATGCCTCAGAATTCCGAGATATCCAGCGTGCCTGCCGATGCGGAATCCCGGATCTCCCGGATTTCGGCGCGGTATGAATAAGAATCGCTCACGCGGATGGTGACGGTATCACCGACATGGTGATGCAGAAGCGCTCTGCCGATCGGAGATTCAATGCTGACAATGTTGTGAAGTGAATCAGCACGGATGGGAGTCACCAGCGTGTAGGTTTCCTCTTCGTCGTCTTCGGGAATATAGACCTTCACTTCTTTGTCTACGCCGACCTCGTCCTCCGGAGCATCCTCTACGATCTCCGCGGTGCGCAGCATCCTCTCCAGATAGCGGATGCGGCTGTTGTTATGGCCGTTTTCCCGTTTGGCGGCATAATATTCAAAGTTTTCGGAGCGGTCTCCCTGTGCGGCGGCCTCTGCAACGGCGGCAGTCAGCTTGGGCCGGAGCTCGACCCGTCTCATCTCAATTTCTGCTTCAATTTTGGCTACATCGCCCTTTGTTAAACGCTGTCCCATATCAAACCATCCTCATCACAAACATTCTGTAATGTAAACCGATTTCTTTCATACAAATCTCATCATACCACGGCTGGCAACTGTTTCATTTATATACCTCGCTGAGGGAAAATCCGCGAAGGCGGTTTTGCCGAATGCGGCAGCCGGTGCGTCAGCACCTATGCTGCAGTTTGAAAGCGACATATCAATGTCACTTTCAAACTTTTTCCTTTTCGGTCGACCTTTTTGTAAAGTTCTGTTACTTTACTCAAACTTCCCACATCAAAAGTGGGTTTGTACCTTGAAAACTCAATAGTTTAA
>CAVKEB010000046.1:0-16716 GCA_963655255.1 bacterium
GAGAATTCGCCTTCGCGAAATTCTCTCTGGTATCGCGGATTTTGCCTCAGCGAGGAATAAAAATGGATAAAAACAAGACAAAAAACAGAATCGTTCTCTGCATTCTCTGGATTCTCTGCTGGGGCGTTCTGATTCTGCTGGACCTTGAGACCAAGGCGGCCGCCGTACAGGCGCTGCAGGGAAAGTCTCCGATCGTCCTGATAGACGGCGTGCTGGAGCTCCTCTATATTCAGAATACCGGAGCGGCCTTCAGCCTTCTTGAGAATGCGCAGTGGCTGTTCATTCTGATTGCCGTCCTCGCTGCGGTTCTGATCACATTGTTCCTGATCCGGATCCCGAAAAAGCGGCGTTTCCTCCCGTTGCAGGTTCTTCTCACGTTGATCAGCGCAGGAGCCGTCGGGAACCTCATTGATAGGATCCAGCTCGGATACGTGCGGGATTTCATTTATTTTTCCCTGATTGATTTCCCGGTATTCAATGTCGCGGACATCTATGTCACGGTGTCCACGGTACTGCTCGTTCTGTTCGTTTTGTTTTATTACAAAGAAGAGGATTTTGACTTCCTGCACCGCAAGTAATATGACTTCTGATTCTTTTATTGTAACTGAAGAAGAGGAGGGGACCCGCCTCGACAAGCTGCTGACCCTGGAAATTCCCGGTTACTCCCGCAGCTACCTGCAGGGGCTTTTGAAGGACGGCAACGTTCTGGTCAACGGAAAGGCCGCCAAGGCTTCGCTGAAGGTGAAGGAGGAGGATGTCGTTTCCTTCTCCATCCCGGACAAGATTCTGCCGGACATCGTCCCGGAGAACATTCCGCTCGACATTCTCTACGAGGACGACGATGTCCTTGTCGTGAACAAGCCCAAGGGCATGGTGGTCCACCCGGCTCCCGGCCATTATACCGGAACACTGGTCAACGCCATCATGTATCACTGCGGCGATTCCCTTTCCGGCATCAACGGTGTCATGCGGCCTGGCATCGTTCACCGCATTGACCGCGACACGACGGGCTCTGTCATTGTCTGCAAGAACGACCGGGCGCATCAGAGCATTGCCGCACAGCTCAAGGACCACACCATTGTCCGCCGCTATGTTGCCATCTGCTACGGCGTTCCGGACAAAGACGCCTTCACCATCGTCGGGAACATCGGCAGGGACAAAAACGACCGCAAGAAGATGGCGGTCGTTCCGGACGGAACCGGCAAGCACGCCGTGACGCACGTGCATGTGCTCCGGCGGTTTTCCGGGTATGCGTATGTCGAGTGCCGCCTGGAGACCGGGCGCACCCATCAGATTCGCGTCCATATGGCTCATATCGGCCATCCGCTTCTCGGCGACGAAATCTATACCGGCTCCCGGAAAAGCCCGTACCGCCTGCAGGGGCAGTGTCTCCATGCCAGGATTCTGGGGTTTTGTCACCCGGTGACCGGAGAGTACATTGAAACGGTCGCGCCACTTCCGGATTATTTTCAGCACCTTCTGGATATTTTATAGAGAGCATTTTGTAATATTTCTGTAATTCTTGTATATTTTATCCTGTTCTTAGCGGTTGTTTATGTCGCTTCTGCACAATTTTATTTGCAAAACACCGCAGCATCCCGTATAATAATCACGTAAAGATCACCCAACGGTTACATTGCAGACCATTCCGGCGGACTCCGGATGCGGACAGTCCCCGGGAGGCTCTGAGAACGAACCGATTGTAAGGAGGTAACAGATGAATACGATCATCACTATTGGAAGACAGTTTGGTTCCGGCGGACGTGAAATCGGCGAGAAGGTTGCCGCACATTACGGGATTAAATATTATGACAAGGATCTGATTGCACACGTAGCCAGCAACAGCGGCTTCTGCAAGGAAATGATTGAACAGCAGGACGAGCGTGCAACGAATTCCTTCCTGTACAACCTTGTGATGGATACGTATTCGTTCGGCTACAATGCGTCCAGCTTCGTCGATATGCCGATCAGCCAGAAGGTCTTTCTGGCGCAGTTCGACACCATCAAGAAGCTGGCTGACGAGGGCCCGGCGGTCTTCATCGGACGCTGTGCGGACAACGCGCTCGCGGATCGCGACAACGTCATCAATATTTTCATTCACGCGGACGAGGACAGCCGCATTGATGAGATCATGAAGCGCTATCCGGACATCAACACCCGTCAGAAGGCGCGCGACTTCATGAACAAGAAGGACCGTCAGCGCCAGAGCTATTACAATTATTATTCTAGCCGCAAATGGGGCCGCGCAGACACCTATGATTTTTCCATCAATTCCGCACTGCTCGGCATCGACGGCGCCGTCAATCTGATCTGCCAGATGGTCGATGATTTCGAAAAGGCCAAGGAAGCCCGGAAGGCCGGGAAACAGGCTGACGAGAAAAAAGATCAGAAGTAATGATCCATCAATGGTTGAGGACGTTGAAAAGATAATAATGATGAATCATGAATCTAATTAATGTTGAATCAGTGCTAAATGATAAATCAGCCCCCGGGAACCATAAACAGGTTTCCGGAGGCCTTTCCATGTAACGTGGCACAAACATGTCACGTGAGAAGAGAAACAGAACTATTCGCAAAAGGCATCTTTTACGAAATGATGCGCCAATCTGCGGGCGAACGGCTCAAAGGAACCTCTGGTAAGTCCTCAGTCCGGTGGCCGGTGCCGCGCTGCGGATGAACTGTCGGAATTCCTTCTTCTGAATTATTTCTTCGGAAAAATCTCATCCGAGTCCAGCAATACGGTAAACGGGCCGTCGTTCAGAAGGTCCACCTTCATATCCGCGCCAAAAATCCCGTGTTCCACGACCGGGACGCTTTCCCTGCACTTTGCCACAATGTAGTCGTACAGCTCATTGGCAAAGTCCGGCTTCCCCGCACGAATAAAGGAAGGACGGTTTCCGTGATGGCAGTCCGCGTACAGGGTAAACTGCGATACCAGAAGAAGCGATCCGTCCACGGAGGCCAGATTGCAGTTTGTCTTCCCGGCTTCATCCTCAAAGATACGAAGGCCGACCATTTTGGCGATCATCCGGTCCGCCAGCTCCTTCGTATCACTGTCCTCAATCCCGATGAGAACCAGAAACCCTTTTCCGATTTTCCCGATGGTATTCCCGTCTACCGTTACGCTCGCGTGCTGCACGCGCTGTATCACGAATCTCATAAATTTTCTTTCCCGTTGACTGCTGTTTCCCGTCCGTACTGCTGACAGAAAACTTCGCAGGACTTCATTAAAAAGTTCTCCTCATCCGCGATGACGAGTTCTATGTACAGCTTGATCGGCTGCATGATGGAGATCCGCAAACACAATCACATTGCTACGGACCTGCTGCTTTGACGGACCTGCCGCAAACCGCAAGCGGCAGCAGACCAGACCGATCCTGCATCTGTTGCGTTAGTCGTCTTTTTCACTGTTATGATTTTTGGCCGCTTTTCTGGCCGCTCTTGCCTGCAGGTCAATGCCGAGCGCCCTTGCCCAGGAGCTGGATTCCTTGCGGTTGGCGTTGTAATCCGTTGCCGAACTGTCTCCGACCATCCGCTCACTGCCCTTCTCATAGTAGGCAACGTCCTGCATGTGCACGGAATCGGTCGATTTGCCGCGCTTTCGCAGGAAATGATTGATGATCCGCGCGAAGGTCGCATAAATGACAGCGAACAGCGGAACTCCGATCAGCCATCCCGGAACGCCCCAGAGGCCGCCGAACAGCATGATGGCGAAAATGACCCAGAAATTCGAAAGTCCCGTCGAATCTCCCAGGATCTTCGGTCCCAGAATGTAGCCGTCAAAGGTCTGCAGAATCAGGCACAGGATGACGAACCACAGCGCGTCCAGCGGATTAATCATGAACACAATGATCCCGCCGACTGCGGCCCCGATGAACGGCCCGAAGAACGGTATGATGTTCGTAAAGCCGACGATGAAGGACACCAGCACCGGGAACGGCGTGTGCAGGATAAACTGCGTGACAATGAAGCACAGAACGCCGATGATGAAGGAATCCAGAATTTTGCCTGTGATAAAGCCCACAAAGGTGTGATTGATATAGCGGCAGGCTCCGATCACCTCATTCCCCCAGCGCTCGTTAAAAAGCGCGTAGGCGACCTTTTTCCCCTGTCCGCAGAGCGTGTCCTTTGTATAAAGAAGATACAGCGAGACAATGATTCCGATGATGAAATTGAAGATGCCCTTTCCGAGGGAATACAGCTGGCTTGTCACCTGCTGAATAATATCCTGCATATTGCCGGAGACATTCTTCTCGTAGAAGGCCTCAACCGCATTCTCCGCCTCCACAATAATCCCGTTGATCTGCTCCCGAAGCTGCGGATTCGTCTTATAGAGCTCATCGAAGAACTTCACCACATTTCGTTCATACACAGACAAATTCGTGAAAATCGTCTGGATGCTGCGGACCAGCTGCGGAAGCACAATTGCCATCATGGCCGTCAGAATCGCCACGAAAAACGCAATCGTGATGGCAACCGAAATCTTGCGCATCTGCATTTTGCGCTTTTTCTGATCCTTCGCCCAGACATCAATGCCGAAATGGCGGTAGATCGGAGCCAGCATCTTCTTCTCCACGAATTTCATGACGGGATTCAGAATAAACGCGATGATCACGCCGAACAGAATCGGTCCCAGACTCCCCATAATGGAATTGAACGCCTGCAGAAAGGATCTGCCGTTATAAAGAAGATAAATGAAAATAACGCAGGCAACCAGCGTCAGAAAAATGGTAATTCCCCAGGTAATCTGCTTGCGGTCAGGCTTGTATTTCATTCGGGAAGAACTCCTTTGCGATAGAATAATCTGCTGCGTCCGGTACAGAACAATCGGATCGATTGTCCCGGAATTTCGGGGCCTCTGAAAATTCAAACCTCTGAAAAATGAAAATCCGTGTTTCGGATCCGTGCCTCTGAAAAGCGAAAAATCGCAGCAACTGTTTTCAGTATAACACACCGCGAAATGGAGACTCCGTTAAGAAACCATAAACTTTCAAAGTTCACGATTCGTTCACAAAGCAAAAACACCGCCCGGGAACCATGGGTGGTTCTCAGGCGGTGCATATTTTGCTCTGCTGCTCTTCTGTCGAGGTGTTTCCCTACCGAATATCGGCGAAGCTATTTCTCCTCTGCTGTTTTTGCAGAAATGCGGCAGGCAGAAGCCCTTACTGCTCTTCTTACAGACTTACAGCTCCGGGAAAATCGGCTTGAGTGCCGGATAGAGCTTCCGGTACGTCTGATACTTCTTCTCGTATCTTGCGGCAAGCTCTGCATCGGGCTCTACCTTGTCCGTGATCTTAACCAGCTTGGAAACCGCATCCTTGACGGTCGGATATTCTCCGCAGGCAACCGCTGCCAGAATGGCTCCGCCGTATCCGGGACCCTGCTCGGTCTCCGGAGTGGTGAGCTCCAGATTCAGAACGTTGGCGAAGATCTTCTTCCACAGAGGACTCTTCGCACCGCCGCCGCAGATCATGCTCGAGTGGATCTGAATGCCGAGCTTCTTCGCAGCTTCCAGAGAGTCACGGATACCGAAGGCAACGCCCTCCAGAACCGCCTGCGTCATATCCTCACGGGTGGTGTCCATGGTCATTCCGATGAAGCAGCTGCGTGCCGCGGGATCGTTGTGCGGTGCGCGCTCACCCATCAGGTAAGGCAGATAGTAAACGTGGTTGTTGCCGAGCTTATCCTCGGTGATGCCCTTCTGCTCCGCCGGATAATCCGTGGTGCGCAGGATCTCATCCATGAACCACTTGTTGCAGGATGCTGCGGAGAGCATGCAGCCCATCAGATGGAAGCCGCCGTCCGCATGCGCGAACGCATGCAGCGCGTTGCCGCTGTCCACGCCGAAGGTATCCGAAGAAATAAAGATGGTTCCGGAGGTTCCGAGGGAAATGTTGCAGGCTCCGTTGCCGACGGTTGCGGTTCCGATTGCTGCCGCCGCGTTGTCTCCGGCACCGGCTACGACCTTGACGTTCTCCGACAGGCCGAGCTCCTTCGCGATCTCCGGCTTCAGCGTGCCGACCGCTTCATAGGACTCATAGAGCTTCGGCATCATCTCCTCGGTGATTCCGCAGATGTCCAGCATCGGCTTGCTCCAGCACTTGTTCCTGACATCCAGAAGAAGCATTCCGGAGGCATCGGAATAATCCGTGCAGTTCACGCCGGACAGCATGTAGTTGATGTAATCCTTCGGGAGCATCACCTTGGCGATCTTCGCGAAAAGCTCCGGCTCATGCTTCCTCATCCAGAGGATCTTCGGAGCGGTGAATCCGGCAAACGCAATGTTGCCGGTGTACTCCGTCAGCTTATCCTTGCCGATGACATTGTTGAGGTAATCCGTCTCCTCCTGAGAGCGGCCGTCATTCCAGAGGATCGCGGGACGAAGCACCTTGTCATCCGCATCCAGCGCAACCAGGCCGTGCATCTGTCCGCCCGCGCCGATTCCTGCAACCTGAGACTTGTCGCAGTCCTTCGTCAGCTCCTGAATGCCTTCCTTCACCGCCGTCAGCCAGTCCTCCGGCTTCTGTTCCGACCAGCCCGGGTGCGGGAAGAACAGAGGATATTCCTTCGATACAATATTCTCGATCGTGCCGTCTTCCTTCATCAGAAGAAGCTTTACGGCAGAGGTTCCAAGATCAATACCAATGTACAGCATGCAACTTTCCTCCTGTGCGCTTTCGCTATGTTTCTGAAAACAGACCGCCCGGCATCGTCTGCCTGCCCGTTTCCACAAAAAGATCTTCGCAAGGTCAGCCTGAACCTTCTGTAAAAATCTCTGCCAAAACAGGGCACTTCCGAATGTCGGATACTACTTAAATATTATGAAAAGAAGGGATAGGAAAGTCAATGCAGGTTTCTGCGAATCAGCCTTCAAAAATTGCTCAGAAGTGCTCCGGAAACGGCAGCATCGGGGTTGACGCATTCAGCAAAAGCACAGCTTTTTGAATGTGCGGCAGTTGTCTGTTAGTCATTGACCGTGTTGGTTATCAATGACCGTGCTAGTCAAAACGTGTTGACTACATCAGTCAAAAATATTATCCTTCCGGTCAACAGAATCCCTCTTGCCGCCCGGGGACGCCCGCAATACAATAGAAAAACAGGCATTACGACCTTCAAAGGAGGAGTTTTTCGTCATGGCATATGAACTGGAAGAAGCAAGAAATCTCGTCATCCGGGCAGGACTGGAACTGCTGCAGTCCGGTCTGATTGCAAGGACCTGGGGCAACATCAGCGCCCGAATCAGCGACACGCAGTTTGTCATCACACCGAGCGGACGCGCCTACGAGGATCTGACACCGGATCAGATTGTGATCACCAACATCGCGGACTGCTCTTATGAGGGAAACGTGAAGCCGTCCAGTGAGAAGTGGATTCATGCCGATGCCTACCGGCTCCGCCCGGACGTAAATTTCGTCATTCACACTCATCAGAATTATGCTTCCGCTCTCAGTATTCTCGGTGAGCAGGTTCTGGAGGTTCCGCAGACGCAGGAGCTTTCTTCGCTTCTCGGTCCGAAGGTTCCGACCGCGGCTTACGGCCCGAACGGTTCGCAGGAGCTCAGTCAGAATGTCATTCATGCCATTACCTCCTGCCCCTCCTCTTCTGCCCTTCTGATGGCCAATCACGGCGCAGAGTGCATGGGAACCGATTATGAGAACGCCTTCGCGATTGCACACGCGCTGGAAAAGCTCTCCAAGGCCCGCTTCCACTCCATGATCCGGATGAGCCTTGCCTACGGCCTGATTCTCCCGACGGATGCCCAGATCGAGGAAGAGGATGCGAAGGGAAGCGATCTTACCGGATACTATGAATTCCTGCCGGAAGGGTACGGTGCTCCGTTTGCCGCCCTTTCCAGTGCCCCGTTTACGGTATCTGCCAGCAAAATTGCAGTTCCGGTGCTCTATCCCTACATCGATGATCAGGCACAGATCGCAGGAACCGATCTTCCGATCCTGCCGGGCAGCGCAGATGCCGCAGAGATTGCCGAAGCGCTGAAAACCAGGAATGCGGTTCTGATCCGTGGAAAGGGGGCTGTCTGCACCGGAGACTCCAGCGAGGATGTGGATGCCGCGGTGATGGTCCTGGAGAAAGGGTGCCGCGCCGCGATGCTCGCCCGTGTGTGCGGCGACGTCGCACCGCTCTCCGCAGAACATGCAGAGGCGGACCGCACGGCTTACGTAACCTCTTATTCTAAATTGAAGAACGAAAAATAGAGAGTTTTGGTGGCTTCCGTTCGCAGGAACACAGTTTTGATGTTAAGATGAATGTCCTTGTTTCTATACGACAGCCCTGCAAAAGGTACTGTACAAGAACAGCAGACAGTAAACGATGTTGAATGGAAATGAGGGCGGACAGACAACCGGAAGGTGGTGATTATGTTTGAAAGCGACCTCGATATGTCGCTTTCAAACCGCAGCATCGGTGCTGACGCACCGGCTGCCGCATTCGGCAAAACCGCCTTCGCGGATTTTGCCTCAGCGAGGTATAGAAATGCAGAAATCTCAGAAGGCAGGAGCCCTGGAAACATATTCACAGGAAGTGGATGAGAAAAATACATTGAAGATGAGGGAGATTCTGGGAGATCTTCCGCAGTTCTGCCGCCAGTTTTTCCGCGGAATTTCCGAGAACACCGGAACCAGGACCAGACTCGCCTACGCCTATGATCTCCGTGTTTTTTTCGAATATATGCACGAGAACAACCGGGAGCTCGCCCGGCTGAACATTCCGGATTTTCCGGTTTCTGTTCTGGACATGATTCAGAAAGTTGACATCGAGGAATTTCTGGACTGGACCTCCTATTATGAGAAAAACGGCAAGGTTTATACCAACGATGAGCGCGGGAAATCGAGAAAGCTCTCTGCCATCCGCAGCATGTATCACTACTTCTATCAGTCGGAGCAGATCAGCCGGGATGTCTCCGCGCTGATCCCCATGCCGAAGCTTCACGAGAAGCCAATCATCCGTCTGGAGCCGAATGAAGTGGCAAAGCTCCTGGATCTTGTCGAAGACGGAGAGGGCCTCACTCCGGCGGAGCAGCGCTATCACGACAAGACTGCGGTCCGCGACACCGCTCTTCTGACGCTGCTTCTCGGAACCGGCATCCGCGTCAGCGAATGCGTGGGGCTGGATCTGAATGACGTCAACTTCGACGAGAACGGCATCCGTGTGCACCGCAAGGGCGGTTATGACGCCATCGTGTACTTCGGAGACGAAGTGGAGCGGGCGCTCCGCCGCTATCTGGACAGCCGGATGCAGATCGTCCCGCAGGAAGGGTCCGAGAACGCGCTCTTCCTCTCCCTCCAAAACCGCCGTATTACGGTCCGTGCCGTCGAAAAACTGGTAAAAAAATACGCCTCCCGCGTCACAACGCTGAAAAAAATCACACCGCACAAGCTCCGCAGCACCTACGGCACCAGCCTCTACCGTGAGACCGGCGACATCTATCTCGTTGCGGACGTCCTCGGCCATAAGGACGTCAACACCACGCGCAAGCACTATGCAGCCATCGAGGAGGACCGCCGCCGCCGTGCCGCCAATATCGTGAAACTGCGCGAAGATTAAGGGGAAGCCCCTGCTGCTCCCCCTTCTTCGTGCTTTATTGTAAAATGATGAAAGAACTTTATCAGAAGCAATTTGAAAAAGAGCTTGTACTGAATGGCGCAACGGCCTTTCTGCGGCGGGAAAACAACGACTTCCTCTGCGCTTCACGGAATATGAACGGACACCTTGCTGCATAAGCGCGATCTTTGACAAGTCAGGCTGCAACCTAAGGCGGATTTCGTTTGTGCGGAATCCGCCTTACGCGTTTTCCGCTGTTTGACAACGCCGACGAATGAAATCAGTTTAAGCTGCGCACACCGGCCGTTTAAGAGAAAATGTTCCAGAGATACCGGCGGCTATACTCGCCACCACATGACTGACCAGCACCGCAATCCAGATTCCGTTCAATCCAAAGTCCAGATGAGAAAAGAGCCATGCCAGAGGCATACGAACAATGATGTAATAAAAAATCATCAGGAACATGCTTTTCGCGGGCTTTCCCATACCGTTGAGCATACCAAGACAGCAATTCGTAACGGTGTTCAGAATGTACCCGATGCTGACAATCTGAAAATACGTTCCCACAATGTCCGCTACACCGTCGCTTTTAACAAACAAACCGGAAAGCTGCCTGGAGAACCCGACGATCAAGATGGAGAGGATCACAAGCAGGCCGCAGCCGTAGCCCAGAGCGCATTTCAGGTAATCCTTCGCCCGATCATACCGTCCTCCGCCAACGCACTGCCCGATAATGGTAGTCAGGACCATATTCAGTGCCATCGCCGGATAAAACAGAATGGTTTCCAGCTTGCCGGTTACACCGTAGGCTGCAATCGCCGTGACACTGTATGTGCTGATGAGTGCGGTAAGAAATGTGGTACTGATGGCCGGGATGCTCTGTTGGATCACGGAAGGAACCGCTTTTTGAATGAGAGGCAAGACTTCGCTCCTGTCAAATGCAGAGAGCTTGAACGCAAATAATTTTTTCTTTTTCAGATAGATCCGCATAAACAGCAGACAAATCAACTGAGAAAGAAGCGTTGCAATCGCGGCTCCTTGGAAGCCGATGAAGTGAATAAAAAGCGGGTCAAGGATCGCATTCAGAATCGTGGATATCAGCATGGCCACGGCCTGAAACATGGAATTGCCGAAGCTGCGCAGAACGGCGGTGAAGTAAAGGTAGAGGTAGACGGCCACATACCCGGGAACATAAATGGACAGATAGCTGTATGCCATATCATATGTTTCAGCCGGGGTATTCAGCGCCTTCAAAATTCCCGGCAGAAACAACTCCAACAGGACCGTCACAACCAGAGAAAATGCGACTGCTGCACAGAACGACGTCGCAATCAGACTTTCCATTTTCTCCTCGTCCTTCGCTCCAATCGCCTGAGAGAGCGGAATGGAAATCCCGTTCGTTGCCCCCATAGCAACAGAGGTCAAAATGAGAATGACAGGCGTGGAGTTCGTGAGCGCGGCATAGGCTGTTTCTCCCAACAGGTTCCCGATCCACAGACTGTCCACGAGGTTATACATCATGTTGAGAAACATAGCGGCAATCATCGGAAGCGCCATTGCCATCAGGCAGCGTTTTGTATTTCCGCCGATAAAATCAAGTTTTGTTTTCATAAGGAACATCCTTTCTTTGATAAGTGAATGAATAACATTCAATAATAAGGTCTTGAAAATCCCCCGCTTTGGGACGGGGGATCCATTCAAAGATGAAGTGCAAAAACGAGAAACTCTCGAATCTTTTTGGACTTTTCTTCTTGTGTCAGATCGTCCGAGAACAAAATGCCGATCTGTCCGTAGACACAGAATGTTGCAGCAGTCTGTAAATCGTCAAACTGGATCTCTCCCTTTTGCTGCGCATGCTGCAACATCTTCTCCACAACCGGAACCATCTTCTCGCATACCCTGAGGGTAAGCTGATCGTGGAATTTTTTATTTTCTGCTCCATGAAAAACAGGATAATATTTTGTGTCCCTGTCTTCCATTGCGGATGGCATCTCTTCGATGATCTGCCGCAATGTCTGATTCTCGTTCGCTTTAAAACGGACCATCTGCTCTGCCAGAATGTCAGCATACTGTTCGATTGCACTGTCAAACAGCGCTTCTTTAGACGGGAAGTAACGGTAGCATAGCCCCTGCGCCACACCAACGGCCTTCGCTATATCCGTGATGGAGGTCTTTTCATATCCCTTTTCTCCGAACAACTTGAGAGCGGTATCTATGATCTCCTGCTTTCGCACTTCCGGCTCCTTCGTAACCCGCATCGTCTGTGCCTCCTTCCTGTCCATCAGTATAACATCTCCTTTTGAAACGTCAATGAATAATGTTCATTCACCATCGTCTTTCCAGTCAATCAATTCTTTGACCCACACAAATCCAGCGGCCAGCAGTGCAAAACTGCCGGAAAGTAGGGATATCTTTTCATCCTGCATCCCTTTGTTTCGATATACTTTTCAAAAACGCCGCCATTTTATGTCTGCTTTTTTATTTCCAGTCTTTACGCGTGTGAAAGCTCTGGAAAGTAAAGTTTTTCATTCTCAATACTTTTAAGCTGTTCACCGAAATAAAACAGCCTGTAATCATCGGCACCATCATATTGCTCCGCCACACATATGTCCATATCTTCCAACGCCGGTGTGAAACCAAGCTGGCATTTATGATAATCCCCTCTCACTCTCTGCAAAACGTCCAAAAGTGTCACATGGATTTTGCATATAATGCTCTGTAAAAACAAGGTATTTTCTTCCATTTCTGCAACAATGAAACAGTCCATATCCTTTGCATAATATACATTTTTCATATCTGCTGTATAAAACATCTGCAAGCCGAATTTATTAAGCTGCTCCAAAGATGAATTAGCATCACTGCGGCGAACCATCTCCATATATTTCTGTTTCATCTGCTCATCTGCCGCATTTACCGGCATGGAAATTTCTCCTGCTGTTTTTCTCCTGCAAAACTCATTTTTTACAAAATAGCGATACTCTGTTTCTTTAGAAAATCCACATTTGTTATAAAAATCTACAGCATTCAGATTTGCAAACAGATAAAATCCATCACAGCTATCCTTGTATTGTTTTACCACATGGTCCATCAGTTTTTTCGCCAATCCATGTCTGCGATATGTCTCATCCGTCACTACGGTTCCAATCTGTATGTAATTTTTCTCTACACCATTCTGAAGAAAGGTCATCCTGTTTGCGGATACATTGGAAATGATTTTCCCATTCTCAATAAATGAATACGGAATATAGTCTCCCTCAAAAAATCCCCCTGTCACCCAGTCTTCAAAATCAAATCCAAATGTTTTCCTTGTTAAATCATTTAAAGCGTGGCGCAGTGTATCGTCGCGCATGTAATCACTTACCAATTCCATGTTTCATTTTCCTCTTTTACTTTTTCAAAATCTACTGTCTGTTCCTTCCTGGAAATTTTTACCATCTTAAAACCATACTGCAAAAATTCTTTTTTGAATGTAAGGGACGAATGATCTCATTCTGTTCCATTTGCGTCCGTTACTCCCTTTCATCGCGCAGCTCTGCTCCATAACGGCAGACCAGAGACATCACAAGAAACATCACGCCGAGTGCCACGGAACCGGAATGATCTAATTGGAAGGGAGCAGTTTCCTGCAGAATCTGCTCCATCACTGCACAGACGATTTCCGCAATCATCTGCGTGCCAATCGGAATACAGATGGCAAGAATGCCCAGACGCATCAGTTCTTTTGCACCGTCAGGATCAAACGGCGTACCGTCAGCAAGTTCGCGCTTAAAATAATGTTCTGCGAATTTGGCAAGCACGGCTTCCCCGGCGCAGAGAATCATTCCTGCTGCCATAGCCGCGTACACCGTCCCCGCGGTCACTCCTGCCTCGACACTTAAAATGCTCTCCAGTGTTACACCGCCGATTTTCAATGTCGGAGCGCCATACTGAGAATGCCGACGATACAGCCGCAAAACCCGATGATGCAGAAAATAAACGCACTCCTGCTCAGAACTTTTCCGATTTTTGATAGTTTTTGAATGGTATTCAATGTTTTCATTTTATATTCTCCTCATGATTCATGGTTACACCTCCCTGAAGCAAAATTCGCGAAGGCGATTTTGCCGAATGTGGCAGCACCGTTGCTGCCGTTAGAACGTGACATATCCTCATAACAAAATGACGCAGCGCGAACCCGATCTCTCATCAGGTTCAGCTCTGCGTCCTGGCGTCTGGCTGGTTCAAAAGCGTGATATGAAATTGTCGTAAATCAATCAGCGTTTCCTGTCTGCATTTCGGGCAGAAAAGAAGGTAATTCCGCAGGACGGTATCTTCCCTCAGCCACACACGGGTTTTCCCGTGACAACGCGGGCACAACAGCCATTGCCCCTGTTTCTCCATAATCATCACCTGCTGCTGTCCGGTGGTGCACAGATGAGTGTGATCTGCCGCATTTTACTGCCTTCCACCGGCTCCTTTTTCATGTATTTGACCGCAACCTGATTGATCTCCGCAAGAAAACCAGAAAACTCTTCGTCCGTCAACACAAGGGTGCTGTTCGTAAATAACAGCATGTCCCTCTGAGGATCCGCATCTTTTCCGGAAAAATATTTCGCAAACGATGCACTGATTCTGAGCAGCGACATCTGCACCGCATTTCCATTCTCATCTTCTGTCTTCAGCGCGTCCTTGTTTAATTGGTAAACGCTTTCAACCGTACCGCGGATCCGATTCTCCCCCACAACCATAAGAATCTTACTATCTGTAAGAATCTTTATGTGCCGATACAGGCTTGCACTTGGAACATCGGACAGGGCTTTTCTGATTTCCTTGACCGTGCCGGTTTCATGAAGCAGAAAATACTGAAAAATCCTCTGCCGGACAGGATTCATGACAATCTCTGCCATCTCCATAATACTATCACTCCTTGGAACATTCGTTATAGCTAGTATATTCTCACATTTGATAATGTCAAGAAAGTGATTCCTTTCCTGTGGCTTTATGTATTTTTACATCCTTTGCAATATGGTATCCGATCTTCGGCAAAATCCTCGGGCGTCATTTCACGCAGGAAAAGGCGTTTTGTTTCAATTCTCATTGTTTGTTTTCCTTTCCTGGTCTGTCATAAACGCACGGTCTGTCCCGATAAAATAACCCTCCTGCTTCACCAGCTCCAACCGCGGAACTGCCACAACTGCAGATCATCAGATATTGCAGGTAAGAATAATCCCGCTGTCCAACATTCACGCCTGTTTTCCTGCTGTCTGCATTTCTCAGTGAATCACCTGATATCTGACTCTGATATACGAGTCATTTAAAACGGTGCAATCAATAAGTTTCAACACACCCAGCTCTGATAGTTCATTTTGGGAAAGAATGGAACTGCCATCGATTAAGGAAGCAGTTTCCTTACCGCCAATCAGTACCGGAGCCACAACCACATCGATATAATCAAACAGCTTCTCCCGAAGGAACAATCCGTTAACAGTTCCGCCGCTCTGGATTGTTAATCTCTCACATCCATACGAAAATTTTAATTCACGAAGAGCATCCTTCAGTGACAGTTCTTCCTGGAAAATAATATGAAGATTATTTTCCTTAACGTTATAAGCAGGATGAGCCTTATTCGATGTAAGCAACACAAACTCCGTGGATTTCTTACAGAAATAAGTTATGCCATGCTCGTTCAAATGGGTATTATCCAATAAAACAAATGAGACGGGCGTCTTATTGGGAAAGAGCTTTTCGTTTACACCCATCTTTGCTTGTACGCGTCCTGTATTAAAAGACCAAAGATCAGTTGTCTGCTCTATCTCATAGTACTGAGGCAGTCCTTCTTTCACCCCGTCTATCCTGGGGAAATCCTTATCTACGTCCAAATCATCCGATGCACCGGGACTTATCTTTCCATCCAGGGACATAAGCATGAATAATGTTGTTATCGGTCGGTCAATCATACTTTTCTAATATTACCTCTGCAAACTGGTTTGGTTTTTCTACATGAATGCCGTGCCCGCAGTTGAAACGAATCAAAGCGCAGTCTGGCACCGTCGCGAGTACCCGTTGAAGGTCATCTTCACTTAATGCCCCCATCAGAATTCCGTCCGAAGAGATTTCCGCTTTTGCCTTCAGGAACACCGTCCGGCAGGAAATGTGCCGAAGCAGTTCCTCGTGCGGTATGGACGCATGGAAGCTGTCCGTATAAAAGGCATCGCCGAATTGCGGATCATACTGATTCATTCCGCGAAAGGCCTCCAGTGCAGACTTCGGCCAAAAAGGAATCCGAAGATCTTTGTCAGGATTCCCTGCTCGGTATTTCTGAGCCAGAGCAGCCATTTTATCGTGAATCTTTGCTCTTGAATTCTCCGGAAACATATTCCAGGCATATTGATGTGTAAAATAATACAGAACGAAATCCTGTTCAGCCGTCTGCTCCAGATAGTTGTGGCAAACAGTCGATAAATCAAGATAGTTAAATGTACGTTTCCGCCGTTCTCCCTGAGAAGCGAAAAACGGTGGGTCTTCCAAAAACAACTCCGCACACAAGTCATTATGGGATGCAATGTATGCCGCAATCAGTCCCCCTGATGAATGACCAAGCAGAGAAAACGGCTTCCCCACAACGGCCTGAATAAAATCAATTACCGCATCTCCGATGTCCGCCACATTGTATTTTGACACGTCATGCAGACTCCCGCCATGTCCGTAGCAGTCTACGGCATAGACATGGTATTTCTTCGCAAGTTTCGGCATGACTTTGAAAAAACTGCCGGAATCGGTTCCCTGCGCATGGAGCAGCACAAGAGGCCGATGTTCATTTGAAATCTCGTAGTATTTCAGGAATATATTCTTATTTTGATAGCTTTGCTCTTTGCATTTCATAGAAGCTCTCCTGCCGCAGGATAAAATGCGAATCGATGGGCACAGGGAACGATTCATTCACTGACTTGTCCAATTTTCCTTGTTGTAAAGTATATCATTCAATATATAACACTTAATATAATATGCTTTACGAATTGTGATTCTGTCAATACCCGTGAAAAACGTACAGTATTCAGAAAATGGCCTGTGAGGCACGATTTCTGGCGTCAGCCAATATGAGTGCCCCACAGGTCGTTTTCTTAATAGTGCGCCCGGCGGCGCACGTTTCTAACGGGTGCAAGTCCCGAATCCGCCCGG
>CAVKEB010000047.1:0-16453 GCA_963655255.1 bacterium
GGCAGCAGGACGGGGAAAGAGGATAAACCCGGCGTAAAGGATGGAAAACAGTAGCTATTGGAAAAAGCGGATGCGTCAGATTGATGCATCCGGCCATAAGACAGGATAAGGAAGCAGAAGCCGCCTTTTCCGATGCACAGCGAGAGCTGAACAAGCAGAGCGAGAAATGGCTGAACCGGATTGCAGACGAGAATGGCGTGAGCTACGAGAAGGCCCGGCAGATGCTGCGAGAGGGCGAACTGGATGAATTCCGCTGAGATGTGCAGCAGTACATTGCAAAGGGACGGGAGAACGCGAACATCGGAGAATGGAATCATGAACTGGAGAACGCGTCTGCCCGGGCGCATATCACGAGACTGGACGCGATGAAGCTGCAGCTCCGGAACTTTGTCGAAGAGGCTTACCTGGCGGCAACCGGCAAGGCGCTCACGAAGATCTACGAGGACAGTTATTACCATACCGCCTATGAGGTGCAGAAGGGCGTCGGTGTCGGCTGGCAGGTTGGAGGCGTGAATCAGAAGGCGTTGGACCATGCGGTAAGGAATCCGTGGGCACCGGACGGCAAGAGCTTCTCAGACCGGATCTGGGAGAACAAGACGAAGATGGTGGGAGAGCTTCACCGGGAGCTGGCAAGGCAGATTGCAACCGGCGATTCTCCGGACCGCACCATCAAGGCCATGGAGAGTACGTGGACAGCAGCGTGAAGAACGCGAAGATGAAAGCCTGAACTCTTGACATGATGGAATCGGCGGCCATCGGGAACATTGCGCAGAATGAAAGTTTCGAAGAGCTGGGCGTTGAAGAATATGAGATCGTGGAAACGCTGGACGGCCTTACCTGTGACTTTTGCGGGGATATGGACAGCCGACATTATCCGATGGAACAGTTCGAGATCGGCGTGACGGCCCACCCTTTCATCCCAGATGCCGCGGCTGCACGTGCCCCTATCTGGGCGAAGAGTTCCGGGCGTCGGTACGCGCCGCGAGGGATCCGGAGACCGGCAAGACGGTCACGGTACGGAATATGAGTTATAAGGAGTGGAAAAAGAATTTCTTTCACCATCGACAACGGGAAAATCTTTATCAGAGCCGTTGGAATTTGAGTATAATAAAGAGAGCGGATATATTCCGAAGAATGTAGCAATCACAAATGCAAAGGTTATTGCGGGCAGAGGATCAGAAACAGAATTTCGTCATGCAGAGGACTATTCTAAAAAATATGGAGGAGAACCGAAGGAATGGTCAAAGTTTGTCGGAAAAGTTACAAGTGATAAATATGTTTTTGATGTACATTGGTATGAAAGAAGCGGAACAATGTACGAACTAAAAATAAAAACTCAAAAGGGGAGAAAATGAAACTCAGATACGTAGGGGAATCATTCGGAGTAGAGGGACTCACTAATGGAAAAATCTATGAGGCAAAAGAGGAAAACGGCTGGTACCGCGTGATTGATGACAGCGGTGAAGATTACCTGTATTCGATGACACGACCGGCCCCGCTTTTCCGGTCGGAAGGGAAAGGCGGGAGATGGGAAATCGTTGAGGAAGATCCGAAATGAAAGGCTATTGTCCCTGTTGCGGAAAAGAGAAAATAAGAGAATATGAAGAGCATCTTGACATGAGAGGCGGAGCCAATATCATGAGCCTCAATGAAGCCAAGGAGGCATATAAAAACGGATCAAAGGTAATATAAAGCATCATGAGAAAGCAGCGAAATGAAACTCAGATATGTAGGAGAATCGTTCGGGACGGATGGACTCACTAATGGAAAAATCTACGAAGCGAAAGAGGGCACTGAAGGTGTCCGATGCGGGAAACATACAGAGTCTGTAGTCATATGTCAGAAAACGAAAAGAGGAAGAGATGAAAAAGAGTATTAAAGCGATTATTGAATGCGTTTTCTGGTTTTCATTGCTGATTGCCCTTATCGTGGGATCTGATATTGTCCGTGTAATGGTCATCGTGTTTGCCTGCGTATACTTCGGATTTGTGGCCTATGTGTGGGTTACGACAAAGTGTGTCAGCGGATTGGTTGATCTTATCCGTAAATTCCTATGAACCCATGATATGACTGTTTATGAAAATCACGATGGAGGCCGCAGTTCCATTTTTACGTAAAAACAGCATAGAATAGGGGGTCAAATATCAATGCTATAATATTAAGGAAAGGAGAAGATGGCAGAGTGTGAATATTTCATCAGCCCATCGAAAAAACAAATGATTGAGAGCATCAGTATTATAGTTGCTATCGTTGTTGCGGTGACGGTCACATTGACGTTGCTCAGACACCATAGAGAAGAAAACTAAATGAAACAGTGCTTAATCCCCCAGCGGAGCTGGGGAGACTAACAGATGCGCGGTGCGGTGAGCGAAGTAACAAAGAAAAAGCCTCCACTGTATAATGAAAGCTGGTCTAGCAAACCGTTTCCATACAGTGGAGGCATCCATGGATAACGAAAGTTTAGCACATAGCAGATATAATTGCACATACCACATAGTGTTCATACCGAAATATCGCCGTAAGGTGATGTTTGGGCAACTCCGGAAGGATGTGGGAGAAGCAATTGGAAAAGTATGCAAAATGGAAGGAGTTACGATTTTAAAAGCCGCAACGCTGCCAGACCATGTGCATATGTATGTATCAATCCCACCGAAAGAGAGCGTGTCCAAAATGGTGGGAAGAATCAAAGGAAAAAGCGCACTAATGCTGTTTGACAAATATCCACAATATCGAGAAAAATATGATCGCCACTTTTGGGCACGCGGATATTATTGCGAAACAGTCGGTAATGTGAATGAAGCGACGATAACGAAGTATATTGCAGAGCAGTATGAGAGGGATCGACTGGAAGGAGATCCCGAAAAGAAATGAGAAATGATGTAAGCCGCTTTTAAGCGGCCACCAGTAACAGATGGAACGGTTTATTAGACCGCCTTTAGGCGGAAACGCAATGACGCCCTGGAAGGACGACAACAAACCACCAGCGGGGCTGGTGGTACTGACTAGGGTAGGCGATGGCACCACTTCTAAATTTCCTGCAAGGTGCTCATGCTTTATAAGAATTGTAGCAGGAAGAGAACAGGAATCAATATGGCATATTCAGAAGCGCGCAACCGCGCCACCCAGAAGTACGTGAAGGCGAACTATGAGCGCATCGCCCTGACCTGTAAGAAAGGGAAGAAGGAACAGTATAAGCGGCAGGCAGAACATGCCGGGAAATCGTTGAACAGTTACATCATTGATCTTCTGGAGGCGGATGCAGTCAATCAGCAGGATTGATATCGAAACGTCTGGTACTCAGGAACAAGAAGCCATGCTATGATGGTAAAAAGCGAAGGGAGAAAGAGATGAAGCAGAGACTGAAAGCCTGGCTGACGAAGCATATTATCCTGGTCATCTGTATTATTCTTTTGATAGCTGTTCTTTTACCGCTTATACTTCTTCCGTGGCCAATAGCTTTATTGATCAATGCGATTGAACTATTTATTTTCTGGGTGAGAGATTCCATCCGGAAGGGCACGATTCACTGGAAGTAACAGAGGAACACATACAGAACATCGGGCAACCTGCAAATGCAGGTTGCTTTTTTAAGTAAATAATGGAAAAGTGGCGAAAGATTGCAACAAGCGTGAACAGATGGAGACCTTGTTTATTTTTCTTTCCGTCGCAGGTATAATATACTTTCAGTGCTGATGTTGTATACCTGTGGCATCGAATGGTTCCTGCAGATGGTTTCAGGTATATTTCAAATATGCAATGGAGATTGGATTCAGATATATGTTCAAGGACAGACTGATCGATTTTTACTATGACACCAGAGATTTTATCGGAAGACACAAGAAGGTGGTCATGCCGGTGTTCCTTCTGATCTGCGTGCTGATCACGGTGGGGCTTGCGTTCACCATGCGGCGCCATGCAAAAGAGCTGGCGCAGGAGAGCGCCGCTGCGGCGACCACCGAGGAGACGGCGGCAGAGGATGTGGAACTCGAGGAGAACGCTCACGAGGATGTCAACGCGCTGTTCCAGAATTATTACCGTGCAGTGGCAGAGGGCGATGTGGACACGATCCAGAGCATCAGCGCGGACCTTTCGGATGAAGAGAAGATCCGAATTCAGGAGCTTTCGGGATACATTGATTCGTACACCACCGTGGATGTCTACACGAAGACAGGACCGGTGGACGGCTCTTACGTGGCCTATGTCTACACGAAGCTGAAGCTGAAGGACCACGACTGGGAGATTCCGGGGCTTCAGACCATGTATGTCTGTACGCGGGATGATGGATCATTGTATATTAATAATGATGAGACACAGCCGAAATCTGTTTCGGAATACATTCAGCTCGTTTCGGTTCAGGACGATGTGGTGGATCTGAACAATCAGACCTCGGCGGAATACAATGATCTTCTGGCTTCGGATGCAGATCTTGCCGATTATCTGGATCAGATCGCTTCGACGATTGATATCTCCGTCGGACAGCAGCTGGCGGCGCTCAACGAATCCCGGAATCAGACAAACGAGAACACGGCTTATCTGAAGGCAAAATCAGACGGCATCAACATCCGCAAATCGGCCTCGGCGGACGGAACGAAAATCGGCTCTGCTGCGGCAGGAGATGAATTCCAGCTGGTGGAGGAACTCAATGACGGCTGGAGCGAGATTATTTTCAACGGCCAGTCCGCGTATGTAAAGAGCGAGTATTTTGACAAGATTGAGCCGCAGGCTTCGGACAGTGCGGATTCGCAGGAGAATGCTGACGCAGACATATCCGAGGGCAGCAGTGACACTGCGGCGGAGGGAGAGAGTGCTGCAGACGCATCTTCCGATGCTTCGGATGGCAGCAGTGCGGCGGAGAATTCCGCCAACTGAGCAGTGGGTTAAGACGGTAAAAAGACACCTGGATATTGTGCATCGGGAGTCTGTGCCAGAAGTGAGAATGTTTTTGAGAGTCTGGACTTGAAAGAAGCTGGCCGGAAGCGGATGAAGCGTGGAATCGGCAGGATGGAAACAGATCGCAACTGACAGGATTGACACAAAAGAGCCGGGAGCGGGGATCACGGCGAAATGCGGGAGGGTATCAGAATGGCAAGAGTGAATGTAGGAATTCTGGGATGCGGCGGAATTGCCGCGACCATGGCGGAAACGGTGCGGAAAACCAAAGGATTCTGCATGTATGCGGCGGCCTCCAGAAATCTGGACAAGGCGACCGGCTTTGCAAAGCGCAACGGCGTGCGGAAGGCCTATGGCTCCTACGAGGAGCTGTTGAAGGACAGGAAGGTGGATCTCGTCTACATCGCGACGCCGCATTCGGAGCATTTTGAGAACGCGAAGCTGTGCATTTCCTATGGGAAACCGTGCCTCGTGGAGAAGGCCTTTACGGTCAATGAGATGCAGGCAAAAGAGCTGTTCCGCCTGGCAAAGGAGAAAAATGTCTTCATCACCGAGGCCATCTGGACGAGATATATGCCGTTTGTGCGGAAGATGAAGGAGATCCTGGCGAGCGGCGTCATCGGCCGACCTGTTTTCCTGTCGGCGAACCTCGGCTATGACGTAAAGGGCAAGAACCGGATGGTGGATCCGGCGCTGGCGGGAGGTTCTCTTCTGGACCTCGGCGTATATCCGCTGAATTTTGCATCCATGATGTTCGGCGATGAGCTTCTTCGCGTGGAGGCATCGTGCACTTATACGAGTCAGCATCTCGATGAGCAGGACAATCTGACGCTCATTTACAAGGACGGCAGGATGGCGTCTCTGACGGCGACCATGCTCGGGCGGACCGACCGTCAGGGAATGATTGTCGGCACGGAAGGCTACATGATCGTAGACAACGTCAACAACTTCGAGAAGCTGACGGTCTACGACAAGCAGTACAAGAAAATCGCCACTTACAAGCGGCCGCGTCAGATCACCGGCTATGAGTACGAGCTGCAGGCATGCCGGATGGCACTGGAGAACGGGTGGCTGGAGTGCCCTGAGATGACACATGATGAGACGATCCGGATGCTGCGGATCTGCGATGTAATCCGCAGACAGCTCGGCGTGATTTATCCGTTTGAGAACGGAAGCGTGCCCGGACCGGAGGAAAAGGAATCGGGAGCAACGGCGCAGGAACCGGAAGTGATTGAGGTTTCGCCGGAGCTTCAGATCGCGCCGCAGGAGGACAACACACTGTTTGTGGACGGTCCGGTGGCGGATGCCCGTGAGGCGGAAGTGATTGAAGAGAAGGCTTCCGTTTCCGGAGAGGAAATGCCGGACGAGGATGCCGCAAAGACAGAGGATCCGGAGAAGACGGATGCCTCCGGGACCACGCAGAGCGAAGCACCGGGATCCGGAGACGGAGCAGAGGTGAATCCGGAAACCCAGGCGGAAACCATGGCTCCGGATGAGAGTGAGAACGGAATTTCCGGCGAGGCGTCGGCGGATGCCGGCAGCACACCGGACTGAGGAAGAGGATGGCAGAAAGAGTTGTGGTAGGTATGTCCGGCGGAGTGGATTCCTCCGTCGCGGCATACCTTTTGAAATTACAGGGATATGAAGTGATCGGCGTCACCATGCAGGTGTGGGACGTTGCCTGCTCGCTGCAGATGGAGCGGGAGGGAGGGTGCTGTGGCCAGAGCGCGGTGGACGATGCCAGACGCGTGTGCGGGGTTCTCGGAATCCCGTATTACGTGATGGGATTTCGTGATGTTTTTCAGAAAAAGGTCATCGATTATTTCATTGACGAATATCTGAAGGGTCGGACGCCGAATCCGTGCCTTGCCTGCAACCGCTACGTGAAGTGGGAGGCGCTGCGGATCAAGGCGGAGGAGATCGGGGCAAAATACATCTCCACCGGCCACTATGCGCGGGTGGAGAGGCTACGGAACGGGCGTTACACGATCCGCAATTCCGTGACGGCGGCGAAGGATCAGACCTATGCGCTGTACCGTCTGACCCAGGAGCAGTTGGCACATACCCTGATGCCGGTGGGGGAGTACCATAAATCGGAGGTCCGCGCGATGGCGAAGGAGGCCGGAATTCCGGTTGCGGCCAAGCCGGACAGCGAGGAAATCTGTTTTGTCACGGATGATGACTACGCAGGGTATCTCGAGCGGAACGCGAAGGACCGCATTCCGCAGCCGGGGCGGTTTGTCTACCGCGACGGGACGGACCTCGGGCCCAACCGGGGAATCATTCACTACACCGTTGGGCAGCGCAAGCATTTAGGGATTGCACTGGGTCATCCGGTGTTCGTGACCGGGATTGACGCGGAGACGAACACCGTGTACATCGGCGAGAGCGGAGATGTGTTCGGAGATACACTGACCTGTAGTGAGCTGAATTTCATGGCGATTTCGGAGGAAGAGTTTCCGGTAGGGAAGAGCCTGCGCGCTGCGGGGAAAATACGCTACGGAGCTGCGGTGGTCCCCTGCACTATCACGCGAACCGGCGAGGACACGATCACGGCGCGGTTCGATGAGAAGGTCCGGGCGATCACGCCGGGACAGGCCGCCGTGTTTTACGACGGAGAGCATATCCTGTGCGGCGGCGCCATTGATTCTGCGGGGAGATGAGGACAGTCGCTGGAAATGGTGAGAAAACGGGCGGGCCTGTATGGACAGGACTGATTTCATTTATGATGAGTTGATCAGGTAATCGAACAGAGGGACTGCAGGGCAGGAACCTGATGGTTTGATGTGCCGGAAATGAGAACAGGCGGCGCAAAGAAAAGGCGGGAAGGCCGGGAACGGCCAGGAGAAGGGATAACGGAGAAAAATGAAACGAGCACTGGTGATCGGCGCGAATGAAGAAGCAATTTTTTCCATTGACGCGGCCCACAGGTACGGCCTTCGGGTGGCCGCCATGGACGGCAATGCGAAGGCAAAGGGACTTCCCTTTGCGGATGATGCCTACCATGTGGACATCAATGATCTGGACGCGGTGTTCGCGGTTACGGACCGGCTGCAGCCTTGCGTGGTGATTCCCGCGCCGATCGGACACTGCCTGACAACCATCGGGGCGGTGAACGACCGCTATCATCTGACCGGCGTCTCGGAGGAGGCTGCGAAGAGGTGCACGGATAAGTACCGGTTTCATCAGGAGATGGCGGCCGCGGGGCTTCGAAAGGCGGAAATGCTCCTCTTGAGAGAGGGAGCGATGGTCCGTGAGGAGGAGCTTTCTGTCCTTACCCGTTTCCCGGTAGTGGTAAAGCCGCGCTTTGGCTCCGGCAGCAGAGGCGTTGAAATCTGCGGGAACGAGCAGGAGCTCCGCTGCCTGTTCCGGTATGAAATCTGCGGGGGAACAGAAGAGAGGGACGCGGCACTTCCGGAGGATTACATTGTGGAGACCTGCATCCCGGGACCAGAGTACGGCGTGGACGGGGCGTACGTGGATGGGGAGTTCCGCATGGTGCTCCTCCGCCGCAAGAAAAACACGCCGCCCCCCTACCGCCAGTGCGTGGGCTATTATTCCGTGCTTCCGCAGGAGGAGGCGGCCTTCTATGATAAATGCTGCGGCCTGATGCAGGAGATGGGGAAGGTTCTCGGCTTTGAGAACTGCGTGGTTCACGCGGATCTGATCCGGGAGAGGAACGAAGCGGGGGAGCTGACGGACGAACCGTTTGTGATCGAAACCTCGGCAAGACCCTCCGGGCACAATCTCTCGAATCTTTTCACACCGCTTGCGTCCGGCGTGACGCTGGTGGAGGATTTCCTGAAGCTTGCGGTGCCGGGAATCACGGAGAAGGAAGAGGCAGCATCTCAGGGAGGCTGCCGGACCCCGGAGCAGGAGGGAACGGCACCCGGCGAAAAATGCCGTACTCCGGAGCAGAAGGATGGCTCTGTTTCTGAGGGAAACGCTGCGGAAATCCGTGCAAAACTTTTTTGTCCGGAAAGGACAAGGAAGCTCTTGATCCGCTATTTTGACCTGGGACCCGGAAAGGTGACCGCCGTGCCGGAGAAAGAAGTCCTGATGGAGCGGTTTCCTCTGCTTGACTACGTCTGCAGCATCCGTCCCGGCGATGTGCTGTCGGAGGTGACGGACGGGGCTTCGGTGATGGGGCGCGGCTATTACATTCTGGAAGGCAGGAGCGATGCGCAGCTGGACGAGGCGGACGCAGGGCTCCGGCGGGAGTTCTCACTGGAAGCAGCAGGAAAATAGCGGCCTCCTGCAGAGGGACGTCTTTGGGCAGAACGGCAGCAGGGCCGGATGAAACGGCGCAGGGGAAGGAATACGCGGAAGGGAATAAGGAATGAAAAATCTTGCAATGATCACGGCGAGGGGCGGCAGCAAACGGATCCCCGGGAAGAATATCCGGGAATTCTGCGGAAAGCCGATCCTGGCCTATTCGATTGAAGCGGCGAAGAAGAGCGGCGTTTTCGATGAAATCATGGTCTCCACGGATGATGACCGGATCGCGGCTGTTGCAGAGCAGTACGGGGCATGTGTCCCGTTCTGGCGTTCTGCGGAGAATTCCGGGGATTTTGCTTCCACGGACGATGTGATCGCGGAGGTGCTGGAAACCTATGAGAAGCGCGGGAATCCGGCGGAGCGCTTCTGCTGCATCTATCCGACGGCCCCGTTCCTGACGCCGGAGCGGCTGAAGACCGCGATGGAGCTTTTGGAGGAGCATGAATCGGTTCTTCCTGTCGTGGCTTTTTCCTATCCGCCGCAGCGCGGCTTTGTTGTCAAAAACGGGTGCGTTGCCCGCTGGATGCCGCAGTACGAGACGGCAAGATCGCAGGACCTCGAGAAAATCTACCATGACGCCGGGCAGTTCTACGCGTGCCGGAGCGACGCGTTTTTCCGGGGACGGACCACGGACGTGGAGGACATGGTGCCGCTCGTTCTGCCGGAGAGCGAGGTGCAGGACATCGACACCATGGAAGACTGGAGAATCGCAGAGGAAAAATACACTCGGATTTGCCTGATGGCAAGCCCTTCTGTCACGAGCAGGCGCTCGTAGAGCGCTCTGCTCCGGCATCGGAGAAACCGCCTGCGCGGATTTCTCCTCGCACACTCGAAGCCGACTGATGTCGGCTTCTTCATGACAGATTCCACTGAAAGAGGAGTTTTTCTGGATGCAGACCCCCTACTATGAGATTGACGAACGGAAACTGAATGCGGACATCGCACTTTTGCAGAACGCGCTGCAAAGCGGCTGGGGAGAGAGGTCGGTTGCGGCCTGCTCGGTGAAAACGAATTCACTGCCCTGGCTGTTGAATCACTTTCGGAAGAGCGGCCTCTGGGCAGAGGTGGTCTCTGCGGAGGAGTATGATCTGGCGATGCGGATCGGCTTTGATCCCGCGAAGGTGATCTACAACGGGCCGGTCAAGGACCGAAGGGTTTTCGAAAAGGTGCTTGCGGACGGCGGACTCGTCAATCTGGATTCGTCCGAGGAGCCGGAGTGGCTGGAGGAAATGGCCGGCCAGCGGGAATCCCATTCAGCGGAGGCAGAGGGACATCCGAAATCCGCTTCGGAAGATGCGTCCGAACCGGGGAAAACCACAGGCACGCCGCGGAAAATCCGTGTGGGCCTTCGCGTGAACGTGAACTTCCGGACGCTTGTGCCGACCGAGGTTCCGGCGGACGAAGAGGGGAGCCGCTTCGGCTACTGCGAGGAGAACGGAAGTCTTGCGGAGGTGATCCGGCGCCTTGAGAAAATTCCGGGAGTGGAGATCGCAGGACTTCATCTTCATTCCTCGACGAAGTCCCGCTCGGTGACAGCCTACGCGGTGGTGGCGGCGTTTGCCGTGCGCCTTGCCAGAAAGTACGGTCTGACGGATCTCACCTATATTGATATGGGCGGCGGTTATTACGGCGGCGTTCCGGGAAAGCCGGATTTTCGCGATTACGTGCCTGCCATTGCCGGGGAGCTGAAGCAGTTTTTTGACCCGGACAGGGTGGCACTGATTCTGGAACCCGGGGTCTCGATGGTGTCCTCGTCTTTTTCCTTCGTGACCTCGGTGCGGGATGTGAAGCGGATCGGCGAGCACGTGTATGTGGTGACGGACGGGAGCCGGGTGAACCTGAATCCGCAGGTGACAAGGCGCTGGTATCCGCATCATTTTGTCCGTCAGGAGAACGGGGAGCGGACAATTCTGCCTTCGCAGATGATCTGCGGGGCGACCTGCATGGAATATGACCGCCTGTTCGAAGAGGAAAATGCACCGGAGCTTAAGACGGGCGACCTTGTGATTTACGATCTTGCGGGAGGTTATACGGTCTGCCTGACCCCGCTTTTCATCCATTATTTTCCGGCGGTGGTGGTCCGGAAAGAGGACGGGATCGTGTATACGGCGCGGGAGCCTTGGACGAATGACGAATTCCTTGCGAAAAACCACTGGGAGGAGAGAGGATGACACCGATTGAAATTGGCGGCCGCAGAATCGGGCCAGGCGAGAAAACTTATATTGTGGCGGAGATGTCCGCCAATCATCTGCAGGATTATCACCGGGCGGTGGAGATCGTTCATGCCGCGGCGGAGGCGGGGGCGGATGCGCTGAAGCTCCAGACCTATACGGCTGATACGATTACGATTGAGAGCGACAAGCCCTATTTCCGCATCACCGGCGGGACCATCTGGGACGGTCAGACGCTGCACGGCCTGTACGAGGAGGCCTACACGCCGTGGGAGTGGCAGCCGGAGCTCAAGGAAGAGGCGGAAAAACTCGGCATGGCCTGCTTCTCCTCGCCGTTTGATCCGACGGCAGTGGAGTTCATGGAGAAGATGAACATGCCGGCGTATAAAATTGCGTCCTATGAGATCACGGACATTCCACTCATCCGCCAGTGCGCGCGGACGGGAAAACCGGTGATTCTTGCGACCGGCGTGGCACATCCGGAGGAAATCGCGGCGGCGGTCGCGGCCTGCCGCGAAGAGGGGAATGAACAGCTCCTCCTCCTGAAATGCGTGTCGGCGTATCCGACCCCGTATGAGGATGTCAATCTCCGGATGATGCCGGGGCTCGCGAAAACCTACGGAACACTGGTCGGCCTCTCGGACCACACGATGGGCTCCGCGGTTCCCGTGGCGGCAGTGGCGCTCGGCGGCTGCATGGTGGAGAAGCATCTGACGCTCCGCCGAAGCGACGGCGGTCCGGACGGCGCATTTTCGATGGAGCCGGAGGAATTCGCCTCCATGGTGCGGGATATCCGCTGCGTGGAGAAGGCGCTGGGCGATTCGGAGTATCATCTGACGAAGCAGCAGGAGGAGGAACACAGCGGTGTCCGCTCCCTGTTCGTGGTAAAAGACGTGGAGGCAGGCGAGACTCTGACGGCGGAAAACATCCGCTCGATCCGGCCGGGAGACGGCTTGTCCCCCGCGCGGTTCGATGAAATCGCGGGCAAGAAGGCATCGCACCGCCTGGAGCGCGGCGAGCCGCTCCGCGAAGGAGATTTTGAGTAGGGAAGAGACTGTATAGCGGCCGGAAGGTATCTGAATGTGTGCCGCGGGAGAATTTCCGAAACCGCGAAGCGTGAGGAAGAACGCAATGTCAAAGGGAAAGAGAATATGGATCCGTGCGGATGCAAATGAGAGGATTGCATCGGGGCATCTTGCAAGGACACTGACGATTGCCCGGGAACTCCGACGAATGGGAGCGGAGGTCCGCTTCGTTCTTGCGGATGAAAGGAGCCGGGAATGGTTCCTTTGGCTGACGAAGGAGAACTGGGAGATTTCTGTTCTGGGCATCCCCTATGGGACGCCGGAGAGAGAACTGCCGCTTCTCTCCGCCCTGGCGGAAAAAGAGCGTCCTGACTGGATCCTGACGGACTCCTATGCGGTCACGGCGGACTGGTTTCCGAAGCTTCGGGAAGCGCTGGGAGAAACTGCCTGTACGGGGGCCGATCAGCCATCGGAGAGACAATCCGCAGCAGTGGCAGACCGGTCCGCGGAGAAAGAACAGAAGATTACATGTGCAGGAAACGGCGGCCCGCTCCTTGCCTGTATCGACGATGAGAGAGCTTTCGATCCGGAGGTGGATCTTGTGATCAACTATGACCCGGATCCTGAGAATTTGGAACAGTTCTATCATGCAGCCCCTCTGCGGCTTCTGGGGCCGCAGTATGCGCCGCTTCGGGAGCAGTTCATGGACCGGGAACCGGTGGTGCGGCCTGTCGTGCGGAGAATGCTGATATCCACCGGCGGGACAGATCCCTTCGGAATGGCGGAAAGGCTCCGTGAGATTCTGTGCGGCTCGCTGGAGGAATGCTTGAAACAAGCAAAAACGTCAGAGAGGAATGGACTTGAGCGTAATGCAGAAGAAGACCGGACAGTAGCCCAATATCATGGGACAAGGGACAATCTTGTACGGGACACAGGAGACTCCATCCCTGCCTTGGAATTGGCGTTTCTGGCTCCGGGATATCCCCGCGTGGAGAAGGTGGCGGATCTGTTCGCCGCCTGTGACCTTGCAGTTTCGGCGGCGGGAACGACCTTGTATGAGCTCTGCGCGTCGGGGGTGCCGACGCTTGCTTTTGCCATGGCGGACAATCAGGCCCTGTTCGCGCGGCAGATGGCGGCAAAAGGCGCGGTGACCTATCTGGGAGACATCCGGAACGAGGCGGTGCGGACCGGTCTTGCGGAGAAGGTAACGGACTGGATTCTGGCAAGGAGCGGAGGAGAAGAACCGGAATCTGGGCTCAGGCTCCGGCAGCAGGAATCAATGCGCATGCATGCCCTGACCGACGGGCTCGGCAGCAGGAGAATTGCGAGAGCGATGCTGGAAGCCCATTGACAAATCGCGTGGGTCCGGAATCCGGGAATTTACGTCTGGGAATTTACAAATTAAAAAGAGAAAAGGCCCTGAAAGTAGACTTTCTTACAGCGTGCTTTCGGGGCTTTTCTCTGCGCATTTGTCGTATCAGAAAGTGGCAATGAGTTTTAACGAGCCGCAGACTCTAGTTGTACCAGAGGTTTCCTACTGCACCGTGGACTCTCCCGCGGAAGCAGAGTTGTTCTCCAGCGAATAGAAAGTGCTGGAATCCCAGTTCCTGCGGAGCACAAACTGCGCGGTGAGCGCGGTGTCGTCGTAGACGATGGACCACTGCGTATTGCTGGTGACATCCTCCGGGGAAGGAAGCTGGGAAGCGGCCTGCAGCGCCTCCCATGCGGCAGCGCGGGTTTCGGCACTCTCGTTGGCATTAAGGACCGCCTCGATTTTATCCCAGCGCTCTTTTCCGTGGCCGTAGATGCCGTTGTGCTGGTCGGGTTCTACCTGATCGCGGTACATTTCATAGAAATTGGTGACGGTGCGCACCGGCGTTACGGTCATGGTGCGCTCCGGGCTGTCGCAGTCGTATTCGACGACCCGTCCGTCTCCGTCGGCATCGGTGATGTAGAAATGGTAGTCACGTCCGCTGGACGCGAACATGTCATACTGCTGCAGAAGGTCCACGGCCTCCTGCGTTGTGGCGGCGCGGTCCAGAACGAGCCGGATGACGAGCGGCGTTGCAATGACCGGTTTTCCGGTATCTTGATGGGCGGGCTCGCTGTCGAGCGTGAGCACCGCGATGGACACGCCCTTTTCATTCATGCCGTCGAGGCAGATGAAGGGAGCGGCCAGACAGGAGAGCTTTGTCTGAATGTTTTTATCCGGAACGTTGGCGTCAACATTGTCCAGAGCGGCAAACGCAACGGAGCGATAGCCGTTTTTCGGGGTGCAGTACACGAGAAGCGCGGAAGTGTCGAGCTTGAAGTCGTAGTTGCGGCCCATCAGAACGTGGCCGTCCTGATCAGTCACCGTGAATGCGCTGCAGCCGAAATCCGGAGCTTCCATATGGATGGGAAGAAGAGGGAGCGACTCCTTGATGATGGCATTCAGCATGGACTGATTGTCGGTGATGCCGCGGTCAATCACCGCATCCAGATCGTAGTCGTACTTCACATCCATGCGGTAGAGATTGTAGTCGTCCTCATTTGTGAGCTTCTGAAGAGAAGAGATGGTGCGAAGCCGCCCGGCGTAGATCACCAGAAAAACGATCAGAACCAGAACAATCAGTGCGCAGCAGGCCAGAAGAATTCCCTTGATCATTTTTGTCATAAAACCCCCTTTTGAAACTGAGAAAAACTCTGAAGATGCGGAATTTACCGGAATATATATCTGCTTATTCACGGAGATATAAATCTGTTATCAGAATATCATAAAAAGAGGGGACAGAATAGAAAAAAACGCCGGTCCTCCCGGACGGATCTGCGGAATGGAGAAACTCCGCAAATTCATCCGGGAAAACCGGCGGCAGGAACCTTGGTTTTATCCGCGGACGGACTTTACGATTTCAGCGGCCTCGCGGACTTTTGCCGTGATTTCATCCCACTGGCCGGCCTTGATCATGTCGCCCTTGACCATCCAGGATCCGCCTGCGCAGAAGATTTTGCTGTTCTGCAGATACTCGGTGACGTTGGATGCGCTGATGCCGCCGGTGGGCATTACCTTGAGCGTGGTGAGAGCAGCGGTGATGGCCTTGATCATCTTAAGGCCGCCGGAGAGCTCTGCGGGGAAGAACTTCACGTGATCGAGGCCGAGGTTCATAGCCGCGATCATCTCGGAAGGAGACTGGGTGCCGGGGCAGACCGGGATATCCTTCTCGAGGCAGTACTTTACGACGACGGGATCGAATCCGGGGGAAACGATGAACTTTGCACCCGCCGCTGCGGCACGGTCTACCTGATCGGTGGTCAGAACGGTTCCTGCGCCGACGAGGAGCTCCGGATACTTCTCGGACATGATGCGGATGGACTCCTCTGCGGCGTCGGTGCGGAAGGTGACCTCCGCTGCCGGAAGACCGCCCTCAACGAGGCACTTTCCAAGCGGCTCTGCGTCCTTGACATCGTTCAGAACAACAACCGGAATGATTCCGATCTCTTCAAATTTCTTAAATACGGCTTCTGCCTTTGCGGAATTTGCCATGATAGATTCTCCTTTTTCTTCTGTCAGAGTTTCTGACATTCGTTTTAAGTTTACGGTTTTACGTTGGATGCCCCTGCGTTCCTGTTCTGCTGAGGTCGAAATGCAGGGACCTGGTATCAGAAGGTCAGCGGCCTGCGCAGATATTGTCTAGAATATAGCCTGAATCAGCGCTTTACGCGTGCGCCTGCGCCGCCCATCAGGCCTTCCACTTCATCCACGGAAGCCATGGAGGTATCGCCCGGAGTGGTCATTGCCAGTGCGCCGTGAGCGGCACCGTAATTGACGGCCTTCTCGGGATCCTGTGTGGTCATCAGGCCGTAAACAAGGCCGGATGCGAAGGAATCGCCGCCGCCGACGCGGTCCAGAATCTCAAGGCCGTTGTACTCCTTGGACTGATAGATCTGGCCGTCCGCCCAGCAGATTGCCTTCCAGTCGTTGACGGTTGCGGTCTTTACCGTGCGGAGCGTGGTTGCGATTGCCTTGAAGTTCGGATAAATCTCAGCGGCATGGTCGATCATCTTCTTGTAGCCGTCGATGTTGAGCTTCTTCAGGCCGGCATCCTGTCC
>CAVKEB010000048.1:0-16400 GCA_963655255.1 bacterium
TTGGTTCCCTTGTCATACATCTGATCGGAGTTGCCGTGATCTGCCATAACCAGCAGGCAGTAATCATACTTCAGGCACGCATCCATGACTCTCTTGAGGTTCAGGTCAACGGACTCCACGCCGATGATGGTTGCCTCATAGTTTCCGGTGTGTCCGACCATGTCGCCGTTCGGATAATTGCAGCGGATGAACTGATACTTGCCGCTCTCGATGGCCGCAACGATCTTCTCCGTCACCTCGGTTGCCTTCATCCAGGGCTTCTGGTCAAACGGAATCACATCCGAAGGAACCTCTTCCCAGTCCTCCAGCTCCTCCGAGAACTTCTCGGAGCGGTTGCCGTTCCAGAAATAGGTCATATGTCCGAACTTCTGGGTCTCGGAGCATGCGTAGGATTTCACGCCCTTCTGTACCAGGAACTCGCTCATCGTGTGCTCGATATGCGGCGGCTCTACCAGGAAGTTGTCCGGGAGCTTCAGATCTCCGTCGTACTGCAGCATGCCTGCATAGAATACCTTCGGCTTCTTCGGCATCGGGAATGCATCGAAGCCCTTGTCCATGTAGTCAAACGCTTTGGAAAGCTCCACGGCACGGTCGCCGCGGAAGTTGAACAGGATGACGGAATCGCCGTCATCGATCGGTCCGACCGGATTGCCGTCCTTGTCCGCAATGACAAAGCCCGGCAGATACTGATCCGTGTAGCCGCCTTCCTTGCGGAGTGTCTCAATGGCCTCTCTTGCCGAAGCATACTTCGGGCCGTCGCCCATCACATGGATGTGCCAGCCTCTCTCCACCATGGACCAGTCCGCCTCATAGCGGTCCATCGTAATGGTCATACGCCCGCCGCCGGAAGCGATGCAGCCGTGGAAGGTGTCATCGTTGAGTTCCTGGAATACGTTCTCCAGCTCATCCACATACTGAAGCGCGGAGGTCTCCGGAACATCGCGTCCGTCCAGAAGCGCATGTACGCGGACCTCGGCGATTCCTTCCTTCTTCGCCTCGCGGATCATGGCGATCAGATGGGAAATATTGGAATGTACATTGCCGTCCGAGAGAAGGCCGATGAAGTTCAGCTTGCCGCCGTTCTTCTTCAGATAATCCACAGCGCCCTTCCATGCATTCGACTCATAGATCTTGCCGGATTCAATGCTCTCGTTGACGAGCTTCGCACCCTGCGAATAAATCTGACCGCAGCCCAGCGCGTTGTGTCCGACCTCGGAGTTGCCCATGTCGGAATCCGACGGAAGGCCGACTGCCGTGCCGCTTGCCTTGATGGTCGTGTGCGGCCATTTGGTCATCAGCTCATCGATCTGGGGCTTATAGGAATGCAGCACTGCATTTCCCTGATCCTTGTCGGTCCAGCCGACGCCGTCCATTACTACCAGAACTACCGGTTTCATAAGAAAACCTCCTTATCACTCTTCATGAGATCCCTGCCGACATCCGCTCCGCCTCCGGCAAAGGAAGCAGGCATCGCCGATCCCCGGGCCGGAAGTCCGGCGGCCGGTGCAGTGATCCTGTCAGTTTTATTCATCAAACTTCAGTATATCGAATCTGCATTCGGATTTCCACACGTTTTGTGCTTCACTGATGCTATATTACGTTCAAATTTATACCTCGCTGAGGCAAAATCCGCGATATCAGAGAGAATTTCGCGAAAGCGAATTCTCTCTGTATACAGAGTGCCGCCAAGCGGCGCTCTAAGCAGGAGAAGATGTCATCAGACATCTTCGAGTGCAGCGGTTTTGCTGAAAGTGACCTGTCGATGTCACTTTCAAACTTTCTCTTCCAGCTTCTTCACGACATGGGCAAGGCATCCGTCCTCAAACGGATTATCAAGCCCTGCTTCCCGGACCAGACCGTCGAAAAAATCCGCGGCGGACAGGCGGCAGAGTTTCAGGTAGCTGTCCCACGCGCCGTGAAAATCACGGTCCATCCAGACCTTGTACTGCAGCGCATTCGTCTGCGCGATGCAGTAATCAATGTAGTACAGCGGGCAGTCGTAAATGTGATGCTGCTTCTGCCAGAAGCCTCCCGCCTCGTAATACGCGTTGCCGGTGTAGTCCAGATGCGGCTTGTACTGACGCTCCAGATCTCTCCACACGCCGTTTCTCTGCGCCGGCGTGAGCTCCGGATTCTGATAGGCGATCTCCTGGAACTCATCCACCATGGTTCCGTAGGGAATGAAGGCCATGGAATCCTCAAAATGCATATCCACGTAATCCTTCGCCCTCTCTCCGAACAGAAGGTTCATCCAAGGCTCCGTGAAGAACTCCATCGACATGGAATGCGTCTCCGCCGTCTCCATCGTGATGTCCCAGTGCTCCCGGATGGGGTCGTCCTTGACCAGATACCACTGAAACGCGTGGCCGCACTCATGGGTGATGACATCCGCGTCGCCGCTGGTTCCGTTGAAGTTCGCGAAAATAAACGGCGCCCCGAAATCCGGAAGATACGTCATATAGCCGCCGGTTTTCTTCGTCTTGCGTCCCAGCACGTCAAAAAGCTCGTTCTCACACATGAAATCCATGAACTCTCCGGTCTCCTTTGAGAGCTCGTGGTACATCTTCCGGCCGGCCGCCAGAATTTCCTCGGGGCTTCCGACCGGCGCCGGATTCCCCTGCGGGAAATAGACGCCTTCATCAATATAGAGAAGATGATCAATCCCGAGGCGTTTCCGTCTTCTCTCGTGAAGCTTCTCCGCAAACGGAACAAAGTCGTTTTTGACCTGTCTGCGGAACTCCGCCATATCGCTCCGGTCGTAGCAGTTGCGCATCATTCTGGCATCGCCGAGCGGCAGATAATTGCGGTATCCCATCGCCTCGCCCTGCCGGGTCCGGTTCTTCACCAGACGGTCATAGATGTCATCCAGCTGTTCCTGATTCTCCTCGAAAAAGGCCGTGTACTTCTTCCATGCCTCGGCGCGGACGTTCCGGTCCTGCGAATGAAGATACGGATTCATCAGGGACAGGTTCAGCGTCTCGCCTCTCCAGTCGATCTTCGCCGTGGCAAGAAGCTTGTTGTACTCCGTCTGAATTACATTTTCCTCCTGCATGAGCGGAAGGATCCGGTCATCCACCGACTTCATGCCCAGCTCAATGTTCCGGAACGCGACCTTTCCGATTTTCTCTTCCAGATAAGCGCGATACGGAGACTGGTAGAGCTTTTTCTGGTACGACACGCAGAGGTTCCGGAATACCGGGCCGTTCTGGTCGTAGAAATCCTGCTCCGCACTGTAAAAATCATCCGTCGTATCAATATCATGCCTGATCTCCGCCAGGGTCATCTGCGTCAGCACATGACCGGTCAGCTCATAGTATTTCCGGTGAACCGCCATCTGCTCCTCACCGGACGCGGCCTTGTCCAGCTCTTCTTCCAGCCGCCGGAACGAAGCCGTCACCTCATCAAAATCCACTCTTTTGTAGGGCATTTCGGAAAATTTCATTATCTGTCCTCCTTCCTGATTCCGGCACCTTTGGTATGGACCGGACTGTCTTTTCGAATTATACTCTTGTTTGCGCCGAGTTTGCGCTGCCAGTCAAAAACATAACCGTTTTCACCTGGTACAGAACTGTACTATCAAAATCTGCACTGCTTTCCCGCGGTAGGATGCCTAAAAACGACGATACCGCAGAGAGCGCATGAGAAAAGGATATGCCATGAACTATACCACTGCTGTTTTCGATATGGATGGAACCGTGCTCAATACCCTGGGGGACCTGACGGATTCCATGAACCACGCGCTCGCCGCCGCGGGCCACCGCCACGACTACACGGAGGACGACGTCCGTCAGTTCTTCGGAAGCGGCGTCACCGTCGCCGTCATCCGCGCGCTTGCAAGAGAAGCCGGAACCGCGATGGCGGACCTGGAACAGGTCGGAACGGATCACGACGCTGTCACGCCTTCCGTAGACGCGGAAGAGGTGAAGAAGATTCAGGACATCTACACGCCCTACTACGCGGCCCACTGCGATAGAAAAACCGGTCCCTACGACGGAATTCTGGAGGTCCTGAAAAGGCTCCGCGCCGCCGGAGTGAAAACCGCCGTCGTCTCGAACAAGCCGGATATCGCGGTTCAAAAGCTCGTGGATGATCTGTTCACCGGAATGTTCGATCTCTCCGTCGGTGAGATGGACGGCGTCCGCAGAAAGCCCGCCCCGGACATGACGGAGAAAGCGCTCCGCGACCTCGGCACGGCCGACAAGAAGGATGCCGTCTACATCGGGGACTCCGAGATCGACATGCAGACCGCGGAGAATTCGGGTCTTGACTGCATCAGCGTGGACTGGGGCTTCCGCGGCCGCACCTTCCTCGAGGGGCATCACGCGAAAACCATCATCTCCCGTCCGGAGGAGCTCCTGCCGCTGATCCTGGGAGCCTGAGAACAGCCTTTCACGTTTTCCCTGTGTTTCCAATCGGAACGGGCCCGCAGCGGTCGGCTCATTTGTCTCGGCTCGCTTGTCTCAATTCCCACAGGCTCTCTTTGTTCCGACAGGAGCACTTTGGATCTTTGGATCTGCCGGAACTGCAGGATGAAAATCCGGGGACCGGAGGAGTTCTCACTCTTCCAGTTCCCGGATCGTATTCTGCGCAATTTCTTTTTTCGTCAGGGAATGGTTCATCGCTTCCTGTTCCAGATAACGGTGCGCCTCTTCCTCTGTCATATGTTTTTTCTCGATCATCAGACACTTGGCCCTGGTGATGATTCCCATTTCGTCCAGGCGTCTGCGGAGCTTCTGATTCTGCTCATTCAGCATGAAAATCTTCTGCCGCATGGAATCCATGACGCCCACCGCCTCCAGGAGGAGCTGTCCCTTCAGCGGCCTCGACAAAACAAAAATTCCGCTCCCGCGCACCTTGTACGCCACCTGATGGTAGAGATCCGCCTTCACGAGAAGGAGCACCGCGATGTCCTTTCCGTCCGCGAAATCGCGGGCCGACTCCAGGCCGAATTCATCGGGGAGCGGTGTGTTGATGATCACCAGCCCGATGGCTCCGTCGGACAGAACGCGCCTTGCCTCCGTGACTGAAGAGGCATACAGAACCTGTTCACAGGTTCCTTCAATGATCTTGCGAATGACCGCATATGTGTCCTGGCCGGATGTGACAACCAGCACGCGGCTTCTCTTGCTGACCGCAGCCATAACTGTTTCCGTCCTTCCTTGCTTCAGATCCCGGCTCTCTCACAGTAAGCGTTCAGGATGGAAGCCGGCACATGACGCTGTACCAGCTCACTCCCTCTCGCACAGGAGGCCGCCTCGTCAATGTGGCGCGGAAGCTTCTCCAGCTTCCGGATCAGATCTGCGTCCGCCTTGTACAGGTTGACATTCATCGGAAGGTCCGGACGGAGCGCGTTCTCAATGCCGTCAAGCCCCGCGTAAATCACCATCGCAAAGGACAGGTAAGGATTGGCCATCGGATCCGGGGATCGCAGCTCGAAGCGCTTGCGGTCCGAATTGGTTGCCGGAATGCGGATCAGCTGCGAGCGGTTCTGCTCCGACCAGCTGACATAGTACGGTGCCTCCATCTGCCCGAGGCGCTCATAAGACTTCGTCGTCGGGTTCAGGAAGAGCGTGATCTCCCGGATGTGCTTCAGGATGCCCGCCATGAACATGGAGGAATAATCCGTCTTGTCCTCTGCGTCAATCGGCTCCACGGAAATGTTGAAATGCATGCCGTTGCCCGGCTGATCCCGGAGGGGCTTGGGAGAGAAGTCCGCGCTCATTCCGGTGGTCTCCGCAAGGTTTCTCACCGCCCACTTGACCGTCGTTGTGTTGTCCGCCGTCGTAAGCGGCGCTCCGTAATGGAAGTCAATCTCGTTCTGGCCCGGGCCCTGCTCATGGTGCGATGCCTCCGGCGTAATTCCCATATCCAGAAGGGCAAAGCAGATGTCCCGGCGCAGATTCTCCCCGCGGTCATCCGGTCCGACCGACATATAGCCAGCCTGGTCAATCGGCATCTCCGTGGTCTCGCCCTTTTCGTTCTTCGCAAAAGCATAGAATTCCAGCTCCGGCCCGATGTTGACGCGGATGCCCTTCTCCTTCGCCGCCTTGACCGCCTGCTTCAGAAGATAGCGCGTGTCCTTCTCATACGGCGTTCCGTCCGGCTTATAGATGTCGCAGAACATCCGGCACACTCCGCCGTCCATCGGCCTCCAGGGCACAATGGAAACCGTGGTCGGATCCGGGCGCAGGAACAGATCCGAGCGCAGATCCTCGCCAAAGCCCGCGATGGCCGAGCCGTCGAAGGAAATGCCCTCCGTAAAAGCCCGCCGCAGCTCCTGCGGCATGATGGCAATGTTCTTCTGCTCTCCGAACACATCAAAAAACGCAAGCCGGATGAATTTCACATTTTCTTCTTCAATGAAATCCAGTACTTCCTCGTAGGTCTGCATAGCCGTGATCCCCTTTCCCTGATCCTGCTGATCTTCCTGTTTGCCGCATCCTGTCGTCTCACCGTCCCGAAGGTGATGGCTCCCTTTTTCGTTATCCGCGTAAAACATCAGGAAGACATTGTGCTTCACGTATTTGTGATTTTCTTCTTCCTGTGCAGGAAATCATTTCTCTTTTACTGCCTTTCTGCGGCGTACTCCCCCGCAGCCTTCACCAGCCCCGCGAACAAAGGATGTGCATGGTTCGGGCGGGATTTGAACTCCGGATGCGCCTGCGTTGCCACGTAGTACGGATGGTCCTTGAGCTCAATCATCTCCACGATGCGGCCATCCGGGCTGATGCCGGACAGCTCCATGCCGTTTGCCTCGAAGATGTCGCGGTACTCGTTGTTGACCTCATATCTGTGGCGGTGACGCTCGAAAATCTTCTCGGTACCGTAGAGCTGGTACGCCTTGCTGTCCTTCTTGAGGATGCACGGATAAGCGCCCAGACGCATCGTACCGCCGAGGTCCGTGACGTTTTTCTGCTCCGGCATGAGATCAATCACCGGGTGCGCCGTATCCGGAGCAAGCTCCGCGCTATTGGCGTCCGCATAGCCGATCACGTTTCTTGCGAACTCAATCATTGCCATCTGCATGCCGAGGCAGATTCCAAGATACGGAATCCGGTTCTCACGCACATACTGCGCCGCCAGAATCATACCTTCCGTTCCGCGGTTTCCGAAGCCTCCCGGAATGATCATGCCGTCGATTCCGGAGAGCAGCTTCTCACAGCCTTCCTTCTCCAGTTCCTCCGAATCCACCCAGCGGATCGACACCTCCGTGCGGTTCTCGATGCCGCCGTGATGAAGGGCCTCCACAACGGACAGATAGGCGTCGTGAAGCTGTGTGTACTTGCCGACAAGCGCGATCTCCACCTTCTTGTCCGGGTGCTTCAGACGGTCCACCATCTCCGTCCACTCCGAAAGATCCGGCTCCGGGCAGGGAAGATTCAGGCAGTCGCAGACCGCCTGCGCCAGATGCTCGTCCTCCATCATGAGAGGTACTTCATAGATGCTGCTGGCATTCAGATTCTGGAGCACATGGCTGCCGGGCACGTTGCAGAACAGTGCGATCTTATCCTTCAGATACTGGGGCATCTCCATTTCGGAGCGGCAGACAATGACATCGGCGCGGATTCCCATCTGCTGCAGCGCCTTGACGCTCATCTGCGTGGGCTTGGTCTTCATTTCCGCGGATCCGTACAGATACGGAACCAGCGTCACATGGATCATGCAGGTATTGCCGACGCCCTGTTCCTGCTGGAACTGGCGGATGGCCTCGAAGAATGCCTGCGACTCAATGTCGCCGACCGTTCCTCCAACCTCAATGATGGCAACGGTCACATCCTCCGGACGGATGACGGCATTGTCTCCTGCCGCCGTCCCTTCCTTTCCTGCTCCGGGAATCTCCGTCTCCTCCGTGTAGAACCTGGATTTGATTTCATTCGTAATGTGCGGAATCACCTGAACCGTGCCTCCGCCGTAATCTCCGTGGCGCTCCTTGTTGATGACGGACCAGTACACCTTGCCGGAGGTGACATTGGAATTGTGGTTCAGGCTCTCATCGATAAAACGCTCATAATGTCCGAGATCCAGATCCGTCTCCGTGCCGTCATCCGTCACGAACACCTCGCCGTGCTGGATCGGGTTCATGGTTCCCGGATCCACGTTCAGGTACGGGTCGAACTTCTGCATGGTGACATGATATCCGCGTGCCTTCAGAAGTCTTCCGAGGGAAGCCGCCGTAATTCCCTTTCCCAGTCCGGAAACAACGCCGCCGCTGACAAATACATATTTGATCATATTCTCTCCTCTCTGCTCTCTTTTTCCAGCCGGTTCCCACAAAAAAGGTGACAAAGGCCCCTCAAACGAATCCCTCCGTTTCAGTTGACGCCCTTGTCACCCGCATATGTTATCCATACTGTATGCTTGTCACAGCCATCCCGGACCGCCAGCGGCCCGCCGGTTCACCGATTGCCGGATGCCGGACAAATAAAAAATACTTTGCTAGAATACACCCGTCCTCTTTTATCTGTAAAGAACTTTTTACTCCTTTCTGGAAAGCCGCTTGTTGCGGTACATATCCTGATCCGCCAGATGAAACACCTCCTCGAAAGAAAGCGTGTCATCCTCCGCCGTGTAGGACCCGATGGCCGCATCCAGCTTCAGAATCCGGTCACTGTGCTCCTCCATGCTCCGGTGAAGCTGCTCCATCAGCCCCTTCGCCCTTTCGGATGAATAACCGGGGCAGAGAATCAGGAATTCATCGCCGCCCACCCGCATGGCAATGCAGCCTTCCGGTGTGACGGCGCGGATGCTCTCCGCGATCCTCTGCAGAAGAAGATCTCCGTATTCGTGTCCCAGCGTGTCGTTGGTCCTCTTCAGATAGTTGCAGTCCATCATGATCAGAGTTGCCGGGAAATCCCCCGCACGGACATATTTCCGGCCTCTCGACTCCATGTAGTTCCGGTTGTACAGCCCTGTCAGCTTATCCCGGAACGACAGCTCCTCCAGTTCCTTCTCCATTTTGACTCTTGTCGTGACGTTGCTCACGATTCCGACAATGCCGATGATCTTTCCGTCCCGGTAAACCGGGTTTTTCTGAATTTCGTAATACTCACTTCCCGTCTCCAGCGGCACCTCGCTGATGCTGCGGCTCCCCTTTCCGGTCGCAAGAATCCTCTTATCATCCTCGTAATACTCCCTCCCGCACTCTGAAAACTTCTGCGCTTCCAGGTCGGTTTTTCCGAGGATGCTGTGCTCCTCTCCGCCATTTACCAGATTGCAGACATCGGTGACAAACCGGTACCTGCACTCCGTGTCCTTGAAAAAGAGATTCACCGGCGCACTTCCCATAAATGTTACCAGATCCTCATAGGTCAGCTTTTCATCGCAATTCATTCCACAGGTCCTCCCATTAACCTCGGATCCATTCGCAGCCCGTCCCAGATGCCGATCAAATACGCTCGTGGCTCCGGAAATCATTTTGCTTAAGTAAATTTTACCCCCCCCCATGAAGATACTTCAATTGAAAATTAGGTGTTTCGTGCTTTATATTTCAGACTTTTTCGCGATATTCTGTTCTTTTTCCGGAATATCCGGACACAAAGCAAGGGCAGCCATGCGGAGGAAGGCTGCATGACTGCCCTTTATGAAAGATACCGGTGATACCGGAGCCATTCCGGTTACAGGCCGGTAAGATTCCGAAAGTATATTACTCGACGTCCTGAAGTGCCGCGAAATCCTCCTCGCCGGTCCGGACCTTGACGACTCTTGCCACGTTGTAGACGAAGATCTTGCCGTCTCCGATGTGTCCCGTATACAGAGCCTTCTTCGCCGCTTCGATCACCTTTTCCACGGAAATCTTGGAAACGATGACCTCGACCTTGACCTTCGGAAGGAGCGTCGAATCCACAACCGCGCCGCGGTAACGCTCGGTGGAACCCTTCTGGATGCCGCAGCCCATGACCTGCGTCATGGTCATGCCGGTGACGCCGAGCTCGTTCAGGGCTTTCTTCAGCTCGTCAAACTTGGACAGGCGGCAGATGATGGAAACCTTGTGCATGCCGGTGTCCAGGGACGGCTCCAGCGCGGGCTCCGCCGCCACCTTGACCGCCGCATTCTTCTGCACCTCGGTTGCCTTCGCGTAATCCTCCTCGCCAAGGTCCGTGTTGTCGTTGATGTCCATATCCATGTTCGTCACATCTGCAATGGCGAATCCGGAATAAGCACTGGTCAGGCCGTGCTCGTGAATGTCGAGTCCGTCAATCTCCACCTGTGCCGGAACGCGAAGTCCGATGGTCTTGTCGATGATCTTGAAAATAATGAACATCGTGATCAGAACATAGACATCAATTCCGATGATGCCGAGAACCTGGATTCCCAGCTGCGAAACACCGCCGCCGTAGAAGAGGCCCTTGCCGACGCCGTCCGCTCCCGTAGAGAACAGGCCGACTGCAATGGTTCCCCAGATGCCGTTTGCCATGTGCACGGAAACCGCGCCGACGGGGTCGTCGATTTTCGCAACGTTATCAAAAAACTCAACCGAGAGAACCACAAGGAAGCCTGCCACAAGACCGATGAAGAAGGAACCAACCGGACTCACGCAGTCGCACCCTGCCGTGATGGCAACCAGGCCCGCAAGTGCTCCGTTCAGGGTCATGGACACATCCGGCTTGCCGTAGCGCAGCCAGGTGAAAATCATGGTAACGCAGGTGGAAACAGCTGCCGCGAGGTTCGTTGTCATAAAGGCGTTGGAAGCGGTAATCGCGTCCTCCGCCGTTGCCATCGCCACGGTCGAGCCGCCGTTGAAGCCGAACCAGCAGAACCAGAGAATGAAGACGCCGAGTGCCGCTGCCGTCAGGTTGTGTCCGGGGATCGCTTTTGCCTTGCCGTTCTTGTCATACTTGCCGATGCGGGGTCCCAGCATTGCCGCGCCGAGGCAGGCGATGACGCCGCCGACGTTGTGGACAACCGCGGATCCTGCGAAATCGTGAAAGCCGAGCGTGGACAGCCAGCCGCCGCCCCATGCCCAGTGGCCTTCAATCGGATAAATCAGAAGGGAAATGGCCGCGGAGTACACGCAGTATGCCTTGAAGTTCGTGCGCTCTGCCATGGATCCGGAAACGATCGTCGCCGCGGTCGCGCAGAACACGGTCTGGAAAATGACATAGCACCAAAGCGGCATTGTCTGCGGAACGACGCTGTTCGCCGCATCATAGGTTCCGCGGATCAGAGGATCCAGACGACCGATGAGCGGCGCCGTGCTGCCGAACATCAGTCCGAATCCCACCAGCCAGTAGCAGGGAGTTCCGATGCAGAAGTCCATCATGTTCTTCATCAGAATATTGCCCGTATTCTTGGCCCTCGTCAGACCGGCCTCACACAGGGCGAACCCGGCCTGCATGAAATAGATCAGCGCCGAAGCGATGAGCACCCATGCAACAGTACTTACATTGATTTCCATACTCTCTCCTCTCCCGCTGCGGACTGCCCTCACACAATCTCCGATGCCCACGCCGGGAATGAATTTTCCAAACGATGCGGCGGTCAGATGCGGCAAAAAAAGGGCTGAAACCCGGATTCCCGGATTCCAGCCCCTTTGCCGAATTCTGCTGTCTGTGAAAGCATCACAGCCTTATATAAGATAGCTTGTATTGTATACTTGCATACAATTCTGTGCAAGTCCAAAATTGCACGAAAACTTCTGCCGGTTGCGCGCAGATTTTGTAACCTTGCGCGATGGGTGCTCCTTCGCAGAAACGCCAGCTATGGAAAGGCAGGAGGCGATTTTGAGAAGCGCTGTAGAATTTCCCGGCGAAGCGGACTTTCGACCGGTGCCAAAAGTCCGTTGTCTGAGCCCGCAGGAAGGAAAGGACCCGCTGTGAGCAAGCTCACGCCGGGTGCTTCCGTTCGGCCGTGCACCGCTTTAAGATTCGCGCAGGTTCGAATACCCCATCAGAAACGCATCCACGTCATGGGCGCAGCGGCGTCCCTCGGCGACGGCCCATACGACCAGCGACTGGCCGCGGTGCATGTCTCCTGCGGTGAATACCTTCGGCACATTGGTTGCATAGGCGCCCTCGGCCGTCTTCACCACGCCGCGCTGCGTCAGTTCCACGCCGAAGGCCTCCGGCGTATACTTCTGCGCTCCGACAAAGCCCGCTGCAATCAAAAGAAGGTCGCAGGGAATCGTCTTCTCGGATCCCTCCACCAGCTGCATCTGCCGGTTCTCGAAGCGGACCTTCGCCGTCACGATCTCCTTGAGCTCTCCCTTCTTGTTGGTGTGGAACTCCTTGACCGTGGTTTCATAGACACGGGGGTCATGACCAAACCGGTCAATAGCTTCTTCATGGCCGTAATCGGTCTTCAGGGTCTTCGGCCACTCCGGCCACGGGTTGGTTTCCGTGCGCTCTGCCGGCGGCTTCGGCATCATTTCCAGTGCCGTCACCGACTTGCACCCGTGACGGATCACCGTTCCGATGCAGTCATTGCCGGTGTCGCCGCCACCGACCACGACCACATTCTTTCCCTTCGCACTGATGAAGTCCTTCCCCTTCAGAAATGTCTCCACATCACGCGCATCCGAGCTCTTCCAGACGCCGGACTCTCCATCCAGTCCCTGGTCCAGAAGGCTCTTTGTGGTGGACTTCAGGAAATCCACCGCATAGTAAATTCCCTTGATCTCCTCCGGGTTTGCTCCGGCAAGCGCCCGCGCCTGTTTGGCTCCGCAGGCAAGAACCACCGCGTCATAGGAGTTCAGAATTTCCTTCGCGGAGACATCTGCGCCGACGTTCACGCCGGTCCGGAACTCCACGCCCTCCGCCTCCATCAGCTTCATGCGGCGGTAAATGACGCTCTTGTCCAGCTTCATGTTCGGAATGCCGTACATCAGAAGGCCGCCGATCCGGTCCTCCCGCTCGAAAACCGTCACCTGATGTCCCCGGTGATTCAGCTCATCCGCCACCGCAAGGCCGGAGGGGCCGCTTCCGATAACAGCGACCTTCCTGCCGCTGCGGACCGCGGGAATCCTCGGCTTCATATATCCGTTCGCGTAGGCCGTCTCAATGACGAACAGCTCATTGTCGTGAACCGTCACCGGCTCCCCGTATTCGCCGTTGATGCAGGCCTTCTCGCACAGGGCCGGGCACACCCTTCCCGTAAACTCCGGGAAGTTGCTCGTCTTGATCAGGCGGGAGAAGGCATGCTCGTCATGTCCGTGATAAATCTGGTCGTTCCACTCCGGAATCAGATTGTGAAGAGGACACCCCGTCACCATGCCGGAGAGCTTCATGGCGGACTGACACAACGGAACCCCGCAGTTCATGCAGCGCGCTCCCTGTTTTCTTCTCTCCTCTTCCGAAAGTGGACGGTGAAATTCCTTGAAATTCAAAAGACGTTCCTCTACCGGAACATCCGGATTATTTTTACGGCTATATTCCAGAAATCCAGTCGGCTTGCCCATTACGCGGTCACCTCCTCAAATGCTTCCAGGACCGCATTGTCATGCGAAATACCCTGCTCTTCGTACTTGCTGATCGCAACCAGCATCTTCTGATAATCATTCGGAACAATCTTCTTGAAGTCGGATACCGTGTGGGCAAAATCCGCCAGGATCTGCGCGGCAAGCTTCGATCCGGTCTCCTTCTCATAGTCCAGAAGGATCTCCTTGAGCTCCGCGATGTCGTACTTGTCCGTCACTTCCTGAAGCGAGTCCATGTCCTTGTTCATCCTGCGGTAAAGCGTGTGGTCCCGGTCGAGAACATACGCAATTCCGCCCGACATGCCGGCGGCAAAGTTCTTGCCGGTCGGTCCCAAAATGACGGCTCTTCCGCCTGTCATATACTCCAGACCGTGATCGCCGCAGCCCTCCGCCACCGCGACCGCGCCGGAATTTCTCACGCAGAAGCGCTCACCGGCCACGCCGCAGATATAGGCCTTTCCTGCCGTCGCGCCGTACAGCGCAACGTTGCCGACAATAATATTCTCCGAAGCCCTGAACGGGGACTTTGCGGAAGGAACCACGACGAGCTTGCCGCCGGAAAGTCCCTTGCCGAAGCCATCATTCGCATCGCCGGTCAGACGGATGGTCAGGCCCTTCGGAATGAACGCGCCGAACGACTGTCCGCCGCCGCCCTCTGCGTGAACCACAAAGGTATCCTCCGGAAGATTGCCGCCGAAGACTCTTGTAATATCCGATCCCAGAATCGTCCCGAAGGAGCGGTCCGTGCTCGAAACCTTCAGGGAGACATCCATCGGCTCCGCCTTGGATGCGGCGCTCTTTTTCTCGACCGCCGTGCGAAGCGCCGGTCCCTTTCCGGTTCCGGCAAAGGTCGTCGCTGCCAGAGGATCCGCCTTGGGAACCTCGATGTGCGCTTTTCTCAGTGCCTCGTCAAAGGCAGGAAGAAGCACCGACTCGTCCTTCGTCTTCTCCAGGTGGAAGTTGTAAATGTGATCCTGGTCAAAATGCGAATTCTCCGCATGCGCATAGGCGGGATCCAGAATCTTCGACAGGTCCACTTCCTCCGCGCGCTCCGTGATGAGAACGTCCTTCTTCTTCAGGCAGTCGGTTCTGCCGATCATCTCCGCAACGCTCCGGAAGCCGAGGGAAGCCATGATCTCACGAAGCTCCTCTGCGATAAACCGCATGAAGTTCATGACATATTCCGGCTTTCCGGCAAAACGTCTGCGAAGCACTTCATTCTGAGTCGCGATTCCGACCGGACAGGTGTCCTTGCTGCAGACGCGCATCATCATGCAGCCCATGCAGACCAGGGGAGCCGTCGCAAAGCCGAACTCCTCCGCGCCCAGAAGCGCCGCGATGGCCACATCGCGCCCGCTCATCAGCTTGCCGTCCGTCTCAATGCAGACGCGGTCGCGCAGGCCGTTCTGAATCAGGGACTGGTGCGCCTCCGCAACGCCGAGCTCCCACGGAAGACCCGCATTGTGAATAGAAGAAATCGGAGCCGCTCCGGTGCCTCCGTCATAGCCGGAGATCAGAATGACCTGTGCTCCCGCCTTGGCAACACCGCTCGCGATGGTGCCGACACCCGCCTCGGATACCAGCTTGACCGCGATTCTCGCGTAGCGGTTGGCGTTTTTCAGATCATAAATCAGCTGCGCCAGATCCTCGATGGAATAGATGTCATGGTGCGGCGGCGGCGAAATCAGCGAAACGCCGGGCGTCGAGTATCTCGTTCTCGCAACCCACGGATAGACCTTCTTGCCGGGGAGATGTCCGCCCTCACCGGGCTTTGCCCCCTGCGCCATCTTGATCTGGATCTCCACGGCGCTGTTCAGATACTCCGAAGTGACGCCGAACCGTCCCGATGCCACCTGCTTGATGGCGGAGTTGCGCTCCGTTCCGAATCTCGACGGATCCTCGCCGCCCTCGCCGGTGTTGGATTTTCCGCCCAGGCGGTTCATGGCAATCGCCATCGTCTCATGCGCTTCCTGGGAAATCGAGCCGTAGGACATGGCACCGGTCTTGAAGCGCCTGACAATCTCCTCCACAGGCTCCACTTCCTCGAGCGGAACCGGGTCCTTCTGCGGAACGAAATCCATCAGGCCGCGCAGCGTGTGGGGACGCTTGCTGTCGTCCACCATCGCGGTGTAGGTCTTGAACTGCGCATAGTCGCCCTTCCGGACGGCCTGCTGCAGGTTGATGATCGTTTCCGGATTGTAGAGGTGATCCTCCTTGTCCTTTCCGCTTCTTAAATAATGGAAGCCGACGCTGTCCAGGGACGTGTCCGTCCCGAGTCCGAGCGGGTCAAACGCATGATCGTGGCGGAATGCGACGCCCTCTTCGATCTCCCTGATGCCGATTCCGCCGACGCGGGAAACCGTTCCGGTAAAGTAATGGTCAATGACCTCCTTCGAGAGTCCGACCGCCTCGAAAATACGGGCGGACTGATAGGACTGAATGGTCGAAATTCCCATTTTTGCGGCTATTTTCACGACGCCCGAAAGGAGCGCCTTGTTGTAGTCCTCAATGGCCGTGTGGTAATCCTTGTCCAGAATTCCCTTGTCGATCAGCTCCGCGATGCATTCGTGCGCGAGGTACGGATTGATCGCGCGGGCGCCGAAGCCAAGGAGCGTGGCCATCTGATGCACGTCTCTGGGCTCGCCGGATTCCAGAACAATGGAGACCTTGGTTCTCTTCTTCGTCCGGACGAGGTGCTGCTCCACGGAAGACACTGCCAGAAGAGACGGCATCGGAACGTGGTTCTCATCCACGCCGCGGTCCGAGAGGATGATGATGTTCTTTCCCTCTGCCGCCGCACGGTCCACCGCGATGTTCAGCTGCTCCAGCGCGCGCTCCAGTGAGGTGTTCTTGTAATACAGGAGCGAAATCGTCTCCGTGTGGAACCCGGGCTGGTCCAGCGAACGGATCTTCATGAGATCCACTCCGGTCAGGATCGGGTGATTGACCTCCAGCACGCGGCAGTTCTCCGCCTTTTCATTCAGAAGGT
>CAVKEB010000049.1:0-16114 GCA_963655255.1 bacterium
TCCTGCTTAGAGTGCCGCTTGGCGGCACTCTGTATACATAGAGAATTCGCCTTCGCAAAATTCTCTATAGTATCGCGGTTTTGCCTCAGTGAGGAATAGAAATGAGAAAGAACGAGAGCAAAGCAAAGATACCTGCAAAGAAGGCAGACAGGCCAACGGGCCGCCGGATTCTTTTTTATACGCTGCTGTATCTGCTTCTCGCAGGGCTTCTGGTCCTGTTTTTCAAGGTGCAGAACCGGTCCCTTGTGTATCACGCGGACGCCTGGAGGCAGCATCTGCGGGCGCTTGCCTGTTACGGAAAGTGGCTCCGGGGGAATGTCTGGCATCTTGTTCATGACCATTCTCTGTCTGTGCAGTCGTGGTCGTTCGGGTTGGGGTACGGCTCGGATGTTCTGACCACGCTCCATTATTACTGCATCGGAGAGCCGCTGACGTTTCTGACCATTCTGATTCCGGAGAGGTACACCAAGTACTATTTTGAATTTCTGATTCTGCTTCGGCCGTATCTCGCGGGCCTGGCCTTTTCCTTTTATGCAGAGTATATGCTCGCCGGAAGATTTCCCGCAGCGGCGCGGCAGGAGAAGAGAAGAAACGAGGGGAATTCACAGATCGCGGAGGCCCGGAAAAATGCCGCCGGAACAAAAACAGATTCCAAAGAGAATTTACACACCGAAATGGGACCGAATTCCAAAACAGATGCCCGCACCGGGATGGGGATTCTGGCAGGAGCGCTCTGCTACGCCTTCAGCGGGACGGTGCTGTACCTCGGCATGCTCCATCCGTTCTTTGTGACGCCGATGATTTACCTGCCGCTTCTGCTGCTCGGGGTCGAACGGGTTCTTCGGGAGAAAAGGCCTCTGGTGTTCCTCGTCTCCGTGTGGCTTGCAGGACTTTCCAATTTCTATTTCTTCTACATGCTGGCGCTCATGACCGCCGCTTACGCAGTGGTTCGGACGGCCGGTCCGTTCCGGAAAGAATTCTTCAGAATCCTCTTTTCACTTCTCGGGTACGCTGTAGCCGGAACCATGGCGGCGGGAGCGGTTCTCGTTCCGATTCTCGTGCAGTTCCGGAGCGATCCGCGCAGTGCAACGACCTACGGACTGCCGCTTTTTTATGAAAAGGAATACTACGCGGAGCTCTGGAAGAATGCGGTGACGTTTCTCAACCATCCGCTGTATGATACGGAGCTGTGCCTGTCGGCGGTCTGCATCGGCGCGGTGATTCTCCTGTTTTTCCTGCGGGGACACCGCCTTTTGAAGGCGGCAGTTCTTCTCCTGCTTCTGATGCTGTGTCTGCCTGCCGCAGGATTTCTGATGAACGGCGGCGCCTATGTCATCAACCGGTGGACCTTTGCCGCGGAATTTCTGTTTGCCTTTGTCCTGGCCGTGGTGTGGCGGGATATCTCCTGCGGAAGAGCCGAATGGATCCGGAAGAAAGATTTGAAAGCGACATCGACAGGCCGCTTTCAACCTGCCGCATCGGCGCTAACGCATTCTGCAGAGACACCTTCGCGGATTTTGTCTCCGCGAGGTAGAAAAAGAAACCTTCACTGGTCCGGGATCCTGACGCTCGGACTGGTGGTTCTTACGATTGCCGGAAACATTGCCCTCGGATACGCGCGCATTCCGGCGAAAGAAAACGGAGAGGGTGGTCAGAGCGGCTTCCCGTCGGAATTTACGGATGAGCAGAACGCAGGGGAATATGAGAGAACTGCTTATCGGAATGAGGCGGCCGCGGTGGGGCGGTATGCGGCACAGGCCGGGACGACAGGCTTTTATCGCTATACGGGAAGAGATCTTACGTATAATGCCGGGGCGCAGGCGGGGATTTCTTCGACGCAGTTCTGCTGGAGCCTTGCAAACGGGGCAGTGGCGGATTTCTTTCAGGCGCTCGGTGTCTGTGAGGAGCAGAATTTCAGCTACACAGGCGTGGATGACCGGGCGGCATTGGAAGCGCTCGCGGGTGCAAAATATTACGCCATCGCTTATGACAATGACTACGAGAGACAGTTTGTTCCTTACGGATTTGCGGACTGCGGGACGGTGCCCGGAGATTACGGCCTGGGCCTTGTCGGAGAAAATGCTGCCGACGAAAGCAGTGAGAATGGCGCGGGCAGAAGTGATGAGAATGGCGCAGTCGGGAATGGAGAAAATGCCGGAGGAGCCGTGCTTTCTTCCATTCCGGAAGAATCCGGGGCGGTGTACGGCGATGACAGCTGGGAGCCGGTGGTGCCGACGTATCATCTGTATCAGAACGCCTTCGCACTCCCCCTCGGCTATACGTATACCGGCATGGTTCCGAGGAGTGAATTCGATGCCATGAATCTGACGGAGCGGCAGGAGGCGCTGCTTCAGGGCGTCGTTCTGGAAGAAGAGGATGAGAAGGAACTTGCCGGGAATGTTGAGGCGGTGTCCTGCGAATTTAGCGAAGAGAAACGGAATTTTACGGTAGAAACGGGAGACGGCGTCCGATATTCCGGTGAAGGGAGCGGGGATTCTGCCGGGCAGGAGAAGACAGAAGCCGCGTTCATTGTGACCACGCCGGGAGCCAAAGCCGTGCTTCATTTCGAAGCGGGGGAGAATGCGGAAACCTATCTGGTGCTGAGAAATCTGGAAGTGGAGACGCTCCCGGACGAAGAAAACGACGGGAATCCGGCCGCGGGAACGGATGAAACCGGGCGGGCCGAAGAGGAGAAAGAACAGACGGGTGAGACCGGGGAGCTGCAGGAGCTGTATCCGATCACGGTGACGGCCAGCCGGGACGGCGTTTCTCTCACGGACAAAACCTTGAATTACAAGACGCCGCTCAGCCAGTATTACAGCGGATGGAAGGATTTCGCTCTGAACATGGGGTACCGCGCAGAAGGCGCGGATACGCTGGAGATTACCTTCCAGAATCCCGGAGTTTACCGGGTGTCGGAACTCTCCGTTGTCTGCCAGCCGGTGGAGGAAATGATGAAGAACGCGGTGGAGCTGTCGGTGTGCACCATGGCGGAGACGGATCTTCACCAGAATCCGGTTTCTCTTGCCAGTCGGGAGATCACCGGAAAGGTGAACGCGGAGCAGGACAGGTATCTGGTGTTCTCCATTCCCTACAGCGAGGGCTGGACGGCTTATGACAACGGGAAAAAGGTGATGCTTCAGAAGGCGAACCTGATGTATCTGGGCATGCCGCTTTCGGCGGGAAGCCATGAAATCCGGCTCGTCTATCACACGCCGGGAGGAAGAGCGGGAATGTTGGCATCGCTGGCGGGTGTGGTGCTCATTGTTCTTCTGGGGAAGAAATGTGCCCGCAAGCGGTCAATTCACTCCTGAAATCAGCATTTGTTGAACCATTAAAAGTTTACGACAATGACGCCGTCCACGATCCGGATGGAGCCGGAGGCGGGATAGCGCGGGACCTGTTCCTCTTTCAGAAAGGCGTCATACTGACCGGAATCTCCGATGACGGACGGGGCGAAGCCGCAGTGAATGCGAAGGAAATCCACCCATGAGTAGTCGTTGATGATTTCGTCCCCGCCGTACGGCGTCAGCGTGACTGCGGAAAGCTCCGGGTCGGAGGAGAGGAACGAAGTGTCCTTTTCCAGATCATGCACGAAACAAATGGGAAGAGAAGGGTCATAGCCTTCCGTTTCCTGAATCCTTGCAATCAGGGCCGTATCGTAGGAGATCGCTTCCTCCTGCATGCGGCCCGCTTTGTAATAGCAGAGATTGTCATAGCGCACGTAGAAGAGCACGGAATAAAGAAGGACAGCGCTCATCGCCAGCGAAAAGAAGCCTGCCCAGGAAGTGTGGATGGGAAGCTTTTCTGAAGCTGTCCGGGAAAGATTTTCATCTGCACTGTCGGAAATCTGTGATCTGTTTTCATGGAACCATTGCTTTTCATAGAACCACTGCGCGAGAAGAATTCCGAGAACGAAAATCATGACTTCGCCGTAGAGCATCAGCGAGTAGACGTCAAAATCGGTCATGACGAAAATAAAGTTCGCGCACAGCGGGAAGAGCATGAAAAGAACCGCCGTGCGAAGAGCCGGAAGGAACGCCCTTCCGGTAAAACGGTTCCTCCCGGAAAGGTGTTTCCGTTCCGGAAGAAAGCTGCGCAGCATGCGAAGCAGTGAGAGGGCCGCGAGCAGAAGGATAACAAGGATCAGCAGGCGGTACATCGGGCGCATGGACCACATGAAGAGAAGATAGTCATCACTCCCCCGGTAGGGGCGGAAGCTGTCCGGCGAGAAGAACATGCGGTACGCCATTGCGATTCTCTGCGGGTAGGAGAAATTTCCTGCTCCCGTGCCCATGGTGTCGAGCCCGCGGTAGGCATAGAGCTCCTTTCCGGTGGCCCGAAGGGACATTTTCATGAGAAGAAGGTACAGCAGAAAACCAAGGACCGTTCCCGCAAGCGAGTGGAGCCAGAAGCGGAAAGGACGGTCCTTTTTATACCTCGCTGAGGCAAACTTTCTCCATTCGTGCGAGAGGAGAATCAGAACCTCGAAAGAAAGCAGGACGGGAAGGTAGGCCTGGTAAATGCCGATCATCAGCCCCTCGAGGATTATGCCCGCAGCAAGAGAGGCGAGCGAGGTGCGACCCGCAAGAAAATATGCGGAGAGGCAGGCAAGGAAAAAGGCCAGCATGTAATACGGCGCGGTAAAGCCGTAGGCAAAGGTCGCGGTCAGCACCGGGAATACAGCCACAATGGCGCAGAGGAGAAAGGAGAGGAGCCGCGAGGTTATGTGCAGGGCGCAGACCATGAGATAGGAAGAAAGCGCGAGGAACAGGAGCGACACGAGGCCTCCGAACCAGGGAAGACTGTAATTGCTGCCGCCGAAGGGAAGGCGCGTCAGTTTGCCGAGAAGCCCCAGCGTGAATCTTCCGAAAATATGCGTCGCGCCGACGTCATAGGTGCAGACGACGTCGTCATGATAGGAGATGCCGCCGAAAAAATATGCGGCATGCGCGAAAAGACCGGAAAGAAGCGTATCGAAAAGGCACTGCCGGAGCCGTGTGTCCTTCCAAAGACGGAAAATGAGGCGGCGAATCCTGTCTGCAAGTGCAGAGAGGGAACGGCTGTTATGAGAGCCTTTCCGGGAAAATGAAACCGGATGCGTGGGAAAATTACTGCGCATGGAAAAAACCTCCTGGCGGAAAATTGTCAGATAAGTATTTATTGTAGCGGTTTGACGGAATACGCACAAGTTGTTAAGATACATCTGTATGTCATCCGGCAGGAGGGGAAAGGTCTTTTCTGCGGATTATCGGTTTCGGGAGGAGAAGAGAATTGAAGAAGATCGGAAACGGAGTCAAGGTGATGCTGCTGACGATGGCGGCGGCATTTCTTTTGCTGCTGGCGCCGGCGAACAAGACGGATGCGCAGGCGGCGGTGAGCGGCATTGATGTGAGTTCCTATCAGGGAGCCATTGACTGGAATGCGGTTGCGGCAAGCGGCGTGAAGTTTGCCATGATCCGCGTGGGCAATACGAAGTACGGCCTCGACAAGTATTTTACCCAGAATGTGGTAGGGGCCAATGCGGCGGGAATCCGCGTCGGCGTTTATGTGTATTCCTATGCGCTGAATGCGACGGAGGCTGCTGCGGATGCGCAGCTTGCCATTTCCGCGATGGGAAATCTTCCGATTTCCTTCCCGGTCGCCATCGATATTGAGGATCCGTCTCAGGTGAACCTCTCGACGGCGGATCAGCTCTCGATTGTAAATACATTCTGTACGATGGTCTATGCGGCTGGATATCAGCCGATGGTTTACAGCTACAAGAACTGGCTGACGACGAAGCTCGGCGTCACCTCGTGGGATCACTGGGTGGCCAACTACAGCGGAGAGATGGGCTTTCCCGGAACGATGTGGCAGTATTCCTCCAAGGGCGCGGTTCCCGGCGTTGCGGGATACTGCGACGTGGACTATGTGCTGAAGGATTATTTCACCACGATTCCGGCAACGGGACTGTCCACACAGAACGGCGCGACTTATTACTTTGTCAATTACCGCAAGCAGTTCGGCATGCAGACGATCGGAGGACTTCAGTACTTCTTTGACGGAACGGGCGCGATGGTGAAGGATCAGACGACTGTTGACGGCCAGAACAATATCATCCGCATGTGCAAGGACGGACATGTGGTTGTCATTACGGCGGCGGCTCAGGCCCAGGCGGCGCAGCTGAAGGCAGTCTCCGACCAGCAGGCGGCGCTCCTGGCGCAGAGCAAGGCGGCGCTGGTTCAGGCTCAGAAAGAGGCTGCAGCAGGTGCGGCGCAGTACCAGTCCCTGCAGGCCGCAGCAGATCAGGCAGCCCTCACCGCGCAGCAGGCGGCAGCGGCAGCGGCGGCGCTTCCCACGCAGGAGAATCTGAACATCCAGGCAGTGGCAACGGCGCAGTCGGAACAGGCGGCAGCGGCAGCGGCAACCGCGCAGCAGACCGCGGCGCAGCTTCAGACCGCAGCGCAGACGGCGGCCACACAGGAAGCAGCGCAGGAAGTAACGGCGGCCCAGGCCAAGCAGGCAAGCGATGCTGCCCAGCTTGCGGTTGCGATTCCTCAATAGTGCACTCGAAGGCAGCTGATGCTGCCTTCTCCTGCTAAGAGCATCCACACTGCGTGTGTCTGCTCTCTCGTCGGAGAAACCGCCTTCGCGAATTTCTCCTCACCTGCACTCAAAGGCGGCGGATGCTGCCTTCTCCGATGGGAGTGAATCTGCTGAACAATCAGCAGATTCACTCCCAATACTTTTATTACAGGAAAACAAGATTCTGGCAGATCGGGTCCGATATTTATTACCGCGGGTGCATCAGAGGAATGAGATCAGAATATGGTAATCAACACAGGAAATCGAACAGACATTCCCGCTTTTTTCTCAGACTGGTTTTATAACCGGATCCGTGAAGGTTATGTTCTCGTCCGAAATCCCTATCATCCTGAGTTTGTGACCAGATACCGGCTGGATCCGTCCGTTGTGGATGTGATCTCATTCTGCACGAAGAATCCGCTCCCGATACTGCGCCGGATCCATGAACTGGACACTTTCCGGACCTTTTTCATGGTGACGATCACGCCTTATGGCAGGGAGATCGAGCCGTATGTTCCGGACAAAGAGAAGATCATAGACGCGTTCAGGAGATTGTCAGAGTATGCTGGACGAGATGCTGTCAGCTGGCGGTATGATCCGGTATTTATTTCGGAGAAATATACAGCAGATTTTCATAAGAAGAAATTTGCCGAGATGGCGGAGAAACTGAAGGCCTGTACAGACCAGTGCGTGGTCAGTTTTATCGACTTGTATGAGAAAACGAAGAAAAATTTTCCGGAAATAAGAGCTGTTCCGATGCCAGTGCAGCAGGAGCTGATCACTTCATTCAACGAGACGGCGGAACGGCTTGATATGTGGATCCATCTCTGCCTGGAAGACTGGTCGCTGGTGAGGAGCCGAGTGGACGCGGCCGGGTGTTACTCACAAGATGTCATTGAGAAGGCTATCAAGCGAAGGCTCATCGTGCCGCGCCATGTGTCGGCCAGGCAGGGATGCAACTGTCTCCTCGGGGCAGATATAGGCGAGTACAATACCTGTGGTCATGGCTGTTTGTACTGCTACGCGAATTACGACAGGAGCTTTGTGGAGATGAACATGAAGCGGCACGACCCGGAATCGCCGCTCCTCATCGGGCATCTTACAGAAACTGATACCGTTCATGATGCGATACAGAAATCCTGGATAGACAACCAGATGAGTATCTTTGACTTTACGGAATAGGATTCCTTGTATCTCTGATTTTCTGAATAAATTTCCCACTTAGGCCATTATTTGCTATAATGAAACACGGCAGTCATCGCTGCCGTGCTTTTTGCATATCTGTTTTCTGTGAATCCGGTATCACATCTTTTGCGGCAGGAATTCCATTTTGCTGCAAACGAACTCACCAGTAACAAATGACTTTATGAATGTTAGCTGTTCCGCACCTGCAGGCATTCAGGCAGGAGTGGAACAGTATGCAGATTATGTGTGAATTCACGATAAGAGAAGCCTCACATGACTGAATATTGTGAATTTTCATGGACAAAGAGGTGGTGCTATGTCAGAGAAAAATTTGAAAAAATTCGATTTTGACCGAAAGCATGAAGAAGATTTGCAGCGTCTGCGTGGACTGAGGCTGTTGGACGATGATTTTATGCAAAAGGTATTCGAGGATAAAACATGTACGGAATTTTTGCTTCAGATTATTTTGAACCGGACCGATTGGAAGGTATTGCGCGTGAATGGGCAGCAGGATATTAAGAATCTGCAAGGGCGGTCGGTGAGACTGGATATACTGGCAGTTGACGCAGATCGCAGAGTTTACAATATCGAGATACAGAGAAGCGACAAGGGGGCCGGAGCGAAAAGAGCAAGATACAACAGCAGTCTTATCGATGCAAATGTGACAGAACCCGGTGAAAAATACGAAAAGCTGTGCGAATCTTATGTTATTTTTATTACAGAAAATGATACAATAAATGCAGGACTACCAATCTACCATATTGACAGAGTGGTAAAAGAAACAGGAAAATTGTTTGGCGATGAATCACATATTATATATGTGAACTCACAAATGAAAGATGAATCCGCATTAGGGAAGCTGATGCATGATTTTTCCTGTACGGATGCCGGAGATATGAAATATAAGATTCTGGCAGATCGAGTCCGATTTTTCAAAGAGGATGAGAAGGGAGTTGCGGCTATGTGCAGGGCGATGGAAGAAATGAGAAATGAAACCGCACGTGAAACAGAACATGCAAAAGCAATTAAGGATGCCAAGGGTATGCTGCGGTCCGGCAAATTGTCATATGAAGAAATCGCTGAAATAGCGGAATTGCCTATAGAGGAAGTTAAGGCTCTGGATGAAAAAGTGACTGCTTAACGAGAATGAAGAGTTTGCAGCTAACGCAATTACAGATGACGGACTTTTGACTGGGTACAAATCAGGGTTACCGGAGGTGTTTAGCATAAGTAGAGGCACACCAAGATCGGATAACATGCCAAGAAGGGAGAACATCCCGTGATTATCGCGATAATTATATTGATAGTGATTGTAGTTGTTTTCATTGCTCTCTATGTTCATGACCCCAAATTTATATGGAAGATTCAGCAGTGGTTTAAATGGAGAGATCTTCAGCCTCATATTGAAAACATAAATACTATTCATTGTCGTGTTACAACAGAAAAATCGACAAAAAATGTATTTAAGAATATCCAGAAAAATATACAATATGGCGATGATAAGAAAAAATTGGCTGGTAACAAAAGCGCTTATGTGCAATACATAGATTTCTGTAAGAATAGGGGACTTGACATTCCTACAGACTATGAGCACATGATGTCTGTTATTGAAGAAACTGAGAACCTGCTTGATCCTAAAAAAGCTCTCGACAGAGAGCTTGAACGCGCCAGTAAAAAATAGGATGATACATATAATCTGGTTAGCGCCAGTGGAGAAGGGCTTCTTTCTGAGAGGAGAGAAGCGGTAATTTTGATTGATGAGGCTGAATCTCTTGTAAACAGCATCGCAAGACATCCCAAAGAGTATGATCGGGATATCGCAGAAGTGAAGGTGCAACGCGAGCATTTTAAAGATACGATTGAATATGCTAAAGAGCAGGAAAGAGCCTTGAAAAAATCTGCAGGTAACGCTGCTGCTGGCGTTGCTGCAGGTGCAGGCGTAGCAGGTCTTGCTCCAACTGCGGCGATGTGGGTGGCTACCACATTTGGTACTGCTTCTACTGGTACGGCGATATCTGCCTTGAGTGGAGCAGCGGCTACCAACGCCGCCCTGGCATGGCTTGGTGGCGGAGCGCTTGCTGCCGGAGGTGGCGGCATGATAGCTGGGCAGGCATTACTTGCTCTTGCTGGTCCAATTGGCTGGGGCTTTGCCGGAGCGTCTCTCTTAACCAGCATCATTTTATTCTGGAGAAGGAAAGTTAATGCACAGGAGAGCAAAAAGGACGAAATTGTTCGAATAAAGAACTGCACGGAAGCATTAAGTGAAGTAAAAGGTAAAATGGATAAGCTGATGATTGAAACATCTTCCATAAGAGAGAATCTTCATCAGCAAATCGGCCAGTGTAAGCATCTCCATGGTGGAGACTACACTTCCTTCAAACAGGAAGACCAGATAAGACTTGGGGCATTAGTAAATAACGTAAAATCATTATCAGTACTTCTGAATACAACAATTGAGGCCTAAAGGCAAAGCTAAATGATATTTTCGCGAGCAGTGACACAGGTAGTAAAAAGTGATCAGGAGCAGGCAGTTGCCTCCTGGATAAATTATTTGAATCAGGTGCGCCTTGACAAGTTGATGGCGGCTTTGAACGCGCAAGACATTAATTTGGGCAAAGCTCTTGGAACTATTAACAAGACAGTAGATATTATCGATAAGAATATTATCGAGCGCAATCGCGGTGGACTGAAAGGAATGCATGGCTTTATTGCTGAAGTCGCCGAATGTGGCATTGGCAATGCCCGGGAAGAGATCCATGGAAAGATGCCTGTTTATGAGTGGATCAATGATAATGGACCGGCTGATTTGGCTCGGAACGGTGTCCAGATTCAACAGAAGTTTGTTGCTTCAGGTGGGCATCTTTCTTTACAAGCGATAAGACAGCATTTCTCCAACTACCCATGGTTTCTGAAAAATGGTGGAAAATACCAGATTCCAGAGGATCATTATGAGCAAATAAAAAAACTTTTATCCATATCTGAGCGTCAGGCTAATAAGATGCCGACATCGACGGGCGAGTTCTCCTTAAAACAGTGGAAAGAGGTTCATGACTTTTTTGATAAGGGTGACATAAAATTTGAAGATATTGAACCATCTAAACTTGACTATAAAGATGTTCAGGCGGCACAAATTCATACAACCTTAAAAAATGAAAAAAGTTTACTTCGAGAAACGGATAAAGAGATCAGGAAAGAAGCATATGATGTGAGTAAACCGACGGTTGGACAAGCAGTGCAAATAACGGTTGTATCTGCTGCTATTGAAGGCGGAACAGCATTTATCAGTGCCATAATAAAAAAGAGGAGAGCGGGGAAACAAATCAGAAATTTTACACAATCCGATTGGGACGAGATTTTAAAAGAATCCGGGTTGGGAACGATAAAGGGAGGACTTCGTGGAGTAAGCATTTATACCCTCACTAATTTTACGGCAACACCCGCAGCAGTTGCCAGTTCGTTATGCACAGCCTCATTTGGTATTGCACAACAGACTTATTTATTTAAGACCGGGGCAATTGATAAAGAGCAATTTATCATGAATTCAGAAATTTTATGTTTGGATTGCTCTGTCAGTGCACTGTCTTCATTTATTGGACAAGCGTTGATTCCGCTTCCAGTTCTTGGAGCAGTCATTGGAAACTCTGTAGGTACCACGTTATATCAGGTGGCTAAGGAGGGGCTTTCCAAAAAAGAGCAACAAATCATAACTGGATATCTTCAGGAGCTGGAAGAACTTGATAACCATTTAGACAGGAAATACAGAATCTATATCGATGAATTGAACTCTGCGTTGTCAAGATATTACAGGATCCTTGCTAAAGCATTTTCTCCCAATTATGAAGAAGCATTAAATGGGTCTATTGAGCTGGCCACCTATGTTGGCGTACCAACGCAAGAAATACTTAAAAATAAGAACGAAATCGACCATTATTTTTTATGATAGGCCGATGCCTTTTTCTCAAGCAGAAGAAAATCATTGCAGCGTTTGGAAAGTGAGGAGAGATCTTTCGGATCGCTTTTTCTTTCATAGACAATCCGTGCATTCTTTCGGATCAGATCCTGGCGAGATTTTATAACCCGGTATTCTGCCTGAAGAAGCTGCCGGTATTTCGGATTTTTCTCTTTGGAAAAATCAATCATTGAGTAGAGTCCCTCCGGCACGGGGAACATATTGTTAATGTTGATTACTGCGTAATTTTTGATTTTCAGGAAATCTACTGACTCGGACATTTTATAATGCTTCGGTTTAAATGATGAAAGCGGGGCAAAATAGTTCACTGAATGCATGGTAATCAGAACACCGATGTACTTTCGTGAATTTTGCTGTTCAGGCTGTTTATTGTGGAAAAGATGTTCCGCAAAGTGGGAAAGATAATTTACATAGGAGGGATCAACCTCATAGATCTTTATGGCCATACATGATCTCCATAAAAACAGGGCAGGTTAAGCGCCTGCCCTTTGTTAAGCTCGCACTCAAGAGCTGCGAAACGCTCGCTTATAACTTTCTCACTTAAGGGTTGAGATACACCCGCTTTATAACTTTCTCATTTCTAGGGCTGAGATACACCCGCTGTTAGGCGAATCGCCTATCACAATTGCAGTATAGCATAAAACAACGGATGCATTCAATCCCGTATATATCAAGAAGGCCGACTAAAGACAAAAGATTAGACAGAGGTCTTGCTGATTTTGATGATCCACCCGGGACTTTGAGCAGTCCGGAGCGATCTGAACTGATATTTTTCTGAAAAATTTCCCATATAGGCCATAATTTGCTATAATGAAACACGGCAGTCATCGCTGCCGTGCTTTTTGCATATCTGTTTTCTGTGAATCCGGTATCACATCTTTTGCGGCAGGAATTCCATTTTGCTGCAAACGAACTCACCAGTAACAAATGACTTTATGAATGTTAGCTGTTCCGCACCTGCAGGCATTCGGGCGTGAATGTTTGGCTTGAATGCGGATTCGGCTGTGTTTTGAATGCGTGTGCATGGAACAGTTACCATGAAATTATACAATGATCAAATCATGCGCGGATTCTGTCTTTATCCGCATTCGGCAAAACCGCCTTTGCGGATTTTGCCTCAGCGAGGTATCAATTATGTTCAGTTCAATTGTTTCCGGGGCGGTGTACGGCGTGCACAGCTATCTTCTTCATATTGAAACAGATATTTCCGATGGACTTCCGATGTTTACCATGGTCGGCTTTGTCTCGGCACAGGTGCGCGAAGCGGGGGAGCGCGTGCGGGTTGCGATGCGCAATACAGGGATTCATCTCCCGCCGAAGCGGATTACGGTCAATTTTACTCCTGCGGACATTCCGAAAAGGGAATTGATCGCGGATCTTCCGGTGGCGGTTGGGATTATGACGGCGATGGGACTTCTGGATCAGGAGGCGGTGAAGGGTGTTTTCATCGCGGGAGGCCTTTCCCTGGACGGAGAGGTGACGCCGGTGCGCGGGATCCTGCCGATGGTGCTGGAGGCAAAAGAGCAGGGGCTGCGCGTGTTCCTCCTGCCGAGAAAAAATGTAAAGGAAGGGGCCGCCGTCCGGGGCATCCGCGCGGTCGGCGTGACGACACTGGAAGAGGTGCTTCATTATCTGAGGCTTCCGAACGGGGAGCGCGATGCCTTTCTCCCGCCGGAACAGGAACCGGAGCCTGACCGGGAAGAAAGCAGGGAACGGAAACTTCTGGCGGATTTCGGTGATGTCTGCGGGCAGGACGGCGTGAAACGGGCAATGGAAATCGCGGCGGCAGGATTCCACAACATCCTGATGATCGGGCCTCCCGGCTCCGGAAAGTCCATGATGGCGAAGTGCCTTCCCGGGATTCTCCCCGATCTTACCTATGAAGAGCGGCTGGAGGTTTCTTCGGTCTACAGCATTGCAGGGGAGCTGCCGGAGGGCGAGCCCCTTGTGCGGGAGCGCCCCTTTGTTGCGCCGCATCATTCCATCACGCAGCAGGCTCTGGTGGGCGGAGGGAGCTTTCCGAAGCCGGGTGCGGTTTCGCTCGCGCACCGCGGAGTTTTATTTCTAGATGAGCTTCCGGAGTTTGGGAGGGAGAATTTAAACCTCCTGCGGCAGCCCCTGGAGGATCAGAAGATTGTCATTGCGCGAAACAGCGGAACCTATGAGTTCCCGGCAAAATGCATGGTGGTTGGGGCCGCGAACCCGTGCCCCTGCGGATATTTTCCGGAGGACCGGTGCAGCTGTACAAGGGCCCAGATTCAGAACTATCAGAGCAGGATTCCCGGCCCGATTCTGGATCGGTTTGACTTGTGTGCGGATGCGCCACGGGTTCCGGTGGGGGAACTTCTCGGCAGAAGGTCCGGAGAACGGAGCGAAGCAGTCCGGAAAAGAGTCGAGGCCGCGCAGGAGCGGCAGGCCTTCCGATATCGGGAGGAGAAGATTCTGTTCAACGGGGAAATGAATGCGGCGCAGACGGAACAATACTGCGTGCTCGGGCGGAGCGAGAAGAAATTCGTCAAGGAGGTGTTCCGGCGGATGGATCTGTCTGCCCGCGCGTTTCACCGGATCCTCCGCGTCTCGCGGACCATCGCGGATCTGGAAGGCGCAGAGGAAATTCTGGAAGATCACCTGGCGGAGGCCGTCGGCTATCGCAGCGCAGACCGCGGGAAAACGGGAAAAGAGGGAAGGATGGAATGAGCGGCGAAGCGAGGTATGTGCTCTGGCTCTGCAGTCTGCCGGGCCTTGGAAACGCCACCCTGTATCGGCTCTTCGCAGAATCCGGGGAGGATCCGGATTTTGCCAGGAAGCTCTATGCGGCGGCAGGACGGGAAGATTCGGGCAGTATTCCTGGCAATGCAGCAGGGAGACAGAACGGTCCACTCGGAGTGCAGGAGATGGGAACAGAGGACTTCCGGAACGATGAAGGGCGGCGGCAGAAGGAAGGGCAGGAAATCGCAGAGACAGAAGAAATGAAAAGAGCGCCTTCCGCACGGAAGGAACGGAAGGTGGCGGACATCCTGCGCCGCGGAAGAAGGGAATGTTCCCCGGAACAGCTGGAAAGAAATCTGCAAGAGAAGAGAATTCACTTTGTCTGGGCCGGCGACGCGGAGTTTCCGAAGCGTCTTCGGAAGATTCCGGATCCTCCGTTCGCGCTGTATTACCGGGGACGTCTTCCGGAGGAGGAGAGAAGGAGCGTCGGCATCGTCGGGGCGAGGATGGCTTCGTCCTATGGAAGGGAGCAGGCAAGGAACTTTGCCGTGGAGCTTGCGGCGGGGGGAATTCAGATTATTTCCGGAATGGCGCACGGTGTGGACGGCATTGCGGGGCGGGGAGCCCTGGAGGTATCGGACGCCTCGTTTGCGGTGCTGGGGTGCGGCGTGGATATCTGTTATCCGAGGGAAAACCGGGACCTGTATGAGACGCTGTGCGAGCGGGGCGGCGTGATTTCGGAATACCGGCCCGGGACGGAGCCGGAGGCGAGGCTGTTCCCTCCGAGAAACCGGATCATCAGCGCGTTGTCGGATGCGCTCCTTGTCGTGGAAGCAAGGGAGAGGTCGGGGACGCTGATTACGGTGGACTGCGCGCTGGAGCAGGGGAAGGATGTCTTTGCGGTTCCGGGCAGGGTCTGCGACGCAAGGAGCACCGGCTGCAATGCGCTGATCCGCCAGGGGGCCGGCATCGCGGTTTCCCCGAAGGCACTTCTGGAAGAACTGACAGGGGAAGAGGTGACAGAGAGCCGGAGGCGGAGGTTCCGGCCTGTGAGACAGGCTGTGCGGGCCAAAGAGGAAGGAAAGCGATCGGAAGAAAACGCGGCTGACCAGGCCGGGAGCCGGTCAATGCAGCGGGAGTACAGGCAGGCGCTCTGGCAGGAAATGCCGGAAAACCCTGCGGCAGTGAGCCGCAAGGAGCAGACAGCAGAGGTAAGAAATCCGGAGCAGCGGGAGGAACCGCTGCCGGTGCTGTCGGAACTGGAACGCAGTATCCTGTGTTCTCTGGATGCTTCCACGGCAAGGAGCGTGGATGAGATCATGCCGGAAGTGAACCGGCGGATGCATCCGGGCTGCACGTTTCCTGTGATTCTACGGGCGGTGATGAAGCTCTCGGCGGCCGGATATGTCCGGGAAATCCGCGTGGGGAAGTATATTTCCTGTGTTCCTTCATAGCCTCGCCGGGAAGAGGGAATGCTGCAGGCGATCCGGAGCTTGTCCGTCCTTCTCCGGTCTTCGCAGCCCCGCCGGGAATCCGGAAGCAGCAGTACAGCCGGCGGGAAACTTCGCTCTCGCATATATTAAAAATAATCCGGACTCATTGAAAAATGAAAGAATCTTTGATAAATTCCCATCTTTGACAGTAAAAGAGGCCAAAAGCCATGAAATACGGGCTTTCAGCCTC
>CAVKEB010000050.1:0-14479 GCA_963655255.1 bacterium
TCTCCTGCTTAGAGTGCCGCTTGGCGGCACTCTGTACACAGAGAGAATTCGCCTTTGCGAAATTCTCTCTGGTATCGCGGATTTTGCCTCAGTGGGGTAGAAGAATGAAAGAGTGTGAACATAGACCATCGCTGCATTTTACGCCGAACTACGGCTGGATGAATGATCCGAACGGACTGGTGTACCATGATGGAATTTATGAGTTGTATTATCAGCATAATCCAAGGGGAATTGACTGGAACTGCATGACATGGGGGCATGCAAGGGGAACCGATCTTCTGCATTGGGAGGATCTCGGTGATGTGTTGGAACCGGATGAAAACGGCCCGATGTTCTCCGGCTGTGCGATTCGCAATGAGCACGGATGCCTCAGCCTTTCGAGAAATGCGCTTATTTTCTTCTATACGGCAGCAGGACATTATTCCCAGGAGAGCGCCGGAAAACCGTATACACTGCATTTGGCATACAGTGAGGATGGCGGAAATACATTGATTAAAAGACCGGGGACACAGGAAAATGGTCAGATCATTGAGACGCTTGCCAGTGAGAACAGGGACCCGAAGGTTTTCTGGCATGAAGAAACCGGGGCATACATTCTGGTGCTCTGGATTGAAGGAAATGATTTCGGAATATGGCGGTCGGAAGATCTGGAACACTTTACCATGACGCAGAGATTGACGCTGGAGGGTGGATACGAGTGTCCGGATTTGTTCCGTCTGCCGGTGTGCAATGTGGAAAAGGAAACCCGGTGGGTTTTCTGGTCGGCGGATGGGTTCTATTATGTCGGCAGCTTTGACGGTTATGAGTTTCATCCCGAGCAGGAGCGGCGCTGTGCATACGTCAAAGGACCGGATGTTGTCCTTCCTTATGCGGCACAGACGTGGAGCGGCACGGAAAAGGTTCTGTCTGTTTCCTGGCTTCGTACGAAATGCGTAGGGCTTCAAACAACCGGGATGATGTCAATCCCGAAGGAATTCTCACTGATCCGGAAAGAAAATACGGACATTTTGCAGCAGAAGTTCCCTGCAGCGGTTACAGAAGTTTTGGAACAGGGAAGAGACGGCATTGTGTCCGGAGCCTGCTATCAGAAGGTCGTGGTTCAGACCAGGTATCCGCTGCTGGGAGATACGGAAAATCTTGGAATGCATGAAGAGGATATGGAATGGAAAATTTCTCTTCTTTCTGAGAAAAATCCGGTTCTTACGATTGAATGTCAGAAAACAACCAAAAAATTGTTCTTTACCCGCGGAATAGTGACGGATTTCTGTGATGCGGGGTGTGAACTGGAGGATTTGGAGTTCGTGTACGATCACGGAATTCTTGAGATGTTGGGAAACCAGGGGACATTTTATCTTGCCGTGGATTTTCCGGAGCTTCGTGACAGGGATGTTGATGAAACAGAAATAAGCGGAAATCTGCAGAGGATGTAAATATCTGCTTGTTTTTTTCGGGTATAATGCTTGATAACGGGTTATCTGGAAGGAATTTTACTGAAAATATGACAACACACCGATCCTGCCACATTCGGCAAAACCGCCTTCGCGGATTTTGCCTCAGCGAGGTATGAAAATGAACGCAGAGTATAAAGACCGTGTGGAACACTGGATCCGCACGCTGGGGGATGACTTTTATGAGCCGCTGGGGGAAATCCATTTTGCGGCGCGTACGACCATGGAGCAGATTCCGCCTGTCGATGCCGGGAAACTGGAATATACGCCGGTGGAACCCGGTTGGAAATGGGGGAAAACCTATGAATACTGCTGGCTGAAGGGAGAGATTGTTCTTCCAGAGGAAGCGGAGGGGGAACGAATCGTTCTGGATCTTCGTCCCGGATATGAGAGCTGTGTTTTTATCAACGGCAGAGAGTTCGGAACGGTACGAAATTCCTGGGTGACCACGAGGCATCATTATCTGGTGGACAATGTGATCACCTCCGACGCAAAGAGGGGGGAAAAATTCGAAATTCTTCTGGAGACCTATGCGGGACAGTACTATCCGGAAGCGCCGAGCCTTGACAATGCAACGGGGCCGGTCCTACCGGGAAGTTATCAGAATCCGGTGCCGGAGGGAGAACGGGTGACCCTCGGAAGGAGTACGTTCGGAATCTGGAACGAGGAGGCGTATCAGCTGTATCTGGATGTGACAACGCTCCGTTCTCTCTGGAAAACGCTGGACGAAACCTCTCTTCGGGCGGCGAAAATCGAAGAGGGACTGGAAGAATTTACCAGAATTGTGGATTTCGAACAGGAACGGGCTCTGCGCATCCGCGATTACCGGAAGGCGAGAGAGGTCCTGAAGCCTCTTCTGGAAGCGCATAACGGCAGCACCAGGCCGACGTTCTATGCGGTCGGAAACGCGCACATTGATCTTGCCTGGCTGTGGCCGGTCCGGGAGACCGAGCGGAAAGCGGAGCGGACCTTTGCGGCGCAGCTCCGTCACCTGGAAGAGTATCCGGAGTACCGGTTCCTCCAGAGCCAGCCGGCACTGTATGAAATGTGCCGCAGATGCTATCCTGACCTTTTCCGGAGGATTAAGGAGGCGGCCCGGGAGGGAAGATGGATTCCGGAGGGCGCCATGTGGGTGGAACCGGATACGAATCTGCCTTCCGGAGAATCACTGGTGCGCCAGCTCCTGTATGGAAAGGCCTACTTCCGGAAGGAATTCGGCGTGGACAGTGAAATTCTCTGGCTTCCGGACAGCTTCGGCTACAGCGGTGCGCTTCCGCAGCTTCTGAAGGATGCCGGCGTGAAGTATCTGGTGACGCAGAAAATTTTCTGGTCCTACAACGAGGGAGAGGAATTCCCGTACCACTATTTTGCCTGGGAAGGAATTGACGGAACTGCCGTGACGGCGTTCCTGCCGACCAGCTACACCTATCAGACGACGCCGGAAGAGATCGAAAATGTCTGGAAAAGCCGTCGGCAGCGCAGGAACCTGGACAGCTTCCTTCTGCCGTTCGGCTATGGAGATGGCGGCGGCGGTCCGACAAGAGATCACATCGAGTATGCGCTTCGCCAGAAGGATCTGGAAGGCGGAGCCGCAGTGGAGATGAAGGGCCCCAATGAATTTTTCCATGACTTGGAGGAAAAGGGCGGGCCGGCCGATACTTGGAGCGGCGAACTGTATTTCTCGGCGCACCGGGGCACCTTTACCACGCAGGCGAAGGTAAAGGCGAACAACCGCCGCTGCGAGGCGGCGCTGCGCGAGCTGGAATTCTGGAATGCGGTGGCTTTGATGAAAGAGAAGGCGGCTCCCTGCCCGCAGGAGCGCATCGAAGAACTCTGGAAGGAGCTTCTTCTGAATCAGTTTCATGACATTCTTCCCGGATCGGGCATTGCCAGAATCTATGAGGACGCAAGACGTGAAGTGGAGGAAGCGATCCGCGGGGCCAGGGAAGCTGCCGGAGAGGTATTCCGCACGCTCGCGGAGGGGAAGAAGGAAGATCTGGCCTCTGCGGATGAGCAGAGTGCGGAGACCTCTGTGAAAAACGGACCGGCAGTTTCGGTCATGAATTCGCAGGGCTTTGCGCGGACGGAGATTGTGGAGCTTCCGGAAGAAATGGAGGAAAGCGTCATTACCGGCGGCGGAGAAATTCTGCCGGTTGTCAATCACAAGGTTCTGGTGCACGTTCCGGCGGCAGGTTCTGTGGTACTGCGCCCCCTGACAGGACAAAAGCAGGATTCCGGCTCTCTGGAAGCTGCGACGGGGCAGGAAACAGGAACCGGTTCTTCCGGAACGGCATCAGGACGGGAGACGGAAGTTTCTCTTGGCGTGACGGCGGAGCAGGACGCAGAGGGGAACTGGATTCTTGCCAATGACAGGATTCGCGCCGTCATCAACGGAAAGGGAGAAGTCGAGAGCTACATCCGGAAGGCGTCCGGGCGCGAATTTGCCAGGGGCCTCCTGAATCATTTCCGTCTGTTTAAGGATGTTCCGAGGAAATATGATGCCTGGGACATTGATTCCAATTATGAAGAAAACGAAGTGGAGGCGCTGACCGAAACGGCGGTTACTCTTCTGGAGCAGAATGATCTGGAGGCGGTTCTTCTTCTCACCGGAAGTCTTCCGAATGCGGATTCCGCCTTAAAACAGAAGATCATTCTTCAGGCAGGGCAGGATCAGCTTCGCTTCGAAACGGAGGTGGACTGGAAGGCGCTGCACCGGCTGCTGAAGGTTTCCTTCCCTGTGGATGTCAGAACCTTTGAAGGCATCAATGAAATTCAGTACGGGTATGTGAAGCGCCCGACGACGCGGTCGAGAATGTATGACAAGGAGCGGTTTGAGGTCTGCAATCATCGCTACACGGCCCTGTTTGACGGTGCACACGGAGCTGCGGTTCTGAATGACTCCAAGTATGGAATCAGTATGGAAGAAAACCGCATGGAGCTCTCGCTCCTTCGCGCAGCAGCGGCGCCCGAGATGCGCGCGGACAACGGCCTGCAGAAATTCACCTACGCGTTTACCGCGTGGGAGGGCAGTTTTGAGGACAGCACGGTTGTGCAGGATGGGATTGCACTGAATGAGCCGCTGCAGGTGATTCCGGGGGCTGTGGAGATCCCGGGCGTTGTTTCGACGGATGCTCCGAATGTCATTCTGGATGCCATGAAGCTTGCGGAGGACGGATCGGGAGATGTCATTCTCCGTCTGTATGAGTCGAAGCACTGCGATACGAATGCGAGGATCCGCATCCGGATGCCCGGAACGATTGAACCTTGCAGCATCCTTGAGAGGGAGCGTGAGGATGAGGGAATGCAGGTTCGTGCGGAGAACGGCGCGCAGGAGGTACTGCTGCATTTTGCTCCGTTCCAGGTAAGAACGCTCCGGATCCGGAAAGCATCGGATTCGGAAATCTGAAAGAAACGGGTCTGCAGGAAACCGGACTGCGGGAGAGGGCTGAAATAAATAACTCTTGACCTGGAGTCCACTCCAAAGAGTATCCTGATATCCGGAGACAGCAGGCGGATATGGCAGGGCAGGAGAGATGCGGTGGGAAGCCGCACCTGTACCGGAGAAGCTGTCATGACAGGATGGTGTGTTGCTGCAGGCAGGCTGCGGCGGAAAGGAAGCAATGGCAAAGATCGTACAGACGGCAGGAAGAAATGCTCTCGGAGAGTTTGCTCCGGAATTTGCACATTTCAATGACGATATTCTGTTCGGAGAGAACTGGAACAACGGAGACATTGACGTAAAGACGAGAAGCATCCTCACGGTGACCGCGCTGATGGCGCAGGGCATTACGGACAATTCCCTGAAATTCCACCTTCAGAACGCGAAGGATCACGGCGTGACGCAGAAGGAAATCGCAGCGATCATCACGCATGTCGGCTTTTACGCGGGCTGGCCGAAGGCCTGGGCTGCTTTCAACCTGGCAAAGGAAGTGTGGTCCGTGGATGCGGCCGAGGACAAGGCCATTGCCGCAAAGGCACGGCATCAGGCATCCATGATCTTCCCGATCGGGGCTCCGAATGACGGGTTTGCGCAGTATTTCAGCGGAAAGAGCTATCTGGCTCCAGTATCGACCGCGCAGGTCGGAATTTTCAATGTGACCTTTGAGCCAGGCTGCCGCAACAACTGGCATGTGCATCATGCCAAGGAAGGCGGCGGACAGATTCTGATCTGTGTCGCCGGCCGCGGTTATTATCAGGAATGGGGAAAGCCTGCCGTGGAAATGAAGCCCGGCGACTGCATCAATATTCCTGCTGAAGTGAAGCACTGGCATGGAGCCGCGCCGGACAGCTGGTTCTCGCATCTCGCGGTTGAGGTTCCGGGAGTGGACGGCAGCAATGAATGGCTGGAGCCAGTCACAGACGAACAGTATGGGATGCTGAAGTAAAAGGCACCGGTCCGGAGGGCGGATTTTCCGGCCTTTTGGGACAGAAAACAGAGTCATAAGAAAACCCCGCTGCGGAAGAAAATCACCGTAGCGGGGTTTAATTGATATCGGTCCGGTCTGCCTGGATTTTACGTCTCATTTCAGACCTCCGATGTGGAGCCAGGTACTGCTGGTCTGAATCATTTCTTGCCTCCTGTCCGGAAATCCGGAGAAGATTTGTTCCGGTTTATTTGCCGATATACATATGCTCGGGGAACATCTCACCATAGCTCTTTAAGAATGCTGCGATCTCACGTAATGCCTTCATAATAATCTCCTTTCTTATTCTTCCTCTGGAAGAATGCTCTTGTTTGTTGTTACAATGATAATACATCTGGCCTTAACATATTTGAAATACAAATAATCAACAATGAATTATATGAATAAGATATAATAAAGCCGCGGTGATGTACCTGATGCCGGGAACAGAAACAGTCCCGGCGGAAGCAGAATCTGCCGGAAGGAATGCAGCAAACCGTTCATCGGAAAGGCCCGGAGCAAACGCGGAAGTGGGTGACGTGAGCGTGGAAGGCGGCGAGCGTCAGAAAGGAATTTTATGGAAAAGCAGAAAGCGGTTTCGATTGTACTGGGAGCAGCAGGGGGAATTGTATTTTCCCTGGCAGGGTGGGCCGTGAGCTTTGCGCTCGCGAAAACCAGCTTCTGGACCGTCTCTTTATTTGCGGCGCTCCTTCTGCCTCTCGCAGGTCTTGCGCTCATCTCGGTCGCGGCGGAGAGGAAAGAGATGTTTTCCAGAACACCGGCGGTTGTTTCGTATGTGGCAGCCTCCTTTGCGGTGGAAGCGGTCTTTTTCCTGATCGCAGGCGCCTCCGCGTAAAAGGCGTTCGCGGGGAATCGGTAAGATCGGATAAGATCGGAGGCGGAAGAAAAGCGCCAGAGCCGGGGCAGAGAAACGGAGCGGAAGGCCGGAGTCGTATTCTGATGCCGCACAATAGCCGGTAGCTGCACGAAGACGCAGGAGAGGAGCATTCATGAAGGAGTACTGGAACTGTCTGTTTCTGGACAATGAGAAGGACATGATCGTCAGTCTGTTCCGGGAGGGAAACCGCCTGTATTATGAGCTGGAAACGCCCAATCATCATACGGGAAATCTGATCCGGAATTTTGCCAGGCTCTGCGGTCTGCCGCTCTCAGTCAATGACAAAGGCCTGCAGGTGATCCGGGGAGAGGTGCCCTGCTACGTGGACGCACGGAATCAGGAGGTGTATATCCTGCGGTTTGCGGACACGAAGGTAGCCAATATCTATGCCGACGGACGGATCGAGATGAAGGCCTCGGTCCCCGCCATTTCCAAAACGCTGATGAGCCAGACGAAGGACTACCGTCTGGACGCATCGAAGACCATTTTCAAAACCTACATTCTGCGGGATGTCAAATTCCGGACGGATCTGCATACGCACATGAACGGAAATCTTTCGCCGGATGTGCTGATCGCGCTGGGAATCGCACATCAGATCCGTTATCCCCTGTACTATATCCGGAAGCTCGGCCTGGTGCTGACGGCCCGCCAGGAGAAAAAAGTCATGGCGCAGCGGGAAAAGGTCGCCCAGCAGTTCGTCAACTCCGAGCTGAAGGGGAAATATCTGACGCGCCGCATCAATGACAATACCTTTCTGAATTTTGCCGATCTGATCCTGAACAATCCGGAGAACGCGGAACAGAATATTGTGAAAATCCGGACTTCCCTGGCTGTGCTGAAGGACGGCCAGGCGGTTTTTACCAATCTGGAGAAGGTGTATCTGTACCGCTATGTTTTCACGAAGGGCAGGGAGAGCACGGATAAGATCCGGCTCTCCCATATCCGGACAATTCCCGACACGGATGTGCGGGAGGCTCTGGAACAGATGCTCCGGGACCGCAGGAATCCGGATTATGCCGGGAACACGATTTTCCAGGATAAGCTGTTGTGGATTGCAAGGCAGTATCAGAGGCAGGGAATTGAATATGTGGAGATCAGCGACACCACGCTGGTCAAAAAATACGAATCACTCCACATGCTCGCCGAGGTGCACCAGATCATGCCGAAGATTCTGAAGGAGACGGGCGTTCTGATCCGGTTCCTCGCGGCGATGCGGCGGATTCCCCTGACCATTGTCAAGGACAGCGTGACACCGGAAGATTATCTGGCGAAGAATCTGACCGTCCTGAACGCGGTCGCGGAGGACCCCTATGTGGCCGGCTGCGATTTTGTGGGAGAGGAGATCAACGACATTGAGGACCTGGCTCCGGTTTTCCGCGAGGTGGTCCGGATTGCCGGGAGAGATCCGGATTTCGTGATCCGCGTGCATGCTGGCGAGAACGACAGCCTGCGGGATAATGTGGCGCACAGCATCCGGTGCGTGAAGGATGCGCTGGCCCCGGGACAGCAGATGCCGCAGATGCGCATCGGGCACGGACTGTACACCTGCAGTCTGCGTTCGGAAAAGGGCAGAGAACTCCTGAAGGCAATCCGGGACAATCACATCGTGCTGGAATTCCAGCTGACTTCGAATGTGCGGCTGAACAATCTGAATGTTCTGGATCATCACCCGCTTCACCAGTACCTGCGCGCGGGCATTCACTGCGTACAGGGAACCGACGGAGGAGCTCTGTACGGAACGAATTCCATCGATGAACAGCTGTCTCTGGAAAAGCTTCTGAATCTGACGCACCGGGAGCTGCGATCCATGAAGGAGACGGAGGATGTCATTCTGGAGGAAAGCAGGGATGCGTTCCAGCGAAAGACGCTGGCGTTCCGGGCGATGGTGGGACAAAGAGAGTTCACCGACCTTCTTCTGGAGAAAATGGAGGAAGGAGAAGGACGGATCGGGGAAAACATGACGCTTCCCGGCCAGGCACTTCTGGATGCCAACACGGAGCTGGAGGATCAGATTGAGGAGCTGCCCTGGGACAGAATGCCGGTTGTCGTGGCAGGCGGAAGCTTTAACACCAGCAAGCGCACCACGAGGGTAACCCGGGAAGGCGCGGGGCTGATTGAGAACATGATGGAACAGCTCAGTCCGCGGGAGATTTTCTTCGTTCTGGGGCACAGCCTCCAGGGGTATGAGAAATATCTGCTGGAATGCAACCGGAAGCGGGAAGAAGACGGAAAAGAACCGTTTGAGATCTTCTGTATTGTTCCGGCCAGACTGACGAGAACCCAGGTGCGCAGGCTCTCCGGGGAAAAGGTGCACATTCGTGTTTCGACAGAGAGCCAGGCGATGGGGATTTACAAGAGTTTTAATTATGAGATCTTCGAACGGCGACCGTCCGTTGTCATTGCCTTTGACGGCAATTCCGCTGCGGAAAATCTGATTCAGGAGGCAAAAAACGGCAAAGGCGATGCCGCAATCCTGATCTGGGACCGGGCCGGTGCGCTTCGCAGGAAGGCGGCCTCTCTGGAAGGATATGTCCGCCTGTTTGATACGGAGCTGCCGGAACTTAATGTCCTCCGAGGACAATCTCGCGTCCGCCCAGATGCTCATAGAGCCGGTGAGAAATAGAGATCACCGTGCGGCGGGCCGATGCGCGGCGAAGCGCGGTGAGCACCTGCTGCTCGGTATCGGCGTCGAGATTTGCCGTAATTTCGTCCAGAAGAAGGATTCTCGGCTGAGCCGCGACGGCACGGGCAATCGAGAGAAGCTGCCATTGTCCCTGCGAGAAAATGCCCTCGGTGCAGGGGGTGTCAAAGCCCTGCGGAAGCGCACAGATCACGGAATCGAGTCCGACCAGAGAGGCTGCCTCCATGGCGGCTTCTTTGCTGATGGAGGAATCGAACAAGGTGATCTGGTCCAGCACGGTGCCGGGAACCAGGCGGAAATTCTGCTCCACGTAGCCGAAGAGATGACGCTTGTCTGCGTCGGCAATGCGGGAGGCATCTCTTCCTTCCACCAGGACCTCTCCCTGCTGCGGGCGGTAGAGACCGAGGAGGAGTTTGAACAGGGTACTCTTCCCGGCCCCGGTCCGTCCGGTCAGCGTGACCTGCTCGCCGGTTTCGATGCGAAGGCTCTGATTCTTCAGGACCGTCTGATCCTTTTCGTATCCGAAGGTAACGTCGCGAAGCTCGATCGCGGGCTGCCCGGAGATGGAGTTTTCGGCGGAGAAGGCGGAAGCATCCGGAGAGGCTGCGCCGGCTTTGTCGGATTCGGCAGGAATCCTCTGAGCTGCAGGTGAATCCGTCTCCCAGCGTTCCTCCTGCAGGAGAAACTCATCGATCCTGTGGACGCCGGCGGCAGCGGACTGAATGGTCTGGATCTCCATGCCGATGTTCTCAATGGGAGAGAAGATCTGCGAAATGTAGGCGATCATGGCAACGGCAGTTCCGACCGACATCCCGAAGAAATTCTGAAGTCCCGGATTCCCCGAAGCGGCAAAGAGCATGACCAGTCCGACGAGAACCGCCTGAATGATCTGAATGATCGGGGAGTAAACGGCATCGAAGAAGTTGGTGCGGTTCACGGCAGAAAAGCTCTCTTCAATCGCCCGGTCATACTGCTCCTGCATGTAGTGCTCTTTCCCAAGTGCGTGAATGGTGCGGATGCAGTGAAGCGTTTCGGGAACAATGCCGGAGGCCCGGGCAACGGCAGCGCGGTTGTCGATCTGCGCACGGAGCATTCTCTTCTGAACGGCGCGGGTGAAGACGAGCAGTACCGGCACGGCGAACAGAAGCAGGATGGCAAGTCCCCGGCTCTTCTGAAGAATCATGACGAAAATTCCGATCATGGTGCAGGCGTCGGCGAACATGCTGGCGATGCCGTCCGTAAAGAGATTTTCCACCGTGTCTGCGTCTCCGACGAAGCGGGAGACCACCGCACCGGGATCCTGCGCGGAGATAGTTCCCGCGGGAAGGCGGGAGAGCTTGGCGCACAGGGCATGGCGGAGGCTCCGGATGATTTTCTGACCGAATACGGTAAGAAGGCCGTCACGGGCACTGCCGCAGAGACCGGCGAGCGACAGCAGCAGGAAGTACAGAGCGGCCAGAGCGGCCGAAATTCCGGATCCTGCGGCGAGGCGGTTCACGATTTTCTCCAGAACAAGCGGAGGAAGAAGGGAGCAGATCACGGCGCCGACGATCAGAAGCAGAATTCCGAGGGACAGAAGAAAATGTCCCCGGATGACCTGAAGGATGATGGCAAAAGAAGGATGTTCTTTTTTCGTTGTTTTCATTCTGCACCTCCCTGGATCGGAGCGGACTGCGGTTTCGCAGTGCAAGCGGTGCGGTCTTTCTGCCTGCCGGTTTCCTGCGATTCCGTATGGGAGCGGCTGCTCTTTTCGCCGGAATCGGCATCTGCCGCCTGTGTCTCATACAGCTGCGCGTAATGCGGCGAGGAGGCAAGAAGCTTTTCGTGGGTAGAAACCGTGACCTGACCGTTTTCCATCCAGATCACCTGACTGGTTTTCGGGAACAGGGACAGACGGTGCGAGATCAGAAGAACGATGAGGTTCTGATCCCTCACAATGCGCTGCAGGTTGGTGAAGATTTCCTCCTCCGTTCTGCGGTCCAGCGCGGAGAACGGATCATCCAGAATGAGAACGGGCCTCGGGTGCGCCAGCGTGCGGGCAAGGGCAACGCGTTTCTGTTGGCCGCCGGAGAGGCGCACGCCTCCGTCTCCGATGAGCGTGTCCAGCCCTTCCGGCATGTCGGCAAGATCCGGAGTCAGGCAGACTGCGCGCACAAAGGGCATGGGATCCTTATCATCGCCCATGAGAATGTTCGCCCGGATGGTGTCACTGAGAAGCTCGGGGTCATGCCCGAGATAACCGATGATGCTGTGCCGGAGTCCGGCGGGCATGGTGCCAAGTTCCCGCGAGGAGAACCGGATGCTTCCCTGATACGGTTCTTCGTTAAGGAAGCTCCGGCCGAGGGTGGTTTTCCCACAGGCAACTGGTCCCGTTATGCCGATGATTTCACCGGGATGCGCGGCAAAGGAGAGCCCGTGGAAAATGTTCCTGTCCGCGTAGGAGAACGAAAGATCCGTCACCTCCAGGACACTGGCTTCGGAAACGGGAAGAGGGGAATCCTCCGGTACGCTTGCAAGAAGCGGGCGGATTCTCTTCCAGGACACCTGGGCCTTCTGCACCGCGTTGAAGAGCTTGGCGGCGTGAGAGGATTTGACGCTGAGCTTGGTGTAGCAGGAAAGGAAGGTCGTGAAGGACGCGATGTTCCAGACGGACCATCCGGTCCCGAGAATGTTCCGGGAGCCGAAATACAGGATGAACAGGATGCTGATCATGGAGATCATCTGATAGATGGGAGGCATGATCTGTACCCAGATGTTGGCGCGGACGGCGCGCTTCTCATAGTCGGCGAGATGGCGCTCGTAATCTTCTCCGCGCTGCTCCTCGCATCCGAAGACGCGGTAGGTCAGCGCACCGGAGACGCGGTCCATGGTTGCGGCGGAGAGGCGGCCCGCACTTTCACGGGAGGCAGCACCGGTTTTCTGCACCAGCGTTTTCATTTTCTCGGCGATGTAGTAGGACACAGGTGGGAAAATCAGGCACAAAAGGGCCAGGCGAAGGTCGTAGTACAGGAGCATGCCGACATAGGCGGCGAGGGCCACGCCGGTATCGAAGATTTCCGTCGTGAATTTGCGCATGCCCTCGGCACAGGCATCGACATCCGAAATGGCCTTGGTCAGGATCGTGCCGACATTTTCACCGGCGAGCTCGCCGCGGCTTTTGTGAACCAGATTGGCGTAGAGATTCTCCTTCATGCTGCGGCTGATGTTGTTGGCAAAGTGGCGCACGTACAGGCGCTTTAAAAAACGCGAGCACTGAACAAGAGCGATGACGGCAAGATAGGCCAGAACGAGACGGACCATGTCCGAAAAGGCTGCTGCCTTCCGGGCAAGATCGACCAGACACTGGGCCATGCGGCCCTCGAACCAGGGGCCTGCCAGAAGTCCCAGATTATAAATAAGACCTGAGACAGTGACGATCAGGAGAATCTTCCATTCCTTCCGGAAGTAGGAAGTGATCTTCTGAGGGCTGTCCCAGGTCCTGGCTGCGGTATGTTTCATTTTCTCTCCTTCCGCCGCGGGCTGTCACGGACCGGAAAGGGTCTTCAGGCAGCGGCCAATTCCGGTCGGCGCGGCATGAACACAGACTGATCCGGCATCGCCGGACCCTGTACAACGATATATTATCTTCGTCACCGGCGGCGGTTTCGTCAAGGTACAGATCCTCATTTCTGTTTCATTTGACGAAAGCCAGGGCGGCATCATGGTATACTTGTTTCATATATTTCGTATGCGGCTGTGGCTGTGAGGAGAAATCCGCACAGCCGGTTTCACTGATTCGCGAAATGGATTGCGAAGCGATTCACTTCAGACAGGAGAAGATACCATCGGGCATCTTCAGATTGTCAGGGCCTTTGGACGGCAGCATCAAGGATTTCCGAAAGGAAATTCGGGATGCGCGGAACGATTAAAATGGAGGAAAACGCGATGAAGAACATTACATTGGGCAAAACAGGGATCTGTGTCCCTCAGAATGGATTCGGGGCTCTGCCGGTGCAGCGCCGGGATATGGACACGGCCGTGCGGATCCTCCGCCGGGCATATGAAGGAGGAATGCGGTACTTTGACACGGCAAGGGCGTATTCCGACAGTGAGGAGAAGCTGGGGAGGGCATTCGGCGGCGGGTTTGTCCCGCGGGATCAGATTTACATTGCGACCAAGACGGCGGCGAAAACTCCCGGAGAATTCTGGAAGGATCTGGAGACATCGCTTGCCATGCTGCAGACAGATTACATTGATGTCTATCAGTTTCATCAGATGGGACAGTGCTGGCGGCCGGGAGACGGGACCGGCATGTATGAGTGCATGCTGGAGGCAAAGGCGCAGGGGAAAATCCGTCACATTGCAGCGACCAGTCACCGGATTAAGGTCGCTTATGAAATCGTGGAATCGGATTTGTATGAGACCATGCAGTTCCCGTTCTCCTATCTGGCAGGAGATCTGGAAATGAAGCTGAAGGATCTGTGCCGGGAGCATAATGTCGGCTTCATTGCGATGAAAGGACTGGCAGGCGGCCTGATCAACCGGTCGGAGGCGGCCATGGCCTTCATGCAGCAGTTCGATGATGTCCTGCCGATCTGGGGAATCCAGAAGGAGGAAGAGCTGGAGGAATGGCTCTCCTACATGGACAAGACGCCGGAGATGACGCCGGAAATTGAAGAATATATCGAAAAAGAAAGAAAAGAGCTGTCCGGGGAATTCTGCCGGGGCTGCGGTTACTGCATGCCCTGTCCGGCAGGCATCCAGATCAATCAGTGCGCCCGTATGAGTCTGATGCTCCGCCGCGCCCCGTCGGCAGGCTGGCTTTCGGAGTACTGGCAGAATGAGATGAAGAAAATTGAAGGATGTCGGAACTGCCGCCAGTGCACGAAGAAGTGTCCGTACGAGCTCCCGACGCCGGAGCTGCTGCGCCGGAATTATGAGGATTACTGGAAATTCCTGGATGCGGAGAAAAAAGCGGGGAGAATCTGAGCGAGGAAGAAGTTTGAAAGTGACATCGATATGTCGCTTTCAAACAGCAGCATCGGTGCTGACGCACCGGCTGCCGCATTCGGCAAAACCGCTGCACTCGAAGATGTCTGATGACATCTTC
>CAVKEB010000051.1:0-14370 GCA_963655255.1 bacterium
TTAGAGCAACCGGCTCATAACCGGTCTGTCTTGGGTTCGAGTCCCTGAGGGTCCATGAAGAAAGTGCAGGATTCCATTGCAGAGGGAAGGTGCATCGCAGATGGTGCAGACTTCCCTGCAGGAGAGAGGAATCATCTGATTCGTGACCGGAGAGTTTCAGAAGAGAAGAGCTGTGGCAGGAGCCATGGCTCTTTTTTTAATGAAAAGACGGCAGGTTCCAGCGATAGTGAATCGCGAGGAACCGGATGAGACACGTGATGGCGATGCAGGCAAGAGCGGCGGGAATGACGTCGGTTCCGATGCGGAGAAGCCCGCAGTAGACGATGGAGCCGATGATCGCCGCGAGGCCGTAGACGCGTTTTCGCATGATGAGGGGCATCTGACCTGCGAGGACATCGCGCAGGATTCCGCCGCCGATGCCGGTCAGAACCCCGACGAAAGCGCAGAGGAACAGGTTGCCGCTGTAGCCGCCTTCAATGGCGGAGCGGCAGCCGACGACGACAAAGGCCGCAAGGCCGATGCTGTCGGCGATATTGAGAATCCGGTCGCTGCGCTCCTGGTTCCGGCCGATTACCTCGCGAAGCTTCGGACTGCAGTATTCAAGGAGAAAGGTCAGCACCGAAGCAATGGTGGCAACGGCGACATAGACCGGTTTGCGGAACATCATGGGCGGTGTGACGCCGAGCAGAAGATCACGAATCATTCCGCCTCCGACGGCCGTGGCGCAGCCGAGCACGACAGCTCCGAAAATATCCATTTTGCAGTCTCTTGCCACCATGACGCCGGATACGGCGAAAGCAACGGTGCCGATCATTTCCAGAATAAAAACAATCATTGAAAAATCCATTTGTGGGATCTCCTTACAGTTGATCAATTTACGGGATGAGATGTTCGCGTATGGCTGCAGATTCTCTGTCGGTCAGAGCAGTCATCGCGAGGCGGTATCCGCATACAGATTATCGGGGGCATAGACAAGATTGGCAAGGCCCCCGTCTTTTCGAAGGAGAGTTTTCGGATCCACCGGCTTTGCGAGAACAGCGGGACGGCCGAGACGCAGAATCGGCAGGGAACCGGTGTTTTTCCCAGCGAGAATATCGCCGGTGAGGTCAATCATCTGCTCCAGGATCTCTGGTCCGCCGACATTGTGAGGGTGGGAGTAGAGAATCCGGTCATACTGCCCCACGTAAGAATCGCGGAGCTGCAGAAGAGCCGCATGGTATTCCGACATCGGCGGAGAATCCGGCAGGGCGAAGAGCAGCGTCCAGGAATTCAGTGCATCACCGGCGAGGAGAATCCGCTCCCGGACGAAAAGAACGACACAGGACCCGAAGGTGTGACCGGGAAGAGGAAGAAAACGCAGGGTCTCACCGCCGATGTCCAGAACGGGATGATCCTCCGCGGGAAGGAAATCAGAAACCGGCCGCGGAGGAAGGAGCTTCCTGCGGATGTCGGGGAGCTCGTGCCGAACCCCGTTCTCGCGAAGATACCCGGCCCGAAGGTCCGGATCGCCGTGCCTTCCCACGAGATTGAAGTCGGCGGAAGAGAGAAGGACTCTCTCAAATTCTCCCGCGCCGCCCGCGTGATCCAGATGGCCGTGCGTCAGCAGAACCGTGTACGGCTGGCCAAAGGCAAGGTGATTCTTCTCGTCCTCCAGAAAAGACCGGAGACTTCCATATCCGAGGCCGGTGTCAATCAGAACACCGGAAACATCCCCTTTTACATAGTACGCAAAGACATTTCCCGGCAGCCAGATGCGGGTAATCCGGTGGGTGACGGGCTCTGTCCGGAACAGGCAGCTGTCGGAAACCGGATACGGTGAAGCAGTGTGCATAGAACTTCCTCCTGAAAACAAAAGATTCGGGCGATCTGCGGGATGAAACGGATCAGATTCTATCAAATTATATACCTTATATGTCATGGCTGCATAAAAGCCGCCGGTCTGTGCCCGTGAGGCAGGCGGAAGGAATCGGCACTGCAGACAGACTTCTGAGAGAAAGCGGCAGACGGGAGAGCATACAGAAAAATTGCACAAATCCGAACGGAAAATTTAACTGAATTGCCGAAGATGCAGGGAAAAGCATACAACCTCTTGCGTTTTTCCAAAGAGAAAGCTATATTGGAAACAGTTCCGGAAACGGTACCGAAACCGATTCCGAGACGCTGATACACAAAAGGAAACCGGAGTGTCCCGCGGGGAGGATGAAGAATCCGGAGGGATTCGGACAGAAGCGGGCGATCATTCCCAAAGAGGCGGCATTGCCGTTTTCAAAGTGAAAGGTCCCATGTAAGGGGACAGAAAAGGAGAGGAACGAATGAAGAAAAGAGTATTGGCACTGATTCTGAGTACGGCCATGGTCAGCGGTATTCTTGCGGGCTGCGGCAGCACTTCCGACACCGGCTCTGCAGAGACTGAGGCAACGACCGAGGCGGCTGCAGAGGACACCGAGGCTGCTACCGAGGATACAGCTGCAGCGGATACCGAAGCAGCGGACGATGCAGAGATTCCTTCCGGAAGAGTTTACCTTCTGAACTTCAAGCCGGAGACCGATGAGGCATGGCAGAATCTTGCAGATACCTACAACGGTCTTGGCGGAGATGTCACGGTTCTGACTGCGGCAGACGGACAGTACAAGACAACCCTTCAGTCCGAGCTGGCGAAGAGCGAGGCTCCTACGATCTTCAATATCGGCAGCGCAACGGATGCACAGACCTATGCAGATTACATTTACGATCTGAAGGATTCCGAGATCTACAAGCACCTGACCGACAAGAGCCTGGCAGTAGAGTATGACGGAAAGATTGCAGGCGTTGCAAACTGCTACGAAGCTTACGGCATCATTTACAACAAGACCATCCTGGAAGATTACTGCACGATGGACAATGCGGTGGTTTCTTCCGTGGATGACATCAAGGATCTGGACACTCTGGAGAAGGTTGCAGACGATATCAATTCCCGCGTGGACGAGATCAATGAGCAGTTCGGCACAGAGCTGACCGAGGCGTTCGCTTCTGCGGGACTGGATGACGGTTCCTCCTGGAGATTCTCCGGACATCTTGCCAACATGCCTCTGTACTATGAGTTCAAGGACGACGGCCTTGAGGATCTGACCGCAGGTGAAGCTGAGATCAAGGGAACTTACCTCGACAACTTCAAGAGAGTCTGGGATATGTACGTTCGCGATTCCGCAGCAGATCCGAAGACCCTGAACAGCGGCGCTCTCAACGCAGAGTCTGAGCTCGGCATGGGCGAAGCAGTCTTCTATCAGAACGGCGACTGGGAATTCTCTGCATTGACCAATCCGGACAACGGCTATCTTGTTACCGAGGATGACCTTGACATGATGCCGATTTACTTCGGTGTAGATGACGCAAACGAAGGTCTCTGTGTTGGTACTGAGAATCACTGGACCGTCAACGCAAAGTGCAGCCAGGATGAGATTGACGCTTCTCTTGCCTTCCTGAACTGGGTTATCACCTCGGACGAAGGACGCAGCGCTCTTGTCAATGACATGGGTCTGTCCTGCCCGTTTGATACTTTCACCGGCGACTACGAAGCCAAGAACCCCTTCGGCGCAAAGGCAAACAAGCTCGTTGCTGACGGAAAGACTTCGGTTGCATGGTCCTTCAATGCAACTCCGAACGTAGATGACTGGCGCAAGGATGTTGTCTCCGCGCTGACGGCTTACACGGATGGCTCCGGCAAGTGGGACGGCGTCGTTACCGCATTCGTAGACGGATGGGCAAATCAGTGGAAGCTTGCTCACGAAGAGTAAGAAGTACTGAGCACCGTCAGGCACTCTGCATCTTCTGATCCTGCCGCAGGCCAAAACGGGGATCGGTGAAACAAACCGGCTTTTCTCCGGAAGAGGAAGCGAGGATCAGAATCAGTACAGAAATGTAATATGTAAAAAAGAAACAGAAAGCAGTTTAAACCGGCGGGTGAGTGATCGCATCACTCATCCGCTTTTTCAAAGAGGGCTTCGGTTATGCAGAAATCAATCAGAAAATACTGGTGGCTGTTCGTTCTGCCGACCATGGTTGCCTTTGCGATCGGATTCATCGTTCCTTTCGTATACGGCGTGTTCCTTTCCTTCTGCAAGTTCACCACAGTAACGGACTGGAAATGGGTTGGATTCAAGAACTACACGAGAATCTTTGTGGTGAACGGAAAGGTGGATGGAACTTTCCTCCACTCTCTTTGGTATACAACGCTGTTCACGGTTGTGACCATGCTGATCATCAACATCATCGCCTTTGCCATTGCGATGGCACTGACAAAGGGAATCCGGGGAACGAACCTGTTCCGTACGGCATTCTTCCTGCCGAACCTGATCGGCGGCATCGTGCTGTCCTATATCTGGCTGATGATTTTCAACTCGATTCTGGCCAGACATTCGATGACCATTGTCTCCACACAGTGGACCGCATTCTGGGGCCTGGTGGCGGTCGTCTGCTGGCAGCAGATCGGTTATATGATGATCATCTACGTGGCAGGAATCCAGAACATTCCGGGAGACCTTCTGGAAGCGGCGAAGATTGACGGAGCAAACGGCTGGCAGCTTCTGCGCTATGTGACGGTTCCGATGCTGCGCTCCACGATCACGGTCTGCACGTTCCTGACGCTGACCAACGGCTTTAAGCTTTTTGATCAGAACCTCGCGCTGACGGGCGGCAACCCCGGCAAGAACTCCGAGCTCCTTGCACTGAATATTTACAACACCATGTACGGAACCACCGGCTGGCAGGGCGTAGGCCAGGCCAAGGCCGTCATCTTCTTCATTCTGGTCGCAGTCATTGCTCTGATCCAGAATAAGATGAGCCGCAGTAAGGAGGTAGAGCAGTGATGAGAAACAATAAGAACTCTGCAGCAGGAAGAAAACAGGGGGCCTCCGGAGCAGAAAAAAATGTCTCTGCGGTCCGGCAGGCCAGGCACGGCGGACTTCTGACGGCGCTGTTCACGGTCCTGTCCTTTCTCTGGATCAGCCCGATTCTCGTGGTTCTTCTGAACTCCTTCAAGAGAAAGGCCTATATTTTCAAAAATCCGTTCGGCATCAGTAACGTCCCTCTGTCGGATGGCTTTGCAAAGTGGGAGAAGGGGCTGTCCAAGACCTTCGTCGGCTGGCTGAATTACAGCAATGCGCTGAAGAAAACAAACTTTTTCAGGTGCTTTGGCTACTCTGCGTTCATTACGATCGTGTCCGTGCTCCTGATCGTCGTGTGCTGCTCCATGTGCGCCTGGTACATTACCCGCGTGCACACCGCCGGCACGAAGCTGATCTATCTTTTGTGCATGTTTTCCATGATCGTACCGTTCCAGATGGTTATGTTCACACTGTCGAAGTTTGCGAACATCCTGCATCTGGCAACGCCGCTTGGCATCTGCGTGGTCTACCTGGGCTTTGGCGCGGGGCTTGCGGTCTTCATGTTCACCGGCTTTGTCAAGAGCATCCCGCTGGAGATTGAGGAAGCGGCCATGATCGACGGCTGCACGCCGCCGCAGACCTTTTTCCGCGTGATCATTCCGATCATGAAACCTACGCTGATCACGATCGCGATTCTGGATGCGATGTGGATCTGGAACGACTACCTTCTGCCGAGCCTGGTCCTGAACGTCAACAAGTACAAGACGATCCCGATCGCCGTGCAGTATTTGAAGCAGTCACACGGTCAGATCGACTGGGGCGCGATGATGGCGGTTCTGGTGATGGCGATTGTGCCGATTGTGGCCTTTTACATCGCGGCGCAGAAGTATATCATTGAGGGCGTCATGGCCGGTGCCGTAAAGGGATAAAGAAGAGTATTTCCGGACGCCCGTGCAAAGAACGGATGGAGAAAGCCGTCCGGCTGGTGCCGGAAAGGCCGGAATGATAGAATACCTCTCAGCAGCAATACAGAAAAAATGTCGGTCCGCAGCCGCAGAATGCGGCAAAACGGAGACGGACCGGGGAGATATCAGATATGAAAAGAAAATGCGGAGTCCTGCTTCCGATGACTTCACTTCCGTCGAAATACGGCATCGGAAGCTTTTCCCGGGAAGCCTATGAATTCATTGATTTCCTTGCGGCAGCAGGACAGTCCTACTGGCAGATTCTGCCGCTGGGGCAGACGGGATACGGAGATTCGCCGTATCAGTCTTTTTCGACGTTCGCGGGCAATCCTTATTTTATCGACATCGAAAAACTGATCGATGCGGAATACATTACGGAAAAAGAGGCGGAGAGCATCTCCTTCGGAGAAGATCCGGAGAAGGTGGACTACGAAAAGATTTATCTCGGGCGTTTCCCCCTTCTGAAGAAGGCCTATGAGAACAGTCCTTTCGCTCTGAATCCGAAGGGAAAATGGGAGGATTCCCGCTATGACGGGGAGCGGAAGGCGTTTGACCGTTTTGTGGAAGAGAACGGGGAGTGGCTTTTGGACTACGCACTGTACTCCGCAGTGAAAAAGGAAAACGGCGGACGGAGCTATATTGAGTGGCCGGAGGACATCCGTCTGAGAAAGCCCGCGGCCATGAAGGCGGCGCAGGAGAAGCTTGCGGACGAGATCCGCTTCTATGAGTTCCAGCAGTACCTGTTCGCCGGGCAGTGGGGAGCGCTCAAGGCATACGCCAATGCGAAGGGCATTCAGATCATCGGAGACATTCCGATCTATGTGGCCTTTGACTCGGCGGATACCTGGAGCCATCCGGAACTGTTCGAGTTCGATGAAAAGGGATATCCGACCGTTGTGGCGGGATGCCCTCCGGACGGCTTTTCTGCGACAGGACAGCTGTGGGGGAATCCCATCTACCGCTGGGACTATCACAAAAAGACCGGCTATCAGTGGTGGATTACCCGCATTGCGAACTGCTTTAAAATGTACGACATTGTCCGGATCGATCATTTCCGGGGATTCGATGAGTATTATGCGATTCCGTACGGTGATCCGACTGCGGAGTTCGGCAAATGGATGCCGGGACCGGGGATGGATCTGTTCGACGCGATCCGGAAGGCTCTGGGAAAGAGGCAGATCATTGCAGAGGATCTCGGGTATATCACGCCTTCGGTGCGCAGACTCGTCCGCAAAACGGGATATCCGAATATGAAGGTGCTGCAGTTTGCCTTTGACGCAAGGGAGCCAGGCACCAACGACTACCTGCCGCACAACTACGGAACGAACTGCGTGGTTTACACGGGAACCCATGACAACGAGACGATGCGCGGCTGGTACCATTCGGTGGCACGGCGTGACCGCCTGTACGCGAAGGAGTACATCGGCGTGCGCTCGGAGCAGACGGCGGCATGGTCCTTCATCCGGGCCGCGTTCATGTCAGTGGCGGATACCTGTATCATTCCGATGCAGGATTATCTGAACCTCGGCGATGAGGCCAGAATCAATCAGCCCTCCACGCTCGGCGGCAACTGGCAGTGGAGAATGCTGCCGGGGGCATGCACGAAGGAGCTGGCAGAGAGGATGAACCGGCTGGCGGTTCTGTACGGAAGAATCTGATTCCGCATGGAAGCGTCCGGCAGAGCTCAGGATCTCTCCGACGGGAAAAGCCAGGGCAGCCCGGATCTCTCCGGTGGGAAAAGCCGAATCTCTTAGGCGGAAAAAGCCGGGGCAGCCGGACCGGCGAAGAGACTTTTCGAAAAATGCAGAGACGAAGTCTTACGGGAGTGGCATCTTCCGGGGACTTTACAGTTAATTTAAGAATAAGGTATACTCTGTATCGAATATAGGTCCGCGGTGAGCGGACCGGAGAATGATACAGGACAGATCATGGCAGACATTACCATTAAGGACATCGCGCGCCAGTGCGGCGTCGGTGTCAGCACGGTTTCACGTGCACTCAACAATCATCCGGACATCAATCCGGATACCCGGGAGAAGATCATGGAGGTGATCCGGGAGACCGGATTCGTCCCGAATAATTCCGCGAGATTCCTGAAGAGGAGCGAGACGAACAGCATCGCTCTTCTGGTCAAGGGAATCACGAACCCTTTTTTCATGCGGATGATCCAGGTCATGGAAGAGAGCGTGGAGGACCGGAACTATACGACGATTCTGCGCCATGTCGGTCCGATGGAGGACGAGGTCTTGGTGGCGCTCAGCCTCGTGAAGGAACGGAAGATCAAGGGCATTATTTTCCTTGGCGGCAACTTCACGCATGACAGCCAGGCGCTGCAGCAGATCGGCGTTCCGTTTGTCTTTGCGACCATCGGGGAGGACCCGGAGGAGGCGAAGCAGAGCGCGGGCCAGCACACGAACGGCAAGGTCGGATACGCGAATATTGCCGTGGATGATGTACAGGCCAGCTATGACGCGGTGAACTATCTGATCAGCCTGGGGCACCGGAAGATCGGCATCATCGCGGAGGGACTCGGCATCCCTTCCGTCGGCCAGCTTCGTTTCCGGGGTTATCGGAAGGCACTGGCGGATCACGGACTTCCTTTTCGGGAGGAATATCTTGCCGTTGTGACAGAGGGAATCGAGCATTATTCGCTTCCGAACGGATACTGGGCGGCAAAGGAGCTTCTGGAGAAGAGTCCGGATCTGACATCCATTTTCTGCATCTCGGATGTTCTCGCGATGGGAGCCTGCCGCGCGATTCTGGATACCGGTCGGCGGATTCCGGAGGACGTGTCGGTCATCGGCTTCGACGGCATTGAGACGGGGGATTACTATAACCCGAGAGTGACCACGATGCAGCAGCCGTTTACGGAGATTTCGCGAGCGTCCATCAGCGTCCTGTTCGGCATGATTGAGAAGAAGAAAAAGCCGCAGGACCGCATTATGGCGGCGGAACTCGTGGTGCGGGAATCCACAGGAAAGGCTCCGGAGGAAATCATTCCGGCGGAAAATCCTTTAAAAAGCGCCGGAAATAGAAAATGACTGATTTGGTCAACGACACAGGACCAACAGACAGCAGATGACAGAAGAAAAATAAGAAAATCCGGCACATGAAGAGAACAAAAGCGGCCGGGGAAACGCAAAAAGGAAGCAGTAAGGTTAAGAGCAAGAACTTAAAGAGAGCAGAGAGCCGTGAGGGGAATCGAATTCCCTCACGGCTCTCTTTCGTGGACGCTGCATTCGGAACAATGTGCAAATCCTTATGTGTGCAGGTGCCCTCACAGCTTTTTCAAAGATACCCGGCAAGGTGTGTTTCTAGCTCTGCTGCATCTGCCGGAGGACCGCGCCGCCCGTCTGCGGGCACTGTGCCTTGTCCAGAATCCCGAAGACGAACTCCAGAATGGTGGAGCGAAGGACAATGCCGATCAGAACGCCGGTATCATCGACGACGGGAACGAAGTTCTGTTCCTTGACGTAGGCGAACAGCTCTTCCATGTTGGAATCCGCGCGGACGCATTTGTAGTCGCGCTTTCTTTTGATGGTCATTACGGAGCGGTTTTCGGATCCGATCGGGGAGTCGGCGTTCTGGCGCAGAGCACGCAGAAGATCGCCTTCGCTGAGCGTGCCGATGTACCTGCCGGTTTTCTCGTTGATCATGGGAATGGAAGAAAACTGGTGATCCTCAATCCGTTCCATCGCCATGCCGATGGTATCGTCCTCATAGACAAGATCCAGTTCCGCCTTTGGCTTCAAAAAGAAGAGAATATTCATATATAACTTGCAACCCCCTTGCAGTGAAAACCTGCATTCCCCCTGTCTGCAGTTCCTTCCGGTTACAGATGATGCAGCGTATTTTATTTTCGGTAGAGAATCTTATTCCCGAGATCCCGTGCGGCGGCGTGGCCGAGATAGTATTCCACGATGGCAAGTCCGAACGCGATGGCGGTCCCCATCCCCTGGCTGGTGATGAGGTTCCCGTCCACGGTCACCCTCGCCCAGGTGCGTTTCGCACCGTGCTCATCGAGAAATTCCTCCACACAGGGATTGCAGGTCGCCTTTCTTCCGGCAAGGAGTCCGAGATTCGCGAGAATGGACGGAGCGGCGCAGATGGCGGCAACGGCCTTCCCGTCGTCCGCGCGGCCGACAAAAGAAGTGACGGCCTCCATGAGTTTGGGGCAGGCAGCCAGATTCGGTGTGCCCGGAATGCCGCCCGGCAGAACCAGCATGCTGAATTCCTCCGGGTTCAGCTCCTCCAGTGTGGTGTCTGCGGTGATGGTGATGTTGTGGGAGGAGGTGATGGTCCTCGTGTCTTTTACGGAAACGGTCGTGCAGGGAATCCCGGCGCGGAAGAGAAGATCCGCAACGGTGAGCGCCTCAATTTCCTCACATCCGTCTGCGAGAAAAAGCGCAACCTTCTGATCTGTGGTCTGACGAAACATAACTGATCCTTTCCTTCTGAGTTTTGATTTGGTGGTGATATGAACGGTCCGGCGTCCTGTCCGGCATCGGTTCCTTTTATTGTTTCTGGTGTTTCTGGTTTTGGCGGGAAAACGGCCAGGATGAAATCCATAATGAACAGGAAGGTTCGTCCGTGAAACCCTGAAAAACGTGAGTCAGAGTCTCTGATTCCTATTATAGAAGCGCCCCTGTGGAAAATCTATTTGCACTCTATGAAATGTTTATGAACAAAGCATGATGCGGGGCCCGTTTCCGCCGTAAAGGTACCGGGGATGAAGCAGAGCTTTTCAAAGAGAATCCGGCTGCGGATACCGGTTAGAAAAGCTGCGGGTGAAACGCGGCTGCGCACGAGGATGCAGGGGGTGTTCACAACTTTCTCACAGTTTTATGACGGAATGAACACATTTCACTGGTACAAAAGAATACGATGAACCAGCAGTCCTACTGCGGAAAGAAAGGAAACGATGATAGAAGTACAGCATTTGACGAAGAAATACGGAACGCACAAGGCCGTGGATGACCTGTCGTTTACGGCAGGACCGGGACAGATTTACGGGTTTCTCGGGCCGAACGGAGCAGGAAAATCCACGACGATGAACATCATGACGGGATATCTGGCCGCGACGGACGGGACCGTTTTGATGGATGGCATCGATATTCAGAAGGAACCGGAGAAGGCGAAGCGGAAAATTGGCTATCTTCCGGAGGTTCCGCCGGTCTATACGGATATGACGGTTCTGGAATATCTGCGTTTCGCTGCGGAGCTGAAGGGGATCCGGAGAGAAGAGCGTGAGGACGCGGTCCGGAGCGTCCTGGATGCGGCGGGGATTCTGGATGTGCCGCAGCGCCTGATCCGGAATCTGTCCAAGGGATACCGGCAGCGCGTCGGGCTCGCGCAGGCGCTTGTGGGGAATCCGGATATTCTGATTCTGGACGAGCCGACGTCCGGGCTGGATCCGGAGCAGCAGAGGGAAATGTTCGATTATCTGAAAACCCTCCGGAAGGATCACACGATCATTCTGAGCTCGCACATTCTCCCGGATGTCAGCGCGGTTGCCGATGTGGTCTGGATTCTGAATGAAGGAAGACTTGTCGCGAGCGATAAGCCGGAGAACCTGCAGTCGCGCATGACGACTTCGCAGAGGGTGACGCTCCGCGCAAAGGGCAGCCGGAAGGAACTGGAAGCGGCTCTTCGTGCGATTCCAAAGGTATCCGGTTTTTCGGTTCTGGAAAAAGGGGAAGAACTGATCTTCACGATCACCTCCGACTCCGGGGACGATATCTGCCCTGCAGTCTCCCGTGCGGCAGTGTACGCCGGAGCCGCGGTTCTTGGCATGAATCGTGAAGAGAAGTCGCTGGAGGATGTGTTCCTGAGCCTTACCGGGCGGGAGGCAGCGGATGCCGGCAGAACATTTTCCGGAGACAACAAAGCGGAAGACGTTGTGAAGATGACGGATGACCAGACGGAAGAAAATCAGGCGACATCCGGCGAAGCGGAGAGCGAAGGAGCAGTTGAGGCGTCCCCGGAAGACAGGCAGGAGACGAAGGAGACCGCGCAGGCAGACGGGGAGCAGGAAGAGAAGGAGGCAGACAGAGGATGAAGGCAATTTTCAAAAAGGACTTTGCATCTTTGTTCCACGGATTCACCGGCTGGCTGTTCCTGGCGGTGATGTGGGGCCTCATGTCCCTGTACATCGGCATGAACTGTCTGATCGGTCTGGATCCGGATGTGTCATCGGTGTTGTCGGTCTCGTCGGTGTTCATGTTGATCATGCTCCCGGTTCTGAGTATGCGGTCTTTCTCAGAAGAGCGGAAAGCGAAGACGGACCAGATGATCCTGACGGCTCCGGTTTCGGTAGGCGCGGTGGTGCTCGGCAAATATCTGGCGCTCGCAGCGGTGCATACCATTGTGGTTCTGGGACTCTGCCTGTATCCGCTGCTCCTGTCCCGGTTCGGCACGGTTCCGTTTGCGCAGAGCTACACGGCTCTCCTCGGAATGTGGCTGTTCGGCCTTGCGGAGCTTGCCGTCTGCGTGTTTCTCTCCAGCCTTACGGAGAATGTGATCATTGCGGCAGTGCTTTCTTTTGCCTGCCTGTTCCTGTCCATGATCATGCCGAATCTGGAGAACATGATCTCGTCAAACGGCAGCGCGGTCACGAAAATACTGGGAGCGCTCGACATTCCGTCGAGGTTCGATACCTTCCTGAACGGAAAAATCGACCTCACCTCGATCGTCTACCTGGGCTCCGTGATTTTTCTGTTCCTGTTTCTCACCACGCAGGTGATTCAGAAGCGGCGCTATTCAGTCTCGAAAAAGACCCTGAGCTTCGGCGCCTATTCGACCGGACTGATCGCGCTGGTTCTCGCGGTGACCGTGGCGGCCAATGTGGCGGTGAATCAGCTTCCTTCTGCCTATACCTCGCATGATGTGACGGCGAGCGGGCTGTATTCTCTGACGGATGACACGAAGGAATACCTGCAGCAACTGGATCAGGATGTGACGATTTATGTACTGGCGAGCAGTTCGGATATGGATACGGCGCTGGACTCCACGCTCCGGCAGATGGAGGAATATTCGGACCACCTGAAGGTGGAATATGTGGATCCCGCATCCAATCCTTCCTTTCTCCAGCAGTACAGTGACGTGATGGATTACTCCTGGAATTCTCTGGTCGTTGAGAGTGGCGGCAGATACAAGGCGGTGAATTATACGGATCTCTATGACTATACCGTCGATTATTCCACCTACCAGCAGACAGTGACCGGATATGACGCGGAGGGCCAGATCGATTCCGCGATTGCCTATGTCGTCAGTAACTCGCTTCCCAAAGTGTACCTCTTGACCGGGCATGGGGAAGAGAGCATCGGCAGCAACTTCACGGCAGTTCTGTCCAAACTGAACTGTGAGTATGAAGATCTGGACCTTATGAAAAACGATACGGTTCCGGACGACTGCGCGCTTCTTGTCATCAATGGTCCCGTGTCGGATCTGTCCTCCGATGATGCAGACAAGGTTCTTGCCTATCTTCAAGGCGGCGGGAAGCTGATCGCAACGACGAACTTTCAGGAAGCGGAGGACATGACGAACTGGAACCGGGTTCTGGGCTATTACGGAATTTCGGCATCCAGAGGCGTCGTTCTGGAGAACAATCAGGGCTACTATTACCGGTCTGAGACATACCTTCTCCCGGAGGTGGAAGAGGCGCAGGAGACTTCCTCCGTGACGTCTGGAAACGGCTATGTGTTCATGGCATATTCGATGGCCCTTTCGGATGATGGCGCGAAGGAAGGGGAGGAGGCTGCGAGCGGCGTGGCCGTGACCAGCCTGTTGACCACTTCGGACAATGCCTACATTCACACCGATGTGACCTCAAAGACAGAGGATTTTGAGAAAAAAGACACGGATCAGACAGGGCAGTATGTGCTGGGCGTCAAGGCTGTGGTGAATGCAGAAAGTGCGGAGGAAAGCAGTGCAGAAAGCGCGGATGCCGCAGATACCAAAGAGACCGGGGATTCGTCCTCTGCGGGAGAAACCGCCGGGGACAGCACGGATGAGACCGATACCGACGAGTCCGACGCGAAGGCGGATGAGAACACAGAATCCGTTGCCTATATTTTCGGTTCCGTGCTGATGCTCTCGGACGGTGCGGATCAGATGGTGTCCGGCTCCAACGCTTCCTTCTTCTCCGCGATGGTCAGTGCCTGTGTGGAAGGAAAAGGCGGGAGCAATGCCATCTCGGTGCCGGCCAAGAGCGTCAACCAGACGCAGCTTACCGTTCCGACGATGACGGCTGTTACGGTGAACCTGATCTGCATCGCAGTGATTCCGCTGGTTCTCCTCATAGCCGGGTTTGTGACATGGCTGGTGCGCAGGAGAAAGTGATCCTGTAAATGCAGAAGGAAAAGGCAGGAACATCAATGCAAATGCAAAGATAGGCATGAAGGAAAGGTTTGAAAGCGACATCGAGATGCCGCTTTCAAACTGCAGCATCGGTGCTGACGCACCGATGCTGCCGCATTTGGCAAAACCACTACACTCGAAGATGTCTGATGACATCTTCTCCTGCTTAGAGTGCCGCCAAGCGG
>CAVKEB010000052.1:0-14127 GCA_963655255.1 bacterium
TTAAACTATTGAGTTTTCAAGGTACAAACCCACTTTTGATGTGGGAAGTTTGAGTTACTTACAAAAAGAGGAATGCGATGCAGCATTATGATTCATTTTCGTCAGAAGAGACGTTTGAGATCGGGAAAACGCTCGCCGGTAAGGCAGAGCCGGGAGACATCTATGCGCTCTCCGGGGATCTCGGCGTAGGAAAGACGGTTTTTACAAAAGGTTTTGCGGCTGGGCTCGGGATCACGGAGCCGGTGAACAGCCCGACGTTTACGATTCTGCAGGTCTATGAGGGCGGAAGGCTTCCGCTGTACCATTTTGATGTGTACCGGATTGAGGAGCCCGAGGAGATGGAAGAGGTCGGACTGGATGACTACCTGTTCGGAAAGGGCGTCTGCCTGATTGAGTGGGCGGAACAGATTGTGGAATGTCTTCCGGAGACAACGAAGATCATCCGCATCCGGAAGGATCTCTCGAAGGGACTGGATTACCGTTCCATCGATGTGGAGTAGGAGAACATTTGAAAAAATGCAGTGAAAAGCTGCGGCAGGGAAGGATCAAAGTGAAGATATTAGCCATTGAGGCTTCCGGACTGACGGCGGGCTGTGCCCTTGCCGAGGATGGAAGATTGATCGGAGATTACAATATTCAGTACCAGAAGACACATTCCCAGACACTGGTTCCCATGCTGAACGAGCTGAAGAGGATGACGGATCTGGATCTTTTGTCGCTGGATGCGATTGCCATCACGGCGGGGCCGGGGAGTTTTACCGGTCTCAGAATCGGTGCGGCAACGGCGAAGGGAATCGGACTTGCACTGGAGAAGCCAATTCTGCCGGTTCCGACCGTGGACAGCCTTGCGTTCAATCTGTTCGGAACCCAGGACCTTGTCTGCCCGGTGATGGATGCCAGGCGCCGCCAGGTTTACACGGGAATCTATGAGGAGCGCGAGAAGCCGGTCTGCGTAAGGCCGCAGTGCGCGATTTCCGTGGAAGAGCTTGCGGAGGACCTCAACGGACGCGGGAGAGACGTCATCTTCCTCGGAGATGGAGTTCCGGTTTACCAAAAGACGCTGGATGAGCTTGTGAAGGTGCCGCACCGGTATGCGCCGGGACACCTTGCCCTGCAGCGCGCCGCATCCACCGCGGTGCTGGCGGAGCATTTATATGAAGAGAAGGGAGAGGCCTGCCTGGTCTTCTCCGATGATTTTCGGCCGGAATATCTGCGGAAATCCCAGGCGGAGCGGCAGAGGGAAGAAGCCGAGCTCCATGGGAAGATGGCTTCTCTTGCGGCGGGACGGCTCGTGCGCGATCTGGAAGCAGAGAAGAAAAACTGAGAAGGAAGAAACCTGGGGGGAGAGAAACTGAGAAAAACAGGACCCGGGAAGAAAAACTGAGAAGAAAACGAAACCTTGGAAGAGAACGGATGGAAGAAAACAAGATCAGAATCCGCCGCATGACGGCAGAAGATATCCCGCAGGCGGTGGAGATCGAGAAAATATGCTTCTCCGAGCCCTGGTCGGAGGGTGCCTACCGGAGCTGTTTTGCAGGAGACGGAACGCAGAGCTGGTTCTATGCGGCAGTCCGGGAGAAAGAGCCGGAAAGGCTGCTCGGAATCATCGGCCTGACCCGGATGGGCGATGACGGAGAGATCTCCAATGTGGCGGTCTGTCCGGGGAGCCGCAGGAACGGAATTGCGCGGATGCTCCTGAAAAAGGTCCTGGAGGACGGAAAGGGCAGCATCGGTCTGCAGGATTTTACTCTGGAGGTGCGCGCGGGGAACGAGGCGGCGATCCGGCTCTACGAATCGGAGGGCTTTCGGAATGAGGGCGTGCGTCCCGGATTTTACAGGAATCCCGAGGAAGATGCCTGGATTATGTGGAAGAGAACATAGAAGGATAGATGAGGTTTTTATGATTGATGTTTGTCTGCTCGGAACCGGAGGAATGATGCCGCTGCCGTATCGGTGGCTGACTTCTCTTTTGGTCCGTTACAATGGGAAGAGCATCCTGCTGGACTGCGGCGAGGGTACGCAGATCGCGATGAAGAAGAAGGGCTGGAGCCCCAATCCGATTTCGGTCATTCTGATTACGCATTTTCACGCGGATCATATCGCGGGACTTCCCGGAATGCTTCTGTCGATGGGCAACAGTGACCGGAGAGAACCGGTTGTCATTGTGGGTCCAAAGGGGCTCTCCCGGGTAATTGAAAGTCTCCGGGTGATTGCACCGGAGCTTCCGTTCGAAATCATCTGCAGGGAATTAAAAGAGGACACAGAGACGTTTGATCTCCCCGGGGAGGAGAATTTTCATATCACGGCATTCCACGTGAATCACCGGGTGCCCTGCTACGGCTACAGCTTCACGCTGGACCGCGCCGGCAAATTCGATGCGGAGGCGGCAAAAGCGCAGGGAATTCCGATCTCGTTCTGGTCGCGGCTTCAGAAGGGAGAGACCATCGAGGACGGCGGCAGAACCTATACGCCCGACCTTGTGATGGGACCCGCCAGAAAGGGCCTGAAGATCACTTATGCAACGGATTCCAGGCCGTGTGACAATATCACGGCGGCGGCCCGTGGGGCGGATCTTTTCATCTGCGAGGGAATGTACGGAGAGGACGACAAGCTCTCCAAGGCACGCGAGAAGAAGCACATGACGATGCGGGAGGCCGCAAGGATTGCGGCGGCGGCACAGCCCTCGCAGATGTGGCTGACGCACTACAGCCCGTCCGAGATGCATCCGCAGGAATTTCAGGGAGATCTCCGGAGAATTTTCCCGGGGACGATCTGCGCCAAAGACGGAAGAAGCCTTACGCTGAACTTCGAGGATGAACCGGAAGCGAAGGAGCCGAAGGAATAAGGTCTGCGGACAGGCAGCAGACAGAGGAAAGTGGTTATGGAGAAAGATATTACGATTCTGGGGATCGAATCCAGCTGCGACGAGACCGCAGCGGCAGTGGTGGTGAACGGAAGGACCGTTCTTTCCAATGAAATTTCCTCCCAGATAGACATTCATACGTTGTATGGCGGTGTGGTGCCGGAGATTGCGTCGAGAAAACATGTGGAGCGCGTCAATCAGGTGATCCGCGAGGCTCTGCGCCAGGCGGACCGGAAGCTTTCGGATCTGGATGCCATCGCGGTGACCTATGGGCCCGGCCTTGTGGGAGCGCTTCTGGTCGGCGTGTCTGCGGCGAAGGCAATCAGCTTTGCCAGCGGAATTCCGCTCATCGGCGTGCACCATATTGAGGGACATATCAGTGCGAATTACATCGCGGCACCGGATCTGGAACCACCGTTTTTGTGTCTGGTGGTTTCCGGCGGGCACACGCATCTTGTGATTGTCCGGGACTACGGCAAATATGAAATTCTCGGCCGCACGATGGACGACGCGGCAGGGGAGGCGTTTGACAAGGTGGCACGGGCGGTCGGACTCGGGTATCCGGGAGGTCCGAAGATTGACAAGGCGGCCAGAGAGGGAAATCCGGATGCGATTCATTTCCCGCGCGGGAAGGTGGCGGACTCTGTCTTTGATTTCAGCTTCAGCGGCCTGAAATCCGCCGTCCTCAACTATCTGAATACAGAGCAGATGGCAGGGCGCAGTGTCTGCGTTCCGGATGTGGCGGCTTCGTTCCAGAAATCCGTGGTAGAAGTTCTGGTGGGACATGCCATGGCGGCCGCGGAGCAGTATCACTGCAGCCGGTTCGCGCTGGCGGGCGGTGTCGCCTCCAACAGCGCACTGCGCGCAGCGGCAAAGGAAGCCTGTGCAGAGCGCGGGATTGCGTTTTACTGCCCGCCGCCGATTCTGTGCACGGACAACGCGGCAATGATAGGCTGCGCCGGATACTATGATTATCTGCGCGGGATTCGGAGCGGGCTGGATCTCAACGCAGTACCGAACCTTGCACTCGAAGATGCCTGATGGATATTATTTTATGAGAAAAGAAGAAAGCGGACAGGTCCGCTGCACGGCAGTTCTGCTTGCAGCGGGAAAGGGAACCAGGCTCGGCGGGGATCTGCCGAAGCAGTACCGGGACATTGCGGGAATGCCGCTTGCGGCAAGATCGCTGCAGGCACTGGCTGCAAGCGAGATCATCACGGACATTGTGATGGTGATTCCGGAGGGCGACGAGACGTATGTCCGGGAGCATATTTTCACGGCGGTTCCGGAGGCGGCGAAAAAGGTCCGGGCTTTTGCGGCAGGTGGAGCAGAGCGCTATGACTCCGTGGCAAACGGCCTGGAGGCGATCTCCTGGCCCTGCCGCTATGTTTTCATCCATGACGGGGCAAGACCCTTCATTGACCGGGAGTCTCTCCGCCGCCTTTACGAGGCCGTGAAGGAATGCGGTGCGGCGGTTGCCGGCATGCCGAGCAAGGATACGGTGAAAATGGCCGGAGAGGACGGGAACGTTTCGTCCACGCCGGACCGGAGCCATGTGTGGATCATTCAGACACCGCAGGTTTTCGAGAGAACGCTGATTACGCAGGCGTACCGGGAAATGCGGGAAAGACTCCCCGAGCTGACCGCGCGCGGCATTCATATCACGGACGACGCCATGGTGGCAGAGCAGATGAAACAGGCGAAGATCCGCCTGGTGGAGGCTTCCTACCGCAACATCAAAATCACGACACCGGAGGATATCGCGGTGGCGGAGGCCTTTCTGAGATAAGGTAAAACTATGTCCTTTGTCCATCTACATTCACATACGGAATATTCACTTCTGGATGGCTCCAACAAGGTCCGGGCCTATGCGGAGCGCGTCAAGGAGCTCGGCATGAACGCGGCTGCCATTACGGATCATGGCAATATGTACGGCGTCATCGAGTTCTATCTGGCCTGCCAGGATGTCGGGATCAAGCCGATCATCGGGTGCGAGGTCTATGTGGCGCCGGGCTCCCGGTTTGACCGCGAAATCGGCGATCACTCGGACCGCTATTATCATCTGATTCTTCTTGCGGAGAACGAAAAGGGATACCAGAACCTTTCCAAAATCGTCAGCCGTTCCTTCACGGAAGGCTATTACTATAAACCGCGCGTGGACAAGGAGCTTCTCCGCGAGTTTCACGAGGGGATTATCTGCTCCTCGGCCTGCCTTGCCGGTGAAGTGGCAAGAGATCTGGTTCGCGGAGACAAAGAGGCGGCGGAAAAGGCGGCACTGGAATATCAGGATATTTTCGGGAAGGGAAATTTTTTCCTGGAGCTGCAGGACCACGGCTATCCGGACCAGCAGACCGTGATTGCGGGTGTCCTGGAGATGTCGAGAAAGCTTGACATTCCCATGATCGCAACCAATGACTGCCACTACACGTTTGCCGAGGACGCGGAGGCGCATGATGTCCTTCTGTGCATCCAGACAGGCAAAAAAGTGAGCGATGAGAACCGGATGCGGTATCCGGGCGGGCAGTTCTATGTCAAGAGCGAGGAGCAGATGAAGGAGCTCTTCCCCTATGCGCAGGAAGCATTGGAGAACACGCAGAAGATCGCGGACCGCTGTAACGTGACCATCGAGTTCGGCAAGACCAAGCTGCCCCATTTTGAAGTGCCGGAAGGGTACGATTCCTGGACCTATCTCAACAAGCTGTGCGATGACGGCTTTGCCCGCAATTATCCGGAGGACGACGGGACAGTGCGGAAACGCCTTGACTATGAGCTGTCGGTCATCCGGAAGATGGGATATGTGGATTATTTCCTGATCGTCTGGGACTATATCAACTGGTCGCGGGAGCACGGCATTGCGGTCGGACCGGGCAGAGGATCGGCGGCCGGGTCCGTGGTGTCCTACTGCACCGGCATCACACAGCTGGACCCGATCCGCTACAATCTTCTCTTCGAACGGTTCCTCAATCCGGAGCGTGTGTCCATGCCCGATATCGACGTGGACTTCGGCTTCGAGCGAAGACAGGAAGTCATCGATTATGTCACGCGCAAGTACGGCAAGGACCAGGTGGTTCAGATCATCACCTTCGGTACGATGGCGGCCCGCGGCGTGATCCGGGATGTCGGACGCGTGATGGACCTTCCGTACAGCTTCTGCGATTCGGTTTCCAAGATGGTGCCGAACGAGCTGAATATCACGCTGGACAAGGCCCTGCAGGAGAATCCGGATCTGAAGAAGGCCTATGACAACGATGAACGGGTGCATAAGCTGATCGAGATGTCCAGAAAGCTGGAGGGACTGCCGCGGCACACATCGGTGCATGCCGCGGGCGTTGTGATCTGCGCGGAGCCTGCCGAGGACCTGATTCCGCTCTCCCGCGCGGCCGACGGCTCGATTACGACGCAGTTCACCATGACGCGGGTGGAGCAGCTGGGCCTTTTGAAAATGGATTTCCTGGGACTGCGCACCCTGACGGTGATTCAGAACGCGGTGGCGATGGCCAATCACTCCATCCGGGAAGCCGGGGGAAGGTATCCTTCCTGTGAGCCGGTTCTGGGAAAAGAGAAAATTACGGAGAATCCGGCAGGAGAGATCATTGACATCAACCGGATTGATTACGACGACAAAAAGGTTTTTGCCTATCTTTCGACAGGAAAAACGGACGGCGTGTTCCAGCTGGAATCCGGCGGCATGCAGAACTTCATGAAAAGACTGCAGCCGGGGAGCCTCGAGGATGTTATCGCGGGAATTGCCTTGTACCGCCCGGGCCCGATGGACTTCATTCCCAAGTACATCGCGGGCAAGCAGAACGCGGGGAGCGTCACCTATGACGCGAAGGAGCTGGAGCCGATTCTGGAGCCGACCTATGGCTGTATTGTCTACCAGGAGCAGGTCATGCAGATCGTGCAGGAGCTCGGCGGATACTCGCTCGGCCGCGCAGACCTTGTCCGCCGTGCGATGAGCAAGAAGAAGGCTCACGTCATGGAAGAAGAGCGGCACAACTTCGTGGAGGGCAACGAGAAGGAACACGTGCCTGGGTGTGTCGCGAAGGGAATTCCCGCGGAGACGGCCAATCACATCTATGACACGATGATTGATTTTGCCAAATACGCATTCAACAAATCCCATGCGGCCTGCTATGCGATTGTGACGTATCAGACGGCGTGGCTCAAATATTACTATCCGACGGAGTTCATGGCGGCGCTTCTGACCTCGGTCATTGACTTTCCCGCCAAGGTGGCAGGATATATTCTGGCGTGCCGGGAAATGCACATCCGGCTCCTTCCGCCGGACATCAACGAGGGTGTGGCGGGCTTTTCCGTCTCGGGCGGAGCAATCCGTTATTCTCTCACGGCCATCAAGGGCGTGGGAGAGCCCCTGATTCAGGCGGTCGTCCGGGAGCGGGAGCAGAACGGGAAATACCGGGATCTGCAGGATTTCATTGACAGGACCAGCGGACTCTCCCTGAACCGCCGCGTGGTGGAGAATCTGATCAAGTCGGGGGCCTTCGACTGCTTCGGCGTCACGCGCAAGCAGATGATGAGTGTCTACATCCGGATGATGGAGGAGCAGGCGGACGCCGCGAAGAACAATATGGCAGGGCAGATGAGCCTGTTCGACATTGTCCCTGAGGAATCCAGAAATCAGTTCCGGATCTCGTATCCGGATGTCGGCGAGTATGACAAGGAAATGAAGCTCGCCTTTGAAAAAGAAGTGCTCGGCATCTACGTCAGCGGTCATCCTCTGGAGGATTACGCGGGCCTCTGGAAGGCGCACGCCGGAGCAAAGGCGTCGGACTTCTACCTTGATGAGGAGACCGGCATCTCGAAGGTTCAGGACAACCAGGATGTGACCGTGGGCGGCATGATCACGGAGGTCAAGATCAAGTACACGAAGAACAATCAGGTGATGGCCTTCGTGACGCTGGAAGATCTGACGGGGAGCATTGAGATCATTGTTTTCCCGAAAACCTTCGAGAATTATACGGAGGTTCTGAAGGAGGACGCGAAGGTGTTCATTCAGGGCCGCGTGTCGCAGGAAGAGGACCGCGATTCCAAGCTGATTGCGAGAAGCGTCGTGCCGTTTGACGCGGTTCCGCGGGAGGTCTGGATCCGTTTTGCCGATGAAGCGGCATTTTCAGAGGGAAACGGTGATCTGATGAAGCTTGTGGACCGCTTCGGCGGAAGAGATCAGGCGGTGATCTATATTGAGAGCATTCGCGGCATGAAAAAGCTCCCGCCCGGGCAGGGGATCCGCGCCGATGACGAGACGCTGAAGGCTTTGAAGGACCGGTTCGGAGAGAAAAACGTGACGGTCCGCTGAAAACGGACAGCCTCCCGGCGAAGGCTTCTGCAGAAAAACAGATTCGGAAAAGCACGTTGACGGGGCCGTGCGGCGAAGGTCCGCTGCATTGCACGAGAGAGTAAATCTGAGTATGATAGTAGGTGCAGCAGGCAGACAGATATAGAGAAGAAAAGCCGGCATCTGTGGGATCCAGGACAGAATGGAGGACATGAAATGGCTGAGAATAAAGTGAAAACAATCGGCATTCTTACCAGCGGCGGTGATGCACCCGGCATGAACGCGGCAATCCGCGCCTGTGTCCGCAAGGGAATCCAGAACGGCCTGACGGTCAAGGGCATTGAGAGGGGCTATTCGGGACTTCTGCAGGAAGAGATCGTGGATATGGACAAACACAGCGTCTCCGATATCATCGAGAGAGGCGGAACCATTCTGGGAACCGCGCGCTGTGAAGAGATGCGCACGAAGGAAGGGCAGGAGGAAGCGGCGAGGATCTGCCGCAAACACGGCATTGACGGCCTTGTGGTAATCGGAGGAGACGGCTCCTACCGCGGAGCACTGGCTCTTTCCCGCCTCGGCATCAACGCAATCGGCCTCCCGGGGACCATTGACCTGGACATCGCCTGCACCGATTATACGATCGGCTTTGATACCGCCATCAATACGGCGATGCAGGCCATCGACAAGGTCCGCGATACCTCGTCCTCGCATGAGCGCTGCAGCATCATTGAGGTCATGGGCCGCAACGCAGGTTACATTGCACTCTGGTGCGGAATCGCCAACGGGGCGGAGGATATTCTGCTCCCGGAGAAATACGACTACGACGAGCAGAAGATCGTGGACAATATCATCAACAACCGCAAGCACGGGAAGAAGCACCACATCATCATCAACGCGGAAGGAATCGGGCACTCCACGTCCATGGCACGCCGGATCGAGGCGGCAACGGGAATCGAGACCCGTGCCACGATCCTCGGCTACATGCAGCGCGGCGGCTCGCCGACCTGCAAGGACCGCTATTACGCGTCCATCATGGGAGCCTATGCGGCGGATATCGTGGCAGCAGGCAAGAGAGACCGGATTGTGGCTTACCGGAACGGACAGTTCGTGGATGTGGACATTGAGGAAGCACTGGCGATGACCAAGAGCATTCCGGAGTATCAGTTCGAGATCAGCCAGGCGCTGTCCCGGTAACAAATAAGGAAGAAGCCGGCGGCAGGCATGGAAACAGTGTCTGCAAAACGCAGGTTTGCTTCGCATCAAGACAGAGACCGTACAGAAAATACAGGAACCGATGGAAGAAATCACATCCGCATCAAACAGCAGAGTCAAGAGACTGGTGCTGCTCAGGCAGAAAGCAAAGGAACGCCGGCAGTCTCAGTCTTTTGTTATAGAAGGAGAACGCCTTGTTCTGGATGCTCCGGCGGAGTATCTGGAAGAGGTGTACATCACCCGCGGGGCGATGGAGAAGGCCGGAGAGAGGCTGGCACCGCTGACAGAAAAGCTGACGCTTTTGTCCGACGAGGCGATGGCAAAGGCATCGGACACGATGTCGCCGCAGGGAATTCTTGCCGTAGCAAGACAGCCGCGGTATTCCGAGGAGGATCTTCTCGGCACTTACGGGAGAGAAGAGGGGAAAAAGCCGCTTCTTCTGATCCTGGAGGACATTCAGGACCCGGGAAACCTGGGTACGATGTTCCGGACTGCGGAGGCTGCCGGGGCGACCGGGATTCTGATGAGCCGTGGAACCGTAGACGTCTTCAACCCGAAAACCGTGCGGTCGACCATGAGCTCGATTTTCCGGATGCCGTTTGTTGCGGAAGAGGATTTTCACGGAGCCCTTCGGAGACTGCAGGAGAAAGGGATCCGGCTTTTCGCGGCCTGCCTGGACGGAAGCCGGTCCTATGAACGGGCGGACGGCCGCGGGGCCTGCGGATTTCTGATCGGGAACGAAGGAAACGGACTTACGAAGGAGACGATCCGGATTGCCGACGAGAGGGTGCACATCCCGATGGAAGGCAGGATCGAATCGCTGAATGCGGCGATGAGCGCGGGAATTCTGCTGTATGAAGCGGCCAGGCAGCGGCACTCGGAAGCAGCTGATGCTGCTTCCTCCTGCTTGGAGTGAGCACATGAAGCGTGCTCACTCCGGCGTCGGAGAATTCGCCTTCGCGAAATTCTCCTCGCCGGCACTCGCATGTGTCTGATGCCACATGCTCCTGTCAGCAGACAAACACTCGTTGAGCGTTTGCTGCGCACGTCGGGGAAACCGCCTTCGCGGATTTCCCCTCGCCGGCACTCGCATGTGTCTGATGCCACATGCTCCTGCCAGCAGACAAACGCTCGTTGAGCGTTTGCTGCGCACGTCGGGAAAACCGCCTTCGCGGATTTCCCCTTGTTGGCACTCGGAATTAAAAAAAGAAAGGACTGCGGAATGACAATTCAGACGATTGGTTTTATCGGACTCGGCAACATGGCAAAGGCAATCATCGGCGGGATTCTGAAAAACGAGCTGGTGAAGCCGGAAGATATTGTGGGTTCTGCGGCAACGCAGGAGACCATGGATGCGGCGGCGGATCAGTTCGGAATCCGCACAGAGCATTCCAACAAGGAGATCGCCCGGCAGGCGGATCTGCTCGTCCTGGCGGTGAAACCGGTGATTCTGCCGGTTGTCATTGAGGAAATCCGGGACGTTGTAGGAGAGGACAAGCTGGTTCTATCCGTTGCCGCGGGCAAAACAACGAAATGGCTCTCGGAGCAGTTCGAGCATCCGGTGAAGATCATCCGCTGCATGCCGAACACGCCGGCTCTGGTGCAGGAGGGATGCTCTGCAGTCTGCCGGAATTCCGCGGTGACGGAGGAGGAACTGGATGAGGTCCTTCGGATTGTCTCCAGCTTCGGACTTGCGGAGGTGGTGAATGAGAATCTGATGGACACGGTGGGCGCGGTCAGCGGGGCTTCCCCGGCATATGCGTTCATGTTCATGGAGGCACTGGCGGATGCCGGCGTCAAGGGCGGAATGCCGCGGAAACAGGCATACCGCTTCGCGGCGCAGACGCTTCTGGGAAGCGCGAAGCTCCTTCTCGAGACCGGAAAGCATCCGGGAGAGCTGAAGGATATGGTCTGCTCGCCGGGAGGGACGACCATCGAGGGCCTGGAAACGCTGGAGAAAGACGGCTTCCGGGCGGCTGTGATGGACGCCATTGATGCCTGTATTAAGAAATCGAAGAAATTATAATTTCATATGAATCCGTCGGGCGCTTGCGGTATGTCAGAAAGAACGGTCTGACTGCAGAATAACATTCTGTCCGGAAGGCCATCGGCAGGATGATAGTGACAGGGCCAACGCTGCCGATGGACTGTCTGCGGACATAGTTTTTGACGGAAAAGGGCAAGGTCCGAATCCGAAACAAAAAGAGAAGATGCTATAATTATTTTCACGGCACAGGGCGGAGCTGCCGGGAAAGCACCGCGGATGCGAAGATCCGGAAAGGGGAATTTTCGCGCAGGCCGCAGGAATTCTGCGGCAGAAGGGGGACCCATGATTGTACTGATTGTTTTGCTGATCATCGTTGCGCTGATTCTGATCTGTGTAAACATCCGGATTGTCCCGCAGGGATATGTCTATGTGATTGAGCATCTGGGACGATATAAGACCTCCTGGCAGGCGGGGCTTCACGTGAAGACACCGTTCCTGGAGAGGGTGGCGAAGATCATCAGCCTGAAGGAACAGGTACTGGATTTTCCGCCGCAGCCGGTTATTACGAAGGACAACGTGACCATGCAGATTGACTCCGTTGTCTTCATGAAGGTTTTTGATCCGAACCTGTATACCTACGGCGTGGAGAATCCGATCGCCGGTCTTCAGAATCTGTCTGCAACGACCCTCCGCAACATCATCGGTGAGATGGAGCTGGACCAGACGCTGACGAGCCGTGAGACCATCAACGGCAAGATGCAGGTGATTCTGGATGACGCAACGGATCAGTGGGGCATCAAGGTGACCCGCGTGGAGATCAAGAACATTCAGCCTCCGAAGGAGATCGAAGAGGTCATGACGAAGCAGATGCGCGCAGAGCGTGAGCGTCGTCAGACCGTGCTGGAGGCGCAGGCACATCAGGAAGCGGTTGTTTCCCGCGCGGAAGGTGACAAGAAGGCGAAGATCCTTGCGGCAGAGGCAGAGCGCGACGCACAGATCGCTCTGGCAGAAGGCAAGGCGAAATCTATTGGACTGGTTTATCAGGCAGAGGCGGAAGGCTTGGAGGCACTCAAGAACGCGAACGTATCGGAGTCGGTTCTGCGTCTGAAAGGAATTGAGGCGCTGAAGGAGGTTTCGGACGGAAGGGCAACGAAGATCTACATGCCTTCGGATATTGCGGGCATGGTATCTTCCCTGGGACTTGCAGGAGAGGCACTCGGCATCGGCGATGCCATGAAAATTGACAAATCAGCAAAAGAAAAGCCAGCCCCGGAACAGGATCCCTGCATCAAACCGGAAACCAGTGCGGGCGGCCGTGAGGCAGCTGCTGCGACGCAGGCAATCAATGAAGAAGTGGAGTACGGTGCGGCACACGAAGAGGAGTGATTCTGCTCCCTTGTGCCCGGAGGCACGGTATACAGCAGCGCTTCGTTTCGGAAAATAAGAGAACGAAGGAAGGGATATATACATGAACGAGAATTTTAAGGGAAGAGATTTTCTGAAGCTTCTGGACTATTCCGGATTGGAAATCGGACGGCTGGTCGATCTGGCCGCGTGGTTCAAGGAGAAGAAACAAAAGGGCGAACCGGTGGATCAGCTTCGCGGGAGAAATGTTGCGCTGATCTTCGAGAAGACGAGCACGCGAACACGCTGCGCGTTTGAGGTGGCGGCGCATGATCTCGGCATGGGCACTACCTATCTGGATCCCTCCGGATCCCAGATCGGCAAGAAGGAATCCATCGCGGATACGGCAAGAGTTCTGTCGGGCATGTTTGACGGTATCGAGTACCGCGGTTTCGGACAGGAGGTTGTCGAGGAGCTTGCGAAATACGCGAAGGTCCCTGTCTGGAACGGACTGACGAATGAATTCCATCCGACACAGATGCTGGCTGACCTTCTGACCATCCGGGAGCATTTCGGAAGAGTGCAGGGAATCCGGCTGTCCTATTTCGGTGATGCGCGGTACAACACCGGCAATTCCCTGATGGTGCTGGGTGCCAAGGTCGGCATGCATGTGACCCTGTGCTCCAACAGGAAGTATTTCCCGGATCCGGAGCTGGTGAAAACCTGCACGGAGCTCGCCAGGGAGAGCGGCGGGAGCATTACGCTGACGGAGGATGCGAAGAAGGCGGCGGAAGGCGCAGATGTCTTCTATACGGACGTGTGGGTATCCATGGGAGAGCCGGATGAAGTGTGGGAAGAGAGAATCCGTGATCTGACTCCTTACCGGATTACCTCGGAGCTGATGGCATCCGGCAGCAGCGACTGCGTATTCATGCACTGCCTTCCTGCGTTCCACGACCGCAAGACGGGAATCGGTGAGAAGATTTATGAAAAATACGGCCTGACGGAGATGGAAGTGACGGATGAGGTGTTCGAATCCGACCGGTCCGTCGTGTTCCAGGAAGCAGAAAACCGCATGCATACCATCAAGGCTGTCATGGCGGCAACGCTCGGATATCAGTTCCCGGAGACACGTGGATAATGGGACTTTTCCGGGGAAACCGTTGCACTCGAAGATGCCGGATGACATCTTCTCCTGCCTAGAGTGCCGCTTGGCGGCACTCTGTACACAGAGAGAATTCGCCTTCGCGAAATTCTCTCTGGTATCGCGGTTTTTGCCTCAGTGAGGTATAAGGTTTGAAAGTGACATCGATATGTCACTTTCAAACTGCAGCATCGGTGCTGACGCACCGGCTGCCGCATTCGGCAAAACCGCTACACTCGAAGATGTCTGATGACATCTTCTCCTGTTTAGAGTGCCGC
>CAVKEB010000053.1:0-13626 GCA_963655255.1 bacterium
GAGAATTCGCCTTCGCGAAATTCTCTCTGGTATCGCGGATTTTGCCTCAGTGAGGAATAAAAATGAAAACGTATGAACTTGGTCTGTATGAAAAAGCAATGCCAAATACACTTACCTGGCATGAGAAGCTGTCTGCAGCAAAAAAGGCCGGATTCGATTATGTCGAAATGAGCATTGACGCGACAGAAGAGAAAATAAAAAGGACCAAAATGTCAGGAGAAGAGCGCCTGCAGCTTGTAAAAGAAATGTATGAAACCGGAATCCCAATCAGAACAATGTGCGTTAGCGCATTGACTAAATATTCTTTGGGAAATCCTGACCCGGATAAAGAGAAAAGGGGAATCGAAATTGCAATGGATTCCATTGACCTGGCATCGGATCTTGGTATCCGGGTTGTGATGATTCCAGGTTATGACGTCTATTACGAACCTTCAGATGAAGAAACAAAAAACCGGTATTTGAGAAACTTAAAACGAATCGTTGCCTATGCCGAAAAAATCGGTGTCCAGCTTGGATTGGAAACCATGGAAAATGAGTTCATGAACACCGTAGAGAAAGCAATGAAATATGTTGTTCTGTGCAATTCCAACTATCTGAAAATATATCCGGATATTGGAAATCTGACGAATGCGGCCAAGCTTTATAAGATGGATGTTTTTCAGGATTTGCAGTTAGGAATGGGAAATATTACTTCCATGCATTTAAAAGAGACCAGGCCGGGAGAGTTCCGGGAAGTTCCTTATGGAGAGGGGCACGTCAATTTTGAAGAGGCAATACGAAATGCCTGGAATATGCATATTCGCAGATTCGTTACGGAATTCTGGTATACCGGTCAGGAGAACTGGGAAGATGAATTGAAAAAAGCTCATGACAGAATGACGGCAATTCTGGATCTTCAGGAAAATAAATTACAAGAACAGGCATGAGAAAGTGTGGAATGAATATGAAAGTTGAAAAAAAAGTCATTTCTAATTTAACAAAATGCTATTCCATTGCACCTTTGACGTACAAGGGAAAGAAGCATTTTCTGGTTGCTGCAGAGAAGGTAGATAAGTGCCTCCTGTTTGATGAAGATGGCAATGAGGAGGATGTTGTCTGGGAACAGCCAGGCGGTGTAATGACGATGGTGCAGGTTCCGGGGACAGATGGTCAGTTCCTCGCAACGCATAAGTTTTATTCACCGAATGATTCAAAAGAAGCCAGAATTGTAATTGTTACTCCAAAAGGAAAAGGCGACTGGGAAGTTCGGACGCTGGTAAATCTTCCGTTCGTCCATCGTTTCGATATTCTTACCAGAAACGGTATCAACTACCTGATCGCGTGTGCCTTGAAATCAGATCACGAATATAAGGATGACTGGCGTTTTCCGGGAAAAGTATACGGAGCGGTTCTCCCGGATAATCTGGATGAATTCGATGAGGATCATCCGCTGGAACTCACTGTGCTGCAGGAAAACATGTTGAAGAACCATGGCTATTTCCGAATGGAGGAGAATGGAATTCCGCTTGGGCTCGTTTCATGTGACAGCGGGGTATACAAGTTCATTCCTCCGGAAAATAAAACGGCTTCCTGGACAGTGGAACACATACTGGAGGAACCTGCCAGTGACGCAGTTTTAGTGGATTTCGATCAGGATGGTGAAAAAGAACTGGCGGTGATTGCTCCGTTTCATGGGGACAGAATCCGTTTTTATAAGAAACAGAACGGACAGTATAAGCTGCAGTATGAGTTTCCGGAGAGCAGAGAGTTTCTGCACTCGATTTATGGGGGAACATGCTGTGGAAAACAGGTATTGATCACGGGGCACAGGAAAGGTCTTCGGGATCTGATGATGTTCTGGTATGACATGGAGCAAAAGAAATATGTCATGGAATACATTGATCGGAACTGCGGATCTGCCAATGTTTATCACTATGTAAAAGATGGGGCAGATATGTTGGTGTCGACAAACCGTGAAATTGATGAAGTGGCCCTTTATAAACTGTCATAGAGAGGAATTCGAGAGAAACTGTGTAAGAAGATTTCAGAGGCAGGATCACATGGGAGAGGCCGTGGATTAACTGTAAGATAAGGATACAGGGATGAATATACTCGTACTTGACGTCGGGACGTCAAACATGAGAGGAATTTTATTCAATGACAGGGGAGAAAAAATCGCCAGTGCACAGCAAAAATATTCTGTGACTTGCAAGGCGGATGGATGGGTAGAACAGAATGCGGAGGACTGGGATCAGGCGATGTTTCTGATTCTGAAACAGATCGGAGAGCTATCTGCACAGTTCGGATGGAGCGTAGATGCGATTGCCCTTACCTCACAGCGGTCATCGGTGATTGCCGTAAATCGCGAGATGGAACCACTGCAGCCGGCCATTATGTGGCAGGACAAACGGACAATGGATATCTGTCGGAAGATGTCAGAATATAATGATCTTTTCCTTTCTCTTGGCGGGGTTCGTATTAACTCGGTTTTTACAGCGCCAAAGATGCTGTGGATTCGTGAAAATCAGCCTGACATATACGAAAAGACATGGAAGTTTATTGTAATTCCGGATTATCTTTTCTGGAAACTGACGGGAAAATTGAAAACAGATGTAACATATGGAAGCCGTTCGCTCCTGATGAATCTGCATCAGCTTTCCTGGGATGAAGAATTACTGGATCTTTTTCATATCGAGAGAAGCAAGTTATGTGATTTGGTTCCGTCCGGAAGCATTTTGGGAACGCTGCAGGAATCTTATGCCAGAAAAATTGGTCTGAAATCCGGAATCCCTGTTATTACGGCGGGAGGAGATCAGCAATGCGGAGCCATAGGCCAGGGAGTTTTTGAAAAAGGAAAAGTTGCGCTGACTGCGGGCACAGGAGGTTTTATTGTGGCTGCGACCGATGAATTTCCGGATCATCTGGATGAGTCTGGTGTAACATGCAACTGTTCTTCCCTGCAGGGGCAATACATATTGGAAGACACTATGCTGACCTGCTGTTCTGCTTTTGACTGGTTTTGCAAAACCTTCTATCCGGAAGAGGGACTGGAGAAAATCAATGAGATCATTGAACAGGTACCGGCAGGAGCAAATGATGTATTATGCCTTCCTTACTTCCTGGGAAGAGGGACACCGGATTGGAATGATGCAGCGCGTGGCCTATTTGCAAACATCTCTCTGAATACCAGAAAAGAAGACTTTCTCCGGGCGTTGATGGAAAGTATCAGTTATGAGTTCACAAATGGAATCGGTCTTATACAGAAGCATGTAAGGGTAGGAGAAGTCTTTGTGAATGGAGGGCTGAGCAACAGTAAAGTGTTTGATCAGATCCTCTGTGATACGCTGGGACTCTTTGTCACGAAGATTGGAAAATCGGATGCTACGGCATGCGGAGCATTCCTGGTTGCCCTGAAAGCAATGGACCCCATGACTGATTTATCCAAGGCGTTTGCAGAAATGCATCATCCGCAGGATCGGGTGTGCTTTGTCCCGGACGATGCACGGAAACAACAGTACAGAAAGCAGCAGGAAGAAATGAATGGCTGGTATACGCGAAATTACGCGGGAGCAGAATCTTTGTGAAAATGGTGCAATGAAATCAGGAAGATTTTTGGTGGAAAACTAGATAGCAGATGCAGGCCTGTTGCAGCATAAAGGCATCAATATGAAAATGAAACTATAAAAATATGAAGAAAACGTGCCACTTGGAAGATGTAAGCCTACAGGTGACACGTTTTTGTGATTCTGAGAACATTTAAATATTCAGCCTTTTCTGCTATACTACAGGCAATTGCATAACCAAGTTCTATTCTGTGAGTGCCATCTGCCAAAAGCAGAGGTCCTGTCTTGATCCTATCTGATTCACATCGAACGAAACTTATGCAAGTAATCACCATTCATCCTGCAGGAGTTTCGGAACGGGACCAGAGACGGTCAACAGGTATGCTTACGAGTCTCCTGCGCCACATTTTCATGCAGGAGGCAAAATGAAAAATACGACAGTCACGATTACCGTATCAGAAGAAGATCAGAGAATTCTGGATCAGCGCTGGGTGAGACGAGGAGGAACTTCATGGATTTCGAATACATGAAAATGCTGGCCGAAATTGATGCCCGAGAAAAGGGATTGAGTGAGGGAAGAGAACAAGGGCTGAAAGAAGGTCGAAAAGAAGGTCGAAAAGAAGGTAAGGAAGAAGGATTAAAAGAGGGCATTCAAAAAGGGGAAAAGGAAGGTGCAGCACGGGTACTGATTACTCTGGTCAGAGAAGGAGTGCTGACCTTAGACGATGCGGCAAAACGTTCCGGAATGTCTGACGAAGAATTTAAAAGGCGAATGTCGCAGTGAGAAATAATTGCATTGTGATCATATATTTACAGGAAAAGGCAGTGTGCAAACTACACATGCTGCTTTTTGCGTAGAATTCTCTGGAAGAGCGGTGGAAAATATGTTACACTCATATACCATATAACATATCAAAACAGTAGGAATAGAACAACTAATTATGAGAGAAATGAAGACGGATGCAGTTTTGACACAGGAATCATCGGATCACAGGGGGAAAATCGGAATCGCTCTTCGTATGGCTTTTCCGTTGACCATTCCGGTCATGGCTGGCTATCTGTTCCTCGGAATCACATATGGCATTCTGATGGTGACCAGCGGCTTTCCCCTTTACTATCCGGTTCTGACAGCAGTCATTGTATATACCGGATCCATGGAATTTCTTCTGGTTTCCATCCTTCTTTCTCCGTTTCAACCGCTTGTCTGTTTCATGACCGCACTGATGGTGGGTGCAAGGCATCTGTTTTACGGAATTTCCATGCTGGATCGCTACAAGGGAACCGGCTGGAAGAAGTGGTATCTGATCTATACCACCAGTGACGAGACCTTTGCCGTGAATTACTCCGCAGAGATTCCGGCGGGGACGGACCGCGGCTGGTTTTATTTCTGGGTATCGCTTCTTGATCAGGTTTACTGGGCAGCAGGGGCGGCGCTGGGAGCGCTGTTCGGATCGAGAATCACGTTCAATACCCGCGGCCTGGATTTCGTCATGACCGCGATGTTCGTGACCATTTTCATGAACCAGTGGGTGAAGGATTGGGGAAAAGGGCACCTCGCGGAGTGCATCGGCGTATTGGGATCCTTGGCGTGCCTTGTAATTTTCGGGGCGGACCGTTTCATCATTCCTGCCATGATCCTCATTCTGGCATCACTGACGGTTCTGCGGCCTTTTCTGGAAAAAATGGAATCTGATTCGGGAACAGGAACGCAGCAGACAGGTTGCGGCAGAAAGGACCTTCATGAGTGAAATGACACAGCTTCAGCAGGCAGTTACCATCGGGGCTGCGGTACTGGCAACCGTGCTGACCCGTTTTCTTCCTTATATTTTATTTCCGGCTGGCAGGAAGACTCCGCCGTTTGTCGCCTATCTGGGCAAATATCTTGCACCTGCGATATTCGGCCTCCTGGTGGTGTACTGCCTCCGGGACATTTCATTTTCCGCGGGCGGAACCTATGGCATTCCGGAAATGATTGCAATTGCGGTCGTAGCCGTGACGTTCCTCTGGAAGAAAAATATGCTGATCTCCATGGCCTCGGGGACTATTCTGTACATGATTTTGATGCAGACGGTGTTCGCATAAGCTTGATTCCTATGCGCATGCTGCGTGGAACCGGAATTCCTGCGGCGGCCCCACTGCTCGAAACCTCAGCTTTGTCGTACGGAATTGCAGCGCCACTGCTCGAAATTGCGGCTTCGTCATTCGGAAAACACTGACTATTTGTTGGATATCTATAACTTTCATTCGAAAACTTTATTAAATCTCCCCACTATTCCATTTCGTAAAGCTCTGCTATACTGCGAACAGATGCATTCACGTGTCCATTTCTGAAGGACATGTTCCGGCACACCCGGCGTGTCTGTCTGATTCACATCGAACGAAACGGGTGCATCGCGAAATTCACCCGCAGGATTCATCTGTCTCATTCTTTTCTGCTGTCTTATGAGGTGCCTATGGCGAACATCAATCGTTTCTGCAAGGACCGTCTGTTCAAGGCTCTTTTCGGCTCCGAGGAGCGCAAAGAGCTGACTCTGGAGTTGTACAATGCCATCAATCACACGAACTATGAGAATCCGGAGGAGATCCGGATCAATACTATAGAGGATGTGGTCTATATGGGAATGAAGAATGATGTTTCGTTCCTCCTTATGGACAGCATGAATCTCTATGAACAGCAGAGCACGGACAATCCGAACATGCCGGTGCGTTTTTTCCTGTACGCCGCACATTTGTATGAGAAATATCTTCAGATGAATGATCTGGATGTCAGGCTTTACGGGACCAGAAAACTCAAACTCCCAGCGCCGAGGCTGGTGATGCTGTATAATGGAACCGACCGGAAAGAGAAGGACCGTATTCTGAAACTGAGCGATCTCTTTGAAGGGGCGCAGCCGGACATCGAGGCCGTGGTTCATGTGCTGAACGTGAATTACGAAAGCAGCGCCGGAATTCTGGAGAACTGCAAATCGCTGCGCAGTTATGCCTATCTGGTGGATCAGTACCGGAAGAATCGTGACAGGAAGGGCGATGTGCGGGCGGTCAATGATGCGATCGAGGGCATGGAGGAAGGACCTGTCCGGGAATATTTGCGAAGTCATCGGAGCGAGGTGATCGGAATGCTGCTGACGGAATATGATGAGGAGAAAGTGAAACGCTACCTGTATCAGGAAGCCTGGGAGGACGGACAGAAGGACGGCATGGACGCCGGGCTGAAGGAAGGCCATGAGTCCGGCCTTGCGGAAGGAATGAAAAAGGGACGCGAGGCGGGCCTTGCGGAAGGCGAGAAGAAAGGCACCATGAAGACGCTGGTGCATCTTGTGGAGAACGGAACACTGACCGTTTCTGCCGCAGCGGCCTGCGCCGGGATCAGCGAAGACGCGTTCCGAAGACAGCTCCGCTAGAGGAACATTGCATAAATTCAGGTTATTGTTCAGAATCTCCCGAAACCTTACGGAAATTTCAGGTGTCAGAGGGACGGGGACTCCGCAATGCAGCCGCATGGCAATTGCTTGTTTCAGATACGAAAAAGCCGCGACCGTAAGGCCGTGGCTTTTTCATGAAAAAAGAATAGAGAATATGTATAGTGAAGCGGTCCCGCGGAAGGACCGCCTTACTACCGTACTCGAACGCGACTGATGTCGCGTTCTCCTCGCAATCGCAGTCACTCTCCGGATGCTCCGTAGTTGGAGAGAACGCGGGCGGAGGGGTCGTTGACATCGCAGCCCTTCCAGCTCTTGTTGGGCATCCAGAAATCCGGAATCATCTGGCTCTGGCCGGGATAGTATTTCTCGAACAGCTCACGATAGAGGAGCGATTCTTTCGTGAAGGGCATCGCATGCGTATACTGCCTGCGCTTTGTTTCAAACTCTTCATCGGTGTAAAGGGACTCCGCATAATCGATCAGATCATTCCGGAGGGAATGTCCGACGGCGTCAGAGAACGCTGCCTTTTCACGCATCAGGATGGATTCGGGAATCATCTGATCCTTTTCGAAGGCATGGCGGACCAGATACTTGCCGATGCCGTACTTATTGAGCTTTTTCTCCGGATCGATGTGCATGACATAGTCCACGAAATCCAGATCGCCGAACGGAACACGGGCTTCCAGAGAGTTGACGGAAATGCAGCGGTCCGCGCGGAGAACATCGTAGACGTTGATCTCGCGGATGCGCTTCTCTGCTTCCTTCTGGAAGGCGTCTGCGCTGGGCGCAAAATCCGTATATTTGTAGCCGAACAGTTCATCGGAAATCTCGCCGGTCAGAATCACGCGGATGTCTGTGTTCTCGTGAATCCACTTGCAGACGAGATACATGCCGATGGAGGCCCGGATGGTTGTGATGTCGAAGGTGCCGAGGGCGGCGACTACCGGCTCCAGGGCTCCGATGACGTCATCGCGGGTGATGATCACCTCGTGGTGGTTGGAATGAATGTACTCCGCCACCTGGCGTGCGTATTTCAGATCAATGGCGTCAATGTCCATGCCGATGGAGAAGGTCTCCAGAGGCTTGTCCATGAGTTTTGCGGCAGCCCCGCAGACCAGAGACGAGTCGAGTCCGCCGGACAGAAGATATCCGACCGGGGCATCGGCATCCAGACGCTTTTCGATGCCGCGCATCAGCTTGTCGTGGATGTTCACGGAGATGGTCTCCAGATCATCTTCGTTGTAATAGTCCACAGCGCTCATATCCCGGTAGGTGTGGAAGGCACCGTCCTTGTAATAGCAGCCGGGAGGGAACGGAAGGATCCGGTCACACAGACCGATCAGGTTCTTCGGCTCGGAAGCGAAGACAATGACACCTTTTTTGTCGTAGCCGTAGTACAGAGGACGGATGCCGATCGGATCGCGGGCGGCGATGTACTCCTGCGTTCTGCCGTCGTAGAGAACCAGTGCGTACTCCGCATCGAGCAGGCGGAACATATCGATGCCGTATTCCTCATATAAAGGAAGAAGAATTTCACAGTCGCTGTCGGACACGAAGGAATAGCCGCGTCCCTTCAGGTATTCCTTCATCGGACGGAAGCCGTAGATTTCGCCGTTGCAGACGACATAGCTTCCATTCCGCTCAAAGGGCTGCATGCCCTCTGGAGTCAGTCCCATGATGGAGAGGCGGTTGAAGCCGAGAAATCCGTTTCCGGTATCAATGAGCCTGGAATCGTCGGGGCCCCGCGAAATGGTCTTCGCGAGAGCGGCGGCAGCATCTTCTTTCCGCGCGGATGCACCGCAGTAGCCTAGAATTGAGCACATAACATATTCTCCTTTTTTTGTTTTTTGATTTTGGATTCAGCGTACAGGATGTTTCATTTTGCAGCGTCAAACCGTGTTATGAATTCCGCACACATCGGCTGTCGATCTGACATTTTACGGCGTATAGTCGCTTTCTTCTGAAAAAATCCTGTGCTGAGAAAATCAAAAAGAAGCGGCAAAGAGCTCGTCTTCACATGAATCCCTTTACCGCTTCCCGAAATGGCTCGCATTCCGAACCGGTTCCGGAAACGGGGAACGGAATTTCCGGAAATACAGCTCTCCGGAATTTCTTCCCGATCAAAAGGGATTTGTGAATCCGCGACCTCTTTGCCGCTTCTTAATATCCCGCATTATTGCGCGGGCCCGGAGGTTTGTCAAGAGTCAGTTGCGGGACACTGCCTCCTTCGCGAATCGGCGGGCAAAATGGTCATTCAAATGGTCATTCGGCCCGGAAAATCAGACAAAGTCTGCGAAGATGTACTTTTGTATACAATCTGCAAAGAAAAAGTATTGACACGAAAAATCCGATGTGGTAAACCTACCTGCATAAAGCAAAGGCGCTTTGAAAGACAGGGTCACTGTCTTCCAAGGCGCCTTTTTGATTTATTCAGCACATGTTGATTTCAAAAGTAAATTGACCGCTTGCGGGCAGATTTACGATTGAAATCAGCATGCGGCCAAGGTGCGTAGCACCTCTGGACGACAGCATCGAGGATTTCCGTAAGGAAATTTGAGATGCGCTGAATCGTTACTTTACCTGAAAAGGAGGAATAGAGAATGGAAACAATCGTATCGGTTCCTGAGATCTATGGCAGCCTCGTCTTCGGTGATCAGGTGATGAAGGAACGCCTGCCGAAGGATATTTACAAGGCCGTCCACAAGAGCATCAAAAGCGGAAGCCATCTGGAACTGGATGTTGCCAATACCGTTGCCGCTGTGATGAAGAACTGGGCAATCGAGCATGGCGCAACACATTTCACGCACTGGTTCCAGCCGATGACCGGTCTGACTGCGGAGAAGCATGACAGCTTCATTACACCGACACCGGATGGAAAAGTGATCATGGACTTCTCCGGCAAGGAGCTGGTCAAGGGCGAGCCGGATGCATCTTCCTTTCCGTCGGGCGGACTGCGCGCGACCTTCGAGGCAAGAGGCTACACCGCATGGGACCCGTCTTCACCGGCATTTATTAAGGATGGAACACTTTATATCCCGACCGCATTCTGCTCCTACGGCGGACAGGCGCTGGATAAGAAAACCCCTCTCCTTCGTTCCATGGAGGCTCTTTCCAAGGAGGCGGTCAAGGTTCTGCACCTTCTCGGAAATGAGGCCGTCGCCCACGTTGACACGACAGTAGGCTCCGAGCAGGAGTACTTCCTGATCGACAAGGATATGTACCTGAAGCGCAAGGACCTGCTCCTGACCGGCCGCACGCTGATCGGCGCGCCGGCACCCAAGGGCCAGGAGATGGAGGATCATTACTTCGGCGTTCTGAAGCCGAAGGTCTCCGAGTATATGCACGATCTGGATCAGGAACTCTGGAAGCTGGGCGTTCCGGCCAAGACCAAGCACAACGAGGTTGCGCCGAGCCAGCATGAGCTCGCACCGGTCTTCGAGACCGCGAACGTCGCGGTGGATCATAACCAGCTGACCATGGAGATGATGAAGAAGGTTGCGGACAAGCACAATTACGCCTGCCTTCTGCATGAGAAGCCGTTCGACGGCGTCAACGGCTCCGGCAAGCACAACAACTGGTCCATTATCACGGATACCGGGGAGAACCTTCTGGATCCCGGGAAGACCCCGGCGGAGAACATCCAGTTCCTCGTATTCCTGCTCGCAACGATCGCTGCCGTGGATGAATACGCGGATCTGATGAGAGTCAGTGTAGCAACGGCAGGCAATGACCACCGCCTTGGGGCAAACGAGGCACCGCCGGCTGTCATCTCGGTGTTCGTCGGCGATGAGCTGGCGGCTGTTCTGAAGTCGATTGATGAGGGAACTGCCTTCAAGGGAAAGGGCAAGAGCGCCATGAGCCTCGGCTCCGCGGTTCTTCCGCACATCATGAAGGACACCACGGACCGCAACCGGACTTCACCGTTTGCATTCACCGGCAACAAGTTCGAATTCCGCATGCCCGGCTCTTCTCTTTCGGTCGCAGACCCGAACATTGTTCTGAACACCGCCGTGGCAGAGACGCTGTCTGAGATCTACGAGGCCCTGAAGGACGTCAGGAAGAAGGACATGGATACGGAGGTCAAGAAGCTTCTGAAGAAGCTCCTGGATGAGCACAAGAAGGTCCTGTTCAACGGCAACGGCTACACGGACGAATGGCTGGAGGAAGCAAAGAAGAGAGGACTGGACAACCTGAAGTCTCTTCCAGACGCAATGCCCAGACTCGTCTCCGAAAAGTCGGTTTCTCTGTTCACGAAGCACAAGGTCTTCACGGAGGAGGAGCTGCAGTCCCGCTATGAGATCTTCCTGGAGAACTACTCCAAGACCATCCACATTGAGTCCCTGACGATGCAGGAGATGGTGCGCAAGGACTTCACGAGCGGCCTCGTGAGCTATATGAAGGACGTGACCAATGAGGCGCTGAAGAAGAAGCAGCTTCTTCCGCAGCTCAAGTGCACCTATGAGGATGAGATTATCACGACGCTGGATGAGACCTCCGAGAAGATCAGCGAGTCTCTGGACAAGCTGGACAAGGATACGAAGGCAGCGGAAGGGGAGACCGACGGGCTCAAGGCTGCAAAGTTCTATCACGAGACCATTCTGGCGGATATGGATACGCTCCGCGCATCCGTCGATAAGGCAGAGGCCATCATTCCGGATGGTTACCTTCCTTATCCGACGTACGGCCAGATGCTGTTCTCGCTTCGATAAGAAGAACGCATACATATTGTTTTGTTGAATCGGACCGTTCATCGAAATCGGGGAAAACGGCATGTATCGCTGCGCAAGGCAGAGAGGACCGGCCGGATTTTTACGGAAAGATGGGCCGTTGCAGCCGATTTAAGAGACAGAACGATTTGCAGTACAGAAAGCCAAGGAAGGGCAATTCAATTCCTGATCCGGGATAATACGGACCAGGAATTGTTGCCGTACTGAAAACTTACATGTACAAAAACCGGAGATTAGAGAATATGAAAACATTACAGGAATCACAGTTAAGCCGGATGTACGAGGGCCTGCAGGAGGAGCATGACGCCTGCGGAATCGGAACCATCGTCAACATTGACGGCCACAAGGACTATCAGGTTCTGGACGATGCGCTTCATATCGTGGAGAAGCTGGAACACCGCGCCGGCAAGGACGCGACCGGAAAGGTCGGCGACGGCGTCGGCATCCTGACACAGATCAGTCACAGATTTTTCAAAAAAGCGGCTGCGGCAGCAGGAATCACGCTGGGCGGAGAGCGCGAATACGGCGTCGGAATGTTCTTTTTCCCGAATGACAGCTTAAAGCGCACCTTTGCGATGCGGATGCTGGAAGTCATCACGAAGAAAGAGGGACTGAAGTTCCTCGGCTGGAGAAAGGTGCCGGTTCATCCGGAAATTCTGGGCGATCTTGCGAAGAATTCCATGCCCTGCATCATGCAGTGCTTCATTGAGAAGCCGGAGGATGTGGAAAAGGGCATTGATTTCGACCGCAGACTCTATGTGGTCCGCCGCGAATTCGAACAGAGCAGCGAGGATACCTACATCTGCTCGCTGTCTTCGAGAACCATTGTTTACAAGGGCATGTTCCTGGTCATGCAGCTGCGCAAATTCTATGACGATCTGCAGGATCATGATTTCGAGACGGCCATTGCCATCGTGCACTCCCGTTTCTCCACGAACACGACGCCTTCCTGGAACCGCGCGCATCCGTACCGCATGATCGCGCACAACGGAGAGATCAACACCATCCGCGGCAATATCGACCGTATGCTGGCCCGTGAGGAGACGATGTCCTCGCCGATCATGGAGAAGGACATCGACAAGATTTTCCCGGTGATCGCGGAAAAGGGCTCTGATTCCGCCATGCTGGACAACACGCTGGAGTTCCTCTACATGAACGGAATGCCCCTTCCGCTCGCCATGATGGTGATCGTGCCGGAGCCGTGGAAGAACAACCGTTTCATGGAGCAGGACAAAAAGGATTTCTACCATTACTACGCGACGATGATGGAGCCCTGGGACGGCCCGGCGGCGATCCTGTTCTCGGACGGCGATGTCGTGGGTGCGACTCTGGACCGGAACGGCCTTCGCCCTTCCCGCTATTACATCACGGATGACAACCGTCTGATTCTGGCTTCCGAGGTCGGCGTTCTGGACATCGCGCCGGAGCACATTGTGAAGAAATCCCGCCTGGAGCCCGGCCGCATCCTTCTGGTGGACACGAAGCAGAAAAAGATCATCTCGGATGAGGAGTGCAAGAGCCGCTATGCGGGCCGTGAGCCGTACGGCGAGTGGCTGGACGGAAATCTTCTGCATCTGTCCGGGCTTCCGATTCCGAACAAGAAGATCCCGACCCACGATCAGGAACTGCGGGACAAGTTGTACAAGGTGTTCGGCTATACCTACGAGGATGTCCGCGACGACATTCTCCCGATGGCGGAGAACGGTGTGGAGCCCACGGCATCCATGGGACACGATGTTCCGCTTGCGGTTCTCTCCCGTCAGCATCAGCTCCTGTTCAATTATTTCAAGCAGCTGTTCGCGCAGGTCACGAACCCGCCGATTGACTCCCTTCGCGAGAAGGTGGTCACGGATACGACGGTCTATATCGGATCCGATGGCGACCTTCTGAATGAAAAGGCGGAGAACTGCCGCGTGCTGGAGGTCAATCACCCGA
>CAVKEB010000054.1:0-13424 GCA_963655255.1 bacterium
GATCGTGCGTAAGTCCCTGCCAGTACAGTCCGACCTGAAAGCATTCCCGGCACACCAGATGCCGGTGATGGGTGATGGTCCGGAAATGCGCGATGGTTTTGCGTAAAGTAATGCGGTTGTCAGTCATGCCTTGTTCTTGATCTTTCCTTCAGGCCGTTTTTCTTTCCCGGCCTGCTTTTTTGCTGTCTCTCTCCGGATGCCGACGGTTGCGACGGGGCGGGGCGGCTTCTCCTGTTCCATCTCCTTCTGCGGCAGCGCCTGCAGGATCTGGATGGAACGCCCGCCGAGCGTCACGGATCTTTCGTCCGGAAGCCCTTTTGCCGTCTCCGGGAACGGATTCTCCAGGAAGGTGTCCATGACGACCTGCCAGCGGTACCCGTCCGGGAGCTTCGGAATCGCGAGCACCTGGCTGTGCCAGTGCATGTTGAGGGCGATATACAGGAACGAATCCTTCGGGGCTTCCTCGTCATAGGCCTCCGGCAGAAGGATTCCCACGGTGTGGGAATAGCCGGACAGATCCGGCTTCCATGCCTCGCTCCCGTGCAGGGAAATATCCGGATAGCCGATGGCCTTCGGATCATTGAAGCCGAAGGGGTGTTTCCTTCGGAAGACGCCGTGATCCCTGCGGAACGCGATCATCTTCTGTGTGAAGGAGAAGATCGCCCGGCTCCCCGCCGTCTCCTTCCAGGTCAGCCACCCCGTCTCGTTGTTCTGGCAGTACGGATTGTTGTTGCCGCCCTGCGAGTTGCAGCGCTCATCGCCCGCAAGAAGAAGGGGCGTCCCCTGCGCGAGGAGATTGAGCGCGATGAGGTTTTGCATCTGGCGGGTGCGGAGCGTGCGGATGTCCTTCTTGTGGCAGGGGCCCTCCACGCCGCAGTTCCAGCTCCAGTTGTTGTCGCAGCCGTCCCGGTTGTTCTCTCCGTTCGCCTCGTTGTGCTTCCAGTTATAGGAGACAAGATCCGCCAGCGTAAAGCCCTCGTAGTTGGTCACATAGTGGACGCACCCGTGTCCCGACGGAACCGAGACGAAGGACTTGACGAATTCGCGCAGAACCTGGTTGTCGCTCTTGACAAAGCGTCTTGCCAGCGTCTGAAACGAGTCGGTGTACTCGCACAGGTGCTGCACCGAAGGCTTGCCGACTGTCGGGTTCTCCTTGTCCTCCTTCTGGAGCTCCTCATACGGGAAATCATAGTAAAACAGGGCGGTGTCGCTCAGCATCGGATCCGAGGCGATGGTCTGCAGCGCCGCCGCGTTTCCCTTCAGATGGAAGCCGTCGATCTGGTAGTGCGTCACGTAAAAGCGCGCCGTCTCCAGCTGCGTCTGAATCGTGACATTGTCCGGAAAATAGAGCTGCAGGAACACCTCAATTCCGTTCCGGTGAAGCGTTTCCACCATCTTCCGGAATTCAATCTGCGGGGTGTCGGAAAAAGCATAGGCGCTCTTCGGGGCAAAATAGCATCCCTCCCCGAAATTCCAGTAATTCTCCTTCACCGGCGGCTGCGGCTGCGCAGCGGCTGCCGTGACTTCCTCCGTGACCCTGCGGGTCTTCTCGCGCTCTTCTTCGCTCCTGCCCTCCGGCTCGCCGACAATTTTGCCCAGAGCCTCCGGGCGGAGCTCATAGACCGGCATCAGCTCCACGCCGTTGATGCCGAGCTTCTTCAGATAGGATGCCTTGTCCGCAAGTCCTCGAAAGGTCCCGCGCGCCAGAGAGCGTGACGTGCGGGAGGCCGTAAAGCCATGGACATGCACGCAGTAGAGAATCCTCTCCTGCCAGCCGCGGTGCTTCAGGCTCCCGTAGGCGGGAAGCGAATCCTCCGGGAACGGATACAGGCGGGAGAGCGTCGTCTTCTGCCCGTCCAGGCTGACCTCGATCAGTTCCCGGGCATAGGGATCATCAAAGGTATAATTGTCGCGGTAGTAGCGGTACCCCCACTCCTCCGGCGTCAGACCGGTGATTTTCACGGAGTAGAGACTCCCGTAGCGATAATCGTCCGTAAAGGGAATCCGGACCTCCTCAAGATCCGGAAGGTGGCGGAGAATCAGTCCGCAGCAGGAGCAGTCGCGGAAAACACAGCTGAACACGGCTCCGTCCTTCAGAATCATGGTTCCCGGACGAACGGTGTACGCCGGTGAAGCGGTCAGTGCATAAGGCATCTTCTGTCCCCTCCTCAAATTTTATACAGAGCTTATATTAACATAAATTCGCTACCTCCGCGGGAAATTCATGAAACTTCCGGTTTGCCGAAACCTTGTCGCTGTCTTGCGAAGGAGGCAGTGTTCCGCAGTTGTTCTCGTCGCAGGGATTTTCTATGTGCTCCTCGCGAACCCGCGACCCACTGCCTTTCTTTACAGACCGGCTCTTTAAGATTTGAGTTGGATTCCGCAATCATCCGGTTGAAAATGGTATATTTTATACGAAGTAAACTCTGATATATTGAAAAAAGCTTCACCTGTACCGTTCGGGTGCGCAGGTGCGGTCATCAGAGAAACCGCTTTTGCGGCTTTTTATTATACGCCGCGGACAGGCTGCGGCAGAAATAGGGAAAACAAGTTCGGCAAAATCAGCGAGGTATAAAAATGTCACAGATTCACATCAATTCCAGCTGCATATTCTATGAAGAGGCAGAGGCGTTCCCCGGCGTCCGGAGGGTCGCGGGTCTGGTCCGCGAGGACATCCGGCGCGTTGTCGGCACGGCTCCCGGAATCTGCCGGGATCTCTCCCTGCTCCCTGGGGATGAAAACGGGACAGACGGCTGCCTTGTCCTTTTCGGAACCGTCGGGCGAAGCCCTGTTCTGGAGGAGCTGGAGAAGGAAGGACTCCTGTCCCTCTCTTCCCTTTCCGGAAAGCGTGAGGTCTATCTGTTCCGGCTTCTCGGGCGGCCTTTTGCCGGAAAACGCGAAGTGCTCGTCATCGCGGGGAGCGACAAGCGCGGCACCATCTACGGCCTGTTTCATCTCTCGGAGCTTCTCGGCGTCTCCCCTCTTGTGAACTGGAACCACGTCCGGCCGCAGCGCCGGGAGGAAGTGATTCTCACGGACCTGGACAATCTCCTCTCCCGGGAGCCTTCGGTAAAATACCGCGGATTCTTCATCAACGACGAATGGCCGGCCTTCGGAACCTGGGCAACGGAGCATTTCGGCGGAATCAATGCCCGGTGCTATGAGCGGGTCTTCGAGCTGCTGCTGCGCCTTAAGGGCAACTATCTCTGGCCCGCCATGTGGAATTCGAACTTCAGCCTGGACGGACCAGGACTGGAAAGCGCCCGCCTTGCCGATGAACTCGGCGTCGTCATGGGGACCTCGCATCACGAACCCTGCATGCGCTCCGGCGCGGAGTACGGCATGATGCGCGGAAAGGATTCTCCCTACGGCGATGCGTGGAGCTTTCTTACCAATGAAGAGGGAATCCGGCGCTTCTGGCGGGACGGGCTCCTTAGGAACCGGACGTTCGAGAACATCATCACCATGGGGATGCGCGGCGAAAATGACACGGCCATTCTCGGCGAAGGCAGCACGATGAAGGACAATGTCGATCTGCTCCGCCGCGTTCTGAAGGCGCAGAATGACCTGATCCGCGAGACCATCAATCCGGATCTTGATCAGGTTCCGCGCCTCATGGTGCTCTTCACAGAGGTGGAGGCGTTCTTCTACGGAGACGAAAATACGCCGGGGCTTCTCGGCGACCCGGAGCTGGACGGCGTCACGCTCATGCTGAGCGACAACAATCAGGGCTCCACGAGAACACTCCCGACAGAAGAAATGAGAAATCACCGGGGCGGATACGGCATGTACTACCACATGGACATGCACGGGGGCCCCATGGCCTTTGAGTGGATCGGCTCCACCTACCTTCCCAAGGTCTGGGAAGAAATGACGGCGGCCTACGACTTCGGCGTGCGGGAGGTCTGGATCACCAACATCGGTGACATCGGAACGCAGGAATACGGGCTCTCCTTTTTCCTCGATCTTGCCTATGACATCGACCGCTTCCGTGGAACGGATGCCGGTGTCACAAGGCAGTACACGAAAAACTGGATGGCGCAGCAGTTCGGACACTGCTTTTCCCCGCAGCTTCTTTCTGAAATGACGGACGCGCTCTGGGACAGCACAAGGCTCCTTGCGCGGAGAAAGCACGAAGTGATGAATGCCTCCGTGTACCACCCGGTGCACTACGGCGAGGCCGAAGACGTTCTTTCCTGCTGCGAAAGGCTCCTTCTCACGTCAGAAAAGGCGAAGAAGCTCTGCCCGAAAGGCAGTGAGGGAGCGCTGATTTCGCTTTTTGCCTATTCTGTCTGCGGAACGGCCAATCTCATGAAGATGTGGATTCTCGCCGGACGAAATGCGCTCTATGCCCGGCAGACCCGCCTGGAGGCCAACGTGCTTGCGGACGAACTTGCCCGCTGTATGGAAAAGGATGCGGAATTCACCGAAGAATACCACTCCGTTGAGGGCGGAATGTTCGACGGATTCGGCCTTTCGGAGCACATCGGCTTCCGCTTCTGGAATGACGAGAACAATCAGTATCCCCTCATGATCCGGATATTCCCCGCACGGAAGCCCCGCATGATCGTTGCGAGAACGACGGATGAGCATTATCTGACCGGGGGCTTTTGGAGTGAGCAGCCGCAGACCTGGACCGATGCCCTCCGCCCCGATGTCTCTGAAATCGCCTTTGACATCGCCTGCGGCAGCAAGGCCCCGGTTTCCTATGAGATCCTCTGTGACTGCCCGTGGCTGTCGTTCTCATCCATGAGAGGAACCGTTTCCTTGACGGATCATCTGACGGTCACCGTTCATAAGGAGCTCCTTCACGGAAAAGAGACCGGGCGCTTCCTCGTCCGGAACATCGGATCCGGGGATGCCGTCATCGATGTCACCGCGCAGAGCCTTTCTTCTCTTCCACCTCTTCCGCAGGGATGTTTTCTGGAGACGGACGGCTGCATCGCCATGAATGCCGATCACTTCAGCGTGAAAAAAGATGTGAACGGCGGCGCATTTTATGTCCTCTCGCCCTACGGCCGCACGGATTCCGCGATCAAGGTCTTCCCGGTGACGGCGGATTTCTATCCGGAGAGGGACCGGCCCTTTGCCGCCTATGACTTCTGGGCGCTCTCCGCGGGAACCTGGCGCGTCCGGTTCTATCTCTCCGCCACGACGCCTGTGGTCAATGAGAGCCGCCAGTACATCGGGTTCTCGGTCAACGACGAACCGGTGCAGATTTTAAACACGGTTCATGAAGAGGACAAGCCGTTCTTTTTAAGCCGCCAGTGGGAGCAGGAGGCGCATGACTGCATCAAAATCCAGGAGGCGGAGGTGAACTGCCGGAAGGGGGAAAACCGTCTTTATTTCTATGGAATGAGCCCCGCCATCCTTCTCGAGAGGATCGTTCTCTGGAGGAAGGACACCCAGCTTCCCGAATCTTATCTTGGTCCCGCCGAGAGCTGGAGAAGACAATGACGCGCCCGGCCTGGAATGGGATTTTCAGAAGGAAAGCGGGGCAAGGTTGCGCGGTTTTGGTTTACGGATTCTGACCTTCTGAAATCCGGGCAATCAGCGATTCCCATTCACGGTCTGTCAGCCCCTGCGGCGCAGACAGCGAGTAGGAATATCCGCCCGCGGACCAGATGGCCAGAACCGCCTTTTCTCCGTTGCCTTTCAGTGTAACCCTGCAGTCTCCTGCGGTGACTGTCCGGACATCTGCATATGTGTTGTAGTCACCGGAATTGTCTTCCGTCCCCTCCGAGATGCGGAAGCAGAATTCGTCCGATGCTCCCCCGCTCCCACCGTCCGTCGCGGCATCACCGGAGGCGTGGTCTGCGGCGGAATCGGAATCCGCAGCCGCCTCTTTGGACGGATCTTTCCGGGATGTCTTTCCGGAATCACCGGCAACATCGTCAGAAACGGTACCCCGATAGGTAATCTGCGCCATCTCTCCCCAGTAGGAGGTGTAGACGGTCTCCTCTCCGGTAAAGGAAAGAACCTCCGCGAGGTCTCCTGCAATGTCGGGAACGGCAAAACCTACGGCCTGGGAGAGCGCCTCATCCGAGCTCACGTCCTCCATTCCGTTTGCGATGGAGACTGCGGATTCCTTTGCCTCTGCCATCCGCTTCTCCTCCGGAGAGGACACAGACCTTCCTGCCGCTTCGGACATAACCGATCCCTGATCCGCATAAGCGGAGTGTCTCTGAACAAGAAGTCCCCGCATCAGGAAGACCAGCGCGGCGCATGCCGCTGCCGCCAGAACTCCCTGCAGCGCAGGAAAGCGATGGATGCGTGCTGTACTCCTCTTTTTAGGCGTGGGCGAAACCGGATTGTCGGATGCCGGCGGATTGTCGGACACCGGTTCCAAAGCCGCGGATGAGGCATCCGTCATCTCTTCCGACACGTTTTTCAGGATCCGCTCCCGCATCTCATCCGTCACTGTGAGCTGTTCCATGACTTCTTCATACCGCTTCTTCAAAGTCGTAGTCCTCCTTCAGTATTTTCTTCAGCTTCAGTCTGGCGCGGCGAAGATCCGAGCGCACCGTAGACTCTTTTTCCTGCAGAATCTCCGCAATCTCCGCCGTGGAGCATCCCTCCTGATAGAACAAGTGAATGGCACTGCGCTGCCGCTCCGGAAGGCTTTTCACCGCCTCCCAGACGAATGCAAGATCTTCCTTTTCTGCCGCGGCAAGATCATCCTGCAGCTCATCCGTGGTGCGGATGGCGTTGTACTGAATCCGGTTTCTGGAAAGATTTCCCGCAACACGAAAAAGCCAGGCCTTTTCATGCTGGCTGTTCTCGAATTTCGGACGTGTCTTCAGAAACTGAATGAGCGTTTCCTGCAGAATTTCCTCCGCGTCGCTTGTGTTATGAAGGAAGGTATACGCATACCGAAGGAGCGCGTTTCCGTATTCATCCAGAATCCGCTCCGCCTGAAGGTTCCAGCCTTCTTTGTTGTCCTGAAACTGCATGGCCGTTCCTTTCCCGGTGCCTCACAGGCCGCCGGTTGATTCATTCGGGCAGCAGGCGCAGGGAGCCATCCTCTCGCCGGTATTGCTGCCGTCTATTCTGTATAACAATCCTGCCCCCGGAAATGTTGCAGGCGCCGCCGGATACTTATTAAAATCTTAGAGAGCTGATTCGTAAAGAGGGACGGTTGAGCGTGAGAGCTGATCGATTTTTATGTGCACGGCGGCTTCACCCGGAACCCTCCCACGCCGTTACGCCGAGCGGCTCCAGAAAACGGGAAGGCCTCCGCGGATTTTCCTTACTGCCGCGAAGGTACAGAAGGTGCAGGCGATCCCTCGCTCGTGTGATCGCCACATAGAAAAGACGCCGCTCTTCCTCCAGTGCCTCGGCACTGACGGCCCGCCTCCCCGGGAAAATTCCCTCATTGAGATCCGGAAGGTACACCGTGTCGTATTCCAAGCCCTTGCTCGCATGCATCGTCAGGACATGAACTCCGGGAAGCCGAAGGGTCTCTCTCTTTTCTTCTTCCGAATCCGAGCTCTCCAGATGTTCCTCTGAGATTTCTTCCAGCCTGCGCCGGAGCTCTGCAATGCTCCCGCAGGAAGCCGCCTTTTGCAAAAGTGTTTTCCAAACCGCCGCACTTTCTTCCTTTTCTCCCAGAATGTGATGCAAAAGCGCCAGGGAATGCTCCGGAGACAGCCTCTCCAGCATCTGCAGGTCGCGGCAGAGCTTTCTGATGGCCTTTCCCTCCGCGGACCGGTCCGGATAGACCTGCAGAAGCGCCTTTGCGGTATAACTCGCTTCCCGGAATTTCTCCCGAAGAAGAAAGCGCTCCGGCCGGTTCATCACAAGGAACAGGTCACGCCGGAGAATTGTTCCGGAGGACAATTCTTTTGAGAGACGATAGTAGCTCCGGATCACGGACAGCAGATCATTCTTCTTTTGCAGAAGCCTTGCAGAGCTCTTTTTCCCGGAAGGGCTCCTGCCCGCTCCCTGCAGGCAGAACGGAATTTTCTCCTGCTCCAGAATCCGGAGAAACCCCTGCATCTGCGTGTGGGAGCGCACGATCACGGCACTTCCCGACCGTTCCTCCGGGGAGGCCTCGCGCAGCCTTTCCGCGATCCAGAGATACTCCGCCTTCTCCGTTTCAAAATGGTTCATCCGGACGAAGACCCCATCCGGAACAGCTCTTCCGAATACTACGCCGGAGGACACCCGCGCCGCGCCGCCCGGATCCGGAAGGAGTCTCGCGGCAGTCATGGTTTTCGGCAGCCGGACTTTGTTCTCCTCAATGATCCGCTGGCCACAGGAAACGATCGGCGCGTATGAGCGGTAATTGATATCCAGATGAATCACGCGGGTTCCCGGGAAATACTGCGGAAAATCAATCATCAGCCGGACATCGGCCCCGCGGAATTTGTAGATGGACTGATCGTCATCTCCCACGGCGAACAGATTGGCGTTTTCTCCCGCAAGAAGCCGGATTCCCTCGAACTGCTCCCGGTTGATGTCCTGAAACTCGTCGATGAGAAGAAAGCGAAACCGTGCCTGCCATTCGGAAAGAAGTTCCGGCCGCCCGTCAAGAAGCCGGATGCACCGCACAATCATATCTTCGAAATCAAGCAGAGAGTTTTCCTGAAGATAGGTCTCATAGTCTTTCAGGAGATTCCGAAAATTCTCCTGCGCAGGAATTGCTCCGGAGGATTTGGAACGTGAAATCAGAGAGGAAAGATCCGTGAGCTCTTCGCTCTGCGGCGGGCGGTGATAATATCGTTCGAACAGGGTGGATAATAAATTCCGGAAACGGGTGCTGTCCAGAATGGACAGTCTTTCCAGAGAAGATGATTTCAGAATCGAAAGAAAAACCGAATGGAACGTGCCGAAGGTGACTTCGCGGAAGGAATCCGACGATAAATCCGTGTCCGGAAAGGTTTCGAACTCCCGCACTCTTTTCAAGAACCGCTCCTGCATCTGAACCGCGGCGGCTTTGGAAAAAGTCAGAACCAAAATTTCCGAAGGCGGGATCCTCCGCTCCAGAATGAGAAAGAGAATCCGTTCTACCAGCACGAAGGTCTTGCCGCTTCCCGGCCCTGCGATCACCTCGCACGGCCCTCGGAAATGGCGGATTGCCTCCTGCTGGTGCGGATTCCCACGGATCTGCAGACCGGCGGTCTTCGGTCTGCGGTTATCAAGTTCGTTCTGTCTGGTCGAAATCAGAGACTTCCTCCCTCAACGGATTCTATGCAAAAGCCATGCTGGATTTTACGAAAGCCAGGCGCGAAAAACTGCAGCACCGCCCGGTTCCTACTGATTGTTATATCGGGTTGGCGAAGGCTTGTAAAGAACAACCGGCCATTCTGCTGGAATTTTCGGCTCCTTTTTGGTTCTCTTTCGGCTCCCTTTCGGCTCCTTTTTGGCTCTATTTTCAGCTCCTTTTCGGCTCCTTTTTGGCCCCTTCGTTTTTGTCACCGGTCCATTGCTGGTCGCCTTAAAATGCTCCCTTGCACAGTGAATCTTGGATTTCACCAATCCGATACGCCGTCCGGTCAAAAATGACAATATAAACCATCATCTCGTTTTCCAGCAGGAATGCGTTGATGGTATCGACTGCAACTTTCAAAGCCTGATCCTTGGGATAGCCATAAATACCGGATGAAATCAGCGGGAAAGCCACCGACTGACAGCCATACTCCTTCGCCAAATTCAAGGATGTCCGGTAGCAGGATTTCAGCAGCTCCTTCTCCTGATGCTTTCCGTCCCGCCAGCGGGGGCCGACTGCGTGAATCACATACTTGCAGGGCAGACGGTATCCTCTGGTGATTTTTGCACTACCTGTCTTGCAACCATGGAGCGTCCTGCATTCTGCCAGCAGTTCCGGTCCGGCAGCACGGTGAATGCATCCGTCCACACCGCCTCCGCCCAGCAGGGATGTATTGGCCGCATTGACGATTGCGTCAACGTTCATTTTTGTAATATCGTTTCTGACGATTTGCAATGGCATAAAGCATACCTCCCTTTTCTCCGGTCATTCGCTCATTTGCTTCCAGACCATCAGGTACTCTTTTTCTCCCGTGGTCGGATCCAGGTCTTCACTTTGAATTTCAAATCTCTCTCTGATAAAAAGAGACTGCGCGGAGATTCTTCCGGTACACATTTAATGATAATTTCGTTTTCCTGCCTTTTAGATCATTCAGCAGAAGCCTACCTATCCCATGGAACTGCATTTTCTCCGAAACAAAAATGCCTTCGATATAATCGTCATTCAATCCGATGAAGCCCTGGATTTCATGACCATTTTCATAGACATAAACCTCAGCCTGCAGCATCATTTCCTTCACAAATTCAAAATTACTCTTCCAATACTGGGCGGGAATGAAGGAATGCGCCTTCAGATTGGTTTCCAGCCACAGATCTGCAACGCGGTTGATATCTTCTTTTTGCATTTCCCGAATCATAACGGCGGATTTCCTGTAATTCGGAATGGACAGTCTGAGTATAGAAAAAGCCCGGAAACAGTATATTCCCGAGCTTTACGTATTTGGGTAACGGTTCAGCAGGAAAATTCGAAATGTGCTGAACCGCTGCGCATTTTAATGCAACCCACCGCCCCACGAAACCACAAAGTGCGGCGCGGCAGGCTACCCTGAGACGATTATTGTTCCAGCTTCTGAATCGCCGTGGCGATCCGGGCAAGGGTCTCGTCCTTGCCGATGATCTCCATGATCTGCGTGGCGCCTGCCGGCGTAACGGCCTTTCCGGAGACAGCGATGCGAAGAGCCCAGATCACCGTCTTGTTCTTCAGCTCCTTCTCCTCCGCATAGGTGGAAACCTTTTCAAAGAGAGCATCGTTTGTGAAGACATCCTGCGCCTCCAGAATCGGCACGAAGTCCTTCAGTATCTGCAAGCTGTTTTCCAGAGTCGCCTTCTGCTTCTTGTTCTCGAACATCGCAGCATCGTAGTCCGGCAGAGTCTCGAAAAAGTCCACCATCTCCTCAATGTCCGGGAACACTTCAATTCGCGTGCGGACGAGCTCCGCAATCACATGAAGATCCAGATTCTCCTTGTGCAGGACCTTCTTCAGATACGGCTCTGCCAGTGTGTAGAATTTGTCCGGATCCATAGCCTTCAGATACTCGCCGTTCATCCAGCGGAGCTTCGTGTAGTCGAAGACCGCGGGCGATTTTCCGATGCGGTGATAATCGAATTCCTTCACAAGCTCTTCCAGAGTGAAAATCTCGCGGTCGGAATCCGGAGACCAGCCGAGAAGCGCAATGAAGTTGACCACCGCCTCCGGCAGGAATCCCTGCTCAATCAGGTCCTCATAGGAGGAATAGCCGCTTCTCTTGGAAAGCTTCTTGTGGTCGGCATCGGTGATCAGAGGGCAGTGAATGTACTTCGGAACCTCCCAGCCGAAGGCCTCGTACAGGCGGTTGTACTTCGGACTGGAGGAAATGTACTCGTTACCGCGGACCACGTGCGTGATGCCCATCAGATGGTCATCCACGACGTTGGCAAAGTTATAGGTCGGGAAGCCGTCCGACTTGATCAGAATCATGTCGTCGAGCTCGCTGTTGTCTACCGTGATGTCGCCGTACAGCTCATCGTGGAAGGTTGTCGATCCCTCTCTCGGATTGTTCTGGCGGATGACATACGGCTTTCCTGCCGCAAGATTTGCCTCGATTTCTTCCTTGGAAAGGGACAGGCAGTGCTTGTCATAGACGCTGATTTCCTTGCCGTCCACCACCTGCTTCAGGCTCTCCAGTCTCTCCGGCGTGCAGAAGCAGTAATAAGCCTCTCCCTTGTCGATCAGCTCCTTCGCGTACTTCATATACAGGCCGCTCTTAACGCGCTCGGACTGCACGTACGGACCGACCGGGCCTCCGAGATCCGGCGACTCATCGGGAATGAGGCCGGTCTGCTTCATGGTGCGGTTGATGATGTCCACTGCGCCCTCTACGTAGCGCTCCTGATCGGTATCCTCAATGCGGAGGATGAAATCTCCGTCCTCGTGCTTGGCAATCAGATAGGCGTACAGAGCCGTGCGAAGATTGCCGACATGCATTCTTCCGGTCGGGCTGGGTGCGTAACGTGTTCGGATTTTTACTGACATGATTTTCTCTATCCTTTCTGTTCACAGGCCGGAAAAACACGGTCTGTGTAATCTATGATCTATATGCTTCCCGCGGGGCCAGGGTCTCATGCCCGGCAGAGAAAAAGAAATCCTGCGCTTTTCGGAGGATGCTGCAGAAGAAACGCGTATTCTTCACAAAAAGCCTGAAAAAGCACTCCTTTCAGTATAGGACTGCAGGAGGGGGATTGCAAACCGGATTACCTGCAGTATCCGGTCGCCTTGTCCACAACGCTCCGGTACTCTCCCTCTCCATGGAAGGCGCGGTAGTTGTGCAGGGAAATCTCGAAGATATTCCGGAGCGTCAGGTCCAGATGAAAGCCTCCGGTAATGTGCGGCGTCAGGAGGAGGTTCGGAACATCATACAGCGGATCCTCCGCAGGGAGCGGTTCGGTCTCACAGACATCGAGCCAGATTCCTGCAAAGCGTGAGGCGATCTCCTTCTTTAAGAGCACGCGGTCGTCCACGACATTGCCGCGTCCGACATTCATGAAATACGCTCCCTCCCTGCAGCAGGAAAGAAGCTTCTCGTCAAACAGATGCCAGGTCTGCGGTGTGCCCGGAAGGCTTACGGCAATGACATCCGCCCGGGCCGCCTCTTCCTTCAATTCCGAAAGCGCGTGGATTTCATCCAGTCCGTCCGGACAGTGGTCTGCCCTTCTCCGGATCCCGACGAGCGTGCTGCCGAAGGCCTTCATGCGGCGCGCGAACTCCATGCCGATGTTGCCGGTTCCTACGATCAGGATCCGTTTGCCGGAAGGGGTCGTCACGATTCCTTCGTCCGTCCAGAGGTGCTTTTTCTGATCCTCCAGATAGGCGGGAACCCTCTTCATCATGTTCAGCAGCATGCAGACCATGTACTCCGCAATTCCGGTTCCATAGGCGCCGGTCGCACTGGTCAGGACCGTATGCTCCGGGAGAATTCCCTCCTTGGCATAGGCATCCGCACCGGAGGAATTCAGCTGCATCCAGGCAAGCTTCCATCCTCCCGCCGCCTGTGCCTCTGCCAGTTTTCCTGCCGGGACATTGCCGATCACGGCGTCCACTTCAGAAAGAGAAACGGGCTCTTCGCCGCCGGCCCCTGTAAATCCGAGTCCGGACATCGACAGACGAAGCGGGGAGAAATACAGCTCATCGCCGTATCCCGCCGCCAGTTCCTTCAGCTGCGCGATCTGCTCTTCGTTAAAAGGTGCCTGTACATAGATTTTACTCATTTTATACCTCGCTGAGGCAAAATCCGCGATACCGGAGAGAATTTCGCGAAGGCAGATTCTCTCTGTATACAGAGTGCCGCCAAGCGGCACTCTGAGCAGGAGAAGATGTCATCAGACATCTTCGAGTGCAG
>CAVKEB010000055.1:0-13117 GCA_963655255.1 bacterium
AAAACCGCTGCACTCGAAGATGTCTGATGACATCTTCTCCTGCTTAGAGTGCCGCCAGGCGGCACTCTGTATACATAGAGAATTCGCCTTCGCGAAATTCTCTATGGTAGCGCGGATTTTGCCTCAGCGAGGTATAAAGATGTTTGATACAACCAAGCAGCGGGTGATCCGCGTCATCGGACATAAGAATCCGGACACGGATTCCATCTGTTCGGCCATTTCCTATGCATGGCTGAAAAACCAGATCAGCGATCAGACCCATGAGCCGAGAAGAGCCGGAGAAATCAGCCGCGAGACCCAGTTCGTGCTGGATCATTTCGGCGTGAAGCTCCCGAAGCTTTCCGTGGATATGAGTCCCACCATCAGCTACATCGATATCCGCCAGGAACCCGGTGTGGACGGAGAGATGTCCACGAGAGACGCCTGGAAGCGCATGAATGAGCGTAACATCGATACGCTGTGCGTGACGGACGGAGAGAATAATCTTCTGGGACTGATCACGGTCCGCGATATCGCGAACGCGAACATGGACCTGTTCCACACGGAGGTGCTCGCGGAATCGCACACGAGCTACCGGAACCTTCTCTCCGTTCTGAACGGAAAGCTTCTGACGGGGGACCCGGATGGCGCCATTACGACGGGACAGATTCACGTGGGAACCAGCCCGGAGGCCATGGAGGAGTTGATTCACAAGGGAGACCTTGTCATGGTCACCAACCGCTACGAAGCGCAGATGTGCGCCATCGACTACGGCGCGGCCTGCCTCGTGGTCTGCGTGGATGCCTCGGTTCCGCAGAAGCTGATCGAGCGCGCGGCGGAAGCCGGATGCGCGGTTATTCAGACGCCCTATGACACCTACGCGGCGGCAAGACTCGTCAGCATGGCGGTTCCGATCCGGTTTTTCATGAAAACAAAGGAGCTCCTTAGCTTCAACGTCAACACGCCGGTGGAGGAAGCGCGGAAGATCATGGCGAGCGTCCGTCACCGCTATTTCCCGATTCTGGACCAGAACGGCAAGTACTGCGGTGTGATCAGCCGAAGAAATCTGTTGAACATGCACCGCAAGCGGGTGATTCTGGTGGACCACAACGAGCGTTCCCAGGCCGTGGACGGACTGGAAGAGGCGGAGATTCTGGAGATCATCGATCATCACCGGATCGGTGCGCTGGAAACCGGGGCACCGGTCTATTTCCGGAACGAACCGGTCGGCTGCACGGCGACCATCCTGCACGCGATGTTCCATGAAAACCATGTGGAGATCCCGAAGAAAATCGCAGGACTCCTCCTGTCGGCGATCCTGTCGGACACGCTGATGTTCCATTCCCCGACCTGCACGCTGGTGGACCGGTCCGCGGCGGAGGAGCTCGCGGGGATCTGCGGCGAGAACATCAGTGAGTACGGTAAGAAGATGTTCGAGGCGGGAGAGGATCTGTCCGGGCGCGACGCGGACGACATCCTGCACACCGATTACAAGGAATTCAACATCGGAGACAAGACGATTTCGGTCGGCCAGGGCTTCTTTATGAGCGAGAAGGCCTACAAGGAGGCGGGAGATCTCGTGGCCGCCTATCTTCCGACCGCGCTCGCACACTCCGGCAACGCGATGATTTTCTACATGCTGACCTCGGTGCTGAACCAGAGCACGGAACTTCTGTATGTGGGAAAAGGCGCGGAGGACCTTGTCAGCAACGCGTTCCACACGCAGGCGAAGGACGGCAGGGTGATGCTGAAAGGCGTCGTAAGCCGCAAGAAGCAGCTGATCCCTCCGCTCCGGGAAGGACTTCTTGCCTAAAAAAATATTTTTGTTCTTGCATTTGCAAAATGTCTCTGGTAGTATACGTATGTTGTCGCCTGAATTTTGAAACGTGAGGAGGTGTCATTATGGCAAAATGTGAAGTTTGTGGCAAGGGTGCACATTTCGGAAACAATGTCAGCCATTCACATAGAAGATCCAACAGAATCTGGAATTCCAATGTCCAGAAGGTTAAGGTTAAAGCTGACGGCGGCGTTAAGAGAATGAACGTCTGCACAAAGTGCCTTCGTGCCGGCAAAGTCGAGCACGCATAAGCCTTATTTGTTCATCTTGTGTGAGAAAAAGGGATCTGTCTGGCGGCGTCAGCCGCAGGCAGATCTTTTTGCGTATCAGCCGGACGATGCGTGATGCGGACGACACCCGGCAGTCTGCGCCCTGTTTTTCAGAATCGTCGGAAACGGATGGGTACAGACGGCGCTGGCCACGACGCCCGGCGTTATGCATTGCGGATCCTTCCCAAAACCTGTATAATCCAAATAACTATAAGTCCGCGCCGCAGCATTCGGAGAGCGGAATCGAAGGAAAGGAGCAAGCAGTATGAAGTCTTCTTCTATGAATACTCATATGGGTAATATCTCCATCGACAATGAAGTCATCGCGCAGTACGCGGGAAGCGTTGCGATGGAATGTTTCGGCATCGTCGGCATGGCAGGAATCAATGTGCGCGACGGTGTGTTCAGTCTTCTGAAGAAAGAATCGATGACGAGAGGAATCAACGTCTCGCTGACGCCGGAAGGCAAGCTGGTCATTGATTTTCATGTAATTGTTTCCTACGGCGTGAATATTCCCACAGTTGCCGACAATCTGATTGACAGTGTGCGGTATAAGGTCGAGGAGTTCACCGGTCTCGAGATCGAGAAGATGAACGTCTTCGTCGAGGGCGTCAAGGTCATTGACTGATTGGAGGATCACAGAAAGTGAGTATTACTGCCATTGATGTACAGCTTCTCAGGAAGATGTTCCTTTGCGGGGCACAGAATCTTGAGTCTAACAAAGCATGGATTAACGAACTGAACGTGTTCCCGGTTCCGGACGGTGATACCGGAACCAACATGGGAATGACCGTTGTGTCCGCCGTCCGCGAGGTTCTGGACGTGGAGGATGCGGATGATATGAAGAAGGTCTGCAAGGCCATTTCTTCCGGTTCCCTTCGCGGAGCACGTGGCAATTCCGGCGTCATTCTCTCCCAGTTGCTGCGCGGCTTCTGTAAGGTGGTGCGCGACACCAGCAAGGTGGATGTTCCGCTCTGCGCGGACGCTTTTGACAAGGCGGTGGAGACCGCGTACAAGGCGGTCATGAAGCCGAAGGAAGGTACGATTCTGACGGTTGCCAAGGGCGCTGCCGAGAAGGCAAGAGAACTGGCGGACGGCGGGGTGACGGATTTTGACGAGTTCATTCCGCAGGTTGTGGACTATGCGCAGGAGGTTCTTGCGAAGACGCCGGAGATGCTTCCGGTTCTGAAGCAGGCAGGCGTTGTGGATTCCGGCGGACAGGGCCTCCTTCAGCTCCTGAAGGGAGCCTATGAGGGCTATCAGGGTGCGGAGTTCGATGAGAACGCATTGCTCAATCCTTCGAAGACGGAAGAAGAGACCGGTGAGAAGGAAGAAGAGTTTGCGGACCTCCGCTACGGCTATGTGGTGACGTTCTTCGAGGTCTTCACGAAGCCGTACAACGATAAGATTGACCGCGATGTCGCCGCTTATATGAATACGATTGCGGATCAGATCGTGACCGTGCGGACGGATACGACCATGCATGTGCAGATGCACACGAACGACCCCGGACTCGTTCTGCAGCGTGCGCTCCTTTACGGACAGCTGAAGGAGATTTCCATTGCGAACCTTCGTTGCGGCGAGAAGTTCGAGGAGCTTCACGCGAAGAAGGAAGAACTGGAAGAGAAGGCGGAGACCGCTGCCGCGGAGACGTCGGCGGAGCAGATGCCGAAGAAGGACATCGGCATGATCGCCGTGTGCGCAGGCGACGGCCTTGCGGAAATTTTCCGCGGGCTGGGGGTTGACTACGTGATTTCCGGCGGCCAGACGATGAACCCCAGCACGGAGGACATCCTCAATGCGGTGGAGAAGGTCAACGCGGACACGGTCTTTATCCTGCCGAACAACAAGAACATCATTCTTGCTTCGAACCAGGCTGCGGCCATTTCCGAGGGTAAGAAGCTGATCGTCATTCCGACGAAGACGATTCCGCAGGGAATCACGGCGGCCATCAATTTCATTCCGGATCAGGATGCGGAGCTCAACGAGCAGACGATGACGGAGGAGATCCGCAAGGTAAAGAGCGCGGAGGTCACCTACGCCGTGCGTGATACGGTCATTGATGACATTCCGATTCACGAGGGCAACATCATGGCCATCGGAGATTCCGGAATCCTGAACGTCGGCGAGGACCGCAACGCGACCACGCTGGAAGCGCTGACGAAGATGGTGGACGATGCAACGGAGCTGATCAGCATCTACTACGGCGAGGGCGCGGCGGAGGAAGAGGCCGAGGCGCTTCGCAGCGCGGCAGCCGAGAAGTATCCCGGCATTGACGTGGAGCTGCAGAAGGGCGGTCAGCCGGTATACTGCTATATCGTGTCTGCCGAGTAAGGCAGGAACTGCACAGGAGAAAATGCTTCAGACCTGGGACGGGTTTCCGCCCCAGGTCTGTGTGGTTTCGGGAGGAAGCGCCGCGGTTTGCTGAACCGGCTTTGTTCATAGAACTCAGCCGAGGAAAGTCAGAGGGACGGGATGCGATTTCTGAGAGTGCAGCGGAAGTTCTTGGCGAAGATAAGCTTCAAAAGGCACGAAAAGTCCGCTGTCTGAGCCCCGCAGGAAAGATGGGCCCCGCTTGCGGGTTGATCTTTCCTGCACGTTTGAGCGAGCCCAGGACTTTTCGTGCCTGTTCTGCAGAAGCGTTCGAGCCGTAGAACTTCCCTGCACGAACAATATGAGCATCCCGCCTCTGGCTTTCCGATGGCGGGGGAACTGTCCTGCAGCCCGCAATGCAGAGAATTTGGAAGAAGAGATGATTACAAGAGAGAGTCCGCTGACACAGCTGAAGGGAGTGGGCGAGAAAACTGCACAGCTGTTCGCATCCCGGGGCATCGACACGATCGGGGATCTTCTGGATTTCTATCCGAGAGACTACGACTGGTTCGCCGCGCCCATTACCGTGGATCAGCTGAAGGCGGGAGAGACCGCTTCGGTGGTCCTGACGATTCTGGGGGCCGGGAAGACCGCCTATGCGGGACGCTACAAGATTACGAGCTTTCGCGCGGCGGATGCGACCGGCGCGATGCGGCTCACCTATTTCAACATGCCCTATCTTGCCAGAACGCTCCAGGCGGGGACCATTCATGTGTTCCGCGGAACGGTCCGGAAATTTCAGAACGGAAACCTTCAACTGGAACAGCCCTCCGTCTATTCTCCTGCGGAATATGAGAAGCTGCAGAACACCTACCTTCCCCGCTACAGCCTCACGCGCGGAATGAAGAACGGTCAGGTGCAGAAGCTGGTCACGAAGGCACTTGCCGCCTGCTGCCTTCCGGAGGACTATCTTCCGGAGGAGGACCGGAAACGCCTTTCCCTGATGGAGGAGAAGGAGGCTGCGGCGAAAATTCATTTTCCCGGGAACAAGGACGAACTGATTGCGGCGAGAAACCGGAGGGTGTTTGATGAATTTCTCTCCTTTCTTCTGACGATCCGAAGACAGAAAAAGGCCGAGCTCTCACTGGTCAATGTGAGACCGATGAAACCTTCGGAGGAGACCGGAAGGCTGATCGGAGCCCTTCCCTATGAGCTGACGGATTCGCAGAAAAGAGCATGGAAGGAAATTGAGGCGGACCTCATCGGTGACCGCGTGATGAACCGCCTTCTGCAGGGCGACGTGGGAAGCGGCAAGACGATTCTCGCCTTCCTCGCGCTGCTTCTGTGTGCGGCGAACAGGCGGCAGGGAGCGCTGATGGCTCCGACGGAGGTCCTCGCGGAGCAGCACGGGAAGGACCTTGTCCGAATGACGGAGGAATACGGCCTTCCCCTGCACCCGGTCCTTCTCACGGGCGCGGTCACCGGAAAGACGAGGAAGAAGGTTCTGGAGGAGATCCGAAGCGGCGAAGCCAATGTGATCATCGGAACGCATGCCCTGATTCAGGATCCGGTGGAGTACCATGATCTCGGACTGGTGATCACGGACGAGCAGCACCGCTTCGGCGTCCGGCAGCGCGAGACGCTGGCGGGCAAGGGGGAGGAGACGCCGGTTCTCGTGATGAGCGCGACGCCGATTCCGAGGACGCTCTCCATCATTTTGTATGGAGATCTGCAGGTGAGCCGCCTGACGGAGCTCCCGAAGAACCGCCTGCGGATCAAAAATCTCGCGGCGCCCGCCTCGGAGCGCGGGAAAATTTATCGTTTCATTCTGTCCCAGCTTTCGGAGGGGCGGCAGGCCTACGTCATCTGTCCCGCCGTGGAGGAGAATGGCATGGAGCAGATGGAGAATGTCACGGATTACGCGGAGAATCTGCGGAAAACGCTGCCGGAGACGGTCCGGATCGCCGAGCTGAACGGAAGGATGAAGCCCTCGGAGAAGAACCGCATCATGGACGCGTTTGCGGCACATGAAACGGATCTTCTGGTTTCCACAACGGTCATCGAGGTCGGCATCAACGTTCCGAATGCCACCTGCATTCTGATTGAGAACGCGGAGCGCTTCGGACTCTCGCAGCTCCACCAGCTGCGCGGCCGCGTCGGGCGCGGACAGTGGCAGTCCTACTGCATCTTCCTGTATTCGGAAACGCTGAAGGAGAAGCCGAGGCGCCTCGCCATTCTGGAGAAGACCAATGACGGATTTGAAATCGCGGAGCAGGACCTGAAGCTCCGGGGGCCGGGAGACCTGTTCGGTGTCCGGCAGAGCGGAGAAATGGGATTTCATCTCGCGGATATCTATGAGGACGCGGACATCCTGACGAAGGCCTCGGCCTATGCGGACGAAATTCTGGAGGGGGATCCCGTTTTTCGCGGAGAGGGACTTCGCGAGGTGGATTTCCGGAGCATTTGACATTTTCCGTCCTTAGCTCGTAAAATTAATCTGTATGTCTGGAAGTAGTGTGTCCGGATGTATGAAATAGGAAGCACAATGAGAGCCCGCGGAAAGACAGCGGCAGGAGGAGACACTATGGCAAAGGTTGCAATCGTTACAGACAGCGGAAGCGGCATTACGCTTGCACAGGCAAAAGAGATGGGAATCGGTCTGGTATCCATTCCCTTTATGTTCGGTGATAACGAGAAGACATATTTTGAAGACATCAATCTGACAAGAGACGAGTTTTTCGAGCGCCTGAAATCGGGAGAGACTGTGCATACCTCGCAGCCTTCTCCGGTGGATGTCCTGAAGGTGTGGGACCAGATGCTGGAAGAGAACGACTCGCTGGTGTACATCCCCATGTCCTCCGGTCTGTCCGGCTCCTGCCAGTCCGCAATGATGCTCTCCGGGGACTACGACGGAAAGGTCGAGGTCGTCAACAACCAGAGAATTTCCGTGACGCAGAGACGATCCGTCGAGGATGCCATCGAGATGGCGAGGAAGGGCTGGACGGCGAAGGAAATCAAGGAGAAGCTGGAAGAGGTCCGCTTCGATCAGAGCATCTATATCATGGTGGATACCCTGACCTACTTAAAGCGCGGCGGACGGATCACGCCGGCGGCGGCAGCGATCGGAACACTTCTTCGCATCAAGCCGGTGCTGAAGATCTTCGGCGAGCGTCTGGACGCGTTCGCGAAGGCAAGAACCGTGCAGCAGGCACGCACGCTGATGATCAACGCGCTGAAGAACGACTGTGAGAAGCTCTACGGCGGAGAGGACAACGTCTACATCTACGCGGTGGAATCCGAGACTCCGGAGTTCGAGGACTGGTGCCGCCAGGTCCGCGAGGCGTTCCCGGGGCATGAGGTCGGCACCGACAAGCTGCCGTCGGTCATCAACTGCCACATCGGCGAGGGAGCGCTTGCGATTGCCTGCTCGAAGAAGCTGGACATCGAGGACCGCACGAACCGCTGAGGAAAACAGCGCTCTGGCAGCCGCCGGAACTCCATCCGGACCATTCGGAAGGGAGGAATCCGGCCTGCTGCCTTTGAACAGATAGATACAGGATACAGGCCGCGGGAAGACCGCGGAGGGGTAATAAGAGGTAATTCATGGCAGAAAGTCAGCATTATGACGCTTCGAGCATCCGGGTTCTGGAGGGACTCGAGGCGGTCCGCACAAGGCCGGGCATGTACATCGGCAGCACGTCCACCAGAGGACTCAACCACCTGATCTACGAGATCGTGGACAATTCCGTGGATGAGCATCTGGCGGGATACTGCGATACGATCCGCGTGACGCTGGAGGCGGACGGCTCCTGCACGGTGGAGGACAATGGCCGCGGCATTCCGATCGACATGCACGAAAAGGGCGTTTCCGCGGAGCGCGTGGTTTTCACGACGCTCCATGCCGGAGGAAAGTTCGACAACAAGGCATACGCGACGTCCGGCGGTCTTCACGGTGTCGGCTCCTCAGTGGTCAATGCGCTTTCGGAGCATATGACGGTCCGCGTCCGCAAGGGCGGAATCGTCTACGAGGATAAATACCGCCAGGGCAAGCCGGATCAGGAGCTCGTGGGAGGTCTTCTTCCCGCCGTCGGCAAGGCGAGGGGAACCGGAACCACCATCAACTTCCTTCCGGACCCCACGATTTTCGAGAAGACGCGCTTCAAGGAGGAGGAGATCAAATCCCGCCTCCACGAGACGACGTATCTGAATCCGAAGCTGACGATTCTCTACGAGGACAAGCGCCCCGGAAGTGAAGAGAACGAGACTTTCCATGAGCCGGACGGGATCGCTGGCTTTGTGCGCGAGCTGAACAAGTCCGACGAAACCGTGACGGACATCATTTATTTCAAGGGAAAATACGAGAGCATCGAGGTCGAGTGCGCGTTTCAGTACATCCGTGATTTCCGCGAGGAGATCATGGGCTTTTGCAACAACATCTACAACTCGGAGGGCGGCACGCACCTGACCGGCTTCAAGACGGCGTTCACGCAGGTCATCAACGGCTATGCAAGAGAGCTCGGCGTTCTGAAGGACAAGGATGTCAACTACACCGGCGCGGATGTCCGGAACGGCATGACGGCGGTCATCGCCATCAAGCACCCGGATCCCCGCTTCGAGGGCCAGACGAAGACGAAGCTGGACAATCCGGATGCGGCGAAGGCGGTTTCTCAGGTCACCACCGACGAGGCAACGCACTATTTTGACCGGAATCTGGATCAGCTGAAGGCGGTCATCGAGTGCGCGGAGCGGGCGGCGAAGATCCGCAAATCCGAGGCGAAGGCGAAGACCAACATGCTGACGAAGCCGAAGTTCTCCTTCGACTCCAACGGAAAGCTTGCCAACTGCGAATCCAGAGATGCCTCGAAATGCGAGATTTTCATCGTCGAGGGAGATTCCGCAGGCGGCTCCGCCAAGATGGCGCGAAACCGCATGTTCCAGGCAATCCTCCCGATCCGCGGCAAGATTCTGAACGTGGAGAAGGCTTCCATGGACAAGGTGCTTGCCAACGCGGAGATCAAGTCCATGATCAACGCCTTCGGCTGCGGTTTCTCCGAGGGGTACGGCCAGGACTTCGACATCACGAAGCTTCGCTATGACAAGATCATTATCATGGCCGATGCCGATGTGGACGGCGCCCATATCTCGACGCTTCTGCTGACGCTGTTCTACCGCTTCATGCCGGATCTGATTTACGAGGGACACGTCTATGTCGCGATGCCGCCTCTGTACAAGGTGGTTCCGAAGAAAAAGGGCGAAGAGGGCGAATATCTCTACGATGACGCGGCACTGGCCCGCTACCGCAAAACGCACAGCGGCTTCACGCTCCAGCGCTACAAGGGCCTTGGCGAGATGGATCCGCAGCAGCTGTGGGAGACAACGCTCGATCCCGCGAACCGGAGGCTCCGCAAGATTCAGATTGATGACGGCCGCATGGCTTCGGAAATGACGGGGCTTCTGATGGGAACCGACGTCCCGCCGAGAAGAGATTACATTCACGCACACGCGACGGACGCGGAGCTTGATATCTGAGTATACGCTGTGTGCCTCCCGGAGAGAGGGTTTTCGGGAGGCGCGGTGAGAACACAGTGAGAAAAGGACCGGCGGACCTCCAAGGGGCCCGCGCGTTATCCACAGCTAAGACAGTGGAAGGACAGACAGATTTATGCCGAGAAAGACAAAAGCCGAAGAGAATATCGAAGAACAGATCATTCCCAGCGAATATTCCGAACTGATGCAGAAGTCCTACATTGACTATGCCATGTCGGTCATCATCAGCCGCGCGCTGCCGGACATCCGTGACGGATTGAAGCCGGTTCAGCGCCGCGTCCTGTTTGACATGTCGGAGCTGGGAATCCACTATGACGGATCCTACCGCAAATCGGCGCGTATCGTCGGCGACACGATGGGCAAATACCATCCGCACGGGGATTCCTCCATCTACGATTCCCTGGTTGTCATGGCGCAGGATTTCAAGAAGGAGCTCCCGCTGGTGGACGGGCACGGAAACTTCGGCACCATCGAGGGAGATTCCGCCGCAGCCATGCGTTACACGGAGGCAAGGCTTCAGAAGATCACCGAAGAGGGGCTTCTTGCGGATCTCGACAAGGACGTGGTGGACTTCGTTCCGAATTTCGATGAGACGGAGAAGGAGCCCTCGGTTCTCCCCGCCATGATCCCGAACTTTCTGATCAACGGCTCCGAGGGCATTGCGGTCGGCATGGCAACCTCGACGCCGACCCACAACGTGGGCGAGGCAATCGACGCGGAGATTGCGCTTCTGGAGGATCCGGAGGCTTCCGTCCGCGATCTGATGCGCTATGTGAAGGGACCGGATTTCCCGACCGGCGGCATCGTGGTCAACAAGGACGAGCTGCTCTCCATTTACGAGAGCGGTCAGGGTAAAATCCGTCTGCGCGGCCGCGTGGAGGTGGAGAAGGGAAAATCCGGACACCTGAACCTCGTCGTGACGGAAATTCCGTATACCATGATCGGCTCCGGCATTGCGAAGTTCCTGCAGGACGTGGCGGCGCTGTATGAGAACAAAGTGACATCCGACATCATTGATATTTCCAACCAGTCCTCCAAGGAGGGCATCCGGATTGTCATTGAGCTGAAAAAGGACACGGATGTCGAGAATTTCAAGGCCCTTCTCTATAAAAAGACCAAGCTCGAGGACACCTTCGGCGTCAACATGCTGGCCATCAAGGACGGACGACCGGAGACACTTTCTCTGAAACAGATCCTGCAGGCGGACATCGATTTTGCCTTTGAGGTGACAAGGCGCAAATACGAGACGATGCTCGCCAAGGAGCAGGAAAAGCGCGAGATCCAGGAGGGCCTCATCAAGGCCTGCAACGTCATCGACCTGATCATCGAGATCATCCGGGGATCGGACTCCACCCAGCAGGCGAAGAAGTGCCTCGTGGAGGGCGTGACGGACGGCATCCGCTTCAAGACGAGGGAATCCGCGGTGATGGCGGGGCAGCTTGTCTTTACGCCGAGACAGGCGGACGCGATTCTGGAGCTCCGTCTGCGCAAGCTCGTCGGTCTGGAAATCAATGCTCTTTTGAAGGAGCATGAGGAGACCGTCGCCAACATCTACCGCTACGAGGATATTCTGGAGCAGAGAAGCTCGATGACAAGGGTCATCCGGGAGGAGCTCTCACGGTTCAAGAAAGAGTTCGCATCTCCCAGAAAAACGGAGATCACGCAGGGCGAGGAGATGGTCTACGTGAAGCCGGAAGAGGAAGAGACGAAGGTCATGTTCGTCATGGACCGCTTCGGCTATGCCAAGACCATGGATCTTGCCGTCTACGAGCGCAACAAGGAGACGGTGGACACGGAATTCCGCGTGCATTTTATCTGCTCGAATCTCGGAAGAGTCTGTGTCTTCACGGATACGGGGATGATGCACACCGTCAAGGTGAGCGATCTTCCGATGGCAAAGCTCAAGGAAAAGGGTCGCCCCATCGACAATGTCTGCAAGTTCGATTCCGCAAAGGAAAACGTGATTTACATCACCAACCAGAGCGAGCTGAATCTGTACCGCCTTGTCTTTGTGACGGAGCAGGGCTATGTCAAGATCGTGAGCGGCGGAGAATTCGATGTGACGCGTCTGACCATTCAGGCGACGAAGCTGGATGACGATGACCGTCTCGTCATGGCGGGCGCCATCACGGATCAGCTGAACATTGTGCTGCGAACGAAGGAAGGGTTCTTCCTGAAATACGGACTGGAAGAGATTCCGGAGCAGAAGAAGACCGCCCGCGGCGTGCGGGGCATCAAACTGTCCGCGAAGGATGCGGTGGAGGATGCCTGGATTCTGAATCCGAATGTGCCGAATGTGGTTTCCTGGCACGACCGCGAGGTGGACCTGAATCACCTGAAGTCCACAGGCCGTGGCGGTAAGGGAACGAAGAAATGATACACTCGAAAGTGCCCGATGGCACTTTCTCCTGTTAAGAGCGGGCACAGAGAGCGTGCCCTGCTCTCACATCGGAGAATTCGCCTGCGCGAAATTCTCCTCGTGTACCAAGAAAGGAAAGCTTATGAGAGTAATTGCAGGAACGGCGCGGAGCATGCCGCTGATGACGCCGGAAGGAACCGATACGAGGCCCACACAGGACATCATCAAGGAGACGCTGTTCAACATCATCCAGTTTGATGTTCCGGGCTGTGTTTTTCTGGACCTGTGCGCAGGGAGCGGCGCCATCGGCATTGAGGCGCTCTCCCGCGGCGCGAAGAAGGCGTATCTGGTGGAAAACGGACGGGATGCGGCGAAGTGCATTCAGGCCAACCTTCACAAGACGCATTTTGAGGAGAGCGGCATCCTTCTGAAGATGGATGTGCTGAACGCACTGCATCACATTCACGAGAAGCAGGCGGACATCATCTATCTGGACCCGCCGTACCAGGCGGACACCTGCAGGCGCGCTCTTTTAGAGCTTGCGTCCCTTCCGTATGTGACGGATGAGACGCTGATCATCGCGGAGACCGCTCTGGATTCGGATTTCTCCTTCCTGGAGGGGAGCGGCCTTAAGATCGTAAGAGAGAAGGACTACCGCTCACAGCGCCATCTTTTCATCAAGAGAGCGCAGTGATCCGGTTCTTACGGAAATGGCAAAACCGCTGCACTCGAAGATGTCTGATGACATCTTCTCCTGTTTAGAGTGCCGCTTGGCGGCACTCTGTATACAGAGAGAATTCGCCTTCGCGAAAT
>CAVKEB010000056.1:0-12967 GCA_963655255.1 bacterium
CTTCATTCTAACAGCTTAAACAATGAGAGGAACGGATCTCCTGACTGGCTGCCAGGTGGTCTGTACCATCACAAAACATATATTAGGAGCAGGCAGTTGATTTCATTTGTTATGCCACAATTGGAAAACTCTCCAGAATCCAGTATGATATTAGGAATGAATTCGAAGGAGTCCTGGGAAGTTCATTGAAGGGGCAGGCAAGAGACGAAACCAATGGGATCAGAGAGAAGACACAGCGATAATGTATATTATGACCGGCACGGGAAGATGCATCACAGACGGCTTTCGCGGTCGGAGTACCGGCATCACCACCATCATTACCATCACCGCAGGGCATGGAAGCGGGGGCTTCTGATTGTCTGCGCGGTTGTGCTCCTCTGCGGGTGCAGCGTGTTCGCGGCCTGGCGGATTCTGGACGCAGTAGGTAAGAAGAATCTGTATCAGAGCGCCGAGGGTCAGGCGCCGACGCTGGCGGAGGAGAATACAGAGGAACAGACAAAAGCGCAGGAGAATGCGAAGGTCTGGAAGGACGGTTGGGTGCGCTACCAGGACAAGGTGTATGAGTACAACGACCAGATTCTGACGTTCCTGATGATGGGAGTTGACGACCGGAACTATGTCAGCGCGAAATCCGGCGGTCAGAACGGCGGTCAGGCGGATTCCTTGTTCCTTCTGGTCATGAATCCGGACACGAAGAAGATTTCCGTGGTCGCGATCAACCGCAATACGATGACGGAAATTGATGTTTACGACAAAGACGGGAATTTCGACCACACCGGTGTCGGGCAGATCTGTCTGGCACACGGCTACGGCGACGGCATGGAGGAATCCTGCGAGAGAGAGGAGAAGGCAGTTTCGAACCTGTTTTATTCTCTTCCGATTTCCGGCTATGTTGCCATCAACATGGGAGCGGTGCCGATGATCAATGACGCGGTCGGTGGCGTGACGGTTCCCCGGATGACCTACAAGGACGGGAAAATCGAGTACGGCGAGAACCAGACGCTGATGGGCGAGGAAGCCTACCGGTTTGTGCAGAACCGGAGCCTGACGGAATTTGATTCGGCGGGCTTCCGCCTGGAGAAGCAGAAGGTCTATCTGAAGGCCCTGATGACGAAGATGCTCGCATCGGTCAAGGAGAATCCGACCTCCATCGTCAACCTGTATCAGGCAATTTCTCCGTATATGGTGACCGATGTGGATGTATCGGAGGTGACCTACCTTGCAGGACAGATGGGAGAGTATTCGTTGGATCTGGATACGATTTATTCCCTGCAGGGCAAGACGAAGATGGGAGATCAGGGCTTCGAGGAGTTTTATTACGACGAGGACGCGCTGTATGAGATGATGCTGCAGGTCTTCTATCGGGAGGTGCCGGAGGAAGAGTACCAGGGAGCCGAGGCGGAATCGTAAATAGAACAGAGGATTGCAGACAATGACAAGTGAAAAGGGCAGGGACGGTCTGATCTCCATCGTCGTGCCGGTGTACCATGCGGCGGAGTATCTCGCGGAAACGATGGCATGCGTGGAGGCGCAGACCTATCCGGACTGGGAGCTGATTCTGGTGGATGACTGCGGCGGCGATGCGGGTCTTTCCATCATGGAAGAATACCGGAACAAGTCCGCGGCCAGGGAGAAAATCCGGATCCTTCGCAACGAGAGGAACCTGGGTGCGGCCGAAAGTCGCAACCGCGGCGTGCAGGAGGCGCGCGGGCGGTATCTTGCGTTTCTGGATGCCGACGATCTCTGGCTTCCTGCGAAGCTGGAAGAAGAGCTGGCGTTTTTGCGGGAGAAGGAAGCCGCATTTGTTTTTACCTCCTATGAGTTTGGCGATGAGGCGGCAAAGGGGACCGGGAGAGTGGTTCACGCGCCCGGGGAGCTTGACTTTCGTCATGCGCTCAGCCGGACGGTGATTTTTACTTCCACGGTGATGTTCGATACCTGGAAACTGGACAAGTCCCTGATTCATATGCCGGACATAGGGTCGGAGGACACGGCGCTCTGGTGGTCGATTCTGAAGACCGGCGTGACAGCCTGCGGGCTGGACCGGGTACTGACGATTTACCGGCGGCCTGCGGGATCCCTTTCCTCCAACAAGGCGAAGGCGGTTCGGAGATTCTGGAATCTCCTGATTCAGGTGGCGGGATGCAGCCGGCCGGAGGCCTTGGTTCATCTGATCGGATGGGCGTTCCGGGCGACGATGCGGAGATTGTAAAAGAAACATGCGGGTTGCAGCATCGGTGCTGACGCACCGGCTGCCACATTCGGCAAAACCGCCTTCGTGGATTTTGCCTCAGTGAGGTATAGAAATGAAATATGATTATCTGATCGTAGGGGCCGGACTGTACGGCAGTGTGTTCGCACATGAGGCGAAGGCCGCGGGGAAGAAGGTCCTTGTCATTGACAAGAGGCCGCACATCGCGGGCAACGTGTATTGCCGCGATGTTGAAGGAATCCATGTGCATGAGTACGGGGCACATATTTTCCACACGAACAACCGGAAGGTCTGGGAGTATGTGAACCGTTTCGCTGAATTCAACCGCTTCACGAATTCGCCGGTCGCGAACTACCACGGGGAGCTGTACTCTCTTCCGTTCAACATGTACACGTTCAACCGGATGTGGGGCGTCGTGACGCCGGAGGAGGCCGCGGCGAAGATCGAGGAAGAGAAGGCGGCGTACATTGCCGGTAAGCAGGAAGAACGCGGGCTTTCCAAGGACGCTCCGTTTGAGCCGGGGAGTCTGGAGGAGCAGGCGATCAGCCTCGTCGGTACGGACATCTATGAGAAGCTGATCAAGGGCTACACGGAGAAGCAGTGGGGGCGCCCCTGCACGGAGCTTCCTTCCTTCATCATCCGCAGACTTCCGGTCCGGCTGACCTTCGACAACAATTATTTCAACGCGCTGTATCAGGGAATCCCGGTGGGCGGCTACACGAAAATGGTGGAGCATATGCTGGAGGGAATTCCAGTGCAGCTCGGCGAGGACTATCTGGAGAATCAGGAAAAATGGGACGCGCTGGCGGACCGGGTGATCTATACCGGCCCGATCGACGCGTATTACGGCTGCCGTCTGGGGGCACTGGAGTACCGCTCGGTGCGTTTCGAGACGGAGGTTCTGGACCAGCCGAATTTCCAGGGAAACGCGGCGGTGAATTACACGGACCGCGAGACCCCGTGGACGAGAATCATTGAGCACAAGTGGTTCCAGTTCGGCAAAAACGACGAGGGTGAGGACCTTCCGAAAACCGTCATCAGCCGCGAGTACAGCTCCGAATGGAAGCCGGGCGATGAGCCGTATTATCCCGTCAACGATGAGAAAAACGGGGAACTTTATGCGAAGTACCGCGAACTTGCCGGGAAAGAGGAGAAGGTCATCTTCGGAGGACGCCTCGGAGAGTACAAGTATTACGACATGGACGCCGTGATCGCGTCCGCGCTGGACCGGTGCGCGCAGGAGCTTGTCTAGCTCTCTGCGGCGGCGATGGCGAAGACGCGCTCGAACTCGTCGATCAGATCCTGGATGCCTTCGATGCCGACCGACAGGCGCAGCAGCCGGTCGGTGATGCCGTTGCGCTCCCGGATTTCTTCCGGAACCTCCGCGTGTGTCTGGGTCAGCGGGTAGGTGATCAGGGTCTCCGTTCCGCCGAGGCTCTCGGCGAAGTAGATGAGCTCCACGTTCTTCAGTACCGACCGGGCGAAAGCCGCGGATTCCACTTCGAAGGAAATCATGGCGCCGAAGCCGCGCGCCTGGCGTTTCATGATCTCATATCCTGGATGGCTGGGAAGCCCCGGGTAAATCGTCCTGCGGACGTGAGGATTCGCCTCCAGCCAGCAGGCCAGCTGTGCGGCATTTTCCTGCGCACGCTCCATGCGGACGGCCAGTGTCCGGATTCCGCGCATCATCAGCCAGCAGTCGAACGGCGCCATGGCGAAACCGATTGTGGTGGACAGATAGCGGAGTCTCTCGGCGAGGGCGGCGTTTCGGAGAACGAGAAAGCCGCCGATGGTATCATGATGGCCGCAGAGGAATTTTGTCCCGCTGTGGATGACGATGTCCGCGCCGAGGTCCAGCGGATTCTGGGCGTAGGGAGACAGGAAGGTGTTGTCCACGATCAGGAGAAGGCCGTGTTTTTTCGTGATGCGGGAGAGCTTTTCCAGATCCGTCACGCGCATCATGGGATTGGTGGGCGTCTCGAGGTAAACCGCTTTGGTGGAAGGGCCGATGAGAGGCTCGACATCCGTGGTGCTGAGATCCGCGGAGGTGAAGGACAGGCCGTTTTTCTCGCCGATTTCGTGAAAGAGCCTAACGCTCCCGCCGTACAGATCTTCGTCAATGATCAGCTGATCCCCCGGAGCGAACAGCTCGAGAAGGAGCGTGATGGCCGCCATGCCGCTGGACAGGGCGAGCGCCTGCGTCCCGTTCTCCAGCCCGGCGACGATGCTCTCGAGCTGCTGCCGGGTCGGATTGGACTGACGGGTATAGTGGAAGCCGTCCCCGCCGATTTCGCGGTGGGAGAAGGTCGCCGTCTGATAGATCGGGAAACTGATGGCGTGGTACTGGTCCTGAATGCTGAGGTCCATCCCCTGACACTTGGTCTTGAAGGAGACGTTCCATTCCTTGTTATCATTGCTTTCTGAATTAAAATCCATTTCAAATCCTTTCCTTCCCATAGATGGGAGCCGATAAAACGCGATATGTCAGCTGAAATTCCGGGAAAAACGTTTCGTATTCCTGTGCTTCGATTCTGGGCCGCATGGCTGCTCTGGGGAAATCCACCTTGAAACAGAGAATCCGCACTGAAATTTCGGCGTTTCCGGCGAACCAGGGACACGGTGAACCCGGGGATTCGGTGGGCCGTGAGGTCAGCCGTGCATGGCTCGCTCCAGCTGTGTCAGTGCCTGCTCCAGCGTACTTCTCGGGCAGGCGATGTTGAAGCGCTCGAACAGCGCGTGTTCTTTTCCGAAAATAATTCCCTCGTCCAGCCAGAGACGCGCCTTGTCCACGACCAGGCGGTGCAGCTCTTCATAGGAAGAGACCGCGTGGGAGAAATCCACCCAGAGAAGATAGGTGCCATCGGGTTCGATCAGGGTGACCTCCGGAATCCTTGTCCGCAGGAATTCCCGGAAAAAGTCCAGATTCCCCTGCAGGTAGGAGAGCAGGACATCCAGCCACGCGTCGCCGTGTTCGCAGACGGCCTGAACCGCGGTGATGCCGAGGGCGTTTCCCTGACTGTAGCCGGTGGCGGCATTTTCCCTTTGGAAAACGCTGCGGAGCTCCGGATTCGGAATCAGGATATTGGCGGTCTGGAGTCCGGCGATGTTGAACGATTTGCTGGGGGACGTGCAGATGACGGCGTTCTGGATCAGCTCCTCGTCAAGCGTTCCGTAGGGCGTGAAATGAAATCCGTGAAAAACAAAATCGGCATGGATTTCATCGGCGACAACGAGGACCTGGTGCTTCCTGCAGAAGCGGCCGACGGCGGTCAGCTCCTCTCCGGTCCAGACCCGTCCGACCGGGTTGTGCGGGCTGCAGAGGAGCATCAGCCGGACGTGGGATTGCACGATGCGCTCTTCCAGGTCTGCAAGGTCCATCTCATAACGGCCGTCGGCAAGGCGGAGCGGATTCCGGACGCAGACCCGCCCGTTCTGCTCAATCACCTCGTGGAACGGGTAATAGACGGGCTCCTGAATCAGGACGGCATCGCCGGGCTTTGTGAACGCGCGGACCGCGGCAGCCAGTGCGTAAACCACGCCGGGGGTCACGGTGTTCCATTCCCGCCGGATGTTCCATCCGTGGCGGCGCGAAAACCACCCGGCGAGCGCCTCGTAATAGCGCTCATCCGGATCCGTGTAGCCGAAAATCCCATGCTTCACGCGCTTTTTCAGAATCTCCAGAATCTCGTCCGGAAGCCGGAAATCCATGTCGGCGACCCAGAGCGGCAGCAGGTCCTCACGGCCCATCCGCTGCATGCCAAAGTCATATTTGAGACAGGAAGTTCCCTGCCGGTTTATCTTTTGATCGAAAGAATAAGAATGCAATGTTCACCTCTTCTGATGAAAAACATAATCAAAACATGTAACAAAAACTCTTGCCGGACGAAAATACGGAACGGCCAAAGGCGGCCGCATTTCCGGACAACGGCCCGGAAGAGTAGAAAATGCAGGTTGATATACATATATCACTATAATCATAGTAAAACAATATGCTATGGAAACTTTCGCCGGGATGATTCTCTCTATTGGAAAATCATCGGGTACGGGAACGGCCCGGCGTCGAAGATCATCGGACAGGAAAAATGGCCTGATACTGAAAAATCGGACGCAGGAAATGACCTGATGTCGAAAATAGCGGAGCAGAATAAAATGATAACAAAAAGTTAGTTGACACAAACATACGTCAGCAGTAAGATCATACCTGAAAGTTAGATAGAACTAACTTACAGGCGAGGAGGTTGGCCATGCCCGAGAGAGTCCTGATAGAAAACTGTTCTCCGACGCTGGCCGGGATGAAACCGGCGAATCTGATCAGTCTTGCGTATCAGGATTCGGAGACGGCCCGGGAGGATATCCGCGAGATGAACCGGATTTTCGTCCGGAAGGGACTGCGGGCGGTGCCGCTGAATTTCTGCAGAGGGCATGTCCTGTTGTATCTGTATCGCCCGGAGATTTTGAACCGGCGGTTTTCAGACGGCAGGATCCGGGCCTTTCTGGAAGGATTCGGCTATGACTGCTCAGATGCGGACCGGTGTGTCGCAAGACTCGGGGAGCGGATCCGCTCAGGGAGGGGAAAAGAAGAATTTCCCCATGAAATCGGAATTTTCCTCGGTTATCCGCTGGAGGACGTGGAAGGCTTCATCCGGCATAAGGAAGAAGGCTGCAAGTGCATCGGCTTCTGGCGGGTGTATGGAGACGAAGAGAAGGCACGGAAAGTCTTCCGGGACTATCAGAGCTGCACGGCGGCGTATCTGCGCTCCTGGGAGATGGGAAGGAGTCTGGAGCAGCTGACTGTGGCGGAGTCTTGAGAAAAGCCGGCGGGCAGGTTGCAAGCCGCTTGGGATGCGCACAGAAATCAGAAAGTCATAAGGCCGCGGCAATCGCGATGACCTGTTGACGATAGAGAGCATGATTGAAACCCAATCATCACAAAGAAAAGGAGAACAATATGAGCAAAGTAGCAGTTGTATACTGGACAGGAACCGGCAACACAGGAATGATGGCAGATGCCGTCGCAGAGGGCGCAAAGGCGGCAGGAGCGGAGGTAACAGTGCTGGGGCCGTCCCAGTTCTCGGCGGGAGATGTGGCTTCCTATGATGCAATCGCCTTCGGCTGCCCCGCGATGGGCGCAGAGGTTCTGGAAGAGAGCGAGTTCGAGCCGATGTTCGCTGATGTGGAAGGCTCCCTTTCCGGGGAAAAAGTAGGACTCTTCGGCTCCTGGGGCTGGGGCGAAGGCGTCTGGATGCAGGACTGGGAGAGCCGCTGCTCCTCAGATGGAGCAAAGGTGGCCGGCACGGTGACCTGCCAGAACGCACCGGATGACGGAGCACTGGAAGAGTGCAGAGCTCTCGGCAGAAGCCTTGCAGGCTGAGCGGTAATTTTATCATCCTTTTTTCAGAAAAGAATTCCCGTACATGCAGAAAACCAGGCATGTGCGGGATTTTTGCGTAGGCGGGAAAGTGTTGAGAACACATTGATTTCCCGCGAAGTTGGGCGCAATATTCATAATAACTGAAAAGCATTCGGACAAAATGGAGAATGGTATGGGATATTTATCAATCAGACATCGGAAAAATGATGACTAGGGAGGAATGGCTATGGCTTGTTATAGCGTGAATAACTATACCGTGGATACTTTGCTTTCCAACATTAAGGCTGGTGATATCGCTATCCCGGAGATGCAGCGTCCATTTGTATGGAATAGCACCAAGGTCCGTGATTTGATGGATTCTCTCTACAAAGGTTTCCCGGTTGGCTATATCATCGTTTGGCAGAATCCAAAGGTAAAGCTTAAGGATGGCACAACTGCTATCGGCAAAAAGGTCTTGATTGATGGGCAGCAGCGTATCACCGCTATGGCGGCAGCCATTGTTGGAAGGGAAGTGATGGACGATCACTATAAATGGCGCCGTATTGCAATCGCCTTCAATCCACAGGAGGAGAAATTTGAAGTTGCTAATAATGCTATTTTGAAGAGTAGCAAATGGATTCCGGACATTGCACTTGTATTGGATCCGTCTTTTGATACATTTTCCTTTGTCGTGAAGTATTGTCAGGATAATGAAATTCCTTCTCAGATGTCGCAGATCAATACGATCATCAATAAATTACGCGGTATTCAGAATAATAGTCTGGGTGTAATTACACTTGCTGAGGACTTGGACATTGACAGTGTTACCAATATCTTTATCCGTATCAATTCCAAAGGAGTTGTGCTTTCTCAGGCAGACTTTGCCATGTCCAGGATTTCTTCTAATGAAGAATATGGCGGTAATATTACCCGTAAGACGATTGATTATTTCTGTCATCTGATGGAGTCTCCGGAAGATCTGAAAGACATCAAGAATAACGATGCTGCATTTTCTTCTCTGCCGGAATTTGAAGCAATCAAATGGGCTGCAGAAAAGAATTCACCGATTTATAAAACCTCATACATTGATATTCTGCGAGTGGCATTTACCTATAAGTTTAAGCGTGGCCGCTTGTCAGATCTGGTTAGTTTGCTTTCCGGCCGTGATTTCGAGACCCGTGAATTCAAGATAGAAATTGAAGAAGAATCCTTCCGGTATCTGCATGATGCTGTTATGCAAACTGTAAATAAGAACAATTATGAGCGTTACCTGATGATCGTCCGTTCTGCTGGAATTGTCAGAAAATCATTGATCCGCTCTCAAAACGTTTTGAATTTCGGATATGCGCTCTATCTTGCTTTGCGTGAACGTCATACAGACAGTAACAAGATTGAACAGATCGTCCGCCGCTGGATTGCTTTGACAATCCTGACAGGAAGATATTCTGGATCTGCCGAATCATGGTTTGATTACGATATCAAGCGCTTCTTCTCTTATGATGATCCGATGGAATATCTGCAGATTACAGAGGCCGGAGAACTTTCTGATGCCTTTTGGACGGTCAATCTGATTCAGCGTTTGGATACTTCTGTGGCAAGCAGTCCTTATTTTAATATGTTTCTGATGGCTCAGGTAAAAGCACATGACAAGGGATTCCTTTCTACGCAGGTTGATATCGAATCTATGTTGGAAAATCGCGGTGATATTCATCATTTGTTCCCTAAGAAATATCTCACTTCGAATGGCGTATCACAGGCTCAGTACAATCAGGTTGCAAACTATGTCTACCTGCAGCAGGAAATAAACATCAAAATCAGCGATGCTGCACCGTGTGTATACATGGCCGAGGTTCTGAAGCAATGTGAGACCAAACGACCGGTATATGGCAGTATCGTGGAAACGAATAATTTGCGGGAAAACCTGAAACAGAATTGCATTCCGGATGGATTTGATCATATGGATATCAAGGATTATCCGACATTTCTGGAAGCACGACGGAAATTAATGGCCCAGAAAATACGGGATTACTATTGGGCGTTATAAAAAAGCGATTTGGTATAAGTCGGACGAGAAGATATTAGTATTGTTGCGGAAGGAGAATTTTATAATGGCAGAAAGCCAAAATACGGAATATAAGGAATCGTGGAAAGATGAATACCTGAAATGGGTGTGCGGCTTCGCCAATGCCCGTGGTGGAAAAATCTATATCGGTGTCCGCGATGATGGAGAAGTTGTTGGTGTGTCCGACAGTAAAAAGCTTCTTGAGGATATTCCGAATAAAATCAAGGATACAATGGGAATTATTGCTGATGTCAATCTGCTTTCCTGTAATGGAAAGGATTACATTGAAATCAAGGTTAATCCCAGTTCTTATCCGGTCAGTTACAAGGGCGAGTATCACTATCGGAGCGGCAGTACCAAGCAGCAGCTTCGAGGTGCTTCTCTGACAGAGTTTCTGGTAGAAAAGACCGGGTATCGTTGGGATGCCGTTCCAGTTGACAATATCAATGCAGATGATCTTGACAGTGAGAGTTTTGAAATCTTTCGTAGAGAAGCAGTAAAAAATGGCCGTATGACTAAGGAAGATCTTGACATTTCCAATGAGAAATTGCTGGATAATCTTGATTTACTGGTAGACGGCAAACTTAAGCGGGCTGCGGTTATGCTCTTTTATAAAAAGCCGGGACGAATTATTTCCGGTTGCTACGTGAAAATAGGCAAATTTGGAGAGGGTTCCGATTTACAATATCAGGATACGGTAGAGGGATCGTTGTTCCAGATTGCTGATCGTGTGATCGACCTGATTTATACGAAATATTTGAAAGCTGCTATCACCTATGAGCATGATGTCCGTGTAGAGACTTATCCATTCCCTCGAGATGGTGTCCGTGAAGCAATTTACAATGCCATTGGGCATAACAATTATGCGGCAAGTGTACCGATTCAGATACGGATTGAGGACGATGCTATGTATATCAGTAATAATTGTATCTTGCCACGTGGCTGGACGGTAGAAACTTTGATAGAGAGACACAAGTCCATTCCGTTCAATCCGTCGATTGCGAATGCTTTTTATCGTGCAGGTTATATTGAGTCTTTGGGGCGTGGCATACAGAAAGTACTTGAGTCTTGCCGGGAGCTTGGTTCACCTGAACCGGAATATTCCATACTTGGGGATGATTTAACGATCAAGTTTACAGCACTGGCCAGTGCCGTTATTTCAAACGGACACGATGACCAAAAGAATGTCCAAAAGAATGACCGAAAGAATAAAGAAACTGAACAGCTCATATTGGATATGATTGCTGCACAAAAGGACATTTCGATGTCTGTTATGGCCGAACAAATGGGGGTTTCCTACAAAACGGTTCAGAGGGCAATCAATCATTTGAAGGAAAGTGACCGCATTCGAAGAAATGGCGGCAAACGGTTTGGCTATTGGGAAATCATTTAAGAATGTCGGAACTGGGAAGGCGTAGGCATTTGCCTGCCTGGGTGATGGACAACTACGCGGTATGAAGCAATTCAGCCGGAGATGAATGTGATCCGTGACGGTGTTCATGAGGAAAATTTTGAGATACAGAGAAGTGGACAAAACATGGAGAGATGACAATGAAACCAGTATTTGATGAAGAGCAGCTCGCGGCGATTCGTGCAATGATGCGTTACTACCGGGTCCCGGGGCTTGCGTTTGCGGTATTTACGAAGGACGGCGGGACCGAGATGCATTGCCTCGGAGATAAGAACGCGGAGGCAGGAGAGAAGGTGAACCCTTCGACGAGATTCTGCATGGCGTCCATCTCGAAGTCGTTTACCTCGGCGGTTGTGGCAAGGCTCTGTGACGAGGGAAAACTGGATCTGGACCAGCCGGTCACGGATTTTGTCCCGGAGCTTCAGTACCGGGAGAAGCGGATGACGCTGAAGGATATGATGAGCCACCGCTCGGGCCTTGCCAATCACGACGCGCTGTGGCCGGGCAGTCAGAAAAGAGAAGAGCTCGCGCGGCAGATGCGCTATCTGGATTCGAATCTCCCCTTCCGCGCGCAGTATCAGTACAACAACGCGCAGTTCGTGATGGCCGGGTATGCCGCGGAAGCGGTGACGGGCAGGAGCTTTGAGGCGCTTTTAAAGGAATTCTTCCTGGATCCGCTCGGGATGACCGAGACGACGGCCACCGAGGCCGGCATCAAGGCAAGCGGCAATATGGCGGAGCCGTACCGCGTGTTCGGGACCGCGAGAAGGCGGCTCCCGTTCTGGAATATGGATCTGGCGGTTCCGGCCGCGGGCGTGAATTCTTCCCTGAATGACATGGTGAAGTGGGTGCGCTTTCATATGATGGGAGGGGTGACCCCGGAGGGACAGCGGCTGATTTCGAAGGAGCTCTTCCGGGAACTTCATACGCCGCACATTGAGACCGTGGAAGAGCCCGTGATTCCCGGAGATCCGCTGGCCTTCCACGGGTACGGACTCGGCTGGAGAATCGGGGAGTACCGCGGGACGCCGCTCCAGATGCACAATGGGAAAATCGAAGGCTACAGCAGTTCGCAGGTTTATCTTCCGGAGAAGGGAGTCGGCGTCGTGATCATGATGAATCTGCACGACCCGGAGCTGCCGCTGTTTCGCGGGATTTTATACGATGCGCTGGACGGAGCGGCCTTCGGAATGAGCAGCAGCTGGCTTTCGAAGTTCTCAAAGGAGGGAGACCTTGCGGGGGCTTCGGAATACCGGGAACTCTTTGCGGATTACACGCCGCCGGAGTTCGGAACGCCATCCGGGCAGAATCCGGATTTTTCAGGGGAGAATATTCCTTCTGAAAGCGGGGAAACCGGGGAAAACCGGGAGGAGTTTGCCGGAAAATACAAAAATCCGGGATACGGGGAAGTGACCGTGTACGAAGAGGAGGGAAGGCTGATGCTGCATTACCGGGATCAGGATCTGCCTCTGCAGTACATTTCGGAGAACCGTTTTGTCATGGACGGCGTCAAGGAGGATACCTGGATCCTCCGCGTGCCTGTTGAATTCGTCCGGGGAGATCGGTGCGGAGACAGGGTGCTCATCAAATATGACGCGGATCTTCCCCCGATTCCGTTTGCAAAAAATGAAAGCTGTGATGAGGAAAGACCACTCGCGAAAGATCCGCTGACCGGTTGACAGAACGTGGTTAGTCATAGTAAACTCCTATTAGTTATACAAGACTAACCAATGAGACAACAGGAGTTTACGTTTGAAAGTGACATCGATATGTCGCTTTCAAACTGCAGCATTCGGCAAAACCGCTGCACTTGAAGATGTCTGATGACATCTTCTTTTACTTAGAGTGCCGCCAGGCGGCACTCTGTATACAGAGAGAATTCGCCTTCGCGAAATTCTCTCTGGTATCGCGGATTTTGCCTCAGTGAGGTAT
>CAVKEB010000057.1:0-12562 GCA_963655255.1 bacterium
CCAGGCTGTGCTCTTCCACCATGCGGTCACACAGATCCAGGAACTCATCCAGCGGCACATTGTTGAGCTGCTTGTTGCCACGGATGTTGATGGAAACGGTGTTGTTCGCCGCCTCGTTGTCGCCGAGCACCAGGATATAGGGATCCTTGTAGTTCTTGAAGCCCTTGATCTTGGTCTTCATATTGTTGTCCGAATAATCTGCCTCGACACGCAGTCCGTTCTTGCGGCACAGGTCTGCGACTTTCTTCGCGTACTCGTTGTGCTCCGGACGGATCGGAACGATGCCGATCTGATAAGGAGCCAGCCAGAACGGGAAGTTCCCCTTGAAATTCTCCGTGATGATACCGATGAACCGCTCCATGGAGCCGAAAATCGCACGGTGAATCATGACGGGCTGCTTCTGTGTGCCGTCTGCTGCCGTGTACTTCATGCCAAAGTTCAGCGGGAGCTGGAAATCAAGCTGGATGGTGCCCATCTGCCACTCGCGTCCCAGAGCGTCCTTCATCTTCAAGTCAATCTTTGGGCCATAGAACGCGCCGTCGCCCTCATTGATCTCGAAGCCGTTCTCTCCGTACTTGTCCAGAAGGATCTTCTTCAGATCCGCTTCCGCCTGATTCCAGGTATTGATATCGCCCATGAAATCATCCGGACGTGTGGAAAGCTCCGCGCAGTAGGTCAGGCCGAACGTTCCGTAAATCTGGGTTGCGATATCCATGATGTCGTTGATCTCGGATCCGATCTGCTCCTCGGTCACGAGAATATGCGCGTCATCCTGACGGAACTGCTGCACACGGAAAAGTCCGTTGAGCTCGCCGCTCTTCTCCTTGCGGTGAATGACATCCACCTGATTGATGCGAAGCGGCAGATCCTTGTAGGAGCGGGGCTTGGTCTGGTAAATCTTGATGGCATTCGGGCAGTTCATCGGCTTCAGCGCATACGTGTCCTCTTCGCTCTCGCCTTCTGCCGGAGGAATGATGAACATGCCGTCCTTATAGTGCGCCCAGTGTCCGGACGTCTCCCACAGCTCCTTCTTGGACAGAACCGGTCCGGAAATTTCCTGATAGCCGTGCTCCTCATGAATATTTCTCCAGAAAGCAAGAAGGGCGTTGAACAGCTTCCATCCTCTCGGCATCCAGTAAGGCATTCCGGGCGCGGTCGGATCAAAATAGAACAGCTCCATCTGCTTGCCGATGACCTTGTGGTCTCTCTCCTTTGCCTCGCGGATCAGGTCCTTGTGCGCCTTCAGAGCCGCCTTGTCCGGGAACGCATAGGCGTAGACACGGGTCATCTGGTCGCGATGTTCGTCGCCTCTCCAGTATGCACCGGACACGCTGCGGAGTTCGAATGCCGCAGACAGAAGATCCTGGGAATTCTCCACGTGAGGCCCTCTGCACAGATCCACATAGTCATCACCGGTGTAGTAAACCGTGATGGTCTCATCCTCCGGAAGATCCTGAATCAGTTCGGTCTTAAAGCGCTGGTTTTTGAAAATTTCCAGTGCCTCCGCCTTGGAAACCTCTTTTCTCGTCCAGGGCTCTTTGCGCTTCAGGATCTCGCGCATTTTGTCCTCGATCTTCTTGAAATCCGCTTCCTGAATGGTCTTTCCTGCCGGAAGAACGAAATCATAATAAAAACCGTCGGCAATCTGCGGCCCGATCGCATACTGCGTGTCCTCGCCATACAGTTCCAAAACCGCCTTGGCAAGAATGTGTGCCAGAGAATGGCGGTACACTTCCAGATACTGCTCTTTTTCCATGACTCTTCTCCTTTTCATGCTCATGCAAAAAACGCCCCTGACACCGCATCAGGCAGCGTCAGGGGCGTAGATTCTACGCGGTTCCACCCTGTTTTCTTTCTTCATTCACGACGGTTACGGAGTCGCCGGGCCGGATTGGGGCCGCTCGGAGCTGGTCTTCAAACTGCGTCATCACCGGAACTCTCGCACCATCCCGTTTCCCGAAAAAGCAGGCTCTCACCTGCCCTTCCTCTGCAGGAAAATGTCCGCAGATCCGGGAGAATTCCTCTCTGAAGGCTTTCGTACAGTTCTACTCGTCTCTTCATCGCTTTACGTGAGCATCATAACCTTGAAGCGTTGAAAAGTAAAGGTCTTTTCCGCAAGATTATCAGCCATTTTCACGGCCGGTTGTCCGCCGCAGGACGTCTTCCTCCTCCAGATATTCATATAGAGAATCCGACAGCACATCCCCCGGAAGGAGTTCCTCCCGGTTCACGCTCCGGATGATGGCGCGCAGCCCCTCCGGATCCTCAATCTCCTGCTTTTTCACCAGAATGAGTTCATGAACGGAACACGGGATCACATAGAGATCTCCTCCGATCCGTTCCGAAAGGTACGCCATCATTCCCGGGTAAAACATCGCCGCCGACCCGTAGAACGGTTTCCGGCAGGTCAGAACATACAGTGTGATTTCCTCTTCCCACTCGCTCTCCGGAATTCCCAGCACTTCGCGCATTGTGGCAAAAAGCGGCGGGTGAATCCGTCTGCTCTGCACCAGTGCGTTCCGGTAGAGCTCATACCGGTCCACTTCCCACCGTTCCAGGTCCTTTGCCGTAATCGGGATTTCCTTCTCTCCTCCCGTGTCAAAAAAGAACACGATCGCCAGGTCCTCCCAGCCGATAAAGGGGAGCTTTTCCAGTTCACTCCGGTTGTGTCCGCGGTTTACCGCGCGGATGCAGATGCGTTTCCTGGCATTCTGATATGAGAGCTTCTCCGAAATGCAGAAGCTCTTCTGCGCCGTCAGGTCTGTCCATGGATTCATGAATTTTCTCCTTCCTGATCCGCCCGCACCGCGATGCAGGCGGATCACAGCAAGATGCGTAACCGTTCAGCCCATCTCGAATTTCCTTACGGAAATCCTCGATGTGACCGGCCAGAGGCGCTTTGCGCCTTGGCCGCCTGCAGAATTTCAATGTGAACCGGTCTGCAAGCAGCCCATTCACATTTGAATTCTGCAGGTGCTGAACAATTACAAAAACACGACAACAGAAACCGTGGGTTTCCATTGTCGTGTTCCTTTCATGATCCTGTACCAGATCCTGACCCGTCAGAAGGCAGGCAGGACACAGCCATTTCTGTCTGGAAACGCTGACAGCAGCATTTCCTTATGCTCTGGAGAGATACTCTCCGGTTCTGGTATCAATCTTGATCTTATCGCCGATGTTGCAGAACAGCGGAACCGCAACCTGTGCACCGGTCTCAACCGTTGCAGGCTTCGTTGCGCCGGTTGCCGTGTTGCCCTTGAAGCCGGGCTCGGTCTCGGTGATCTCAAGCTCTACAAACATCGGAGGCTCGATTGCGAATACATTGCCGTTGTAGGAATCAACCTTGATCATGTCGTTCTCCTTGACGAACTTCATGTCATTGCCGCAGACATCTGCGCCAAGGCTGATCTGCTCGTAGCTCTCGGTATCCATGAAGGTCCACATATCGCCGTCCTTGTACAGATACTGATAGTCCTTGCGGTCAATGCGGACCTGAGGGAACTTCTCGGTCGGACGGAAGGTCGTCTCGGTAACGCCTCCGTTGATGATGTCCTTCAGCTTGGTTCTGACGAAAGCTGCGCCTTTACCGGGCTTAACGTGCTGGAATTCGATAATCTCATATACGTTGCCATCCTTCTCGATGGTAACGCCGTTTCTGAAGTCACTGGCTGTGATCATGTAGATAATCCTCCTGGAAATATAAAGTCACAATTACGGAATCATGATACCCTGAACGTCCTGTATTTTCAAGATTTTTTTGCAAGAATCCAGTCCATCGCCTCGAGATACCCGTCCAGCCCGTGTCCGACGATCTGGTGGTCGCAGGCGGGCGCCGTCACGGATATCTGGCGGAACGCCTCTCTGGCATTGATGTCGCTGATGTGAATTTCCACTTTCGGGACGAACACGCTGCGGAGCGCGTCGTGAATGGCGTAGCTGTAATGGGTGTAAGCCCCTGGGTTGATGACAACGCCGATGAGATCCTCATCAAAATAAGCCTCCTGCAGCTTGTCGATGATCGCTCCCTCGTGGTTGGACTGCCAGCACTCCGCGGCAACGCCCAGCTCCACGGCATGCTGCTGGATTCTGCCGATCAGTGCATTGTAGTCTTCGGTTCCATAGATGCTCTTCTCGCGGATGCCGAGAAAATTCAGATTCGGCCCGTTGATCACCAGTATTTTCTTCATTTTTATACCTCGCTGAAGCAAAATCCGCGAAGGCGGTTTTGCCGGTGCGTCAGCACCGATGCTGCAGTTTGAAAGTGACATATCAATGCCACCTTCAAACTTTCTACTCTTTTCTTCCTGCATTCTGTGTTTTTCCGCCCGGATTCTCTCTTCAGATCCCCTGCGGACTTTGCAGAATCTCTTCCATAATTTCCTCCGGCGTCTTCCCGGAGACTTCGACCTTCAGATCCGCGCAGGACTCATAGGCCTTCCTTCTTCTCGCCATCAGCATCCGGACCTTTTTCATCCGGTCCTCTCCCTGGAGAAGAGGGCGCGTCGTGTCTTTTCCGAGCCGCCGGATCACCTCCTCCGGCGTGATTTCCAGAAGAACCACGGTTCCCAGACGGTGCAGGAGGTTCCTGTTCTCTTCCTGCATCACGATTCCGCCGCCGGTGGAGTAAACGGCATTCTCCCGTCCGCTCCGGACGAGTCCTTCCAGAAGCCGCGTCTCGCGGAGGCGGAATCCCTGCTCGCCTTCCCTGTGAAAAATCTCGGTGACCGGCATGCCCGCTTCCTGCACGATCAGGGCATCGGTGTCCAGCTGCTCCATTCCCGTCCTGTCCGCGAGCTTCTTTCCGATGGTTGTCTTGCCGCACCCCATAAAACCGATCAGCACATAATTATTCATCCGCCGCCCCCGTTTCTCTTGTCCCGCAGCATTCAGATCCGGCGTTTCCCGTCTTCCGTCGGAATCGTCAGAATGCCAGTGCACGCCTGCACCGGATTCTTTCGTCCGGTTCCGTACCGTTACGCCAGAAATTCATATAATTTCTTTCGGATTTTCTCCGTCAGTTCATGGTCCGGCTTCTGGCCCGTCCAGAATGAAAACGCGAGAATCCCCTGCCAGAGCAGCATGTCCATGCCGTTCCGCCCGGGCTTCCCCGCCGCCTTTGCCATGGAAAGGAAGCGGGTCTCCTCCGGATTATAAATGCAGTCATACACGGCATCCACATTCTCATAGAAGGAAGGATCCTCCACCGGAACCTCATCCGCCTTCGGTGCAAGACCGACGTTCGTGCACTGAATCGCAAGGACCTTCTCCCCGGCTCCCTTGAATTCCTGCGCAGCCTGTGCGGCCTCCGCAAGGACCCGGACATTCGTTGTCATCTCTGGGAACTTCTTCTGAAGATCTCCTGCAAGAAGCTCTGCCCGCTCCTTCGTCCGGTTCAGAATGCAGAGCTGCCGGACGCCCGCATCGCCGCACATAAAGCCCGCCGCTCTCGCCGCGCCGCCTGCCCCGATCACGATCACCGCCATATCGGCCAGCCGGATTCCCATCTCGGTCAGGGCCTGCCGCAGACCCATATAATCCGTGTTGTAGCCCTTGTAGCCGCAGGAGAAATTCTCCCCATCCGGCCCTTCTTCCGGTTCCATCCGGACCAGAGTGTTCACTGCGCCGATTGCCTTGGCGACCGGATCAATCTCCACCAGATACGGAATGACGGCACTCTTGTAAGGAACCGTCACATTCATTCCCTGAACGCCAAGCGCAAACGCGCCCTTCACCGCATCTCCGATCCGTTCCGGATCTGTCACAGGGAAGGTCTCGTAGACCATGTTCCGGCCAAGGCCCTCCGCCAGCGTGTTGTGAATCAGCGGAGAAAAGGAATGACCGACCGGGTTGCCGATCAGGCCGTATACCGCTGTTTTTCCGTTAATTTCCATATTTATGCCTCGCTGAGGTAAAATCCGCGAATACGGTTTTGCCGAATGCGGCAGCCGGTGCGTCAGCACCGATGCCGCAGTTTGAAAGCGACATATCAATGTCACTTTCAAACTTTCCTCATCGTTTTTCCTGCTGCGCCCGGATTTTCCCGCGCACAGGCGCTTCCAGTCTTCGCTTCCAGCGGATCCAGAATTCTTCCTTCTGCGTGAGAGGATCCGTCAGGATGGACAGGACGCCCGCGTTGTTGGCTCCCCAGATGTCCGTATAGATCTGATCGCCGATGAACGCCGTCGTCTTCTCATCGGTTCCCATTACCCGCATGGACTCGCGGTATTTATGTGGAAGCGGCTTCATTGCCTTTGTAACGACCGGACTCCCTACTTCCTGCGCGAAGGTCCCGGCCCGCTTTCCCGTATTGTTCGAGAGAATCACGGTCCGAAAACCCATCTTCCGAAGCTGCGCAAAGAGGTGCTTCGCCCGCTCATCCGCCGGTGCATTCGGATCCACCAGCGTGTTGTCAATATCAAAAATAAGCCCACGGATTCCTTCCTCGTACAGGCCGCGGTAATCAATCTCATAGGCAGACTTCGCCCATCTGTCCGGAAAAAACATTTCTCTCATCTGCGGTCCGATCCCACTCCCAGTGCTTTCTTGCCGTTCTCGGTCTTCAGAACCTTCTCCAGTTCGTCCATGAAGGTCTCGACATCCTTGAATTCCCGGTATACCGAAGCGAAACGGACGTAAGCGACCGGATCCAGATCGTGGATCTTCGCCATGACAAGCTCTCCGATCTCTCGGCTTGAAATCTCCTTCTCCTCGCGGTCGAAAATCTCCGCCTCGATCTCATCCACCGTGTGCTTGATCTGATTGACCGACACCGGACGCTTATGGCAGGCGCGCAGAATTCCGCCCTCAATCTTGGAGCGGTCATACGGCTCCCGGTTGTTGTCCTTCTTGATGACTACCAGCGGAATGGTTTCCACCTTCTCATAGGTCGTAAATCGTCTTCCGCAGGTGTCGCAGATTCTCCTGCGCCGGATGGAATTGTTCTCCTCCACCGGTCTGGAGTCAATAACACGATTGTCTTCCTTCCCACAGAACGGGCATCTCATCGCAGTCCTCCGTGCCGCACAGTCCTGCGGCTATCAGAAATATAGATTCAGCACATTGCGGATTTTCTCATGGGATTTCCCAATGCCGTCTGCCCGATGCGCTGATACTCAGAGAAACCGTCTGCACGGATTTCTCCTTGCGGCGCCGAAAATCGCCGGATGCTGAACAGTACTATATTAGCATGACAGCCAGAATCATACTATGCGCCGCAGCAATTTTTCTGTGCGCATGCCACGCAAAAATCCCCCGCCGGATTTCTCCGACAGGGGACTTTCTTCTGATAAGTAAAGCGCATATGAGAATACGGCGCATTCCGTTTTTACCGAAAACCGATTACCGGTCTTCCCACTTCCAGTTTGCAACTTCCGGAAGATCCTGGCCGTACTCGTGGATGTACTGCTTGTGCTCAACAAGCTTGTTGCTCATCTTCTGATACAGGTAAGCGCCCTTGTTGCCCAGCTGAGGCAGATTCTTCAGAGCAGTCTGTACCAAATGGAAACGATCCACATCGTTCTGTACACGTACGTCGAACGGAGTGGTGATGGTGCCTTCCTCCTTGTATCCGCGAACGTGGATCAGACGGTTGTTGTGACGGCGGTAGGTCAGCTCATGGATGAGTCCTGCATATCCGTGGAAGTTGAAGATGACCGGCTTGTCCTTCGTGAACAGCATGTCGTACTCTTCATCCGTCAGGCCGTGCGGGTGCTCATTGGCAGGCTGCAGCTTGAACAGGTCAACAACGTTGATGAAGCGGATCTTCAGATCCGGCATCTCCTTGTTCAGGATGCTGACCGCAGCCAGTGCCTCCAGCGTAGGAGTCTCGCCTGCGCATGCGAAGACGATATCCGGCTCCTGACCCTGATCGTTGGAAGCCCACTCCCAGATGCCGATGCCCTGTGTGCAGTGCTTAACGGCTTCCGGCATGGACAGCCACTGCGGACGAGGGTGCTTCGATGCAACGATGACGTTCACGTAGTTCTTGGAACGCAGGCAGTGATCCATGGTGGACAGCAGGCAGTTGGTATCCGGCGGCAGATAAATGCGGACAACGTCTGCCTTCTTGTTGGCCATATGATCCATGAATCCGGGATCCTGATGTGTGAATCCGTTGTGATCCTGCTGCCATACGGTCGAGCACATGATCAGGTTCAGGGATGCAATCTGCTCGCGCCACGGCAGCTGGTTGCAGACCTTCAGCCACTTCGCGTGCTGAGCAGCCATGGAATCGATGATTCTGGCGAAGGACTCATAGGTTGCGAAGAACCCGTGACGTCCGGTCAGAAGATATCCTTCCAGCCATCCCTCGCACATATGCTCGGACAGCATGGAATCCATGACGCGTCCGTAAGGATCCAGATGATCATCGGTATCCAGATGCTCGGAGTTCCAGTCTCTGTTCTGTACATCGAAGACTGCGTTCAGACGGTTGGAGTTGGTCTCATCCGGTCCGAAAATACGGAAGTTCTTCGAATCATCATTCAGTTTGAAGATATCGCGGATGAACTTGCCCAGCTCGGTCATATCCTGACCTTCCTTGCTGCCGTGCTCTTCTCCGATATCAAATGCATAGTCACGGAAATCAGGCATGCGCAGATCGCGAAGGAGCTTGCCGCCGTTGCCGTGCGGGTTCGCGCCGATACGTGCGTTGCCAACCGGTGCCAGAGCCTTCAGCTCCGGAATCAGCTTGCCGTCCTCGGTGAACAGCTCTTCCGGCTTGTAGCTGTGCAGCCAGTCGGAGAGCATCTGCAGATGCTCCGGCTTGTCCATCATGATCGGAACCTGGTGTGCCAGGAAATTGCCCTCGATGCGGTTGCCATCAACAACCTTCGGGCCGGTCCATCCCTTGGGAGTGCGCAGCACGATCATCGGCCATACCGGACGGGTCGTGTCGTTGTTCTCTCTTGCGTTCTTCTGGATCGCCTTGATCTTCTCGATAACCTCGTCCATGGTCTCCGCCATCTTGCGGTGCATGGTCATCGGATCATCGCCCTCTACGAAGTAGGGTTCCCAGCCGCAGCCGTGGAAGAAGTCTACCATCTCTTCGTGAGACATGCGCGCGAAGATGGTCGGATTTGCGATCTTGTATCCATTCAGGTGCAGAATCGGAAGAACCGCGCCGTCGCTGACGGGATTCAGGAACTTGTTGCTCTGCCAGGAGGTAGCCAGAGGGCCGGTCTCCGCCTCGCCGTCACCAACGGTAACTGCCGCGATCAGATCCGGGTTGTCGAATACCGCGCCGAATGCGTGTGCGATGGAATAGCCGAGCTCGCCGCCCTCGTTGATGGAGCCGGGCGTCTCGGGAGCGCAGTGGGACGGAACTCCGCCCGGAAAAGAGAACTGCTTGAAGAGCTTCTGCAGTCCTGCCTCATCCTCGGAGATGTTCGGATAAATCTCGCTGTAGGAACCATCGAGATAATCATTTGCAATATAGAAGTTTCCGCCGTGTCCGGGGCCGGAGAGAAGGATCAGATCCAGATCATATCTCTTGATGGCGCGGTTCAGATGAACGAAAACAAAGTTCTGTCCCGGAACCGTTCCCCAGTGGCCGACAATTTTCTTCTTCACCATCTCCATGGTCAGCGGCTTCTTGAGAAGCGGGTTGTCCAGAAGGTACAGCTGGCAGGCGGAAAGGTAGTTCGCCGCACGCCAATAAGCATTCATCTTGGTGAGAAGCTCATCGGTGATCGGTCCCTTTTCCTCGCAGACAGCAGTCGTGAGATTGGTATCACTCATGTTCAGTCTCCTTATCAATAGTGAAAATATCAGTATCCGGTCATCCCGGGTTCTTGACCTCGCCGGGGCGACCTGTTCTGCCGGGAAGTTCGCCGGATGCTGCGCCCTCCCTGACGCCTTCATCATATCTCAGGCATAAATTTCAAACAAGTGAAAAAAAAACGGTTTTATCCGCGTTTTGATGCGGTAAGGCGCATAATTTGACGATTTTCAATATAGAGTCTCCGGATCCTGCGGATCTCTTCCCGGGAAATCTCCCGCTTGGGAACCTTCCATAACAGAAGCTTTTTCGCAGGTCCCGTCGTTCCTTCTCCGTTCCCGGCGTTTCTTTTGTCTGACGATTCTCTTTCTTTTTTGTCTTTTTCTCCCGATGTTCCCGAGGGAGCGCCTTTTTCAGCATCTGCTCCGGCAGTTCCCTCCGAAAAAGCCCTGTCCGCTCCGGCAGTTCCTTCCGAGAAAGTCCCGTCCGATTCCGGGCTCTTCCCGGAGAGCTCCAGCCTTCTTGCCTCGCGCCCCGTCACGAACCAGATCTTCCAGTTCTGCGAATCTTCCTCCACCCGCTGCACGAAGACGCGGAAGCGCCGGAAGTCCTCCGCTCTTTTCCCGTCCGGGATCCTTCTGCAGAAATCCTCTTCCCGGATTCCGACAAAGGCCAGGTCCTCCGGAAGCTTCTCCCAGCCGTTTGCTTCCCGGGGAGGAAGCACTTCCCCCGCCCGCGGGATTTTCTTTTTCCCCGCAAAAACAAAGACGGCGCCCCACGCAGGAACCAGCGCGTGGAAGTCATCCAGCCTCTGCGCCTTCGCAATGTTGCGGCAGCCGGACAGAAGGGCCGCCCCCACCGTGGAGGGCTCTCGGAAAAAGAGGTCGCGCTTCTTTTCCCCCGTACAGGCTCCGTTCTCCAGGGAAGCGATGCTCCCGCCCATGGCGTAGGCCTCGTCCCGGTCCGCGGTCGCGAACACGCAGGTCACACCCTTCTCCGGTGCCAGCTTCTCCCGGATCTTCTGCAGGAACTCCGCGCGCAGATACGGGTCCAGCCCCGCAAAGGGATTGTCGAGAAGAACCAGCTCCGGCTCCGCCGCCATCATTCTCGCCATAGCCGCCATCAGCTGCTGCGCTCTGGAGAGCTCGTCCGGGTAACAGCCGCCGAGACCGTCCAGCCCGTACTCCTTCAGAAGCTCCGCCGTCTTCGTTGTGACAAGGAGCCTCCGCTCCTTTCTGCCCTCTTTCCTGCCGCCTTCGCGTTCCGAATGGCTTTCCGCCTCGCGCAGCACCAGACGAATGTTCTCTTCCACCGTCATTTCCGGGAAAAGCGCATAGTTTTCCAGAAGAATCCCGGTCCTTCGCTGTGATGGAGCAAGGCAGATCTTCTGAAGAGAATCATAGAGCGGCCTTCCGTTCAGGACGATGCTCCCCTCATCCGGGGCCCGCAGTCCCGCAAGGCAGGAAAGCAATTCCGTCCTGCCGCTTCCCTCGCCTCCCAGTATGGACAGGATTCCTCCCTCCGCCCGGAAATTCACATCCAGCGTCCGGTCCTGTTCTTTTTTCCGAATATGTACCTCTAAGCTCATTGCCTTGTTCCGTACTGCGTCTTTTCTGCGCAGGCCGCTCTGCTCTTCCGGCTGCTCCCGCTCCGCCCGGGATTCTCCGTCATGAATTCTCTCTCACGAATGTCTTCCGCATGCTTTTCTGCGGTGAAGGATCCTGTAAATGACCGGTTTTCCATCAGGAAGTTTCCCTCACGAATGTCTTCTGCGCGCTTTTCTGCGGCGAGCGGCCGCACCGATCACCGCACTGAGGGCCGCCCCCGCCGCAAGACAGCCAAGATCCCAGATCCATGCCGCCAGAACCCCCGTCCCACTCAGGGAAGAAAGCGTCCAGAGCCGGAAGCTTCCCGTCTCCTCCGCCTTCCGCAGGCAGGATACCGCCATCAGCGCACAGGCGCCGTACTCCCCGGCCGCTCTTGCCGCCCCGAGGAGAATTCCCGCAGCCACGCCCTCACGGGCCCCCGGCAGTGCAATTCTCCAGAATGCCGTCGTTTTCCGGATTCCCAATGTCCTCGCAGCGAAGATGTGCTGCGGATCCGTCCGCTCCAGGGCCCGCTGAAACGAGAGCCGGAGGACCGGCAGCGCCGCGAGAACCGCCACAAGGAGCGCTCCCAGCCAGGGGTAGGATCCCTTCCAGCCGATGCCGTGAATCACCCCTCTTCCGGTCACTCCGTCCGGTCCGAAGCCAACGAGCAGAAGGATCCCCCAGAGCGCAGGCGGGAATACGAGGAAAACCGAAAATATTCCCTTTCGCATTCTGCCCGCCTTCTTTCCGTCACAGCGCTTCTTCGCCACTTTCCAAGAAACCCACAGGGCAGGAAGAAGTAAAACCACCGCCGTCAGCACGCCGATTCCCGCACCGGTACCAAGAAGTCCCGAGCGAAAGCTCTCCGCAAGAAAAGAAAGAGCCCCTGCCAGAAGAGTTCCCGTCTTCGACAGGAAACCGGCCGGAACAGAAACCGCCGTTTTCTGAAGAACCATCCATTCCGTTGTATCAATTAGTGAAATCATGGGGATATTGTAACACAAACCTATAATCCGCTGCGGCGCCGAATCCGTAACACCGGATTGGGAGTGCCGGAATGGGAGGTTCCGGTCCGGCATAGACCCGGCGCGCTTTGGATTACAGAAAGAAGATAAGGTCCGGGGAGCGACACTGTCACTCACCCGGATATAATCATGGTATCACCGAAATTTTTAATTCGCAACGTGTTTCGTGATCGCCGGCAGCGTAAGTTTACTGTAGGAATCAAGTGGGTAGAGGTACCCATGACGTGAAG
>CAVKEB010000058.1:0-11957 GCA_963655255.1 bacterium
TCATCAAGAACTTTGCAAAGTATGAAGGCAACGAGGCCGGCAAGGCTCTGGTTGCAGCAGGCCCGAAGCTCTGATTTCATCCGGATCAGGGAAGACAGGCGGCAGCGCTTCACAGGCTGTTATGATTGTTCAAAGGCACAGACCCGCAGGGGCCTGTGCCTTTTTGTGTGCCCGGCATGCTATAATAGACAACATGGCTACTTATGCAATCAGCGACATACACGGCGCATACGATGAATTTCAAAGGCTTCTCGACAAAATCCGGTTTCAGTATGACGGGTCGGACTCGCTCTATCTCCTTGGCGATTACGGGGACTGGGGAGAGAAATCCATGGAGACGATTCTGGCAGTGAAACAGATGGACGAAGAGTATGACTTTGTCCACTGCCTGATGGGAAACCATGAGCTGATGTTCCTTGCCACGATCGAATACGGCATTACCGATGACACGGTCAGTGAATCGGCACGCAACTGGCTGGAAACCAACCGGGGGCAGGTGACATGGGATGCCTTTCGGACGCTTTCCGAAGAAGAACAGGAAAGCCTTCACCGGTGGCTGAAAAATCTCCCCTTTTCCTGCGACATTCCGGTGGACGGAAGACTGTTCATGGCGGCGCATGCCTATCCTTTTTTTGAAGATATGGAATATACGGCGGCACAGAGGCAGCGCTGCAGGATGGATTCGGTCTGGAGAAGGCTGCTTCTGCGGGAAAATCCCTTCGCGGGATATCGCGGACGGAAGAATTACAGCATGCTGATCTGCGGACATACCATTACGGACTATTATTACGGGGAGCTGAACCGGGAAGCGGGAAAAAATCTTCTCGGCAGCTTCCCGCCGGCGCGCAACCGGATTTACCGGGCGGAGAAGTTCGTGGACATCGACTGCGGAGGCAAGTGCCTTGGCTGGTCGGAGGAGGAAAATGCAGTCTCACACGCGGCGGACCGCGCGCAGCTGGCGGCCTACTGTCTGGAGACGGATGAGGAATTCTATGTCAGCCGTCCGAGAGGACCGGTGGAGGAAATGATGCTGGGCGAGAGCGTGCCCGGCTGGGAGCCTCCGGAGGTGGAACCGCCCAAAAGAGAGCCGCCCGGTATGGAGGCCCCGGAATTTCCGTTTCCGGAGCCGGGGAGCGGCAGGATAAGAAAGCTCGCGGACTGGGCGGAGAAGCGGATCACAGAACGGCTCGGAGAGGAATTCTGAAATGAACGGACAGAGTTGGGGAATCCTTGCGGCGGGGGCAGCCCTCGTGGCGGGAATCGTGTGGTTTCTCCGCTGGGTCAACCGCAGGAGCAGGCCGCAGGAAGCGGAAATGGATGCCATGGAAGGCCATGACTTTGAATATTTCTGCGCGGACCTTCTGCGGGAAGCCGGGTTTGAAGAAGTGGAGGTCACGAGAGGAAGCGGAGACTACGGTGCGGATATCCTGTGTGAAAGAGACGGCGTGACCTATGCGGTGCAGTGCAAATGCTATGAGAGTATTGTGGGCGTGCACGCGGTGCAGGAAGTCTACGCAGGGAAGGATTTCTACGGCAGAATGGTGGCGGCAGTGATGACCAACCGGTCATTCACGGATCCCGCGAGAACGTGCGCGCGGCGGCTGAATGTCCTTCTCTGGGATCGGACGCAGGTGGAGAAAATGATGGAAGAGGCAGGGCGGCAATAGGGGAAACGCTGATGTATGCGGCCCGTATTTATGATAGAATACATCTGTTGGACGTTCACTGGCTGTAAAACGAAAGACCCGCTTGCGGACCTTTCGCATCAGACCGGAGACCAGAACATTTACCACAGCATAAGGAAAAGGGGATGGGAACAATGGATCAGGATCAGATCAGAAAGGAAATCGAGGACGGCAGGGCCGTTGTCGGAATCGAGTTCGGATCAACCCGCATCAAGGCAGAACTGATCGCAACGGACAACACACCGGTTGCAGAGGGAGCCTGGGAGTGGGAGAACCGTCTGGAGAACGGGGTATGGACATATTCTCTGGACGATATCTGGAAGGGCCTGCAGGGATGCTATGCGGACCTTCTGGAAGATGTGAAGAAGAAATACGGCACGGTGATTCACCGCCTGTCTGCCATCGGCATCAGTGCAATGATGCACGGCTATCTGGCTTTCAACGACAAGGATGAGCTTCTGGTTCCGTTCCGCACCTGGCGCAATACCATTACCGGGGAAGCGGCAGAGAAGTTGACGGAGCTCTTCCATTACAACATTCCGCAGCGCTGGAGCATCGCTCATCTGTATCAGGCGGTGTTAAACGGTGAGGAGCATGTGAAGGATATCCGCTTTGTGGCAACGCTTGCGGCCTATGTACACTGGCAGCTGACCGGACAGAAGGTCATCGGCGTGGGCGACGGCTCCGGTATGTTCCCCATCAGCATGAAAACCGGCGATTATGATGCAGAAATGGTGGAGAAGTTCAACGCGCTGATCGCAGACAAGGAATATTCCTGGAAGCTTCCGGATATTTTCCCGAAGAATCTGAAGGCCGGTGAGAACGCGGGGACATTGACGGAAAAGGGAGCGAAGCTCCTGGATGTCTCCGGAAACCTGGAGGCCGGGATTCCGCTCTGCCCTCCGGAGGGCGATGCGGGAACCGGCATGGTGGCGACCAATTCCGTTGCCAGAAGGACCGGAAATGTATCCGCCGGAACCTCGTGCTTTGGCATGATTGTTCTGGAACAGGATCTGAAGAACGTTTATCCGGAAATCGACCTTGTCACCACTCCTTCCGGAGATCTGGTGGCAATGGCACACTGCAACAACTGCACCTCGGACCTCAACGCGTGGGTCAGGATTTTTGATGAATTCTGCGAGGCCATGGGTGTGAAGGCGGATAAAAACCGCCTGTTTTCCGTGCTGTACAACAAGGCGCTGGAGGGCGATAAGGACTGCGGAGGACTGCTGGACTACAACTATTTCTCCGGAGAGCCGATTACGAAGATGGACGAAGGACGCCCGCTTTTTGCCCGCACGCCGAATTCCAGCTTCACACTGGCGAACTTCATGCGCGTGCACCTGTACGCTTCCCTGTCTGTTCTGAAGACAGGCATGGATCTTCTTCTGAAGAAGGAGGGCGTGAAGGTGGACAACATGATGGGACACGGCGGTCTGTTCAAGACGAAGGGCGTCGGTCAGAGCATTCTGGCAGCTGCCCTGAACACACCGGTAACCTGCATGACGACGGCAGGAGAGGGCGGCGCGTGGGGCATTGCCCTGCTGGCAGCCTACAGCGTTCGGAGTGAGGGGAAATCTCTGGACCAGTGGCTGAACGAGAAGGTTTTTGCGGACGCGAAGGGCGAAACCATCCGGCCGGATCCGGCGGACGTGAAGGGCTTCGACGAGTATCTGGAGCGCTATGAGAAGGGCCTGCCGATTGAGGCGGCTGCTGTCCGGAATCTGTAATCCGGCCATTCGGTGAGAAAGGAAGAATCCATGCTGGAAGAACTGAAAGAGAAAGTATATGAAGCCAATATGCTGCTTCCGAAGTACAACCTTGTGACGTTTACCTGGGGAAACGTTTCGGGAGTCAGCCGTAAGGACGGCGTTTTTGTCATCAAGCCGAGCGGAGTTCCGTATGAGGAGCTCCGGCCGGAGGACATGGTTGTCGTGGATTTTGACGGCAACAAGGTGGAGGGAGAGATGAATCCCTCTTCCGACACACCGACGCATGCTTACCTGTATAAGCACTGGGAGAGCATCGGAGGCGTGGTGCATACCCATTCTTCCTATGCGACGAGCTGGGCACAGGCGGGACGCAGCATTCCCTGCTACGGAACGACTCATGCGGATTACTATTATGGAGAGGTTCCGTGCCTGCGCACTCTCAATAAGGAAGAGATTGACGAAGCCTATGAGAAGAATACCGGCGTTCTGATTGTGGATGAGTTCGCTCACATGAATAAGGACTGCGATGCGGTTCCCGCCTGCCTCTGCAAGAATCACGGACCGTTCGCGTGGGGCAAGGATCCGGTTGAGGCGGTTCACAGTGCTGTCGTTCTGGAAGAGGTTGCCAAGATGGCATACCGCACCGAGATCATCAACCCGAAGGTTGCCCCGGCACCTCAGGTGCTGCAGGATAAGCATTACTACCGCAAGCACGGCGCGAATGCCTACTACGGTCAGGGCAAGTAAAGCAAGGATACCGGAAAGAAGGAAGAAACGGCAGCATCGGCGCTGCCGCATTCGGCAAAACTGCTGTACTCGAAGATGTTTGATGACATCTTCTCTCTGGTATCGCGGATTTTGCCTCAGCAAGGTATAAAGGAGGAAATCAAGTTGAAGAATCTTGAACTGAAGAAGATGGCCAACGAGGTCCGCAAGGGAATCGTGACGGCTGTTCATTCTGCAAAAGCAGGACATCCCGGCGGATCTCTTTCCGCAGCGGATCTGTTCACCTACCTGTATTTTGAAGAAATGAACGTAGGACCGGAGATGATCGGCAATCCGGACCGCGACCGGTTCGTACTGTCCAAGGGACATACCTGCCCCGGACTGTACGCGGCAATGGCATTGAAGGGATATTTCCCGGTGGAGGAGCTGAAGACGTTCCGCAAGCTCGGAACAAGACTTCAGGGACATCCCAGCATGCAGTATCTGCCCGGACTGGATATGTCTTCCGGATCCCTGGGACAGGGAATTTCCGCAGCCTGCGGCATGGCACTTGCAGGGAAGATTGATCAGAAATCCTACCGCGTGTACACGCTCCTTGGAGACGGCGAGCTGGAGGAGGGACAGGTCTGGGAGGCAGCGATGTTCGCGGGCGCCAAGAAGCTGGACAATCTCTGCGTCATCGTGGACAACAACAATCTCCAGATCGACGGCGACATTTCCGAGGTCAATAACCCGTATCCGATTGACAAGAAGTTTGAGGCATTCAATTTCCATGTGATCACCATCAACGGACACGATTTCGATGAGATCCGCAGAGCCTTTGAAGAGGCAAGAGCCACCAAGGGCATGCCGACGGCAATCATTGCGAAGACGGTCAAGGGCAAGGGAGTCTCCTACATGGAGAATCAGGCATCCTGGCACGGCACGGCACCCAACGACGAGCAGTATGCCGTAGCGATGGAGGATCTTGCAAAGATTGATGCAGAACTGGAGAAGGAGGGCGAGCAGTAATGGCAGACGTTAAGAAGATCGCAACCCGTGAGAGCTATGGACACGCACTGGCGGAGCTCGGTGCGGATCATCCGGATATTGTGGTGCTGGACGCCGACCTGAAGGCCTCCACCAGAACCTCTTATTTTGCCAAGGAGTACCCGGAGCGTTTTTATGACTGCGGTATCGCAGAGGGCAATATGATGACGATTGCGGCAGGACTTGCGGCAGCAGGAAAAATCCCGTTCGCATCGACTTTCGCCATGTTCGCGGCAGGACGTGCCTATGAACAGGTGAGAAACTCCATCGGCTATCCGCATCTCAATGTCAAGATCGGCGCAACGCATGCCGGCATCACGGTAGGTGAGGACGGCGCGAGCCATCAGTGCAACGAGGATCTGGCCCTGATGCGCACCATTCCGGGTATGGTCGTCATGAGCCCGTCGGATGACATCGAGGCGAGAGCTGCCGTGAAGGCAGCGGCGGACTATGTCGGACCGGTTTACATGAGATTCGGCCGTTATGCGGTTCCGGTTTTCAATGATCCCGACTACCATTTTGAAATCGGCAAGGGCAAACTCCTGAGAGAAGGCAGGGATGTCACGATCGTGGCAACCGGTATCTGCGTTGCAGCGGCACTGGATGCAGCGGAAACCCTGAAGGGCGAGGGCATTGATGCAGAGGTCATCAACATCTGCACCATCAAGCCGATTGATGAGGAACTTCTTCTGGCCTCCGCAGGAAAGACCGGCAGGGTGGTAACGGCAGAAGAGCACAGCGTCATCGGCGGTCTCGGCGGAGCGGTTGCCGAGGTTCTGTCGGAGAAGCTTCCCACGAAGCTCTGCCGCATCGGCGTGCAGGACCGCTTCGGAGAGTCCGGAACGGCCGGCGAGCTGGTTGCGAAGTACGGCCTTGACGCAGCAGGCATTGCGGCGAAGACGCTTGCCTTTGTAAAGGGCTGAGAGAACAGGCACGCGGCAGACGGAATGCCATGCCGCGCGTGAAATGGAATAACGGCCCGGGACTCTGTCACAGGAGCCCCGGGCATTTGAAAGGCAACAGGTGTCCGCAGGGGCATCCGTTTTTCAGGGCACAAAGGCGTGTCCTACAGGTGATCGAAATGATTAAACTGTCTCCCTCCATTCTTGCTGCAGACTTCAACTGCCTCGGTCAGGAGATCGCGGCGACCCGCGAGGCAGGTGCTCCCTGGGTACACATTGACGTGATGGACGGCGTCTTTGTTCCGTCGATCTCATTCGGAATGCCGGTGATCCGGAGCATCCGGAGCAATACGGATCAGTTCTTCGATGTACATCTGATGGTGAAGGATCCGGAGCGGTACATCCAGAATTTCGCGGACTGCGGAGCGGATGGGATTACGTTTCATATGGAGGCGACGCCGGATGTCGGAGCGGTGATCGCGGCCATCCGCGAGCAGGGCAAGCGTGTCGGACTCGCATTGAAGCCGTCAACGCCGATTCAGGAAGTTTTTCCTTATCTGGAGCGGATTGACATGCTGCTGATCATGACGGTCGAGCCGGGATTCGGCGGACAGAAATATATCGAGACCAGTACCCGCAAGATCCGGGAGGCAAGGGCGATGCTCAATGGCCTGAATCTGGACACGGACATTGAAGTGGACGGCGGCATTGTCCGCGGGAATGTCGATGTGGTTCTGAATGCGGGAGCGAACGTCATTGTGGCGGGCTCCGCAATTTATCACGGAGACATCGAGGACAATACGGAATTCTTCATGAACCATTTCCGGCAGCGCAAGGAAGGCTGTGAGGAACTCGGCAAATAATAATGCGGGCGGCTTTCGGGAGGAATGCGCCCGGAGCGGAATAAGACCGCTGCACTCGAAGATGTCTGATGACATCTTCTCCTGCTTAGAGTGCCGCCAGGCGGCACTCTGTACACAGAGAGAATTCGCCTTCGCGAAATTCTCTCTGGTATCGCGGATATTGCCTCAGCAAGGTATAAGAAGAGGAGATAGGAAGTTTGAAAGCGACATTGATATGTCACTTTCAAACAGCAGCATCGGTGCTCACGCACCGGCTGCCACATTCGGCAAAACCGCCTTTGCGGATTTTGCCTCAGAGAGGTATAAAAATGACACAGCACATGACCAAAATTGACCGCAACGCCCCCTGCTGGTGCGGGAGCGGCAGAAAATACAAGAACTGCCACATGGATTTTGACGAGAGAATCCGTGAGTACGAGCTGCAGGGATATGTTGTTCCGGACAGAAGCATCATCAAGACCCCGAAGGATGTGGAAGGCATCAAGGCGAGCGCGAAAATCAATATTGCGGTTCTGGATGAGATCGCGGAAAAAATCCACGAAGGCATGACAACGCAGGAAATCGATGATATTGTGTACAACACTACCGTAAAGATGGGCGGAATTCCGGCGGATCTTCATTATGAAGGCTACCCCAAGAGTGTCTGCACGTCGGTCAATGACCAGGTCTGCCACGGCATTCCCAGCAAGGATGTGGTCCTGAGAGACGGTGATATCGTCAATGTGGACTGCTCCACCATCCTGAACGGATATTTTTCGGATTCTTCCCGCATGTTCATGATCGGAAATGTCCGGGAGGACTGGAAGAAGCTGGTGCAGGTCACCAATGAGTGCGTGGAGATCGGCATTCAGAATGTAAAGCCCTGGACCTTCCTCGGAGATATGGGAAATGCGGTTCATCAGCATGCCCTGGAGAACGGATACTCGGTGGTCAAGGAAATCGGAGGGCACGGCTGTGGACTGGAGTTCCATGAGGATCCGTATGTCAGCTATGTTTCCCTGCCCGGCACGGAGATGCTGATGGTGCCCGGCATGTGCTTTACCATTGAACCGATGGTGAACATGGGAACGGATGAAATTTTCCAGGATGAAGGAAACGGCTGGTCCATCTATACCGCGGACGGAAAGCCCTCGGCACAGAGAGAGGTGCAGGTGCTCGTCACGGAGGACGGCTGCGACGTCCTGACCTGGTAAGAGAAGAAGGAGAGTGGAATGCAGAATAAGGGACCATATTACATCACAACTGCCATTGCCTATACTTCGGGCAAGCCGCATATCGGCAACACCTACGAGATCATCATGGCCGACAGCATTGCCCGCTACAAGCGTGCGGACGGCTATGATGTATATTTTCAGACCGGCTCGGATGAGCACGGCCAGAAGATCGAGGAGCGGGCTGCGCAGGCAGGCAAGACTCCGAAGCAGTTCGTCGATGAGACCGCAGGAGAGATCAAACGGATCTGGGATCTGATGAATACCTCCTATGACCGCTTCATCCGCACGACGGATGAAGACCATGAGAGGCAGGTCCAGAAGATTTTCAAGAAACTGTACGATCAGGGAGACATCTATCTGGGCCAGTACAAGGGGATGTACTGCACGGAATGTGAGGCGTTCTATACGCCTTCCCAGATCGTGGACGGAGACAAGTGTCCGGTCTGTGGCGGAACCGTACACGAAGAGAACGAGAATGCATATTTCTTCCGAATGCAGAAGTACGCACAGCGGCTGATCGATTACATCAACGAGCATCCGGAGTTCATTCAGCCGCAGTCCCGCAAGAATGAGATGATGAACAATTTCCTTCTGCCGGGCCTTCAGGATCTGTGCGTGTCCCGCACGAGCTTCAAGTGGGGCATCCCGGTCGATTTTGATCCGAAGCATGTGGTATACGTGTGGCTGGACGCGCTGACCAACTATATCACCGGAATCGGGTACGACGCGGATGGAAATTCCTCGGATCTGTATAAAAAGTACTGGCCGGCGGATCTTCACCTGATCGGCAAGGACATCATCCGGTTCCATACGATTTACTGGCCGATTTTCCTGATGGCGCTGGGAGAGCCGCTGCCGAAGCAGGTCTTTGGTCACCCGTGGCTCCTGCAGGGCGGCGAGAAGATGTCGAAGTCCAAGGGCAATGTCATCTATGCGGATGATATGGCGGAGCTGTTCGGCGTGGATGCGGTCCGTTATTTCGTTCTGCACGAGATGCCGTATGAGAACGACGGCGTGATTACCTGGGAGCTGTGCGTGGAGCGGATCAATTCGGATCTCGCCAACACGCTGGGCAATCTGGTAAAGAGAACCATCTCCATGAGCAACAAGTACTTCGGCGGCGTGGTGGAGAACCGCGGCGCAGAGGAGGCTGTGGACGGGGAGCTCAAGGCCGTGGTGACCGGCGCGTATGCGAAGGTGGAGGAAGACATGGCGGAGCTTCGCGTGGCGGACGCTCTGAAGGAGATCTTTGCCGTCTTCAAGAGACTGAACAAGTACATTGATGAGACGGAGCCCTGGGCTCTGGCAAAAGACGAGGCGAAAAAGGACCGTCTTGCGACGGTTCTGTACAATCTGACCGAGGGCATCATCATGGGAACCTCCCTCCTTGCTCCGTTTATGCCGGATACGGCGGATCGGATCGCGGAGCAGCTGAACACGAAGCTGCGTGATTTTGACACGCTGGAGACGTTCGGGCTGTATCCGTCCGGAAACAAGGTGACGGAGAATCCGGAGATCCTTTTCGCGAGACTGGATGAGAAGGAAGTCATGGAAAAGGTCGCGGTCATCGTGGAGAAGCAGAAGGCGGAGGCTGCCGCAGCAGCCGCTCGCGGAGAAAAGGGCGACAGCAAGAAGGAAGGAAGCGCGGCAGAGGAAACGAAGACCCTGCAGCACAAGGAAACCATTTCCATTGATGATTTCGGTAAGGTGGAGCTGCGCGTCGGACAGATTGTGAAGTGCGAGGCAGTCAAGGGATCGAAGAAGCTCCTGTGTTCGCAGGTCCGTATCGGCAGTGAGACACGCCAGATTGTTTCCGGCATTCACAAGTACTATGAGCCGGAGGAGATGGTCGGAAAGAGGGTTGCGGTTGTCTGCAATCTGAAGCCGGCTAAGCTTGCGGGAGTTCTGTCGGAAGGAATGCTGCTGTGCGCGGAGGACGCGGACGGAAAGCTTGCGCTGATGACTCCGGAAGCGGATAAGGACATTGCGGATGGCGGCGAGATCTGCTGAGAAAGTACTCTGCGCTGTCCTGACTGCCGCCTGCCTTGCGGGGAGCGCTGCACCGGCGAGGGTGCTGGCTGCGGAGACGTCCGGCTGGTCCGACATTCCGGAAAAAGATGCGGACACGGATACAGATGCCGCGGCTGGCGAAGCGGATGCAGACATCCGGACAGCGGATGCGGATACGGCGGCAGCCGATGCAGATACAGACACGGCGGCAGCAGGGAATTCTGCGGACTTCGGCATTGCCAGGGAGAAGCGGTACCTTCTGGAAGCTCTGGACCAGCTGCAGGAGATGGGACTCTCACCCATTCTGATCTGGTCGGAAATCACAAAGGATCCGAAGGTGGTAGATGCGGTTGACAGTGCGAAGGACACCGCCTGGGATGCGGTGACGCAGAAGGTCAGCGAGGCCGGAGAGAACGCAACGAAGGCAGTTGGCGACGCGGTCCGGACAGAAGCAGAGAAAGGAAAGAAAAGTCTGATCCGGATGATCCGGGAACAGATTCAGAGCTTCCTGAACGGACTTTTGACGGAAGGAAAATCGTGACCGGAGAAGGCGGCAGCATGCGGCCGGAGGATCGCGGAATCTGTCAGAATACTGATTTCTCATGAGGGCGGGAGACAGTGTGCAGGAACCGAAGAGGCGGCGGAGAACAGATTCTCCCCGCAGTGCCGCAGAAAGGCTGCGGCAGGAAAGGGAAAAAAAGTGGGAAAGTTTTTTGATCTTGAGAGCCCGGTGATGCGGGCCCTGTCTCGTATCGCCGACATGATGATTCTGAATCTGCTCACCCTGCTCTTGTGCATTCCGGTGTTCACGGCGGGATCGGCGTTGTCTGCCATGTACTATGTGGAACTGAAATGGGCGAGAAAGGAAGAGGGGTATACGGTTCGTCCGTTTTTTACACAGTTTAAGGAGAATTTCAAGCAGGCGACCGGCGAATGGCTGATTATGCTGGTGCTGATCATTGTGCTGGCCCTTGATCTTCTGATGTTCCGCCAGGCACCGGACACCTTCCCGAAGGCAATCCGGTATCTGGTGATCGCGGTGACCATCATTCTGTATCTTCTGCTGCAGTGGGTTTTCCCGCTCCAGAGCCATTTTGTCAATAACGTCAGGACGACCTTCAAGAATTCGGCGCTGATGGCAATCGCCAATTTCCCGAGAACCCTCGGAATGGGAGGAATCTGGGCGGCATCCGCCGCGCTGGCGGTTCTGTCACTCCTTCTGGTTCCTCAGATTTTCCCGCTGGTGGTTCTGTTCGGATTCACGGCGCCGGGTTATGTGACCTGTCTTCTGGTCAGCAAGCCGTTCGCACGGTTTGAGCCGGAGAAAGAGGAGCCGACGGAGGAAGAGGACGAAGCGGAGAAGGAAGAAGCCTACCGCATTCTGAACGAGAACAAATAGCCTGCAGTAAAAAACGGCAGTGGCGAAATGCCGGACAATGCAGGAAAAACAGGATGTTTCGGGGTGCATTTGCCTTTAAAAAAGGGAAAAATTCCGGGAATTGGGTAATATGCCCAGTGAAGCCCTGCGAACCTTGAACAACATCAACAAAGACGGTATCGGGGAAAGCCTCTTTCCGTACTATTGCCAATGAATTTCCGGTTTTTTTGTGGATTTAGGTGATGGTAAGGGAAGGGGCTTTCCCATATACTAAATACAGTCGTGAAAAGCGGAAGGAAGCTTCCGCACCAACAGGAGGTTATGAAATGGCAAGTCTTAATTTGGAGCACATCTATAAGAAGTATCCCAACGGCTTCGAGGCAGTTAAGGATTTCAATCTTGATATCGAAGATAAGGAGTTCATCATCTTCGTAGGAC
>CAVKEB010000059.1:0-11253 GCA_963655255.1 bacterium
TATAGCATAGAATACAACGCCGTACAACACTTATTTCAAAAAATTTGACAGGAAAAGAAGATGAAAAAGGCTGTAGTTCTGCGGTCTGGAAGGCATTTATGAGGGTAGGAAAGATGGCTTGAACTGTCAAAGACCCGCAGAAATAGACAAATTATTTAAGAAATTAACACAAAAATTGTGCGCATTTTACCGAGACTACTTTCCTTTGTTCAAGGGGTTTGGTACAATGAATTCAGTATTTTCAAACAAGCAGCAGGGAGGTAATTCATATGAGCAAGAACGAAATGCTGGCGATGATTCTGGCCGGCGGACGCGGAAGCCGTCTGAAAGACCTGACGAAGAAGGTCGCGAAGCCGGCGGTTTCTTTTGGCGGCAAGTACAGAATCGTGGATTTTCCGCTTTCCAACTGTGCCAACAGCGGCATTGATGTCGTCGGCGTTCTGACGCAGTACGAGTCGGTTTTGCTGAATTCCTATGTGGCAGGCGGCAAGAACTGGGGCCTGGATACTCGTGACGGCGGCGTGTTCGTTCTGCCTCCCCGCGAGAAGGCGGATGCCAATCTGAATGTTTACCGCGGAACTGCGGATGCCATTTCGCAGAACATTGATTTCATCGATCAGTACGATCCCGATTATATTCTGATCCTCTCCGGCGACCACATCTATAAGATGGATTACGACAAGATGCTCTCGTTCCATAAACAGAACAAGGCGGATGCAACCATTGCCGTCATCGGCGTTCCGAAGAAGGAAGCGAGCCGCTTCGGCATCATGAATACAGACGGCAGCGGTCACATCACGGAGTTTGAGGAGAAGCCGGAACATCCAAAGTCCAATCTCGCGTCCATGGGCATCTATATTTTCAGCTGGAAAATCATCCGCAAGCTTCTGACAGCGGACAAGGATGATCCGAATTCCAGCCACGATTTCGGAAAGGACATCATTCCACGTCTTCTGAAGGACGGGAAGACCCTGATGGCCTACGAGTTCAAGGGCTACTGGAAGGATGTCGGTACCATTGATTCGCTGTGGGAGGCCAACATGGACCTTCTGGATGAGAGGAGCGAGCTGAATCTGGATGACGATTCCTGGAAGATTTACACCGAGGATGCGCCGGAGCTGCCGCAGTACATCGGTCCGGAAGCGCATGTGGATGTTGCGTACATCACGCAGGGCGGACATATCGAGGGAGATCTGAAGCACTCTGTGATTTTCACGAACGTGGACGTGGAGAAGGGTGCGAAGGTCATCGATTCCGTGCTGATGCCGGGCGCTGTTGTGGATGAGGGAGCCGTGGTAACGAGGGCTCTGGTCGCCAATAACGTGCACATCGGGAAGGGCGCTGTGGTTGGAAGCGCGGACAGTGAGAATATTCTCCTCGTCGCGAAGAACGTAAAGGGGGTTGAGTAAGATGATCAATGCATTCGGAATCGTCACGGCCTCCAACGGCCGCTATCATGTACAGGGGATGGAGGATTACCGCCCGATCGGTGCGTTTTCCTTCCTCGGCAGATACCGCGTGGTGGATTTCCCGGTATCCAATCTGTCGAACAGCAATATTGACCGCATTCAGGTCTATGTCAGCCAGAATCCGCGCTCTCTTGCGGAGCATCTGAGCTACGGCCAGCATTACAACATCAATGCCAAAAGAGGCAAGCTCCAGCTACTGTTCAATCAGGACAGCCGTGTCAATGACATTTACAACACGGACGTTGCCGCGTTTATGGACAATCTCGAGGTGATCGAGAGAATGCAGCAGCCGTATGTGGTCATTACTCCCGGCAATATGATTTTCAAGCAGGATTTCCAGCAGCTCCTGCAGCAGCATGTGGAGAGCGGCGCGGACGTTACGCTCTTGTATCACAAGACCGACAAGGCGGATGACTGGTACCGCAACTGCGCGGTGCTGGATCTGAACCGCCAGAAGGGGGTGAAGTCGATTCACCTGAATGACGGCTCGGCGGCGAACCGCAATATTTTCATGGACACCTATGTGATGAGCAAGAAGATGCTCATTCATCTGATTCATGAGGCGAAGAAGCGCTCTTCGATTTTCAATCTGTCGGATATTTTGAATCTGGAGAGCGACAGCCTGGACATCCGCGGCGCACAGCACAAGGGCTCGTACATGGCTGCCATTTATGACCTTCTGAGCTATTACCGCGCGAATATCGAGCTTTTGAATTATGAGGCGGCGCAGCAGCTGTTCTCGTCGGAATGGCCGATTTATACGCAGACCACGGACTCCAGTCCGGTTCACTATTATGAGGGCGCCAGTGTGGTCAATTCGATGGTTGCGAACGGAACCTCCGTCTATGGCACGGTGGAGAATTCGGTTGTCGGCCGCGGTGTGGAGATCAAGAAGGGCGCTGTCGTGAAGAACTGCCTGATCCTCGGTCATTCTGTGATCGGAGAGAATGTTCATCTGGAGAACCAGATCGTGGATAAGTGGGCGAAGATCATTAACGTGAAGGAGCTGACCGCAGATCCGAACTGCCCGGGGTATATCCGCAGGAATGATATTCTGTAATTGCTGGGGCAGGATGAAATTTTGACGAAAGTGGAACCTTTTCCTTCAAGAGGGGAGAAGGTTCCTTTTTGTATGGGAAAATTCAATGACAGAAAACGAAAAATCCGATATGCTGAATTTGCGTGTACCGGGCGATGACAGGGTTGAGAGCAGGAGAGAAGACCGCAGGGAGACATCTGCTTTCCGCCAGCCGGATCAGGGGCCGACAGCAGAGGGAAAAGGACGCGCAGAGAGAGCTGAGGATAAGGATTGACTTTTTCCGGGCGGCACGATATATTGAGAAATGGCTGGTTAGGAGCCACTAACTATACGCTGCCTAACGATTCGTTCAAAAGGAGGAACGGAACATGTTACAGAATGAAGCCTGGCATGGCTTTGAGGGCAATATCTGGAAGCGCGAGTGCAACGTCCGCGACTTTATCCAGAAGAACTATACTCCCTATGACGGGGATGAGAGTTTCCTGACGGCGCCCACGGAGGCAACGAACAAGCTCTGGGGAAAGCTTCAGGAGCTGCAGAAGCAGGAACGTGAGAAGGGCGGCGTTCTGGATGAGGAGACCGAGGTGGTTTCTTCCCTGACCGCGTATGGCCCCGGATATATTGATGAATCCATGAAGGATCTGGAGCAGGTTGTCGGCCTTCAGACCGACAAGCCGTTAAAGCGTGCGTTCATGCCTTACGGCGGCATCAAGATGGCCGAGGAAGCCTGCGAGATGTACGGATATCATCCGAATCCGGAACTGCACAAGATTTTTACGGAGTATCACAAGACGCACAATCAGGCGGTTTTTGATGCGTATACACCGGAGATGCGCGCCGCAAGACACAGCCACATCGTCACCGGCCTTCCGGATACCTACGGAAGAGGACGAATCGTTGGCGATTACCGGAGAGTCGCACTGTACGGCATTGATCAGCTGATTGCGTGGAAGCAGGAGGATCAGGCCAACTGCGGAGACGGCACCATGACCGATGATGTCATCCGTCTGCGCGAGGAGATTTCCGAGCAGATCCGTGCACTGCAAGGCATGAAGGAGATGGCAAAGGTCTACGGCTATGATATTTCCGCTCCGGCACGCAATGCCAAGGAAGCGGTTCAGTGGCTGTACTTCGGCTATCTTGCGGCGATCAAGACGCAGAACGGCGCGGCCATGAGCGTAGGCAGAATTTCTACCTTCCTCGACATTTATATCAGCCGCGATCTGGCAGACGGAACGCTCACGGAGGAGAAGGCACAGGAGCTGATCGACCACATGACCATGAAGTTCCGGATGGTCAAGTTCGCCCGGATCAAGTCCTACAATGAGCTGTTCTCCGGTGATCCCGTGTGGGCAACGCTCGAGGTTGCGGGAATCGGTATGGACGGCCGTTCCATGGTGACGAAGAATGACTATCGCTTCCTGCACACGCTGGAGAACATGGGACCTTCCCCGGAGCCAAACCTGACGGTTCTCTACAGCAGCAAGCTTCCGGACAACTTCAAGAAGTATGCAGCGAAGATCTCCGTGACGACTTCTTCGATTCAGTATGAGAACGACGACGTCATGAAGCCGGTGTGGGGCGATGATTACTCCATCTGCTGCTGCGTATCGGCAACGCAGACCGGCAAGGAGATGCAGTTCTTCGGCGCAAGAGCCAACCTTGCGAAGTGCCTCCTGTACGCGATCAACGGCGGTGTGGATGAGAAGAACGGCAGACAGGTCGGACCGGCCTATGCACCGATCACGTCCGAATATCTGGATTATGATGAGGTCATGAAGAAGTTTGACCTTATGATGGACTGGCTGGCAGGCCTTTATGTCAATATCCTGAACCTGATCCAGTACATGCATGACAAATATTACTATGAAGCAGCGGAGATGGCTCTGATCGATACGGATGTCCGCCGCACGTTTGCGACCGGTATTGCGGGCTTCTCTCATGTCATCGATTCCCTGAGCGCCATCAAGTACGCGAAGGTGAAGGTGATTCGCGATGAGAACGGTCTCGCGCAGGACTATGAGATTGAGGGCGACTTCCCGAAGTACGGCAACGACGATGACCGCGCGGATGAGATCGGCGTATGGCTTCTTCATGAGTTCATCGAGAAGGTGAAAAAACATCACACCTACCGGAACTCCGAGGCAACGACGTCCATTCTTACCATCACTTCCAACGTGGTCTATGGCAAGTACACCGGAAATATGCCGGACGGACGCCGCGCGTGGACGCCGCTTTCTCCGGGAGCCAATCCGTCCTACGGGGCAGAGCAGAACGGCCTTCTGGCATCGCTGAACTCCCTGACGAAGCTCCCGTATCACTGGGCACTGGATGGAATCTCCAACACGCAGACCATGAACCCGGGCGCACTGGGACATGATGATGACGAGAGAGCGGCGAACCTGGTGAACGTGATGGACGGCTATTTTGACCAGGGCGCACACCACCTGAATGTCAATGTATTCGGCCGCGAGAAGCTGATCGACGCAATGGAGCACCCGGAGAAGCCGGAGTACGCGAACTTCACGATCCGCGTATCCGGATATGCGGTGAAGTTCATTTCTCTGACCAGAGAGCAGCAGGAAGACGTAATTTCCAGAACTTTCCACGATCATCTGTAATAAAGGAAGTGAACAGAATCAAATCAGAGGATACGAATGGAAGAAAAACAGATTCAGGGCAGAATCAACAGCATAGAGACATTCGGCGCGGTCGACGGGCCGGGAGTCCGTTACATTGTGTTCCTGCAGGGATGCAGGATGCGGTGTCAGTACTGTCATAATCCGGAAACCTGGGGGGATTCGGCGGAAGGGTCCTATCTGGAATCTCCGCAGGAAACCTTTGAAAAGGCATGGCGGTATCACAATTACTGGAAAAACGGCGGCGGCATCACCGTCAGCGGCGGAGAAGCATTGCTGCAGATGGATTATGTGACGGAACTGTTCCGGCTGTGCAAGGCAAAAGGGGTTCATACGGCGCTGGATACGGCTGGACAGCCCTTTTCCGAGGAACAGCTGGTCCTGTCGAAATTCGACGAGCTGATGAAGCTGACGGATCTGTTTATTCTGGACCTGAAGGAGATCAATCGGGAGAAACACAAGAAGCTGACCGGATGGGTCAATGATACGATTCTGGATCTGGCAGTCTATCTGGCCGTCCAGAGGAAGAAAATGTGGATCCGCCATGTTCTGGTTCCGGGAATCACGACGGACGAGGAGGATCTGAAGAAGCTCCGTGCGTTTCTGGATCATCTGCGGGTCATCTGCCCGGACTGCATCGACCGCGTGGAGGTCCTTCCGTACCATACGATGGGAATCGCCAAGTATGAGAAGCTGGGGATTCCGTATCCGCTGAAAGGCGTGCAGCCGCCGACTGCGGAACAGATCCGGCGGGCGGAGGAGATCCTGAAAGGGCCGCAGGCGTGATTCTTTCGGAACACGCGGTGAAGTGAAAATAGCATTGGACAACAAGAGCAGCATCCCGAAATGAAATGGGATGCTGCTCTTATTGTTACCAGAATCTGTGACCTGCTGGCAGTTATGGCAAAGAGTTGCCGCACGGAGTAAAGTTGCACGGCGCAAAGGAACAGACCAGAATTACCGCCACACCAGCCACAGGAAGACATAGCCAACTGTGACGGCGGTCAGTGTGAACGGAACGCCGATCTTCATGAAATCCTGGAAGCTGACCTGATAGCCCTCTTTTTTCAGGATACCGGTTGCCGCGATGTTGGCGGAAGCGCCGACCGGTGTCAGGTTGCCGCCGAGTGTCGCGCCGGTGAGCAGTCCGAAATAGAGCAGGTACGGTTCGATTCCCATCGAGAGCGAGACCGCGCGGATCACGGGGAGCATGGTCGCCACGTAGGGAATGTTGTCGATGAATGCGGAGATGATGACCGATCCCCAGACGATGACCGTGTACAGAAGAAAGAGGTTGTCCCTGCCGAAGGAAGCAATGACGCCGGAGAGATCATCGATGACGCCGACCTGTTCCAGGCCTCCGATCACGATGAAGATGGAGATCAGCATCAGAACGGTCTGATAGTCAAACTGGCTCATGGCATGCCGGAAACCTTCAGCGCGGCGGGTACGGAGCAGATGCCGGATGGCCGTGATCACGGCGAAAATGCAGCAGATCAGGCCATTGGTGATCCCGGGTTTATTCGGAATAAAGGAAGCGAGGATCAGGGCGGCCACTACGCCGCAGAGCATGACCGAAGGGAAATAGTCCGTGACCTTTGTCCTCTCGTCGCAGTGAACCGGCTGCGTGTCATGACGGAACAGGAACATGATGACGGGGACGGTGGCGAGCGCGCCGAACTCCACGGCGAAGAAGATGCCGAGGCGTCCGTTCATCCAGAAGAAATTCGTGAAGTCCATCTTCGCGTAGGCACCGAGCATGATGGAGGTGGTATCGCCGACCAGCGTGGCAGCGCCCTGCAGATTGGAGGAGACCGCGATGGAGAGGAGCATGGGAACCGGATTGATCTTCAGCTTCTTGCAGATGGCAAGGCCGACCGGCGCGATCATAAGAACGGTTGCAACGTTGTCGATGAAGGCGGAAACCGCTCCGGAGAACAGGGACATGAAAACAGCGACCCACATGACATTTTTGGATTTATCCAGGAGAATGTCGGCGATGAGGTTCGGCATTTTCGATTCGATAAAGTAGTCCACGAGAATCATGGTGCCGGAAATCATCAGAAGGACGTTCCAGTCAACAGCGCTGAAAATACTGCCGACCGGCAGAACTCCGAAGACGACGAACAGGACGGCGACTGCCATGGCTGTCCAGGTGCGCCATTCGGTCTTGATGACCATGACGACGTACATGGCGATGAAACAGATGATAGCGAAGGTTTTGATCATAGAAATTCCTTTCCGGGGATAAAAGTCTGCCACAAAAGTTTTCCGGCGGTCGGATGCCCTCCATGGGAAGACATCTTATACATAAAAAATGACGCTGCCGCAGACGATCAAAGGCAGCGTCATTATTGTATCGGTTGTAACCTGCGGATGCAATCGGAGAAAGGTCTCTCAGCAGGAGAAAAGAAAGCAGTTTCACTGGAAAGAAATTCATGAGAAAAGATAACATTATGGCAATGCAGGAGAACTCAGAAGCGGTGGAGCAATGATGACATGAACTCCGCTGCGTTCAAAATCTGCACGATCCGTTTCTGAAATAGCATTGTCCGTCACGAAATAATCAATTTCATCTAATCCACAGATACGGAAACTGTCATCTCTTCCAATTTTATTACTGGCCGCAACCACAATGACTGGACCAGAGGTTTGTTCAATCATGGTTTTATTGATGGTTGCTTCTTCCAATACGGCGCTGGTGATACCGCCTTTCACGCTGATTCCGCGGACGCCGAGGATACACTTGGAGACATAATTGCGCTTGATTGTTTCGATCGCATAAGGACCGGTCATACTGTTTCTGCCACTGAGGATCTGTCCGCCGGTCAGGATAAGAAGTGTGTTCTGACTGATTTTACGTAAAAAGGCGCTGGCATTGTTTGAGATGATTGTAATAGGAATATCATTCGTATATTCCACCAGATAAGAAACCGTGCTGGAGCTGTTGAGAAGAATGACTTCATCCTGTTTGATTGTCTGAGCCGCTGCCTTTGCCAGAGCGCGCCGCTGCCTGGTTAAAGTGTCTTCCTCTGAACTGGAGACAACAGCAGGAAGCGAAGAAGGAAGCCTTCTGGCTCCGCCGAAAATGCGTTCCACCCGTCCGCTCTCGGCCAATTCGTCGAGATCTTTTCGAATGGTCACTCCTGTTACATTCAGTGCAGAAGCCAGCTCTCTGGTACCTGCCGTTTCTTTTGATTCAATTATTGAAAGAATTCTTTTACGCCGTTCTTCAATCTCAGCCACAGTATTTTTCATACAAGCCCCATAGAAGTAATCTGATGCCAGCCGGAAAGGCAGTTTACGAAGGCATGGTGCAATTTAACCCAATCGCAATAAATAATGTATGCCTGTCGATCGATTTGATCATCACAGTCTAATTTAATCATAACGAAAATAAAAAGCAAGAATAAATGCAGATGTTCTGGAACCGCAAATGGCCCAGAAATGAAGAAAAATGGACTGGGGGGGTAAAGGGAAACAAGATGATTCGAAAAGAAAGCAAATGGAAACAGTATAGAGCATAATACACAAAAACGACACCGAAAAACATACAATAAAGAGAAAAGAAAAATAAAGATTGCCATAAAGAAACAATAATGCTATAAAAGAAACAACAAAAGAAACAAAACTTCAAAACACAACAATGGAGGGAAGTAAATGAAAAAGAAAATGGTTGCTGCAGTGATGGCCGGGCTGATGATCTTTTCGCTGGCCGGATGTAGCGGAAGTCAGGCAACGAATGATGCATCAGGCGCATCCACGGATGCGGCGGAAAGTACAGAGGAAACGGCTGCAGAGGCACAGGATGAAACGACCGGCGATGCTGTGACACTGAGATTGGCGCTCTGGGATTATGAAGTGGACAATGGAATGTATGATCCGATCCTTGAGGCGTTCCAGAAAGCGAATCCGGAAATCAAGGTTGAAATCGTCAGCAGTCCGAACGCAGATTATGAGACAAAGCTGACCACAATGCTTTCCGGCGGCGACGATATTGATGTATTCTTTGCCAAGTCCAACACGGCGCTCCCGGGTGTTCAGGCAAAGGGCTACTGCATGGATTTGCAGAGCATGCTGGATGAGAGCGGATTTGATACGGGAAACTACGGAACAGTTCTGGCACAGCAGATGACTTACGATGGAGATGTTTATGCACTTCCGTTCCGCACCAATGACTGGGTCCTTTTCTATAACAAGAATCTGTTTGATGAAGCCGGCATTGAGTATCCGGTAGATGCAATGACCTGGCAGGATCTGGAAACTCTTTCCGAAGAGCTTCAGGCAAAACTTCCGGAAGAGGATAAGGCGTTCAGCTTCCAGCCGAAGGCGGGATTCATTTTCCCCTGCCTTGCAGGAACGGAAGACGGATTTGATATTACGACGTCGGACCTCTCCTGCATGACAACTGCACTGGACTGGATTCTGGATATGCAGAATAAGGGACTGATGCAGGACTATTCGGAAGCTGTTTCCATGAGCATGGATCAGACATATTTCTATAAAGGCGAATGGGCAATGATGTGGAACGGCTCCTGGTTTGTACAGAGCCTGAATCAGCAGGATCTTGATTTTGAATGGGGAATTGCCAAGTCCCCTTATTGGGAAGGCACGGAAGAAAATGGATTCGTAACGTCGACTCCTCTTTGCATCAGCGCGAACACCAAGCATCCGGAAGAGGCATTTAAGCTTCTGACCTTTATGTGCGGCGAGGAAGGCGCTTCCTTACTGGCAAAGAGCAATCTGGTTCCCGGATATATGGATGATGCTGTTCTGACGGCATACAAGGAAAATGTAAATCTGGATGAAAACTCTCTGAATGCACTGCTGGACAATAAGACCTACAGCTTCGGAGCACCGAATTCGGTATTCAGTCAGATCATCAGTGCAGGACAGAAAGAGATGGAACTGGTTCTGACCGGAAACGAGACGCCGGATGAGTTTGTTGCGAATTTTACCGAGCAGCGGCAGGAACTGATTGACAACGCTGAGTAATCAACAGTTGTAACTTAAGATCTGAACCACTGGCAAATGTTCTAAGTAGCTTCACTGCTTAGAACATTTGCATTATAAGGCCGGAAAATCCAGAGTACCGGCGTTGGATTAAGCGGAGAAAATGTAATGGAAAATCAAAAGGCTATCGCGAAAAAGAACTCTGCGATTATTTGGAGAAACCGAAGAAACGCATATCTGTTTTTACTTCCGAATTTTGTCGGATTCGTAGTTTTCACCATGATCCCGGTCGTTACGGCATTAATCTACAGTTTCACAAACTATGACGGCAACAGTCAGATGAGTTTCGTTGGTTTTCGAAACTACATAAAACTTTTTAATGATTCGAGCTTCCTGATTTCTTTAAAAATACATTGCTTTATACCATTGGAACCGTGCCGCTGATTATTCTCTTTTCTCTTCTGATTTCGGTATTGATGAATAATGGCGTAAAGGGTGCGCCGATCTATCGGGCCATTATGTTGTTTCCGCATATTGCATCCATTGTTGCGGTAACGGTTGTATGGCAGTTTCTGTATAACGCAAAGAGCGGACCGATTAACGAAATACTTCGTGCGGTTGGTGTAGCCAATCCTCCTGCCTGGCTTTCCGATAAGAATACGGCACTGATCGCGGTCATGATCATGATTGTCTGGAAGGGACTTGGATATTACATGATCATCTATCTGGCAGGACTCCGGGGCATATCTGCGGACCAGTACGAGGCGGCCACAATGGATGGAGCGAACGCATGGGAACAGCTGATTTATGTTACGATTCCGAATCTGCGGCCGATTACGTTTTATGCAACGATCATGTGCATTATCAATTCATTCCAGGTATTTACCCCGATTTATGTGATGACGAAAGGCGGACCGGGAAGAGCGACAAGCGTTCTGGTGCTTAAGATTTATGAAGACGCATTTGTGAACTATAAGTTTGGCTATGCTTCTGCGGAGGCTATGATTCTGTTCCTGCTGATTCTGATCGTTACACTGGTTCAGTTCTATCACAATAAGAAGCAGGACGCATAAGCAGTGTGATGAAAAGCATGATTGCATCGGCAAAACCGCTGCACTCGAAGATGTCTGATGACATCTTCTCCTGCTTAGAG
>CAVKEB010000060.1:0-11002 GCA_963655255.1 bacterium
CTAAGCAGGAGAAGATGTCATCAGACATCTTCGAGTGCAGCGGTTTTGCCGAATGTGGCAGCCGGTGCGTCAGCACCGATGCTGCAGTTTGAAAGCGACATATCAATGTCACTTTCAAACTTTATTTTTTCCCGTATGCATGTCTCCGGTTTCTCCGATGCAGGAGCAGGGCACTTCCGAGTGCAGAATCTGTGGCAGGTACATCGCCGCAACGAGAAGCGCGTAGTTTCTCCCGATGTAGGCAGAAACCAGATGCGCCTCGAACACCGTATACAAACCACAGCACAGGAGCAGCATAAACGCCGCCTTGTCCTTCGTCTTCCTCGCATGCTCCAGAAGAGCGAAGGTGATTCCGATGATCATCAGGGCCGGGATCACGCCGTACCAGTACACCACGCGAAGCCATCCGAGATCAAAATAGCAGACATTCAGCCGCGAACCGAACCATTTCCAGGTGGACAGCGTTCCCTCATGGAAAGTGGTCGTCCACATAGAGGAAATCCGGCCCGTCAGCACATGGTCCAGCTTCGCCATCAGAGGATGCTTTCCCGGATCAAACAGCCCGCAGCAAACCGAAAACACCAGTCCCAGCACCAGCATCAGCTCTCCCAGGATGTACACCGCGTTTCCATTTGCCAGTTTTCTGCCGTAATGAAGAACCAGAGAGACGAAAAGCGCCAGCATGGAAACCGCAAAGGCCGTATTGCTGCGCGTCAGTCCGTACAAAAGAACATTTCCCACTCCGAGCAGCAGATAGACATACAGCTTCATCCTCTTCTCGAACAGATACAGTCCGAAAATCAGGAGCATCGCCGCCATGCAGTGCAGGGAATTGGGGTGTCCGAGGCCCAGATCCCACCTCGTTTCCACACCGTGTCCGTAGTCATAGGTCTGATAGAGATGTCCCTGAACTCCTGCAAAGGCAAGCCCCACCAGCGCCGCGCACCCGGCAATCGTCGAGAAGAAGGTCAGCTTCATCGCCTTCGGCACCGAAACGGTTCCGGCCGCCCGGAGGAACATCAGCACCCTCAAAAGGTCATTTCTCCCGCCAAAGCGCCAGGACAGCACGCCGATGACAACCGCCGCCGCAAAGGCCGCATTCTCTTTCAGAGAGCTTCTTCTCACCGTAAAAATGCAGCGCAGGGCAAAAAGGACAAAAGTCATCCGATACAGCCGACCCTCATACGGATCCGTCCAGCTGCTCTTGTCCCAGATGACGATCAGGATCTCCGTAAGGAGCCCGAGATAGAAGAGCCCTGCAGTGACCTGGTCGGTCAATTTCCAAAATCTTCCTTCATTTTCCGGGGTCTGCAGGCGTTCGCTGCCCGGCTGCTGTGTTTTCTTATTCATGGATTCTTCCGTTTTCGTCTCTATCTGCGGTTCTTCCAGCTCACAATGGTCTTCTCATACAGATCCGAGAAAAGGAAATACTGCTGCGGAGAATCCGCATAGAGCTTCAGCCTCTCCCGGTCTCCGCGCCTTCCATAGGAATGATTTCCCGCCAGCTCCAGGATCCGGTCCTTATGCGCGGAAAGCCTCTCCTGCAGCTCCTTCGCCTCGTTTGCAGTCTCGCTGCATTTCCGGTAGTCCTCGACATAGAAGAGGAGCCTTCGGTAAAACCAGTACTCGGACTCTTCCGCCAGATCCTCCAGACCGCTGTCCTTCAGCATTTCCAGATGGGTTCTCCAGGCAGGAATCTCCTGTGTCAGCGTGCGTCTCGCCCGCCCGCTGTTCATAATGCTCTCCCCGCGGTCCCGCACATAATCGTACAGGGCGGCAGGAAGATACAGGACCTTTCTGGACAGGCACAGCGCCTTCGTTGTGAACGGAATATCCTCCGCACTGGTTCCTTCCGGAAACCGGTTGTTCCGAAGAAGCCTTCTGTGGAACAGTTTGCTCCAGACTGCCGCATGAAGGACAACCCTTCCGTCCGTCCCTTCCGCTGCCGAACGGATGAAGCACCGGATCGCATCCCTTTGCTGCAATAATACACTGGCCCGAAGGAGAGGGTCAAATGACGCCACGGGGGCCCTTCTGCAGTCCGTTTCAGAGGAATTCTCCGGTTTTCCCGGCCGGGACTTTCGGTCGGTCTCCCCGGATTCCGCGGTTCCCGGATTCAGACTCTCCGCCGCAGTTTCGCGGTAATTCACCACTGCCATGTCGGCTCCGGAATCGAGAATTCCGCGCATCATGGCCTCATACATCTCCGGATGTGCCCGGTCATCGCCGTCCACAAAGCCGATGTATTCCCCTCTTGCGTTTGCGATGCCCTCATTCCGTGCCGCGGAGACGCCGCGGTTTTCGGTGTGGAAGACACGGACTCTCGAATCCGCGGCCGCCATGCGGTCCAGAATCTGCCCGGTCCCGTCTGTCGAACCGTCATCCACGGCGATGATTTCCAGATTCTTCCACGTCTGGTTCCGAACCGATTCCACCGCGCCCCCGATGTAGGGTGCCACATTGTAAGCCGTAATGATGACAGAGATCAGCGGCACATCCGTCCGCATCGTTCCGCGCGGGCTGATTCTCCTCATGAAATCCGCGTAAATATCGGTTCTTGCCAGTTCGCTTCCATCCTTTTCGTTATTCCAGACGGACGGTGCGAACACCATTTTGTCCGGAGCGCTGCAGAGCCATGAGCCCCACCAGGAGAAGCTCGAGTTCGCAATCACATGATTCTGACACAGCGTCATCAGATACAGATCCAGATACCCGTGATCCTCATCGCTCCCCTTTACCAGGACAAAATGACCGCGGCCAAGGTTCTCTCTTCGCTCCGCCTGATAGCGGATCCACTCCCCCGCCTTCTCCTCGTCATTCGAGAAGACAAAAAAGGTCATCTCCGGATCCCGCTCCTTCAGCTGCCGGAGCGCCGTGTCATAATAGGCATCCGTGCAGATGCCTCCGTAAATATCTCCCTTGTCCACGTAGTCGCCGAAGCGAAGATGAATGGAGGCGCTGCCGCCTTCGGGCACTCCCCGGGCTGCCGCCGCGCGGTTCGCTTCCCGGATTCTCTCCGCATAGCCGCGGGACTGCTCCAGAATCTTCTGCTCCTGCCTGCTGCTGTTCTCCTTCGGCTCCAGGAGATTCTCCGGAAAAGAAAAGGCCTTCCGGACTTCCCTCTCCGCTCCCGCAAAATAGCGGGGACTCTGAAAACCTCCGCAGAAATATCCCTCCGTGATCTCCAGAAAGGAAGGATCGAAGATAAAATCCCGGTCATCCTTCTCCAGCGATTTCCGCCCGGAGAGCTTCCTCCGGAAACGGCTCGGAAGATCCGTGGCTCCGTCCGTCAGCCGTTCCAGATCTTCCTTCCGCGCAGTCTCATACCGGATCCCGAAAATGTTCAGGCGTCTGGGCCTTCTCTTCTGCGGAGAATTCCGGAAAGCTTCGGGATCATACTGGGACTCATCGTCAAAGACGACCTCCCGGCCCAGCTTTTTCAGCTTCAGATACAGCGCGTATTGAAACATCTGATTGCCGAGTCCCCCCGACATTCTGATTATGATCATATCCCCCCGTTTGTCCTTCCTTTTCCTGCTCTGCACAGAACCGCTTTTTCCCTCACCCGGCAAGCGATCCATTCCAGTACTCCGCCCACTGCTGGAACACGAAGAAGCTCCACAGGAGCCTCGAGTAGTTGCGGCCCGTCCCGGCACCGCCGTCTCCCTCCGCAAGGAATCTGCTGATAAGGCCGATCACCGTCTCCGGATCGAAGATTCCCTGCTCCCGCAGAAACTGTGCATTTCCGTAGCTCAGAAGCTCCTCCCGCAAGGGGCCCGCAAGCCACTTGTCAAGCGGCACGGAAAAGCCCTTCTTCGGCCTTTCCAGAAGATCTCTCGGGATATAATCAAAGGCCAGTTCCTTCAGAATATACTTCTTCGACCAGCCGCCCTGCTCATTTTTGTGATATTTCAGATTGTGATCCAGGCGCCAGGAGTACAGCATGACCTCCGGATCCAGGAACGGGCACCGGTTCTCCAGGGAATACTTCATGGATGCCCGGTCCACCTTCGCCAGGATATCCCCCGGAAGATATGTGTCCATGTCCAGCAGCATTCTCGTAATCTGCCAGTTGCCGGAAGGATAGCGGTCCTCCACCTCGTAATTGACGGGAAGAAAACTGCCATCGCCCGATGTATTCCTTAAGGCGGCATCCGCTGCTCCGGATCCTGCCAAAGCGTTGCCGTCCCTTCTCAGCACCATGCGCTCCGCGAGCTCCACATAGCTTCCCGCGCCGAACTGCGTCCTGGTCCGCGGATCCCGGTTGGCCGAAATCACCTGCATCCGGAACGGATACCGGTCCTCCAGTTTCTTCCCGCGCCCCAAAGGGAGCCGGCCGATTTCATGGGCGAAGCGCCCCAGACCGTCCAGCTGCTGCGCCCTTCTTACCGTGTCATAGATGCCATATCCGCAGAAAAATTCATCCCCGGCATCACCGGAGAGGGCAACCGTCACCTTTTCCTTCGCAAGGCGCGATACCAGCATCGTCGGAATCTGCGATGAATCCGACATCGGCTCGTCAAAAAACTTCGGCAGATCCGAAACAAGATCCAGCAGATCCTTTTCTCCGATGATCTGCTGCGTGTGATCCGTCCCAAGATGCTCCGCAATCGCTCTTGCATAGGGAGATTCATCGTATTCCTGTTCTTCGAATCCGATGGAAAATGTCTTCAGCGGCGTACTGCCGAGCTGCTCCTGCGCAACCGCACTGATGAGAGACGAATCGTACCCGCCCGACAGAAAGGTTCCCAGCGGCACATCCGCGACCATGCGGCGGCGGACCGCCCCGCGAAGCAGGTCCTTCAGCTGGTTTTTGGCCTCCGCAAAATCCGATACCGGCTCCTTCTGCATCGCTTCGTAGCGCTCCCGCACATCCCAGTACTTCCACGATGTCGGCACCGCTTTTTTCGCGCCAAAGGTCAGTACCGTTCCCGGCTCCACCTTGTACACATTCTCCAGAATGGTCTCCGGCGCGTTGATGTATTCCTGAAAAAGAAATCTCGGAAGAACGTCCCTCCTGATTTTTCCAGAAAAACCCGGGCACTTGAAAATAGGTGCCAGCACGGAGGCAAACACCAGATTCTCTCCGTCCATCCAGTAGTAAAGAGGCTTCTGCCCCATCCGGTCTCTTGCCAGAAACAGTTCGCCGCTTTCCCGGTCATACAGCGCGAATGCAAACATGCCGTTGAACCGCTCCACGCAGCGGATGCCCCACTTCCGATAAGCGGCCAGAATCACCTCCGTATCGCAGTTCGACCGGAACGGGTATTCCGGAATCTCTTTCCGGATCTCACGGAAATTGTAGATCTCGCCGTTGTAGACAAGGCTGACTCTCCCATCCGGCGTGGACATCGGCTGATGTCCCAGCATCGAGAGATCCAGAATGGACAAGCGCCTTTGTGCCATGCCGAGGTCCCTGCCGTCCGGCAGCTCCCACGCTTCCACTCCGGCGTCATCCGGTCCGCGTTCGATCATGGTGTCGTTCATCGCCGACAGCTGATCCTTCGTAATCATTCTTCTGGAAAGATATCCGCAAATTCCGCACATAATTTCCTATAACCCCAGGTACAGTTCCTGCATCTTCACTGCTGCCGTTTCTACATTGTAGCCGGCCTGATCCAGTGCCTCTGCCGCCATCCGCGAGGCCTTTTTCCGGCCCTCGTCATCGCCCGGTCTGACACAGCCTGCTCCCGTGGAAGAAACCCGCCGGAGCACTTCTTCTGCCCATCTGGCTTCCTGATCCAGAGGAAGCCGTTCGACAAGATCGGTCAGAACCGCCTCGTCAGTAATCGTATCCGCAATCACACAAGGAAGTCCCGATGCCTGCGCCTCAATGACCGTTCCCGGCATTCCCTCGTAAAGAGACGGGAACACGAACACATCGAAGGCCTGATAGAGCGCCGCCGTCTCTTCCCTTGGAAGCTGTCCCGCCAGAATCAGATGCTCCGCAAGGCCCGCCTCCCGGAACCTCTCCCGGACCTCGTCCTGCAGGGCGCCCTTCCCGGCGAACAGGAAATACAGCTGCGCATCCTCCCCAGCCTTTCCGGCTTTCAGAAGATCTTCCAGCTTCCTTCCGACCTTCGCAATGTAAGCATGGTTTTTCACCGGATCAAACCGGCCGACATGCCCGATCACCAGCGCCTCCCCGGGGATGCCGTACCGCGCTCTCGTCTTCGCCCGGAGCTCCGGATCAAAATAGAATGCTGCAAGGTCCAGGGCGTTCGGAACACGCATGACCTTCCCGCTCTCATAGGCCTTCCTTCCGAAGACGGAAATGGAAGCTTCCCTCGAACACGACATCATGATGTCACACCGGGAAGGAAGGGATTTCCGGAAAATTCTCGTGGCAGCGCCCCGGATTCCGGCATCCACGCCCGCGCTTCTTGCGTGAGCAATCGTCACCGGCACTCCCGCCGCCTTGGCGATCGGAAGATATACGGCGGCCATCGAGGTCATATGTCCCTCGACCGCCGCAAACTCATGATGCGCTGCGAAAAAATCCCGGCAGGCTCTCCGGTATTCCGGAAGATTCATTCCGGTAAAACGCGGAAGGACATAAATCCTGCCGCCCAGAGAGCGCACCTCCTCGTCCAGATCCTCCCTGGGACGCAGCTCCTCCAGCGTCTTCCCGCTCTTTTTCTCCGCATCACTTGCCTTATAGTGCACCAGGAAATCAAACTGCACCTTCTCCCGGTCAATGTGACGGTACAGATCCATCACGCGGGATTCGGCGCCTCCCCGGTTCAGTTTTCCGAAAACATGCAGAATCCGGATCGGTTTCTTCTCCGGCATAGTGTCCTTTCCGCGCCGCAGCCCTCCTGCGGCAGCACAGTGAGAATGCCGTCTGCTCCGTACAGGATGCTTTCAGGCAGGCTGGCCGCTGGCAGACATCTTCACGATGACAATTCGTATCCAGTCCGGCCGCCAAAAGAGAAATCCGCACAGACTCTCATTTCGTCCCGCTCTCCCGGCGCTCCCGCACGGTCCGCTTCATGAGCGCCATCAGGTACTCCTTCTGACGTCCCAGCGTCCCTCTGCGGACCGCATCCTGCTCCAGCATCCCGGTATACGGCATCATATCCTGCCCGCGGAAAATTTCCTCATAGGCAGCAAAGTCCTTTTCTTCCAGTGTATTGCAGTGCACCACAAAGGTGGTGACGCCGCCCGTTCTTTTCAGACTGTCCGCCTTCCTGTAGGAAATCGGATAGAAAATCAGCTCCGAGTACAGATACGGCTTGTCCCCGAATCCGTCCGTCAGGCCGGTGAAGCCCAGCGACCGGAGCGCCATCAGTGTGTTCAGATCGTAGGAATGGGCCGGTGCCATGAACAGAGCAGGCTCAATTCCATGCAGCAGCAGGATGTCCTTTCCCTTCCGCAGGAGATCACGCTGCTCCTCATAAGGTACCCCCGCGAACTCCGATTCCCGGTTCAGCGGCAGCATTCCGCCCTTTTCCGTCGTATAGATATGATGACAGCCATGCATGCAGAGCACCCAGCCGTCCCTGTCTCTTCTTTCCTTCACATAGTCCCAGAAATCTTCCCGGGGCGGATCGATTCTCAGCTTCGGATCATGATTGTCCGGCACAATTCCCAGAAGCGGTTTCACGCCGTAACGGTCCATCAGATCCTTGAAACGCAGGAACTTCTCCCAGTTCATATCGGCTGTGATGTCATCCAGCCGGATTGCGATTCTCAATGATACTACCTCGCAGTTATCAAAATTTTGCATTCATTGTTCAGCACATCTCGAATTTTCGCACGAAAATCCTCGATGCCGCCGGCCAGAGCCCCTGACACTCGAAGATACCCGATGGTATCTTCTCCTGTTTGAAGTGAATCGCTTTGCAATTCACTTCGCGTATCGGAGAAACCGCCTGCGCGGATTTCTCCTCACGGCCTTGGCCGCATGGCAATTTCCGACGTGAATATGCCCGCAAGCGGTCAATTTACATCAGAAATTGCCATGTGCTGAACAATTACAAGTTTTCCTTATACCAGTCGATTGCAAGCTTGATGCCCGCCGCAAAATCGTAGGACGGATCATAGCCAAGGTTCGTTCTCGCCTTCGTGATGTCCGCGTTGCTGTCGCGGATGTCCCCCGCGCGGCTGGGTCCGAACTTCGGCTCAATGTCCACGCCGAGTGCCTTCGTGATGTCATGGTAGACATCAATCAGATACTCTCTTCCGCCCGCGCCGATGTTGTACGCGGTTCCGGAAGCCTCCTCGGAGGCAGCGCAGCAGCGAAGGCACCCTTCAATGACGTTGTCCACATAAGTGAAATCGCGGCTCTGCATTCCGTCGCCGTTGATCGTCGGCTGCTCTCCCGCAAGGAGCTGTTTGATAAACTTCGGAATCACCGCCGCATATACGCCGTTCGGATCCTGATGACGTCCGAACACGTTAAAGAAGCGCATTCCGTAGGTATTGAGGCCGTAGATTTCCTTGTACATCTGACCGTACATCTCATCCACCTTCTTGGTCAGTGCATAAGGGGACAGAGGCTTCCCCTCGTGTCCTTCCCGCTTCGGCAGCTGCGTGGAATCGCCGTACACCGAAGAGCTCGATGCATATGCAAAACGCTTCACGCCGTTCTGTCTGGAGGCCTCCATCATGTTCAGCGTTCCGCGGATATTGATTTCCTCATACAGAAGCGGCATCTCGATGCTGCGGGGAACCGATCCCCATGCCGCCAGATTCACGACATAATCCACACCCTCCGTCGCCTTCAGGCAGGAATCCAGATTCCGGATATCCTCCTGGAGAAATGTAAACTTCGGATTGTCCAGATATGGCTGAATGTTCTCAATATGTCCCGTGGAGAGATTGTCCAGAACACGGACCTGATAGCCCTTGTTCAGAATGGCCTCCGCCACATTGGAACCGATAAATCCGGCACCGCCGGTCACCAGGAAGACGCTGTCCTCCGGAAATGTAATCTTCTCAAAGCTCATGCTGCTGTCCTCTTTTCCGATCAAAAAAGGTATAATACACCGCGTTTTCGATAAACATGTGTATTATACCAAATATTACAGGGCATTAACAGAAGCTCACACGGATGGGGATGTCATCCTCGCCGGAACTCCCACAAGATGCGCTCCCTGCACACTGCAGCTGTGATTCACAACGGCATTGGCTCCCACCATCACGCCGTCGGCAAGCTCAATATCACCGAACACCTTCGCCCCGGGACCCAGGTAAACATTGTTCCCGATTCTCGGCGGTTTTCCTCCATTTGCTCCGACACAGACTCCCGGATGGATGCGGCAGTTTGCTCCAATCGTACTGCCCGCGTTGACAATCACCGGGCCGAGATGCGCAATGGAAAAGCCCTCTCCCATCACGTTCAGCGGGATGGAAAGCGCATATCTTGTCTGAATCCGCAGAAGGCGGAGTAGATAATAATGCCGGTTCCATCTGTGCGTATTGACAGCATACTCCGTGAGGCGGAGATACCTTGCATGCTTATAGAGAATCTGATTCTCCGTCAGATTGACCGGCAGCCTGTAGTACCATTTGTATTCATATACCGCGGTTTCTGCCTGCAGAACCTTTTTCAATTCTTCCTTCGTCTGTATTCTCACCGGAAACCTCTTCCTTTTACTGTCTGACATTCTTCCGGATAAACTCCTGATACCACGCCGCAAGCTGCCGGATGTCGTAGCCTGCTGCCGCGATGCTCTCCTGCTGGCAGGTCCTGTCATGCGGCTGCGCGGCCAGCCGGACCGCCTGTTCCGCCCAGAGCTCCGGATTCTCCCCGATGGAGAGCTGCCGCACGATGCCTTCCGTCACGATCACATCCTTCGTGATGGTGTCGGAAATCAGCGATGGAAGTCCGGCCGCCTGTGCCTCTATCAGCGTGAGCGGAAGTCCCTCAAACCGCGAAGGGAAGACAAGAACGTCCAGACAGGACATAAAATCCGGCACATCGTTTCGGATTCCGGTCAGAATCACCCGGTCCTCCAGATGAAGGCTCCGGATCTCCTCTTCGATCTGAGGCCGCAGGTCTCCCTCCCCCAAGCAGAAGCAGACCGCGTCCGGATCCCGGTTTACAATCTTCCGATAAATTTTCAGAAGATACGTGTGATTCTTGGAAGCAATGAAATTCGCGATGTTGCCGTAGACGTGCTTTCCTTCCAGGTGAAATTCCCTCCGGATCGGCGCCGCCTTCTCTTCACTATAAGAAAATCTCTGAATATCAATCGCATTGTGAATGACTTCAAAGCTCTGATCCCCGTACATCCACCGGCCTGCCTGTTCCGAACAGGCGAGACGGATGTCGGCTGCATGCCGCATCAGCTTCTGTCCCATCCGGTGAAGCCGGATCTGCGGATCCGTCTCATTGTGCGAATGACAGACGGTCACCGCGCCTGCCCGCTTTGCCGCAAGGAGCTGCGGGGCGACCAGCGCGTTTGCCGTATGGCGGATCACCATCGGATAGTGATTCTCCCGCACCAGTTTCCGGATCTGACGAAGATTGGAAAACGGCTTTCTCGTCAACCTCGGCAGCAGGTAAACCCGTCCGCCCATCTGCTCAATTTCATCGGTATAATCATTTTCCTTCTTCTGATGGACGATAAAATCAAACTGAAACTGACTCCGGTCCATGTTGCGGTACAGATTCATAATAAAATTCTCCATACCGCCCGGGTACATGGCCCCGACGATATGAAGAACCCGGATTGGATTGTTCCCGCCGTTTGAAAGCGGCATATCGGTGTCACTTTCAAACTTATACCTCGCTGAGGCAAAATCCGCGAAGGCGGTTTTGCCGAATGCGGCAGCCGGTGCGTCCGCACCGATGCTGCTGTTTGAACGTGACATATTGATGTCACGTTCAAACTTTGTTTCTTCCGCATTTGCTTCTGGCAATGTTCTCAACCGTTCTCTCCTGTTATTTTCTGCAGCGGTTTCCCTTGAAAAAGTTCCTTTTATACCTCACTGAGGCAGAATCCGCGATACCAGAGAGAATTTCGCGAAGGCGAATTCTCTCTGTGTACAGAGT
>CAVKEB010000061.1:0-10923 GCA_963655255.1 bacterium
TATACAGAGAGAATTCGCCTTCGCGAAATTCTCTCTGGTATCGCGGATTTTGCCGCAGCGTGGTATAAAACAGACGAATCTCGCCGGCCGAGGCCCTTCGGATCAGGAACGCGGGAAAATGCGGGGCAATGAAAAATTCTTCTTGCCAAGATGGAAATCAACCGGTATAATAATCACTGTTCGGTCGCGTGATGCGGCCGGACGATATGCTGGAATAGCGCAGTTGGTAGCGCAACTGATTCGTAATCAGTAGGTCGAGGGTTCAAGTCCCTTTTCCAGCTTCATGGAGCCCTGCTGAAGAAGCAGGGCTTTTTTGTATCCGCACGGCGCATACAGTCCGGAAAACAGTCCATGGAGTGGAGGGGACTCTGCTGCACTTTGGTTTTATGGCAGTACAATCGGGCAGTCCCGGCGCACAGGGAACTTTGAACCGGGACGGAAACGGCGTGCGGAAACCAATTTCAGGACAGGAGGAATTCATATGGCACAGCTCTGGGGCGGAAGATTTACCAAGGAAACCAATGCTCTGGTGAAGGAATTCAACGATTCCATCGGTTTTGACAAGCGTCTCTGGAAAGAGGACATCGAGGGCAGCATCGCGCACGCGACCATGCTCGGCCGTCAGGGAATTCTTACGAAGGAAGCATCGGAGAATATCATTGAGGGACTGCTGTCCATCCGCGAGGACATTGAATCGGGAAAGCTTCCGATCACGAACGAATATGAGGACATCCACAGCTTCGTGGAGGCCAACCTGATCGACCGGATCGGGGATGACGGCAAGAAGCTTCATACGGGACGTTCCCGGAACGACCAGGTGGCGCTGGATATGCGTCTTTTCACGAGAAGAGCCGTGAATGAGGTGCGTGAGGATCTTCTTCAGCTGGAGAAGGTCATTCTGCAGATCATGGACACACACCGCGAGACCTTCATGCCGGGCTTTACGCACCTGCAGAAGGCGCAGCCGGTGACGCTGGCGCATCATTTCGGCGCGTATTTTGAAATGTTCCGCAGGGATGTCACTCGTCTGGAGGACACCGGAAAGCGGCTGAATGAGTGCCCGCTCGGTGCCGGAGCCCTGGCAGGGACCACATATCCTCTGGACCGTGAGTTCGTTGCGGAGAGCCTTTCCTTTGACCGGCCGACTAGGAACAGCATGGATTCCGTGTCGGACCGCGATTATGCCATTGAGTTTCTGAACGATCTCTCCCTGATCATGGTGCACCTGTCGCGCCTCAGCGAGGAGATCATTCTCTGGAACAGCAATGAATATCGGTTCGTTGAGATTGACGACGGCTATTCCACGGGAAGCAGCATCATGCCTCAGAAGAAGAACCCGGACGTTGCGGAGCTGATCCGCGGGAAAACCGGTCGTGTTTTCGGGGATGAGACCAGTCTTCTGACCACCATGAAGGCCATTCCGCTTGCCTATGACAAGGATATGCAGGAGGACAAGGAGCCCGTTTTTGACGCCTATGACACCGTGACCATGTGTGTGCGGCTGATGGCGGGCATGCTGAAGACGATGAGCTTCCGTGAGGACGTCATGGAGAAGAGTGCGCGGCACGGCTTCACCAATGCGACGGACGCAGCGGATTATCTCGTCGGAAAGGGCGTCCCGTTCCGCGATGCACACGGCATCATCGGACGGATGGTTCTGTACTGCATTGAGAAGGGAAAGAGCCTGGATGACCTCTCTCTGGAGGAGTTCCGGAGCTTCAGCGGGGCATTTGACGAGGACATTTATGACGCGATCAGCCTGAAGACCTGTGTGGACAAGCGTCTTACCACGGGAGCCCCCGGACAGGCCGCGATGGAAGCGGAGATCTCTGCTTCCAGAAAGTGGCTGGACGAAGAGGCCGGGGAGAGCGGGGAAGCGTAATCATTTCATCCTGTCAGGGACTTGTTTTGCAGATTCCGCATAAGGCCGGTCAGAAGCCCCTGGGGCATGGGCCGCAGGACGGTTTCCTGTGTGAAAGAATCCGCAGATGCTTCTATGCACGAAAAATCGTCATGTGCGGAACAATGTGTTATATTAAGAGCCAAAGTCCGGCGGATGCCTGCGGACGAAACGCGCGGCATGTGGGAAGGTGTTCCGGACGCATATGAGGAGGTCAGAAGAAAGTTATGGAGAAATTCAGAGTCGGTGTTTTGGGCGGAACCGGAATGGTCGGCCAGCGCTTCATTCAGATTCTCGAGAACCATCCCTGGTTCGAGGTCGCTGAGATCGCAGCGAGCCCCCGCAGCGCAGGGAAGACCTACGGAGAGGCGGTAGAAGGCCGCTGGAAGCTGGACGGAGAGGTTCCGGAGGACGTGAAGAATATCGTGATCCGTGACATCAACGACGTGAAGGCTGTTTCGGAGAACGTGGACTTCGTTCTCTCCGCCGTCAACATGTCGAAGGATGAGATCCGGAAAATCGAGGAAGAGTACGCCAAGACGGAGACTCCGGTCGTCTCCAACAACAGCGCGCACCGCTGGACCCCGGATGTTCCGATGATCATTCCGGAAATCAATCCGGAGCACGTGGCGGTCATTGAATATCAGAGAAAGAGACTCGGCACGCAGCGCGGATTCATCGCGGTAAAGCCGAACTGCTCCATTCAGAGCTACACGCCGGCACTTGCCGCGTGGAAGGAATATGAGCCCTATGAGGTGGTTGCCACCACGTATCAGGCCATTTCCGGCGCAGGCAAGACCTTTAAGGACTGGCCGGAGATGGTGGGCAATGTCATTCCGTTCATCAGCGGTGAGGAAGAGAAGTCCGAGCGCGAGCCGCTCCGCATTTTCGGCCACATCGAGAACGGTCAGATTGTTCCCGCAGAGTCGCCTCTCATCACCTGCCAGTGCATCCGCATTCCGGTTCTGTACGGCCACACGGCGGCCGCCTTCGTCCGCTTCAAGCAGGATCCGACGAAGGAAGAGCTGATTGAGAAGCTTCGCACGTTCTCCGGCGTTCCGCAGGAGCTGAAGCTCCCGAGCGCACCGGAGCACTTCATTCAGTACATGGAGGAGGATGATCGCCCGCAGGTTGCAAAGGACGTCAATTTCGAGGGCGGCATGGGCGTCTCCATCGGACGCCTGCGCAAGGACACGATGTTCGACTGGAAGTTCGTCGGCCTCTCCCATAACACGCTGCGCGGCGCAGCCGGCGGAGCGGTTGAGTGCGCCGAGCTTCTGACGGCTCAGAACTATATTCAGCACAAGTAATCGGATAACGATCCAGCGCATCTGCGGTTACAATCCGCAGCGAAAATTCAGGATCGGTTGACTTTCATCCGGAGTTCTCCTTTTTCGGAGAAATGCCAATGGATCGTCGGGATGCTGTCACAGTAATCCCGCCTGAGCGGGCGGGATCCTTCCTGTGGCGGCATCCCGTTTTTTATCGGCAATGTGGTATACTTCATAAGATCGTGCAATGACAAGACCTGCTGCGCGGATTCCGAAGGCAGTGACAGGACAGGAGATTTTTTGGGCAAGAGAGTATTTATTGCGGAGAAGCCGAGTGTCGCGAAGGACTTCGCCAAGGCTCTGCATGAGAATTTTACAAACCGGGACGGCTATCAGGAATCGGAGAACACCATTGTGACATGGTGCTTCGGTCACCTGGTCACGATGTGCTACCCGGAGGCCTATGATCCGAGGTATAAAAAGTGGTCGCTGGACACGATTCCGTTTATCCCGTCGCAATATAAGTATCAGGTGATCGACGATGCGAGCGTGCGCAAGCAGTTCAAGACCGTCAAGAGCATCCTGACCTCGGACGGGGTGGATACGATTTACATCTGCACTGACTCCGGACGGGAGGGCGAATACATCTACCGTCTGGTGGCGAGGGAGGCAGGCGTCAGGGATAAGAGGCAGCTGCGCGTCTGGATTGATTCCTTCACGGAGGCGGAGATTTTAAGAGGCATCCGCGAGGCGAAGGATGATAGCGCCTACGACAACATGGGGGCCGCGGCCTACCTTCGCGCGAAGGAAGATTATCTGATGGGCATCAATTTCTCCCGCGCGCTTTCCCTGAAATATGCGGGCGGCATCCGGGACTTCCTCGGAATGGATCGCTGCGTCATTGCGGTGGGACGCGTGATGACCTGTGTTCTCGGAATCATTGTCCGCAGGGAACGCGAGATCCGCTCCTTCGTGAAGACGCCGTTCTACCGCGTGGTTGGAAGCTTTTCGGTCGCAGGAGACGGAACCTTCGAGGCGGAGTGGTCGGCAAAAAAGGGGAGCCGGTATTACGAGTCGCCGCTTCTGTACAAGGAGAACGGCTTCCGGAAGAAGGAGGACGCCGAAGCGCTGATTTCCTATCTTACCTCCGAAGAGGACGGGAATCCTTCTCCTTTCGTCCGGGGAATCACGAAGAAGCAGGAGAAGAAGAATCCGCCGCTTCTGTACAACCTCGCAGAGCTCCAGAACGACTGTTCACGCTTTTTCAAGCTGAGCCCCGACCAGACTCTCGATGCTGCGCAGACATTGTATGAGAGAAAACTCACCACCTACCCCAGAACCGATGCGAGAGTCCTGTCCTCCGCCGTTGCGAAGGAGATTGACCACAACTTAAAGGGCGTCGGAAATCTTCCGCAGTTCCGGCCGCTGGTCCGCACCATCGCGGAGTCCGGATCCTGGAAGAGCATCGGCAGGACCAAATATACGAACGACAAGGCAATCACCGATCACTATGCCATCATTCCGACCGGTGAGGGACTGGGCGCACTGAAGAGCCTTCCCCCGACGCTTCAGAAGGTCTATGAGCTCATTGTACGCCGGTTCCTTTCCGTCTTTTATCCGGCAGCGGTGTTTGATAAAATGTCGTTGCAGGTCGGCATCAAAAAGGAGACGCTGACCGCATCGCTCCGTGTCTGCAGAGAGAAGGGGTATCTTGTCTGTCTGGACCGCGGAAACGGCCCGGACGGAGAGAACGGGAAGACTCCTTCCGGAGGAGAAGCATCCGGGCAGGAAGAGGCTCCGGAGAACGCAGGCAATGCGGGCTCCGATCTGGAAGCGCTGATCAAAGGCCTGAAAAAGGGCGATCCGCTCACACTCCGGAAACTGGATGTCAAGGAAGGCGAGACCTCTCCGCCCAAACGCTATACCGGTGGCAGCATGATCCTGACCATGGAGAACGCCGGACAGTTCATCGAGGACGACGAGCTCCGCGAACAGATCAAGGGAGCCGGGATCGGAACCAGCGCAACGAGAGCGGGGATTCTCGAGAAGCTCGTGAACAATCAGTACATCAATCTCAATTCCAAAACGCAGGTGTATACGCCGACGCAGCTGGGAGAGATGATTTATGACACGGTGTTTCTCTCGCTGAAGCCGCTTCTGGAACCGAAACTGACCGCAAGCTGGGAGAAGGGCCTTTCCCAGGTCGCGGAGGGGAGCACCACAGAAGAGGAATACCGGGACAAGCTGGACGATTACGTCACCCGCAGAACCAATGCGGTCAAGGCCTCCGACTACCGGGAGCTTCTGCAGCAGATGTATCAGAACACCGCGCAGTTCTATCCGAAAGCCATGCACTTCAAGGCAAAGTACAGCTACGGGAAATCCGGATGGAAAAAGAGTACGTCTGAAAAAGGAATCCGGAAAAAAGCCGCCGGAGACAGCGCGAAAAGCCCGAAAGGATAACCGGTCCGCACCGGAGGGAAAGGCATACGGAATCACATCGGAGAACCCGGGACAGCCGGAGTCTCCGGCACAGGGCCGCAGGCGGACTGCGGCGGAAAGGGAAAGCTATGATTAAGGATTTTACACTGGAGCAGATGGTAGATCTTGATGAGAGCATCGCGGGAGAGTATCTGAAGAATTATACCTATCCCTGGGAGGCGCTTGCGCACATTGAAGAGATCATTCTCGCCATCGGGAAGACGCTTCCCGCGGACCGCTTCGAGCAGCGCGGAGAGAACATCTGGATTGCAAAGAGCGCGAAGGTATTCGATTCCGCCTACATCGCGGGGCCGTGCATCGTGGATGAGGATGCCGAGATCCGCCAGTGTGCGTTCATCCGCGGCAAGGCGCTGGTCGGCAAGGGGTGCGTCGTCGGCAACTCTTGCGAGCTGAAGAACGTCATTCTGTTCAACAAGTGCGAGGTTCCGCACTACAACTACGTCGGTGACTCCATCCTCGGGTTCCATGCGCACATGGGTGCCGGTTCCATTACCTCCAACATCAAATCGGACCGCACGAATGTCGTGATTCATGACGGAGAGGATTCCTTTGCAACCGGACTCCGCAAGATGGGAGCTATCCTCGGAGACTGGACGGAGATCGGCTGCAACAGCGTGCTGAATCCCGGTTCCGTGGTGGGACGTCATTCCAACGTCTATCCGCTGTCCATGGTCCGCGGATGCATTCCGGCGAATCATATTTACAAAGACAAGGAGCACGTCGTGGCCAAGCACGACTGATGCCATATCGGCGCCGCTGCCCGCCCGGCAGCGAACATTGTTCCATAAGAAGAGAGCAGAATAAGAGACACATTCGGCAAAACCGCTGCACCCGAAGATGTCTGATGACATCTTTTCCTGGTATCGCGGATTTTGCCTCAGCGAGGTATCAATATGAATCAGCAGGTTTCAGAGATTGTAAAGGCGATCCGGAAGAAAACGGCAATGGTCCCCAGAGTTGCGTTAACGCTCGGCTCGGGGCTCGGCGGTTTTGCCTCCCAGATCAAGGTGGAAACGGAAATTCCGTACCGGGAGCTGCCCGGTTTTCCGGTATCGACGGCACCGGGACATGACGGAAGATTTATTTTCGGGACGCTCGGAGAGGGCGACAGTGCCGTTCCCGTTGTCTGCATGAAGGGACGCATTCATTTCTATGAGGGATACGATATTTCTCAGGTAGTGCTCCCCGCGCGGGTGATGCATGCGCTCGGTGCCGGAATTCTGTTTCTGACCAACGCGGCGGGAGGAATCAATCCCGCGTACCATCCGGGGTCGCTTGTCATGCTGACGGATCACATCAGCAGCTTCATCCGAAATCCTCTCATCGGACCCAATGATGACGATGAGGGCGTACGTTTTCCGGATATGTCGCATGTCTATGATCTGCAGCTGCAGGACCTGATCCGCGAAACCGCCGTGGCCGACGGCATTGCACTGCAGGAGGGCGTCTATGCACAATTTACAGGCCCCAGCTTTGAAACTCCCGCAGAGATCCGGATGCTGCGGACTCTGGGAGCAGATCTGGTCGGCATGAGCACCGTTGTGGAGGCGATTACGGCAAGACACATGGGGATGCGCGTCTGCTGCGTCTCCCTTGTCACCAATATGTGCGCCGGCATTTCGGACAAACTTCTTTCCGGAGATGAGGTCATTGAGACGGCAGATGCAGCCGCTCCGTACTTTACGAAACTCGTCCGGGATTCGATTGAGAAAATGTAAGGAGAGCCTGTCATGCACGACGGAATTTCGGAAGGCGTGTTCGCCGCAGTCACCATTCTGCTCTTTATCCTGTTCGCGCAGATTCTCGGCAGAATGCAGAAAAGAAAATATGAGGCGGCGGTTCTGCAGCGTCTTGCGGGAAATTTCGGGAAGGCTCCGGACAAGAAGATGGATTCGGAGCGCTATGCCAAGGTTCCTGCCTTTTTCCTCAGGCACCGCCCGGAGGATGAGGTGGATGACATCACCTGGAACGATCTGGAGATGGACCGGGTCTACGAAAGGATGGATTCCACGCTGAGCGCCGCCGGAGAGGAATATCTGTACGCGCTTCTTCGAAGCCCTGCTTCCGGCGATGCCGGGAAAGACCGCCTTCTGATTCCGCAGGAGACGATCCGGTATTTTGAGAACGAGGAGAACCGCGGCGTCCGGGAGCAGCTCCAGAGAGCGTTTTACCGCTTCGGACATGCCGGAAAATACTCGCTCTACGAATATCTGGAGATGCTGGACGATGTCCCGAAGGAAAGCAACCTGGTGCACCTTCCGGCCTTTCTCCTGCCGCTTGTCTCCATCGTGATCCTTGCCGTGAATGTGCAGACGGGGATTCTCTGCCTGATCGGGTCACTGGTCCTCAATATGATCACCTACTATCACAGGAAGGGGCAGATTGATCCGTATCTGACTTCCCTGGCGTACCTTCTCCGGATGATGCGGTGTGCAGGCGAGGTGATCCAGGTGTCCTGTCCGGTTCTGGAAGAGGAGAAGAAGTGTCTGCAGGATTTGAAGCCTGTTTTTGCGGACTTCCGGAGAGGAAGCGGCGTTGTTCTGTCCGGTTCCTCCGTATCCGGCGGGAATCCCCTCGACATTGTGATGGACTATGTCCGCATTCTGTTCCATCTGGATCTCATCCGTTTTAATTCGATGCTGTCCCTGGTCCGGAAGCATCAGCGGGAAATTGACCGGGCGCTGACGGTGCTCGGCAGAATCGACACCGCCATTTCACTGGCCTCGTTTGAAAAGAGTCTGCCGGTGACCTGTATTCCGGAGTTTGCGGATGAGATCAGGCAGGACGGAGGAAAAGACCTTTCGGCATCTGCGGGAACCTCCGGCCAAAGGGAGGACAGGAACCGGCAGGGAAGCGGAGAGCTCTGCATCCGCGGTCTGTACCATCCGCTCCTTGCGGATCCGGTGCCGAACAGCATTGACGCGAAGCGCCCGGTTCTTCTTACGGGTTCCAACGCCTCCGGAAAATCCACTTTTCTGAAGGCTGCCGCTCTCTGCGCGATTCTGGCGCAGACCATCGGCTTCTGCCCGGCGGACAGCTACCGCGGGGTGCATTACCGCATCCGTTCCTCCATGGCACTGCGTGACAACATTCTGAACGGGGAGAGCTATTTCATGGTAGAGATCCGCTCTCTGAAGCGCATTGCCGATCTTTCTGCCGACGGAGGGCGGAAGGTCCTGTGCTTTGTCGACGAGGTTCTTCGAGGGACCAACACTGTGGAGCGCATCGCGGCGTCCACGGAAATTCTGAGGACTCTGGCGGAGCGCGGGGTTCTCTGCTTTGCGGCGACACATGACATTGAACTGACAAGACTCCTGGAGGATCAGTACGACAACTATCATTTTGAGGAGGAGCTGAAGGACGGCGATGTCGTCTTTTCCTATGAGCTTCATCCGGGAAGAGCGACCACGAGAAACGCCATCCGGCTGCTGGATTCCATCGGCTTCGACAGGGAAGTGACAAGGCGCGCCGGAAAACGTGCGGAAGAATTCGAGAAAACCGGCAAATGGATGCCGGAGGAAGAATCATAAGCGCAGAGAAAACAAAAGGAGTTGCACGGGAATGCATGTCATTATCTACAGCGACGGGGCGGCCAGAGGAAACCCGGACGGTCCCGGCGGGTACGGCGCCGTCATTCAGTATACGGACCCGAAGGGGGTCCTGCACGAGAAGGAGTTTTCGGAAGGCTTTAACCCGACCTCCAACAACCGGATGGAGCTTCTCGGCGCCATCACGGCGCTGGAAGCACTAAACCGCCCCTGCAGCGTGGATCTGTATTCGGATTCCAGCTATCTGATCAATGCCTTTGAGAAGAACTGGGTCGGCTCCTGGCAGAGAAATGGTTGGAAAACAGCCTCTAAGGCTCCGGTGAAGAATCAGGATCTCTGGAAGAGAATGCTGGAAGCCGTTTCCAGGCATCAGATCTCCTGGCACTGGGTCAAGGGGCATGCCGGGCAGGAGATGAACGAGCGCTGCGACCATCTTGCAACGACGGCGGCGGATCAGATGTACGGAGTGAAGAAGCCGAATCTTGATCCTATGGGGAAGCAGTAACAGGAAAATGAGAGGAAGGTATAAGTTTGAAAGTGACATCGATATGTCGCTTTCAAACTGCAGCATCGGTGCTGACGCACCGGCTGCCGCATTCGGCAAAATCGCCTTCGCGAATTTTGCCTCAGCGAGGTATAACAATGTCAGAAAAGAAAGAAAAGACGATCCGGATTCTGTATCACAGCGACGAGATTGATCATCTGACCTACGTGGACGGAAAGAGCGACTGGATTGATCTTCGAGCGGCGAAGGAATATCACCTGAAGGCAGGAGAGTTTGCACTGATTGATCTTGGCGTCAGTGTAAAGCTCCCGGAGGGCTATGAGATGATCACGGCGCCGCGTTCGTCTACCTTCAAGAATTACGGACTGATTCAGTCCAACGGAATCGGTGTAGTAGATGAGTCTTACTGCGGCGACGGCGACGTTTTGAGAATGCCGGTTTATGCGACCAGAGATACGGTTGTTCATGTCAATGACCGGATCTGCCAGTTCCGGATTCAGGAGCATCAGCCCCGCATTGTTTTTGAAGAAGTGGAAACCCTTGGCGGACAGGACCGCGGCGGTTTCGGCAGCACCGGGAGGCAGTGACCTGCTCCGATACTGTCACGATCGAACAAAGACGCGGAGCAGGAATACATCAGACAGAAACAACAAGAAAAAGAAGGACATTCATGAGCTATCAGACGCAGAACGAACTGGAACACTTTATTTTTGAGGAAGCAGTCGTCGAGGATTTTCGTCCCTCGCCGGGCGGATTCACCCTGCTTCTCGACAATGTCCGCATTCTTCCGGAGAATTCCACGAACCGGGACATCCGCACCATGCGCTGCAATGAGATGACGCTGAAGGTGGAGAACGGAAAGATTGCCGGTCTGTTCGAGGAATCCTACAAGGTCTATGACGCGGACTTCCGGCTGATTCAGGAGATGCCGGAGCGTCAGATCCCCGGGGCAGAATGGGAAGATGCCCTGAAGAAGCTCCTCGGCTGCGAGCTGGATGAACTTCGGCAGGAAAACGGAAAATATGTTGTCTGCATCCGCGGCGAGGATCATACCTACCGGCTTGAGCTGGAGGGAACCGGCGACCGCGAGAGCTGGGAGAAGTATCTGAATCTGTAAAGACTGACAGCATTCGGCAAAACCGCTGCACTCGAAGATGTCTGATGACATCTTCTCCTGCTCAGAGTGCCGCTTGGCGG
>CAVKEB010000062.1:0-10577 GCA_963655255.1 bacterium
TGTACTTTATTCGAAAAGGTCATATTTAAGGTGTCCTATTTCTATGCTAGCTCCACGGCCTTGCCGTTGGTCTGGTGTCCCCGTCCGCAAGGACGGGGTGGATTTAAGCACGCTGACGCAGGATGTGGACAGTCTGGAGGCGGGCGTCCCCGTCCGCAAGGACGGGGTGGATTTAAGCCAGACGGTGTTATAGCCGCCCTCGCCGTCAGGCTCGTCCCCGTCCGCAAGGACGGGGTGGATTTAAGCGTATAAGAGCGGTTATACGAAGGGAAACTCCAAGTCCCCGTCCGCAAGGACGGGGTGGATTTAAGCCGGTTGCACTGGATGCTCCACAGTTTCCGGTTGCGTCTCCGTCCGCAAGGACGGGGTGGATTTAAGCCAGCATATCACGACGCTGTATGCATATAACCTGCGTTCCCGTCCGCGAGGACGGGGTGGATTTAAGCTTCACTAATGGAAAATATAAGGCATCTGAGGAACGTCCCCGTCCGCAAGGACGGAGTGGATTTAAGCCGGATCTCGATGACCTGCAAGAAAGAGGACTGCGTCCCCGTCCGCGAGGACGGGGTGGATTTAAGCCAGTGCACTGAAAAGTGGGGGATGATGAGAAATTGGCCATGCTAAGAGCATGATATTGATAAAAAAGAAACTATAGAGCAATAGAACATTATTCATTTTCCTATTCTGCTTTAACGATACATATTATCGCATATGTGATATTATAATTATAGATAGGGAAAGGGAATCCTTATCAATACCAGACACGTGAGAAAGAAGGTAGCAATGAACGAAATGACTGATAAACAGTTGGAAGTAATTCTTAACCTTGTTGCTGATAAATTCCAGAATTGCAAGGACATGGACGATGTTCAGAAGGCAGTTCAGGAAGTCAAGGACATGGCTAAGAAAGAAAAGAACTGAGTAATAATGGGAACGAGATTATCAGAGGTTTTCATGAAAAGATCGAGGAGAAAAAGTAAAAAAAACGATGAGCCGTTTGATCAGATCAAGTATCAGAATGAGTATATAAAGGCAAATTATGACAAAATCAGTATAGTTTGTCCAAAGGGAGAGAAAGCTATTATTAAAGAGGCGGCACGGAAAGCAGGCACAAGCATGACGGAATACATTCTGGATGCTGTGCACCGGAGAATGGACAATGAGAGGGAGAATAACCATAAAAAAGAAAGCTTTTGAACCAAGAACCAGTGACAGTTTTGAAGGGAATGCGTGAAATCACAAGTATGATGTATCCATTCATGACATTAAATGATAATACCGAAATTGTGCATTCGGAAATGAAAGCGGATGGGCGGGTCAAAGTTTATATAGAGACACCGGATGAAAAATGTGGTTTTCGCCATGCCGTTTGCTGGCTTCCAGAATATAGATGGGAGGATCTTTATCATTACGATGTGAAGGATATCAAAAAATTGAAGAATATTATTCGATCTACTGCACATCTGATTATGGGATCCTCGCAGGAAGAATTTGATAACGCCTTAGTCTTTTAAAATGGAGGAGGTATATTAATATAGAACTGGATACTACTTGAAAAGCAGGATCGTAAAAAGACAGATTTTCGGGATTCTTTAATGTGTTCCCCGCAGATGCGGGGATGATCCTATGTAAGCATGAATTTCCGGCAGCCGAGGTGTGTGTTCCCCGCATCTGCAGGGGTAATCTTTACTACCCGATCAACAGGAAGGACAGGAAGATGGCCCGGAAGCGCAGGAGAAAATATTCCTCCCCAATATTGACAGCGGGACAATCCGCGTGTATCTTATACTCAAACATATGAATAAATGATCATATGATAAAAACATCAAGAAGCCGGAGTACGGTCCGGGAGAGTGACATTCGGTGCATAGGATACCGGCATCTGCACAAAAACGACCTGACCGGACCGGGAATCCGGCGGAGGATATTTTACACGAGGAGGAACCCATCATGAGTGAGAGAGAAGAGAAACGGGCGCGGCAGGAAGAGGAGAAGGCGCGCGAGGCCGCCGAAGCGGCCAGAGCGAAAGCGGAGGTCCGCGAGGAGGAAGACGAAGAGGACAAGGATGAGGACGAAGAAGAGGAGATGGAGCCGAAGCAGAAGCTCATTCAGATTATCATCGCGTCCATCCTTCTGATTGCGGCAGTTCTGATTACGAGAGCCTTTCCGGGACTTGCCATGTGGCAGAAGCTTCTGATTTTCCTTGTTCCGTATGTGGCCGCAGGCTTCGATGTCTTGAAAGAGGCGGCAGAGCACATCGGTGAGGGAGAGGTGTTTGATGAAGATTTCCTGATGTGCATTGCGACCATCGGCGCGCTTCTGATCGGTTTCGTTCCGGGAGGCGAGGAGGAATTCGCGGAGGCGGTTTTCGTCATGCTGTTCTTCCAGGTCGGCGAGCTGTTCGAGGGAATCGCCGAGGGCAACAGCGAACGCGCGATTTCCCAGCTTCTCGATATCCGGCCGGATACGGCGAATGTCGAACGGAATGGCGAAGTGCTTGTCGTCAGTCCGGAAGAGGTGAAGGTCGGCGAGACGGTCGTCATCCGGCCCGGCGAAAAAGTGCCGATGGACGGCGTGGTTCTCGAAGGAACGTCCAGCCTTGATACGGTGGCACTGACGGGTGAGAGTGTTCCGAGAGACGTCACGGCGGGCGATCCGATCCTGTCCGGCTGTGTCAACCAGAGCGGTGTTCTCCGCGTGAAGGTGGAGAAGGAATTCGGTGAGTCCACGGCGGCGAAGATCCTCGATCTCGTGCAGCATGCGGGCTCCAAGAAGTCGAAGAGCGAGAAGTTCATTTCGCGTTTTGCGAAGATTTACACGCCGATCGTTGTTTTTGCGGCCATCGCGCTTGCAATCATTCCGCCGATGCTGACCGGCAATTTCATGGGCAGTTTTGCAACCTGGCTTCTGCGCGCACTGACCTTCCTGATCGTGTCCTGCCCGTGCGCACTGGTGGTTTCCGTGCCGCTGACGTTCTTCGGCGGAATCGGCGCGGCCTCCAAGGCGGGCATTCTGATCAAGGGCTCCAGCTATATGGATGCGCTGGCGAAGGCGGACACGGTTGTTTTCGATAAGACCGGCACGCTGACGAAAGGTGTGTTTGAGGTGACGACGCTCCACCCGGAGAAAATGGACGAGCGGGAGCTCCTGCACCTTGCCGCACATGTGGAGCGCTATTCCACACACCCGATCGCCGTATCGCTGCGCACCGCGTTCGGTGACGAAGACGACGGCTGCACGGTGGAGCAGGTGGAAGAGATCGCGGGACACGGCATCCGGGCCGTGGTCAACGGCAGAACGGTCTGCGTCGGCAACAGCAAAATGATGGACGCGGTCGGCGCGAAGTGGAAGAGCTGCGAGGAAGCAGGAACCATCATTCACGTGGCAGTGGATGGCGTTTATGCGGGCCACATTCACATCTCGGATGTGGAGAAGCCGGATGCGAAGAAGGCAATTTCGGATCTGAAGGCACTCGGCGTCGGACGGACCGTGATGCTGACCGGCGACCGCAGGGAAGTCGCGGAGCACGTTGCTGCGGACCTCGGACTCGATGAATATCATGCGGAGCTCCTCCCGGCGGACAAGGTTTCGGGCGTAGAACAGCTCCTGCAGAACAAAAAAGAAGATTCCAGCCTCGTCTTTGTCGGAGATGGCATCAACGACGCTCCGGTTCTGGCAAGAGCGGACATCGGGATCGCGATGGGCGCAATGGGCTCGGATGCGGCTATCGAGGCGGCGGATGTGGTCCTGATGGATGACCAGCCCTCCAAGATCGCGAAGGCGGTGAAGATTTCCCGTAGCACGCTTGCCATCGCGAAGCAGAACATTGTTTTCGCCATTGCCGTGAAGGTCGCCATTCTTCTCCTGGCAGCGTTCGGCCTGGCGCCGATGTGGCTGGCGGTCTTCGGAGACACCGGTGTTCTGATCCTGTGCGTTCTGAACTCCATGCGGGCACTGAGGGTAAAGTAAAAATCGGCAGGTGCTGAACAGATATAAAAATGCTGCGGTTTGCAAATGAGATTCAACCGGAAGGATGAGTATGGAGAGAAAAATTCCAGACGAAAATGAACTGTTTGATCTTGCGGAGCTGTTCAAGGTGTTCGGCGATTCCACCAGAATCCGGATCCTGTACACTCTGTACGATGAGGAGCGGAGCGTCAGCGATATTGCGGACGCCCTGAGCATGACGCAGTCGGCGGTGTCCCACCAGCTGAAAATCCTGCGTCAGGCGAAGCTCGTCGGTGCGAGGCGGGACGGCAAGCAGATTTTCTACGGACTCGCGGACGAGCATGTGCACACCATCATTCAGGTGGGGCGGGAACACATCGAAGAAGAATAGAACAGAGAGAAAAGCAGCGTATTCCGATTATTGCGGGATGCGCTGTTTTTCATTTTAGCTTTTGACTTAAGCCGACTGAGCTTGTATTACGGGAAATTGCAATAAGATGCAGTTTTCCGTATTGCAGAGTTAATGAAAAGCAACAGTGCAAAGACTTATTTCGGGAAAATACGAGTCACTATTTTAGGACATCGGTCTTAATGGACTGGTGTCCTTTTTGTATCCGGAGAAATCCGGATTTTTCTATTTGTGCGAGCAGTGAGCGGGACCGGGAAACGGATCGGACAACCGGGAACGCTGTTATTAACAGATTCTTGACAAATTTAGTCAGTTATTAGCGCTAAATTTATCTGACAACTGATACAATAAAACTAACGAAACAGACAACAAGCACAAAAAAGATCACAAATGCAGAACAGCCGTAACCTTCGGGGCGCGGCGGAAAGGAGACCGAATGAATTCGTACGCGGGAACACAGACAGAACTGAATCTGGCGAAGGCCTATGCCGGGGAGTCGGAGGCGAGGAACAAGTACACCTATTTTGCTTCGAAGGCGAAAAAAGAAGGCTATGAGCAGATCGCGGCGCTGTTCCAGAAGACGGCGGACAACGAGAAGGAACACGCGAAGATGTGGTTCAAGGAGCTGTACGGCATCGGGGATACGCAGGAGAATCTCCGCGCGGCGGCAGAGGGGGAGAACTACGAGTGGACGGACATGTATGACGGCTTTGCCAGGACCGCGGAGGAAGAGGGATTTTCCGAGCTTGCGGCGAAGTTCCGGATGGTGGCGGCGATTGAGCGGCATCATGAAGAACGTTATCGGGCGCTTCTGCGCAATGTTGAGATGCAGGAGGTCTTCGAGCGCAGTGAGCTGAAGGTCTGGGAGTGCCGCAACTGCGGGCACATTGTCATCGGTACGGCGGCACCGGAAGAGTGTCCCGTCTGCAGCCATCCGCAGAGCTTCTTCGAGATCAAGGCGGAGAATTATTGAAACGCAGGTGTGGAACCGTTTCAGAAAGGAGAGGGTATGAAATTTTACAGGTGCATGAGATGCGGCAACCAGATTGAAATGATTCATGACGCGGGACCGAACCCGATCTGCTGCGGAGCGGATATGCGTGAGATGATTCCGGGCTCCAGCGACGGCGCGGTGGAGAAACATGTGCCGGTTGTGGCGGTGGACGGAAATACCGTGACGGTATGGGTCGGCGAGGATCCACACCCGATGATCGACGCGCATTACATCCAGTGGATTCTCATTGAGACGAAGATGGGCACGCAGAGAAAGAACTTAAAACCCGGCGATGAGCCAAAGGCGGCGTTCCTTCTGACCGAGGGAGATGAACTGGTGGCAGTTTACGCTTACTGCAACCTCCACGGGCTGTGGGAGAGTAAGGCGTGAGGGGGGCGGAGAAGCAGGGAAGCTATTCTGACGTAATGATTCGACACATCTCGAATTTCTTTACAGAAATCCACAATGTCGTCGGTCAGATGTGCTGAATGAAGAAAACAATAAATTCGCTTCAACGTCAAAAAAGACACTTTTGCAGCCCCATCGGATGTCTTCGGGAGCAGACAGATTCGAAAAATAAAGAAGAAAAATGAAGAGGGAGACGGTGATCAGCCGTCTCCCTCTCCTTCTGGAGAGAATCCTGCTTATCAAGTCAGTCCTTTTCTTTCTAGCAGAATCAAAGAATCCGTCGTATCAGGTCAGTCCCCTTCTCTCCGGAATCAGGGAATCCCTCGTATCAGGTCAGCCCTCTTTCAAGCCTCAGAGATATTTCTCGCTGTCGGACTCTTCGTATTTCTCATCGCAATACTTGCAGCGGTAGGTCGCGGTGGCTTCGTCCGCAAGATAGAAGATGTGCGGAAGGTCGCGCTCAATCGAGGTGATGCAGCGGGGGTTGGAGCAGTGGATGACATCACGGATTTCCTTCGGGAGCTTGAGGCTTCGCTTCTCGATGATCTGACCGTCCTTGATGACGTTGACGGTGATGTTGCGGTCAATGAAGGCCAGAACGTCGAGATCCAGCGAATTGATGTCGCATTCCACCTTCAGAATGTCCTTTTTGCCCATCTCGCCGCTGCGCGCGTTCTTGATGATTGCGACCGGGCAGTCCATCTTGTCCAGTCCGAGATAATGATAGATTTTCATTGCCCTGCCGGCGCGGATGTGGTCCAGAACGAAACCCTCTTCAATTTTGCCGACGCTCAGTACATGTGCTACGTTTGCCATAAAATCCTTTCATGCCGCCCATCCGGCGGCTCATTTCGTTGAAAATATGCGATTCCGACTAAGTTTTTGGAACGACCGTACATTCCCGTGCCCCTCTGACCCGTTACACGCGGATGTCCAGGAGCGTGAGAATCGCGGCCATGCGGACATAGACGCCGAACTGCACCTGCTTGAAATAAGCGGCGCGGGGATCATCATCCACATCGGCGGCAATTTCGCCGACTCTCGGGAGCGGGTGCAGAACATAGCAGTTCGGCTTGGCCAGAGAGAGCTTTTCGCGGTCCAGAATATAGAAATTCTTCAGGCGGACATAATCCTCCTCGTTGAAGAAACGCTCTTTCTGGATTCTGGTCATGTACAGAATGTCGAGCCGGTCGATGGCATCCTCGATCTTGATGCACTCCTCATAGGAGATGCCCTTTGCGTCCAGCATCTCGGTGATGTAGTCCGGCACGCGGAGCTCCTTCGGTGAGATGAAAATAAAATGTACATTCGGATAGCGGACCAGAGCGTTGATCAGGGAGTGAACGGTGCGGCCGAATTTCAGATCGCCGCACAGACCGATGGTGAAATTGTCGAGGCGTCCCTGAAGGTTGCGGATGGTGAGAAGGTCCGTCAGCGTCTGGGTGGGGTGCTGATGGCCGCCGTCACCGGCATTGATGACCGGGATGGACGCGTAGTGAGCGGCAACGGCTGCGGCGCCCTCCTTCGGATGACGGATGACCATGATATCGGCAAAACAGGAGATGACGCGCGCCGTATCGGCAACGGTCTCGCCCTTGGTTGCGGAAGAGCAGTCAGCACTCGCAAAACCCATCGTGCGTCCGCCCAGGTTCAACATGGCGGTCTCATGGGAGAGACGGGTTCTCGTGGACGGCTCGTAGAAGCAGGTCGCCATTTTCCTGCCCTCGCAGGCATGCGCGTATTTCTCGGGGTGCAGACGGATGTCGTCGGCGCGGTTGAAGAGCTGATCCAGCTCCTCCACGGAGAAATCAAGCGGTGTAAGCAAATCTCGTTTCATGTACTACCTCCTTTGGTGTGCGGCCACGCGCTCATCGCGGCTGCCGCAATCATGTGCTGCAGACTCTGTCTGCATAACAATCTTCCAAAAAGTACCGGCTGCGCAGAAAGGCTCCGGCAGGAAAGGAAGACATGTACTCTCCGCAAAAGGCTCTTTATTCTTCGGTAAAATCAATTCCCCTGCCTGCCAGAAAACGTTCCACGGTATGATCCCAGACGCGGTCGGGGCTCTTGTCCGCAACGAACGTATTCATGGAGACGCCGGTCACCAGATGGAGATCGCCGGAATCCAGACGAATATTGATTTCCAGTGCAGAGACTGCCTCAAGGGTTCCCGGCTGAAGATCGGGAGCCTCCTTCAGCGTTGCGGCCACGAATTCGGGCTTTAAGCGGAGCGTGAAGCGAAACGAAGAAGGTGCGTGGCTGCCCTTGATGATTTCCCGGCAGATGCCCCGCGCCTCGCTCCACGGCTGCATAAGAAAAGGGCGCTGCATGGGATCGCTCGGATCCTCCGCTGCATCGCTCTCATAAAAGTCTTTATTCAAATGACCGTCAATGGTATATGTGACTGCCATGCGGATCACAGCTTCTTCAAGCAGGAAAGAATCAAAGCACTCCGAAGAGAGAAGCTTCGACATGAAAGGTCCTACATTGTGGATGGTAAATGAGACCATACCGGTTCCTTCCTTAAATATATAACGATTCAGCACGTTCGGATTATCCTGCTGAACAGCTACAAATGAATCCTGACTGTGGCGCTGATCACAAAACCGTATGACAGTTTACCACAAAAATACGGATGCGCAAGATGTGCAAAAAGGGTTTTCTGCAATTGCAGGGTACATCCCGGATCTCCCTGTGGAAATTCAAATGTCTTCGGCTAAAGGTGCGGAACAGATTACAGGAAAACGATCTCCGAGGAGAAGAGAATCAGCATCAGCACCAGAATCACCTGGACCGCCAGAATCACCGGTATGCCGATGCGGAATTTCAGCTTCCTCGTCTTGTGGCGGAAAATCTGCATTCCGAGGAGGCTTCCGATGCTGCCGCCGATGATCGCCTGCAGGAACAGAACCGACTCGGGCGTCCGCCAGTCCCCGTGCCGCGCCTTCTTCTTATCCCGTCCCATTGTGGTGAAAGCAATCAGATTGATGGCAATGAAATAAATCAGAAGCAATACCCCGGCATTGATGTGAAATGCGGTGGCTTTGGAGAGAAAAAAATCAAGAGGCGACATACAAATGCGTGCTCCCTTCGGCAGAAAATAGAATAAGACCAGTATATCGTATCCGGGGCGGAATGGAAACGAAGCTTATGACCAGGGACGGAATTCAGACGAGACAGTTGACTTTCCGGTCGTGAGATCTGGTAGAATAGGCAATGCCGGGGAAAGTTTGAAAGTAATGTTGATATGTCACTTTCAAACTGCAGTATCGGTGCTGCCACATTGGGCAAAAACGCCGCACTCGAAGATGTCTGATGACATCTTCTCCTGCTTAGAGTGCCGCTAGGCGGCACTCTGTATACAGAGAGAATTCGCCTTCGCGAAATTCTCTCTGGTATCGCGGATTTTGCCTCAGCGGGGTATCAAAATGATATAGACACCGCAAGGAGAAAATTCATATGATCTATACCGTCACCCTCAATCCATCTCTGGATGATTTCGTATCCGTACCGGAATTCCGGATCGGGAAGACAAACCGCACGGAAAAAGAGAGCCTCATTGCCGGAGGAAAAGGCATCAATGTGTCCCTCGTCCTGACCGCGCTCGGCATTCCGAACACGGCACTGGGCTTCACGGCAGGTTTTACGGGAGAGGAGATTGAACGGCAGCTGAGGGAGAAGAACATCTGCTGTGATTTTATCCGTCTTTCGGAAGGCTCCTCGCGCATCAATGTGAAGCTGATGAATTATGAAGGAACGGAAATCAACGGAAGAGGACCGGCAATCGGGGAAAATGATCTTGCCAGACTGAAAGAGAAGCTTTCCTGCCTGAAGGAAGGAGATGTCCTCGTTCTCTCCGGCAGTATTCCGGCGGGGATGCCGAAGACTCTGTATGCCGATCTGATGAAACCGTTATCCGGCCGCGGCGTGAAGATTGTCGTGGATGCTGCGGGTGAAGCGCTTCGCAGTGTCCTGCCGCTCCATCCCTTCCTTATTAAACCCAATCTGGATGAACTGTCGGAACTGATTCAGCTGGGAGCCGGGAAACTGCGGGAGGAACTCGCTCTGCAGCGGGAAAACTGCGGAGAGCAGAGCTTCGAGCCATCTCCGCTCCGGCATCACAAATTGGAGAATCCGTCCGGGCCGCAGCCTGTGGATGTCCTGCAGCTTCTTGCAGCAAGAATTCAGAAGCTGGGTGCCGAAAACGTGCTGATTTCCATGGCAGGAGACGGTGCCGCACTTCTGGATGCAGATGGAAAGTTTCATTTTCACAAGGTACCGAAGGGGGAGCTTGTGAACAGTGTCGGGGCAGGAGACTCCATGGTGGCAGGTTTCCTTACAGGTCTCCTGCGGCATCACAGCTATGAAGAGGCCTTTCTCATGGGACTTGCCGCAGGCAGCGCCAGCGCCTATCAGGAAGGGCTTGCCGGGCAGCAGGAGACTGCATCTTTGTATGAACAGATGAAAAAGGAGGACAGCCGGTGAGAGACGGCTGTCTTTTCGTGATTATTCAAAAGCATGGATTGCTCCAAAGGCGCTTCTTATTTTATTCCGTACTTGATGTACATCTTCTCCCGATAGACGGAGTCCGTAGAAACTTTTGTTAATTCATACGGGGTCGGAGGCTCTTCGGAATGTACCATGGCTGTAATCAGAGAACCAAGCTTTTCTTCGCCCTTATTCTCACCGATTGCAATTCCTTTTTCTTCAGCGTCTTTCGCAATGGCCTGCATGACGGCCTGTTCATCATATTCCGTTAACAGCATGTCGATCACTTCACCTTTCTGCGAATAAAGATACTTCTTGACTCTCCCGTCC
>CAVKEB010000063.1:0-10467 GCA_963655255.1 bacterium
CTAAGCAGGAGAAGATGTCATCAGACATCTTCGAGTGCAGCGGTTTTGCCGAATGTGGCAGCCGGTGCGTCAGCACCGATGCTGCCGTTTGAAAGTGACATATCGATGTCACTTTCAAACTTTCCATTTCCCCCATCCGTCTTTGGAACAATTCTTCCATCCGGAAGAGTTTCTGTTGTTCCGGAAAAAGCGATCTTCCGGAGAATCTTTCTCCAGACCGTCAGAATCCCATCACTTTCCGTCATATACCGATAAGATTTCTTTTCCATTGTGAGTCATGCGGAAAGACTTCTTCCTGAAATCCGCATGCAGTTCCGCAGCGTCTTCTCCGCAGACACGGCGAACCTTCAGCTCATAGTCCTCACAAGGGAGCAGTTCAAAGCCCCCATCAAACGCAGGCGCCGCATTGCGAAAACGCATCATTTCCAAAAGTTTCTGCACAACCGGCCGTTTTGTTTCCTCCGCGACCTCTTCTACGGAATAATAATGTCGGTTAATGTTTCGTCCTTCCTTGGTTTTCTCCAGAAGCTCCAGATCATTTTTTCCTGCCAGCATCCCCACGTAATAAACCTGCGGAATCCCGGGTGCAAAAAACTGTACCGCTCTCGCCAGAAGGTAAGCTGCATCATCATCTCCAACCGCAGAGTAATAGGTGCAGTTGACCTGATATACATCCAGATTGTTGTATGCCGCCGTATTATAAACTTTTTTCACATTGGCTCCGAACTTAAAAATATCCTCCTTGGTCCGGTCAATCTCTGCATCCGGAAGTAGATCCTTCACATCTACAACCCCGATTCCGTCATGCGTATCCAGCGTTGTGAACTGTCTGCGGGGACAGATATTCAGCCAGTTTTTCAGATACTGCGTTTGTCCATAATACAGTGCATTCAGGAGGAGCATCGGAAGTGCAAAGTCATAAACGTAATACCCATGCTTCTCAATTTTGACCGGCATCGTATAATGCTCATGTATTTCCGGAAGAACCATGCATCCAAACGGACTTACAATATCCTGCGCCTCCTTCAGCACATCCCAGATTTCCGGCTCAACAAAGAAGCAGGAAGACCCAGCCCTTTTCGTTGTATAACCAACCGCATCCATGCGAACAATGGAAATCCCATGCCCGCAAAGTGCTTCCAGATTCTCTTTCACGAACTTTTTTCCGCACCCGCTCTTCAGATTCAGATCAATCTGTTCTTCTCCAAACGTGCACCAGACCTTCTCTTCCGTTCCGTCCGCGAAATGTGCGTCGACATACGGAGCGCGCGGTTTTCTTTTATAAATTGCATCCACTTCTTCCTGCGTAGGTTCTCCATTTTTCCAGAAATCCTTGTAACGGATGAACAGATCCTTATACTTCGACTGATCCTTTTTCTCCAGAAAATCCTGATAATACCTGCTGTGCGCCGAAATGTGGTTGATCATAAAGTCACACATCAGGTAATAGTTCTGCGACAGTCCTTCCACATCAGACCAGTCGCCAAAAGCAGGATCCACGATGTCATATTCCATCGGGGCAAACCCCCTGTCTCCCGAAGACGGAAAAAACGGAAGGATATGCACTCCGCCCACGGCTTCGTTACAATATTTTTTTAAAACCTGCCCCAGATCCTTCAGATTCTTCCCCATAGAATCCGGATACGTAATCAGCATGATTTTGTTGCTCAATGTCTTCATCTGTGTCCATCCTCACTTTTTCCCAGGTTGATCCGTCTGATGCCTTACTTCATGCACATCTCGCTATCCTGTGGAAGCGGCTTCAGCCGCGCAGAAGGAAGCGTCTGATACCAGAAAGCCACGCTGGAATAGTCATCATATCTCGGCCCGGTCCACCCCATATTGTCCAGTGTCATACGAAAACTCTGCTCAAAATATATCGGATCCGATACATGAAACCGATACAGTAAAAAACGCTGTTGGCTGTTGTATTGTTCTTTCTGATTCCCGGTTATCGCAAACATCCCGCTGTAGAGGCCACTGTAGGTTTGATACTGCCTGATATAGATGTCATTTCCAAAGCCATACGAACCACCGAAATAATCCTCTGTTCCTGTATAATGCATGGTCGGATAAAGATCCCCGTCCAGATACATTCGGGCCTCGCCTTCAACCCAGCAGGTGTTGTTTCCATTTATGCCAACTGCCAGCGTCAGGCCCAGAAACTGTCCTTTTCCCTCGATTCCATCGATAACGGTGTAGCTCTTTCCCTTGGTCACAGGGTGCTCCTGCCGGTATGTTGCATGAAAATATGCAATATTTTCCGGCAGTTTCGTCCGTTCTCCTGTAATGCAGTAGAATAATGTTTCTTCCTGGGAACTCCGGTTTTCTACTGTAATCCTGCTGTGTTTTCGGAAAGGCATCGCAAAATAGCAATTGAATCCCCTTCCCGGCGCTGTCATCATGACAGCAGAACTGAACGCCGGGTATTTTCCTTCCCGATCTTCAAAATTCTCATCATATGCACAGCCAAAGAATGCTGACAGAGGTGCTTCCACAGAAGGATAGTTCTGATCTTCCCAATAAATTCTCAAAATAAAACTATGTCCGACATACCCTGTAAACCACATATGCCGAATAATTCCGGGACCAGCTATATCCGCCAGAGTTTTCTCTTCTCCCGGCTGAATGGATACACATGGAGACAGTTTGGTACAGTCTCCCCCTTTTCCTCCGCCGCCCCGCATTCCGGACGGATTCTCTGCCGAATATAAAAAGCTCTCGGCATTTCTGATAAGCGCATATTCCTGTAACATTTCGGCCTCGCTTGGTGTATTTTGCTTTTTATTTCATATATTCATCAATGCTGGTTATTATTTCTTATGTCTCACCATTTCTGTAATTTTTTGTCCCGTTTTTCCTTCACACATTGACAGTACAGGCAGAGTTCAAAAAATAATATGCTCAGCGGTTATCATATCGTCTTTGATCCCTTCCTAGGTTACAAAGATTCTTTTCAAAATTTGGTTAAATTGACAAGTTGGAAAAATAAGAACTGGTGGACGTGTATTCATAATTCGCATCCACGGTCACGAAGCCCATTTTCCGGTACATTTCCTTCGGCGTATCATCCTCATCCGCATGAAGGCAGATCAGATTCTCCCGGTTGGTCATCGCGATATGTTTCAGAAGAGTGGTTGCCACATACCGGTGGCGGCTTTCTTCATTGACCACCAGACCGTCGATGCAGGTAACGCCGTTTCGTGTGAACGCGTAGCAGGAACCGGCCAGTTTGCCGTCCAGATAAGCTCCGACATAGTCCAGCGTTTCATAATTCCGCTTCGCATTCCGCACGGTGAAATCTTCCCCGTAAATTCTGCCGAAATTCCGCAGCTCGTTCTCCACGAGCTCCGTTTCTTCCGGTCTCCGGATCGTCACCTGCGGATTTTCCTTCCATGCGCTGCAGTCTCCCGTCAGCACCATGGTGAGGGTCACTCCCCTCTCCAGTCCGAAATCCGGCGAGAGGGGCTCCCGGCTCTCCAGCTTGATAAAACGGTCGCCCCGCTCCCTCTGATACCGCAGCGCTTCCCGGAATTCTTCTTCAGACGGCTGCCCACTGCATTCAAAGAAGTTCTGGTCATATTTGTCCGGAATTTTGTCATCCACCCAGCGCACCATATGCTCCGTACACGCCTTTTTTTCACAGAAGCACTCCAGCAGCACGGTTTCATTCTCCCTGGTTTTCCGCCTCCACGCTTCTATCCGTTCTTCGCCGGGGGCTTCCGCCGTGCGGTCTTCTGCAAGCCGTTTCACCATCTGAATCTCCGCGATCTCTTCCCCGCTTCGCAGCCGGAAGGCATTCGGAATCTTCCCGGTTACCGCAAAGCCCATCTTCTCATACACATGAAGGGCCCGGGGATTGTCCTCGAACACCCCCAGCTCCATCTGCGTATACCCTTTCTGCGCGGCAAGCTCCAGCGCCCGGTTCATAAGGATTGTTCCGAGCGTCTTTCCGCAGTATTCCTGTATCAGTGCGATTCCGAGGGACGCACGGTGACGGACCTTAAAGGTGCTCCCGATGGCATTGACACCGACATTGCCGACGATTCTCGTCTCGTTTCCTTCCGCATCCAGTTCAAGGGCGGACAGCATAAAATTACATCCGGACGCTGCGATGTTTTCCAGGAATTTGCGCTCCTCTTTTTCATCGCATCGGACCTCATCCGCATACCGGATCATATAGTGGGTTTCCTCCGAAACCTGCCGGAGATAGGAAAGAAGCTTTGCCGCATCATCCGGCACGGCCGGACGGATTCTCACGTTTCGGTTTCCGATTCTGATCTTCTCTTCTGCTCCCATAAAATGTTCCCCTTCTTCCATCTGCTCCTACGCGGCCTGGTTCCGTCTGTTTTCCTATGATTTGAGATGCCTGCATCGTTACGATTCGAGTATAATACCAGGCACCTCTCCCCGGGAAGTCAAATCGCCCGGGAGCAGACGACAAAAAATCACTTCCGCTCATCCGGGAATTCCCCAATGATACGAAAGTGATTTTACATAGCTATGTTTATACCTCTCTGAGGCAAAATCCGCGACACCAGGATAAGATGCCCTCAGACATCTTAGATTATAGCGGTTTTGCCGAATGCTGTATCCCTCTCAGAGCGGAATGCAGTTCTCCCTGGCGAGTGTCAGGCAGACCTCCTGTCCTTCTGTCCAGACGCGGTCACTTCGGAACAGGGCGTCCACGTCCACCTGCACACCGCTGCAGCGGACGGCGTAGCGGATGATGTTCCCATGCGAAAGACTGGCGATTACCGTTCCCTTCGCATGAAAACTCTCTTCCGTTTCCACCTCTGTCCCGTTTTCTCCCATGCTGACCACTTCCGGCCGGAAGGCCGTCATTTCACCTTCCGCCTCCGCCGCGAAAACATTTTTCATTTCTTCTCTGGACAGCACATTGTAATGACCGATGAAGGAGGCCGTAAAGCGCGTTGCCGGATGTGTATACATCTGCGTCGGCGTGCCGGACTGCTCCATCCGCCCCTGATGCATCAGATGAACGGTGTCCGACATGACCATAGCCTCGTCCTGATCGTGCGTGACAAAAACGGCTGTAATTCCCAGCTCCCTCTGGATTCTGCGGATCTCCACCTGCAGATTGTGGCGAAGCAGGGCATCAATGGCAGACAGGGGCTCATCCAGGAGCAGCACCTTCGGTCTCGTGACAAGTGCCCTGGCAAGCGCCGCCCGCTGCTGCTGACCGCCCGAAAGCTGCGCCGGATAGTGACCTGCCTGTCCGGTAAGACCCACGGTATCCAGAATCCGGCTGACGTTCTCCCGGATCCGGCCTTCCGGTTCTTTTTTCAGCTTCAGGCCGAATGCCACATTCTGCTCCACCGTCATGTTCGGGAACAGACTGTAATGCTGGAATACCATGCCGATGTTCCGCTTTCTCGGTTCCACTCCGGTGATCTCTTTTCCATCCAGAATGATCTGTCCCTCTGTAACTTCTTCCAGCCCTGCCAGACAGCGAAGGAGTGTGCTTTTGCCGCAGCCGGAGGGTCCGAGCAGCGTCACCAGCTCCCCTTTCTCCACATCCAGTGAGATTCCCTTCAGCACTTCATTTTTCCCGAAACTCTTTTTTACATCGCGGAATTCAATATAAGCCATTTCTATACCTCGCTGAGGCAGCCGGTGCGTCAACACCGTTTCTGCCATTTTTCCTTTCTTTTTTCCACGCTCTGCCCCATCATCACAAATGCCGCGATCAGGAAGGTCACCAGCATGATCATGACGAAAACCGCACTCGACTTCATGCTGTCCGACTTCATCGCCTGGTACAGATAAATCTGAATGTTCGTCACCGTTGAGCCGGACAGATTGCGGACCAGGACATAGTCTCCGAAAATAATTCCCACCGCAAGAAGGGAGGATACGATGATGCCGTGCATCAGATTGGGAACCACGACCCGGAAAAACGCATACAGCAGCGAGCTTCCCAGCATCTGTGCCGCCTCCAGCAGGGTTTTCATATCAATGGCCCGGCAGCTGTTCCGAATTCCCTGATAGATGTAAGGAAGAATGATGACACAGTACGCCCCCATCAGCATCAGGAGACGGTTGGAAAGGAATGACCTGCTGCCTACATACAGGGACAGAATGCTGACGGACAGAATCACGCCCTGAATGGTATAGGGGATCATGCAGATGATCTGCACGTACTTCTCCAGTCCCGGGAAATAAACGGTCACTGCATAGATGGCAAGGAGTACCACGAGGATCGTGACCGCAATCGGTGCGGCACATAACAGCACCGTTTCCAGAAGCGCCTGCCAGAAGGCTTCACTCGTGAAAATGTCATGATACGCCGAGAGCGTAAATCCCCGCGGCACAATTCCCGTCCAGTCTGCGAACAGCGAATAAACGATGCACGCGGCCAGCGGAACCAGAAGATACAGAAGGATCAGGATCAGAACTGCCGCGGAACCGTTTTTCTTCTTTCCTTTGTCTTTCATCTTCGCGCCCCTTTCTGGAACGGTTTTGCCAGCGCATTGGTCAGCAGAATCATCAGCACCATGATGCCCATCATGACCACCGACAGGGCGCCGCCGAGACCTCTTTGAATCTTCACCTCGCCCACGTAGCAGCCCGCGATCTGAATCGGAAGAAGCGACAGGCTGTTCATCATCAGCGCATAGGCCGTCGCGTAGGCGGCCAGCGCATTGGCGAACAGCACACTGAACGTTGACAGAATGCCCGGCATCAGCACCGGCAGGCCCACCTTTCTCCAGAAGACGGATTCTCTGGCTCCCAGCATGGTGGCCGCCTCCTTCCATTCCTTCCGGACACCGTCAAAGGCGGGCATCAGGAGAAGCGTCGCGAGCGGAATCTGAAAATAGACATAGATCAGGCTCATCCCGTTTCTGGAATACAGATTGAAGTCCGCCAGTGCGGATATGCCCGTTTCTTTTCCGAGCTGGACCATGACGCCGGCATTTCCCAGAAGGATCATATAGGCAAAGGCCAGTGGAACGCCGGCAAAATTCGACACCATATTCATGATCGTGGTAAAAACCGTTCCCAGCTTCCCCGTCTGCTCCTGCGCGGCCTTCGCACCGAAAAAGGCAATGACAATGCCGATCAATGCCGACAAAAGGGAAATCCGGATGCTGTTGGTAATGGCCTTCGTATACAGAAGCTTGGTGAAAACAATCCGGTAATATCCGAGAGACCCTTTCCCGGTTACATCATTCCGAAAGCTGTTCAGAATCACCATCGCCAGAGGCAACAGTTCATACATGACGGCCAGCAGGAGAAACGGAAGCAGTGCCGTCAGACAGATTAGTTTTTTCTTTTTCAATTTCAATTTTGTATCCTCAGAATCCGCACGCCCATGCAGACAGCAGGGAGGCTCCCCGGACGGGAAACCTCCCTGATCTTATTCTCCGGCTGCCACGCAGTTTACGGCCCCGGCCTTGTTTCACCGGCATCCCGCAGCGCTTCCGTTACTGAACCAGAAGCGGAACAATCTCATCATTCCATCTGGAAACAACCGTCTCGCATGCCTTGGTATACGCATCGGTATCTTCCATCGGGATGGCGCTCTGATAATCCTCCTGCCGGAAGGATTTCGCCTGTACTTCCTCCGGAATGGTCACATCGGTTCTGGTCGGAATTCCGCCCGCTGCCGCGAGGTTTGACTGCCCCTCATCACTGAAGAAATATTCTCTGGCAAGAGCGGCCGCATTCGGATGCGGTGCATACTTGTTGATCACGGAAGCATATCCGCTCAGGATGGATCCGTCAGAAGGAATGTCAGTTTCCATCTTGTACTTGGTAATGTTGTTCTTGTAGGTGACGGCATTGAAGCTCCAGATCACACCCATGGGGACCTCACCGGTCTCGAAGTTCTGCTGTGTGATGTCCACGGAATTGATTCTCCCGTCCTCCGCCATCTTCGTCCAGAAATCGAAGGCCGGATCCAGATTGTCAAGATCCCCGCCGAACGCATAGGCCGAGGCAATGACCGCCGCCTGTGCCGTACCGCCGTTGATGTCGCCGATCGCCACTTTGTAATCTCCGTCCTTCATATCCTGCCAGCTCTTCGGGGCATTCGTGATCTGATCCGTGTTGGTCAGAAAGGTGGTGGCACCGGTATAGGCGATCATCCATTTCCCGTCCTCCCCCTTGGCCCAGTCCGGAACACTATCCCAGTACGATGTCTTGTATCCCTGCACCAGATCCTGTTCCACTGCCTGCGCACCAAATGCCTGGCCGACGTCTCCGATATCCTTCGTTCCATTCTCGCCTTCCGTCTGAAACATCTGTAGTTCCTCTGCAGAAGACATATCTGCATCGGTATGGGTAATGCCGTACGTATCCTGGATGGCTGCCCAGGCATTTCCCCAGTTCGCCCACTCATCCGGCATCCCGACGGATTCAATGTCGCCCTCTTCCTTTGCCGCCGCAATGATTTCATCCAGAGACCTTCTGTTCAGATCGCCGCTTTCTGCGATGTCAGAAGATGCTGTCGTGCTGCTGTCCGCCGCAGTGCTTTCCTGCTCGGCTTCCGTTGTCGCTGTCTGCGCCGCAGAAGAGTCCGCTGCGGTGTTCTCTGCACCGCATCCTGCCAGAACAATGGAACAGCCCAGAATCAGAGATGCCATGGAAACAACCTTTGTTTTTCTCATACTCACCTTTCCTGCCGCGAACGCTGCGCGGCATTCCCATCCGTTGTATTTCGGTTCGTTTTTATCCGTCCCGCTCAAAAGTTCTATCTGAAAATAACATTCCGGAAATTTCTTCTCTATCGCACTTCTGTAAAGAGAACGTCAAGTGTTTGTAATTCCGCAGAGGCACTCTGCCCGCAAAAAGAGCCCTGCCTCCGGTTTCCCGAAGACAGGGCTCTGACTGTTTTTCCTGCCACTGCCGCGTCAGACCTTTTCCTGCTCAAACAGATTCTCCCGCGTAATATTCCTGGCCCAGGTTCCCTTCCTGTAATGATGGAGTACCCACGGCCATTTTACAAATTCGTCCGTGCACAGAAGGAAGTAGACCCAGAGAACCGGGAGCTTCAGCACGAAGGCCGCAAAGAATCCGAGCGGCACCGCATAAACCCACATGTCAATGGTGTCGCAGATCAGCCCGAACCTCGTGTCTCCACCCGCACGGAAGACACCGGCAATCAGCGACGTGTTGACTGCAGAACCCATGATGTAATACGTATTGATCAGCATCATGTATTTCAGATAGTGCATGGCGGTATCATTCAGCGCCGCAAAACGCATGACAAACGGCATGGCGGCAAGAACGATCAGGCCTCCGACGGCACCGGCAATCACCGTCAGCTTCAGCATTCTGGATGCATACCGCTTTGACTTCTCCAGATCGCCCTGTCCCATCACATTGCCGAGAAGAATCGTTCCTGCGCTCGCAATCGCAAAGCAGAAAACAGATCCGATATTCCGGACAACCGTCACCAGAGAATTGGCCGCCACCGCATCGCTTCCGAGGTGCCCCAGAATCACCGAATACATGGAAAAGGCCACACTCCAGGAGAGATCATTTCCCAGGGCCGGAAGCGCCAGACGGATAAAATCGCTCAGCAGCTCCTTGCTGCGGATGAACATATATGCCGGATTCAGCTTCACATTTCTGCTGCAGACAGAAACGAGAATGCAGCCGATCAGTTCAGTCATTCTGGAAAGAGCGGTCGCGAGTGCAACGCCTGTGGCGCCGAGCTTCGGCATGCCGAACAGGCCGAAAATGAAAACGGCATTGAGAAAAATATTCAGCCCGAACGCCAGAACATTCAGAACCATGCTGACCGTCACCCGGCCCACACTGCGCAGGATGGACAGATAAATCTCCGTAATGCCCCAGCACAGATAAGTGATTCCCATGATTCGAAGATAAGAAGCGCCGATGCGGATCAGTTCCTGATCCGTCGTGAAAAGCTGCATCATTCTCTGCGGCATCGTAAATGCGATGACTGCCACTGCTGCCGAGATCGCAATCGAAAAACGGAGCGCAATTCCCTCAACCGTATGAATGGCTCTGAGGTCATTCTTTCCGAAATACTGCGCACACAGAAGCGATGCCCCTGTCCCCAGCCCGTAATACACCATGAACAGAATGCTCGAATAATTGGCGGCCAGAGATACCGCAGAAATTGAGGACTGTCCCACGTAATTCAGCATAATCACATCGGCGGAGTTGACCGCCGCGCTGAGCAGGTTCTGAATGATGATCGGCAGCGTCAGCCGGAACATCTGTCCGTAGAAATTGTCTTTTTCCAATGTCTTTCCCATAACCCCTCCATAATTCTGCTGCCCGGTCCGGCAAGTTTCCTTCCATTCGATGCCCCCGTTATCTGCAGGCATGTCTTTTCCGGCTGCTGCGCATCTCCCCCGTCCATTGCCCGGCATTCACCGTCGGTCGTTCCTGGCAGTGGCATTTATGAATAAAGTACTGAAACTTCCCACACGGGAAATATCTGCGAACCTTGAAAACTCAATCATTTAG
>CAVKEB010000064.1:0-10164 GCA_963655255.1 bacterium
ATCGGCCCTTATTAGGGCCCATTGTAAACCACCAGTTGAACTGGTGGTTGTGACTAAAAATGTGTCAGGCAGGGGGAAAATCTATGCAGTTTCAATATCAGAAGAAGGTGCCGCGCTGGGGCGTGCAGGAAATTGTTGTATCGGGGAATCAGTTGGAAAGTGACATCGATATGTCACTTTCCAACAGCAGCATCGGTGTTGACGCACCGGCTGCCGCATTCGGCAAAACCGCATTTGTGGATTTTGCCTCAGCGAGGCATAAAAACGACAATCCGTTTACGGATTATGAAATTTCTGCGGTTTTCTCCTGCAGCAGCGAGCGGAAGGAAACCGCAGGATTTTATGATGGAGACGGACGGTATCTGGTGCGCTTTATGCCGTCCTTCGAGGAAACATACACTTTTGAGATAAAAGGAACGGCGCTGGAAAACGGGGCGGTTTTGTCTGGAAGATTTGAGGTAACGGCTCCCGAAGAGGGAAATCACGGGCCGGTGCATGTTGCGAACACATATCATTTCGCCTATGCGGACGGGACACCGTATTATTCCATCGGAACAACCTGCTATGTATGGGAACTGCAGAGCGATGAGCTGATTGAAAAGACCCTGGAAAGTCTGACCAAAAGTCCGTTCAACAAGATCCGGTTCTGTATTTTCCCGAAACACTATGATTATAACCTCGGGGAGCCACGCTCCTATCCGTATGAGGGCACGCCGATGGATTCCTCGGTTCTGACGCCGGAGAATTTCAATGAGTATACGGGAAGGACAGAGGGCAATCATTTCGATTTTTACCGGTTCCGTCCGGATCATTTCCGGCACATTGAATATTGCATCGAACGCCTTGGGAAAATGGGCATCGAGGCCGATCTGATTGTGATGCATCCGTATGACCGCTGGGGCTTCTCACAGATGACGCCGGACCAGGATGACCTGTACTGGAGGTATGTGGTGGCGCGGTTTTCAGCTTACCACAATGTCTGGTGGGCATTTGCCAATGAGTACGACATCATGAGCAGCAAGAGCATTGCGGATTGGGAGCGGTATGCCGATATTGTCTGCCGGATGGATCCGTATCAGCACCTCCGCTCCATTCACAACTGCAAGCCCTTCTATGATCATACGCGTCCGTGGATTACACACTGCAGCATTCAGCGGCAGGACCTTTATAAAACGGCGGAGCTTACGAACGAGTGGCGGGAGCGTTACCGGAAGCCGGTTGTGCTGGATGAGATCGCCTATGAAGGCAATATTCAGCATGGGTGGGGCAACATCAGCGCAGAAGAAATGGTTCGGCGATTCTGGGAGGCCGCCTGCCGGGGCGGGTATGCGGGACACGGAGAAACCTATCTGAATCCGGATCGGATTCTCTGGTGGTCCCATGGCGGAGTGCTTCACGGAGAGAGTTGGAAACGACTTGGATTCCTGCATGAGATCCTGTGCGAGACGCCGGGACTCGGCCTTCGTCCGTATGAGAACGGCTCCTGGGATGAGGTCGCTGCTGTTCCGGAGGACACCGGCATGTCCTTCCGGCAGGTGCAGGACTATTATCTGATCTATTACAGCTTCATGCGTCCGTCTTTCCGTGAGTATCATTTCGATGACACGACGGAATTTGAGCTGAGAATTCTGGATACCTGGAATATGACGGTGACCGATGCGGGAATTGTAAAAGGAAGATTCCGCGTGGAGCTTCCGGGAAGGCCGTATATGGCAATTCAGTTAAAACGGCATGTTTCTCTAGCGAGGTATCAATATGGGGCTGTTCGGATCCAAGAAGGTGAAAATCTATGAGAAGCGGGGCGCCAGGAAGGAATGGACGGCGCTGAAGGAGGCTCTGAAAGCGGCGGGATTCCGCAAGGTGGAGGCCAATGCGTTTCAGAAGGAGCCGGGACCGGTGACCTGCGGATGCTCACTGGATAACCGTGATTTCGGTCCGGGAGGAAAGATCGACCGCGACATGTACAACATCTATGTCCGCCCGGAGGATGAGATTGCCGCAAGAAAGCTGATGGATGAGGTGCTTTCCGGGAATGGCGGAGCAACGGATGCCTGACCGCGGAAGAAGGTAACATTCCTTTTACGGAAATAAAACAGAATAGCTGTAGAACAGTGTGAGTGCCTGATCCTTGAATGCAGAGAATCAGGCACTCTTTATGTATATTCAGCCAGCGGAAATTTTAAAAATTAAGCGGCGGTTGAAGAAAATCCTTTTGCTCTTACGTTATGATTGACAGATGCATCGAGAGTGCTGCGCGTGAAGACGGGGCCGGAAGACAGACCGCAGGGACAGGGCGCAGCGACGGAATCCAATCAGAGGGGAGGTGAGCCGGCACGAGTGCAGAAGAGAAACTGTCACAGTGGATGGACGAGTATCAGAATCTGATCTTTTCCATCTGCTACAAAATGACAACGGATTATTTCGCTTCTCAGGATCTTACGCAGGATACGTTCCTCGCCGCGTTCCGGCATCACGCGGATGCCCCGCCGGGGGCGGAGAAACGATGGCTCTGCCGGATCGCAACCAACCGCTGCATTGATTATCTGCGGTCCGCCGGGCACCGGACACAGCCTCAGGAGACGGAGGTTCTGGACCAGCAGCCGGACGGGCATGGGACACCGGAGAGCGAGACGCTGGAGCGCAATGTCAAAGAGATTCTGCAGAAGCGCTGCGAAGATTTGAAGCCTCCGTATGACCGGATTGCCTTTCTGTATTTCTATCAGGAAAAATCAACGGCTGAGATCGCGGAAGAACTGAGGATGAACCCCAAGACAGTCAGTACACAGATTTACCGTGCACGGGAAATGCTGCGAACCATCTACCGGGAGGATTTTTCGGGGGAAAGGACCGGGGAACGCTCCGGAAGAACGATATCGGAAGGAAGGAGGAAGAGCACGATATGACACAGAAACACGCAGAATACAACCTGCCTGCCGCAGATGACAATTTGGCGGAACCCGGGAACCATCCTGGAGAAAAGCGGGAAGGTTTCCCGGAAACAGTCCGGGAGAAAGAGAAAAGAGCGGAGCTGTCCTACCTGAATGACGAGGAATTGGACCGTCTGATTGCACAGACAGAGCAAAGCGGCATGCTGGCGGCTCCTTCTTTCCTGAAACGAGAGGTCTTCCAGGAGATCCGCCGAAGGAAGAACATCAGTCAGATGAACGCGGCCCGGCTGAAAACCTGGCAGATTGTCACCGTGGTTGCAGCGGCGATTCTTTTTCTGACGGTGATGCCGTTGGAACAGCAGGTTTCCGGTCAGAACGCACCGGGGATTCTGGGAAGCATTCGTCAGGAGTCGGTGCTCCTTAACCGGGAACCGGCGGCACAGGAGAATGCTGCGAAGGAAGAGAACCGGCAGGACCTCGTGGGCGACTGGATGTATGAGAAGAATCTGCAGGTAGGAAGCGCAGTCCGGCAGATAACGGATCAGCTGGTTCCGAAATTTATGAAAAAGTAAAGTCAGATTGCGGCGGAAAATCGGCTTTGTGACATTTTCCGCGCGTTGCCACAGACAGATCTGCGGCAGGAAAGGAAATTATGAGAAAGAAAAAGAACGGATTTATGACCTTTATTTTCTCCTTTATTCCCGGCTGTGCCGAGATGTACTGGGGATACATGAAAAACGGTGTCAGCATTCTGGCGCTGTTCTGCGCCAGCGTTTTTCTCTCCGGCATATTCGGAAACGGAGCCTTTATGCTGCTTGCCGTAGTTATGTATGCATATGCCTTTTTCCATGCGAGGAATATGGCACACATGTCGGATGAGGAATTTGCAGAGACGGAGGATGCATACCTGATTTCCGAGGAGATGCTGAAAAAGGCGGGAATTACAGGGAAAAAGTATCACAGGCTCCTGGCAGCGGTTCTGATCGTCTGCGGCTGCTGGTTTGTGTTGGATACAGGACTGTATCTTCTGCGAAATATCTTCCCGTCTATTCAGGACGCCGTCTGGATGATTCAGAACAGCATTTCGAAAATTTTTGCGTCAGTGATTCTGATCGGGATCGGAATCCGCATGATCCGTGGAAAGAAGGAAGAGCAGGATGCAGAATAACAATATACGTATTCACCGTGTGGGGAGCATTACCTGCGGAGTCGTGCTGATCGCGGCGGGTGTCCTGTACCTTCTGGCGACGTTATGGAAGGCCATTCCGCTTGCGTTCGTGTTCCATCTGTGGCCTGCCATCTTTATCCTTCTCGGAGTGGAGATTCTGCTCTCCTGCGTTCTGTCCGGAGATCGGATTCAGTATGACAAGGCCGCGATGGCGGTCATGGTTCTGATGGTTCTGTTCGCGATGTTCCTCGCGGGAGTGGACGGTGTCATGAGTTCCCACTGGCATCTGACATTTTGAGAGGGGCTTGAAGGGTTCCGGGACCGTACGTGACAGCCGTATCTGCCGGGACCGGAGTAAGTTCTCCCATCCCTGTCTGTCCATCGGCGGCGATGGCCGCATCTGCCGTGAATTAAGAAAAGACAGCAAAATACGCTCTCCACAGGAGAAACGGGGATAAAAATCCGTACCTTTCTGTGAGGAGCGTATTTTCAGATTCCGGATCTGATCATTGTCAGGAAAAATGGCGCACGAAATTTCTCATCCATCTGGGGAAATCTTTATGAAAGCCGATCAGAGCGTGAAGTACAGCGTGCGGGTGATCTCGTAGTAGTCATCGGAATCAAAAGCGATCCGCTTGCTGCCGATACGGGTGACGCCGGGATAGTAGGAGCCGCGCTGAGCCTTCTCCGCGTCCTTGAATTCAATTTCCACATGAAAATGTTCCGGGAGCTTCATCAGGCAGGACTGCGGATCCTTTGAAAGGGCCTCCTTCATGCCGTCATGAATCAGCCGGATGGCAGTCTTCGGATGAATGGAGATGGTGGAGGTGCCCCAGCCTTCGAAGACGGGAACGGCGGTGATTTCGGGAATCAGATCCCTGGCTTCCTCACAGAGCGCCTTGTCTCCGCTGACGAAGATCGTGGGAATGCCGTAATAGGCGGCGAACATGGCGTTCAGCATGAATTCGCTCGCATATTTTCCGTTGACCTCAATATACTGGTTGCGCAGATTCTGGGTGTGGGAAAGGTTATTTCCGACGGAATACGCGCCGGAGTGATAGCCGGTCATGGCGGCCGCATCGCACTGGCGTACACCGGCCATCATGTTGCCGGGGGTGGTGACCCAGCCGCGGATGAGATGAACGCCCTCGGGAAGCTCGTCGCCGATGATGTTGCGGGCGGAGTCATGGGCGTCTTTGACGAGGACATCCTCGACCTTCCCTGTTTCCAAGGCGCCGCTGCAGGCGGCAGCGACCTCACGGGACATCTGCAGGGCAAAACGGTCATATCCGGGCTTGCCGATTTCTGTTTCATCCCAGTCGTTGATGCCGCAGGTTCCTTCAATATCCGAACTGATGAATAATTTCATAATGTTTCCTTTCAGCCGCAGCTTGTCTGCAGCGCACGAGGAGAATTTCGTGAAGACGAATTCTCCGTTTTTTAAATTCTAAAATTACTTTTCGGAAGAAATCAATAACAGTTTCCGTATCATAACAGAATACTTTCTGATCTGTTTCGGACAGAAAGGGCGGGTTATCATGAATTTTCTGTCTGCTTTATCGGAAGGAATTCCGCAAGCGAATGCACGGTTTCTCCGTTTAATTTCACTGCGGCATGCGCATTGGTCATCGAATTGAGAATGGCCTCTTCGACGGCCTCTGCAGCCGGAGTGAACACGCGGTTGATCCGCTCCTCCGGGAAGATGCAAAGCCTGGTGAAATCGTTCCCGCAGCAGTCTCCGAGAAGGTTTCCGTTGGAAAAGCCGAGAACAATGTCCCCGGAGCCGGTTCCCATGTAGGAGCCGGTGCGGACAAGGCCGACGGCAGCTCGCCTGAGCACACGCCGCAGCTGGCGCGAGGAGAGAGGAAGATCGGTTCCGAGAATCATCATGATGGAGCCGACATCGGGAGTGGACGCTTCGCGCAGGGTTTTCTGTATCTGCCGCCCGATGGGTTCTCCGCAGATGGAGAGATTTTCCAGACTTCCGAAGTTGGACTGGACCAGAGCCCCGATGGTGTAGTCGTGGCCTGCGAAACGGATGATCCGGGAGGCTGAACCGATCCCGCCTTTTAAATCGCAGCAGATGGTTCCGCGTCCGGCACCGACGTCTCCCTGAGCGAAATCGGGGTCGTTCCGGTCCGCGTCCGCAATGGCAGCCAGCACGTCCTGCTCCTCTACGGCGCGTTTTCCGATATTGCTGATCTGGGAGTCATTGGTCTCACCGACCAGAACATTGACGCTGCGGACAGTTTTGCCGCGTTCCTCTTCCTGACGGAGAATGTAGCCGACCAGTGCATCGGTGACCTTTCCGACATTCAGAGTGTTGGTCAGCGCGATGGGGGATTCGAGACATCCGAGTTCATCAACCTGCAGAGTTCCGGCAGTTTTGCCGTAGCCGTTCAGAACATAGGAGGCGGCCACGGGTTTCTGCTCCCAGGCAGTCCCCTCACAGGGGAAGACAACGGTCACACCGGTGTGGATGTCGTCGTGATCCACGGTGCAGTGTCCGACACGCACCCCGGGGACATCCGTGATTTTGTTGTGAGGACCGGGTTTTCCCTTTCCGATCCGATAGCCATAGTCGCGAATATTCATACGCAGAAAGCCTCCTTCCTGAAATGACAGCCAGCGGTGCCGATTTGCACATCATTATATATCATGAATGCCGGTGGTTTTCAGAATCCTCGCACAAGTTTGGATTCGCACCTTCGGTCGGCGCAGGCGGCCGGAGAATCGGAACGCTTACAGGCGGAAGCACTTCTGAATCGAGTTCTGGGGGCCCAGCAGGAGGACCGAATTCCCTGAATGGAAAACCGTCTCGGGCGTGATGTTCATGTTGAGATGACCGCTTTCACGGATGCCGAGAATATTGATCCCGTATTTGCTGCGGAGATTGAGCTGCAGGAGACTCTGGTTTTCCCAGGCTTCGGGGATCGTGAGCTCATAGATCGAGTAGTTCTCGTCCAGCTGTGTGTAGTCCAGAATTTTGTCGGAAGAGCAGCGGATTGCGGTCCATGCGGCGAGCTGCTTAGCGGGATAGATGACCTCGTCTGCACCGTTGTGCAGGAGGAGCCGCTCCTGAATGCCATGGGAAGCGCGGGCAATGATTTTACGGGCCCCGAGTTCCTTTAAGAGGACAACGGTGATGATGGAGCTCTCGAAATTCTCTCCGATGGTGACGATGCAGACGTCAAAGTTCTGGATCCCAAGGGATTTCAGAAAAGCGCGGTCCGTGGTGTCGCCGATCTGGGCATCTGTCACATAGGGAAGAGAGCGCTGTACCTTCTCTTCATCCATATCCACCGCCAGAATCTGGTGATGCATGTCATAGAGCTTTCTTGCAATGTGATTGCCGAAGCTTCCGAGTCCGATCAGCAAAAATGTTTTCATAATCTTATCTGTCCTTTCTGCAAATGAGGCAGTCCCTTTGACAGCCTGCTCAGAAGATTCCGATATTCCCTGAAATGAATTTCAGGAAAAGTAAAGTCCGGTACGGAATCTGTGCCTGATTTATCCCACAATCAGATTTTCCTGCGGATAGCGGGCTTCACTCCCGGCGCGGGGAGAAATGGTCGCAAAGACAACGGTCAGTCCGCCGACTCTTCCGCAGAACATCATCAGAACGAGAATCAGGCGGGATACGATGCCGAGACTTCTCGTGATGCCGAGACTGACACCGACCGTGCCGATGGCGGAGGCGGTCTCAAACAGACAGGTGAGAAGAGGCAAACCTTCCAGACGGCTGATGACGATGCCTCCTGCGAGGAAACAGGTCAGGTACAGCGTCAGGATGGCCACCGCGTTCCGGATCGTCTCCGGGGAAATTCGCCGATGGAACAGCTGTGCGTCATCCTTTCTGCGGAATACGGAGAAGGCAGACGCGGCGAGGACCGCAAGCGTTGTGGTTTTCATTCCTCCTGCCGTGGATCCCGGAGATCCGCCGACGAGCATCAGGAAGATCATGACGACAAGGCCGCCCTCGCTGATCAGAGAGTAATCCACAGTGTTAAAGCCCGCCGTCCGCATGGTAACGGACTGGAAGAGCGAACTCCAGATCCGTGCCGGGAGCGGCATTTTCTCAAATTCAAAGAAAAAGAAATACAGCACGGGGAGAAGAAGGAGCAGGAAGGTGACGGCGAGGACCGTTTTCGTCTGCATGCTGCAGAAACGGAAATGGAACCTGGATCTGCGCAGATCATCCCACGTGGAGAATCCGAGGCCGCCGAGGAGGATGAGCAGCATAATCGTGATGTTGATCACAGGCTGCGTGACATAGGAACACAGGGAAGAATAGGCACCCCGGCTGCCCATGAGATCGAAACCGCCGTTGCAGAAGGCGGAGACGGAATGAAAAAGGCCGTACCAGATCCCTCTCGCAGGGCCGAAGTCCCGGACGAAAACAGGAGTCATGACGGCGGCGCCGAGAAGCTCCAGGAATGCGGTAGTTTTCAGAATGAAGCCGGTCAGCCGAACAATTCCGCCCACCTGTGCCGCGGAGATAGACTCCCGCATAGTGCTACGCTGCCGGAGACTGATGCGTTTTCCGGAAAAAAGAAAGACCGCAAGGGACGCGGTGACAATGCCCATCCCGCCGATCTGAATCAGCATCAGGAGAACCGCCTGACCGAACAGCGACCAGTATGTGAACGTGTCCTGCACGACAAGACCGGTGACACAGGCAGAGGACGTGACGGTAAAGAGCGCGTCCGTAAAAGAAGCACCCTGACGGTCTCTCGTTGCAATGGGGAGCATGAGAAGCAGTGTCCCGATGAGAATGACGCCGAGAAAGCCGAAAATAATAATCTGTGAGGAATTCAGTTCCGGGCGGCGCCGGACGGAATGCCCGCTGGCTGATTTCATAAACAAAGGAAGGAGTCCTTTCCGGTTCCGCGTGCTATGTAGCGGGCGGAACGCAGGATCTTTTGTATTGATTCAATGTCTTTATTTTATCATTTTGCAACGGTTCAGGACCTGTCGATTTTTCATGCGAATCCTCTGTCTGCAGATTGATTCGCACGGAATCGTTATATCGCTTTTCTGAAAAGCTGTGTTAAGTTCGTGCAGTTGACAGATGGCCTGCAGTCAGCGTAAGTTGATGAATAACAGCGAAAGGGCCTGCAGCAGAGCCCTGTGCGGGGAGGGAGAATTTAAGAAATGAAACTGACCATGCTCGGAACCGGCAACGCCGTGGTGACGGAGTGCTATAACACCTGCTTTGTTCTGGAGGACGAAACAAGAGATCCGGATGACCGCTATTTTCTGGTGGACGGAGGCGGCGGAAACGGACTCTTGCAGCAGCTGCAAGCCGCCGGAATCGACTGGAGAGACCTGCGGGTGATGTTCCTGACGCACAAGCACCTCGATCACATCATGGGGATGATCTGGATGCTGCGGCTGATTCTGCAGAATATGCAGCGCGGCAATTATGAGGGAGAGGCAGTGATTTACGGCCATGAAGAGGGAATTGCGCTTCTTCGTCAGCTCGCGGAGATGCTTCTTACCCGAAAGGAATGCGCGTTTCTGGATGTGCGTCTGCACCTGATCCCGGTGAAGGACAAAGAGAGCAGGACCGTCATCGGTCATACCGTAACCTTTTTTGACATCGGTTCCACAAAGGCGAAGCAGTTCGGCTTTACGATGGATCTGGGAGCGGGGAAGAAGCTGACCTGCTGCGGGGATGAGCCGTACAATCCGTGCGAAAAAAAGTATGCGGAGGGCGCGGACTGGCTTCTCCATGAGGCCTTCTGCCTGCACGCGCAGGCGGATGTGTTCCATCCGTATGAGAAGCATCATTCCACGGCACTGGATGCCGCGAAGCTGGCGGAAGAGCTCGGCGTGAAGAATCTGATTCTGTATCATACGGAGGACCGGAATATCCGGGAGCGGAAGCGCCTCTATACAGAGGAGGGGAAGAGCGTATTCTCCGGAAACCTTCTGGTGCCGGAGGATCTCGAGACCATCCGGCTGGACTGAGCCCGCGGCAATGTCTGTTATGGGCGCGTTCGCAGACAAATGTTTTGTAAGGACCATGCGGAATATAAAAATTTACAGAAGCTAGTGTAAAGTTTTTGTAGGAAAGTAAAAACAAGAAAAGAGGTCCCAAACGTG
>CAVKEB010000065.1:0-10133 GCA_963655255.1 bacterium
AAACGTGATGTTTTCAACGTTTGTGGGGCTTGGATGTTTTATCAGCTGTCAAAGATCGGATTTTGCATGAAACGTTTTCGTTTGACAACTGTTAATTCTGCCGATTATGCGCCGCTGTGCAACGGCCCTTCTTCCGCCTTACAGACAGCTCCAAAAGTGCCTGAACGCGAGGCGGACCGGCGGAGGTTCCGGATCCCCGTCACCCGAGTGTGAGACGGTACAGAATCTCCGCGTCGTGGGCATCGCTCTTTGGCCCTGCCATTCCGCAGGCCTTGACCGGGATCCCGCTTCTTTCGCAGTAATGCAGAAGGAGTGCCCTGCTCGCGGCGTTGCTCCCCGCGATCGTGGTCTCTGCGCAGGAGACGCCGCGCTCCCGGAGGGTCTGCATCAGATGGTCCAGAAGCCCCCGCCCGATTTTCCTTTCTGCATATTCCGGAAGAACCCCCGCCTGCCAGATGAGAGCCTTTTTGTCATTCACCACAGCCGTCAGAAAGCCGACCGCCTTTCCCTGCCCTTCTGCAATGTCGGACGAAGCCGCCAGCGACACAGGATCGCCGGCGTGCGCTTCTCTTTGCCCGGCAGCAGCCAATGACTCCTGCAGCGCAGGGCCGCCGGCGTGCGCTTCTTCCCTCTCCACGGCGACAAAGCAGTACTCCGCGAAATAATGCGTGAGCACCCAGTAGGTATACGGCGTATGCACATCCAGCGTTCCCCCGCAGGCAAGCGCCAGCGACTGCAGCACCCCGTCCTCGTCCTCCCGGACATTCCGGATCTCAATTTCTTCCATAGTTTCTCCCCTCTTCCGAAGCGCTCCCGGCATCTCCCTCAAAAAACATCCTCCCGGCAGCCTCCGGCCCTTCCGGTCAACCGGCTGAGACTTTTCTCCTCATTTCCCCGGAAAACATGTTATGCTTAACTTAACTGTCTTCGACAGGAAAATTATACCAAAGGGATTCTTTTTATGGCTTCTGTTGTTCTAGTAAAAATTGCAGAGATGTTCGTCATTTTTCTCTGCGGCGTTCTGGTGTACAAGGTCGGTCTGATCGACGCGAAGGCAGTCCGGAAGATGTCGGACCTCCTTCTTTTGTTCATTACGCCTCTTCTTATTTTCCAGTCCTACCAGATGGATTTTGACGCCGCACTCCTGCGCGGTCTTCTCTGGACGCTGGCGGCCTCCGCGCTCACATTCGCCCTCTGCATCGTCCTTTCCGAGATTCTGTTCCACAAGAATGGGCCGGATACTCCGGTGGAAAAGGCCGCTACGGTCTATTCCAACTGCGCGTTCATCGGCATTCCCCTGATCAGCGGAATCCTCGACGGGGAAGGCGTATTCTATATGACCGCCTTCTCCACCATGTTCAATCTCCTCCTCTGGACGCACGGCGTTCTTGTCATGAACCCGCCTGCCTCCGCCGCAGGAGAATCCGTCCGGTCCGGGGGAAACTCTGTTTTCTCCGCTTCTGTCCTGAAAAATCTCCTGACACCGGCCATCTTCGCGGTTGCCGCCGGGCTTGTCTGCTTCGTTCTGCAGCTCCGGCTCCCTTCCATTTTCTCGGAGCCGTTTGACATGATCGCCTCCATGAACACACCGCTTGCCATGATCATCGCCGGGGCCAATCTCGCACAGAGCAATTTCCGAAAGAGCCTGAAAAACCGCCGGATTTATGTCATCAGCTTCGTCAAGCTCCTGCTCTTTCCCGCGGCCTCGCTCCTTCTCCTCCGGCTTCTGCCCCTGAGCTATCCGGTTGCCTTCACGGTTTTCATCGCGGTCTCCTGCCCCACAGCGGCGACCACCATCATATTCGCGGACCGCTACGACCAGAACGCGCCGTATGCCTCGGAGCTCTTCGTCATGACGACCATTCTGTCCGGCATCTCCATTCCTCTTCTCTCGATTCTCGCAGAGCACCTGCTGCGCTGAAGCGCATCAAATCTGGAGTGCCTCATTCCGTCCTGCACGGAATCAGAGCTCCCTTTCTACGGAGGTCTTTCTACGAAAACGCTTTCTCCGAAAATCGTAGCTTTCCTGCCACTGCATTGATATCTGAAAGGGAAGAGAATAACATAAGAGGTCGGCAGTCTCCTGGAAAAAAGATTTTCCCGAAACCATGAGTGAAACCATTGGATCGTTTCTTCCATTTGGAACATTTCAAAGTATTCTTAGAAAGGAATCCCATGCAAAATCCGCAGTATTCATTTGAAACCGCAATTTCTCCCGCGGGGCGCGCAGACGCTCCCTGCGGTCTCTCCTTCGGAGTCCGGAAGGCCTTGTGCACCGCTCTTCTCACACTGGCCTTTGCCGTGCTCGGAATGCTCCTCCCTGCAGGCTCCTCTTCGGTTCAGGCCATGCACAACGGCAAAACCGTGATCGTTCTGGATCCCGGACACGGCGGAACCGACATCGGTGCCAGCTACGCTCCTTATGTGGAAAAGGCGATGACGCTGTGTACTGCGATTTATCTCTATCAGGAACTTTCACAGTACGACAACGTGGAGGTATATCTCACCCGCACGGAAGACAAGGATGTTTCACTGGCAGAGCGCGTGGATTTCGCACATTCCGTGAACGCCGACTTTCTCCTCAGTCTCCACTTCAATGCGGCAGGAACCGGCGATGTGAAGAAGGGTTCCATGATTCTTCCTTCCGCGTTCGGGAGCCTTTACACCCAGGAATGCTCCTACGGTCTTCTGAATCTCCAGCAGCTCTCCGCCCTCGGCCTCGAAAGTCACGGCTTCTGGACAAGGCTCGGCCGCACTGGCGCGGATTACTATGGCATCATCCGGCGCTCCACCAATTACAACATGCCCGCCGTCATCACCGAACACTGCTTTTTGGACAATGAGGACGACCGCAGATTCCTCGCCCAGCCCGATTCTTACCAAAAGCTGGCCCATGCGGATGCCACTGCCCTCGCCCAGTACCTGCACCTCAAATCGTCGGCGCTCGGGGTCGACTACTCCGGCTATGCAAGACCGGTCATCCAGACGCCTCCTTCCGGCGTTCCGGTGCTCATCAATCCGATTCCATAATTTTCCTGATCCAGATGATCCGGAAAGATCCTGTCTCTGCCAGGAACCTCCTGGCAGGAAACACTCTGCAGATGACCTTTCGCAAAACCTGTGCACGCCCGGCGCATCGCCAAAACGAAGAGGCTGTGAAGAAATGAATCACTCATTTCTTCACAGCCTCTTGTCATTCCGGTATCGCTTCTTTTAATCTTTCTGCGCTCTCAACGTGAAAAAATACCGCCCGATCTCATCCAGTTCAATCTCCAGAACCTCTGCTGATCTGCTGATATCCAGCGCATCAAAGTTGGATTTTCCCTGAAACACCTTTGAGATATAATTCGGACTCCTTCCGATTGCCTTGGCAAAGGCCCCTTCCGTGCCGAAATATTCACGGATTGCGCCACGCAGCTTGGCGTAATCAAAGATAGACTGACTAGGTCTCATGTGTAATCCCCTCTCCACCAAAATGATTACAATAATATCTGCCAAAGTCATAGATTAAGAAACTATGCAAGTCAATGATAGTTTAGTTAATCTGAACTGTCAAGGATGATGGTTCACCTATTCTGAACAATATTTTATCTATCTGTATTAAATTAGCGGTCTGTGTTACTATTTTTTGCAGGAGGGTGCGTCATGATCTCAATAAAAAAATCAGCAGAACGATTAAATCAGCTTATGCTAGAAAGTGGTCTGACTCCCACTGAGTTTGCTCGCACCTACGATATTCCCAAGTCTTCTATCTCCAATTATCTCAACGGAAAATCCATGATGCGTCCCACCCGCGCAGAGGTTCTTGCCAGTCGGCTCGGAGTCAGTCCTGACTGGCTTCTAGGATGCGATGTTCCGCGCTCACCGCTTCCGGAAAAGGGTTCTTCCTACCGGTCCGTTTCCACTGGTGAAAATGCCACTCCCGTAGCGGTTTCAATTTTCTCCGAAAATGCCACTGGGTCCGAGTCCGTGCCTTCCTGTCGGCGCGACCTGATTTCCGGTCTCACTTCCAATGACCGCGCCGTCATTGATGCTTACCTGAAAGCGCCGGAGAATATCCAGAAGGCGATTCGGACACTCCTGAACCTGTCCTGATTTTTCCTTTTTTCTTTTCATTCATCAACAAACAGATGGCATGAAACAAGAAAAGACTGATACACCGTGGCTGTTATCACTTAGCCGCAGCATATCAGTCTGTGCACAGAGGCTGTTAAAACCGCTGCGCAATCAACCTGTCCAATGCTGTGAAGAGGACAGTGGCAGCTCACCGCTTTTCAATCATTCCATTCGGTCACTGCATATCCAGTGCCTCGTGTTCAATTCTTTTCCAGCTGAGGGCCGGGAAGAAGCAGGCCCGGATCGAACAGATCATGTAGAAGAACATGAAGACCGGAAATGTAATGATCGCGGGCAGCATGGTCCGGATTTCGATCCGGTTGAATTTCGCCGCGCCCGCAATCGGGACAAACGCGGCCAGAAGCCCCAGGCCGGAAATGATCAGCGACAGCCAGAAAATGACCTGCCAGTACTGCCACATGAAGAATCCGTTCACCAGCGTCATCACGAATCCCATCCAGGAAACCGGTCCCATCACCAGCAGCATGAGGACATCGACGCGCATCAGGATGTCTCTCCCGGTCAGCTTTCTTTTCTCTGTCTTGTTTCGGAAGAACTCCGCCAGATACCACCGCAGGATCTGGTAGCTTCCCGTGCACCAGCGCGAGAGCTGGTTGAACATGACGCTGACCTGCCACGGCTGTTCATCGTAGCACACCGCCGACACACAGAAGGCAGTTCTGCGCCCCTTCAGACAGTTCTGAATGGTGAATTCCACGTCCTCCGTGATGCTCTTCGTGTGCCATCCCTGCTCCAGAACAGGCTTCGTCACGACGAATCCCGTTCCTGTCAGGAACGCAGACAAACCGAGCTTCTCTCTTGCGTAGGAGAAGAAGGTCGAATAGCAGGACCAGTACAGGGTATACCACCGCGTGATGAGGGACGTGTACGGTTTCCCGCCCAGACGATTTCCCTGAATGATCTCATCACCCGCATTCAGCTGCGCATTGATCTGCGTAAAAAAATCCTGCCGCACGACGTTGTCCGCATCAAAAACCGCGACTGCATCGAAGGTATCCCCGTACTCGCGGTAAATTCTCGGAATGCCCCAGTTCAGCACGGCCCCTTTTCCCGTTGTCGGGCCACTCTGCCTCTCATAGACCGTCACGAACGGATAGCGGCGGCCGACCGCCGCGGTGCGGTCCGTACAGTGATCCGCGAGCAGAAAGACATGGAGCGCCTCGCGGGGATAATCCGCCCGTCGGATGCTCTCCAGAAGGCTCGGCAGCGCCTTTTCCTCATTGCGCGCGCAGACAATGACCGCGAAGCGGTTCCTTTTCCTCACAACCGGAAAGGTTTTCCTTCTCCTCGTCAGCCCGAGCACAGCCACCGCACCGAGCCAGATCATCGGAAGGGTCAGCAGAATCTGCAGCGCGCCGCAGACCTGCATCCGCAGCGGAAGTTTTGGTACATTTACAATCTCCGAGAGCAGCACGAAAAACAGTACGATCCAGGAAGGTCTCATCATCCTTCTCCTTTTTCTATTCCAAACAGGTGATCTTCTCTTCTATCCATAACGAAAGAGCGGCCCTGATTTCTTCGATTTTCGATATCATACACTACAAATGTATGCTTTTCTTGTTGAAATCATAAACAGTTTCTTAAATCGTTCAATGTTATAATGGAATTATTCCGCAGGGAAATTCTCAATGTGCTGAATGATTTATAAATCTCTAAAAATGGAGGGTTTTATGACCAATTTCCGCTTCCGAAACAAAATCGCGCTGCTCGCGCTGACAGGGACGCTCGCCGCCTGCCTCGGCGCCTGCTCCAACACCGCAGAGAACGGGTATGATTCTGCTGCAGCCGCCGCAGAATCCGCCTCCCAGGAGAACTCTTCGGAGTCTTCTCCGGCTTCTGCAGAGGCCGCTTCCTCCGACAGCGCTTCCGAAACACCCGAGACTTCTGCTGACGGAGAGACCTCCGGAGAAGAATCCGGAACGAACGATTCCGCCTCCGCCGATGCCTCTTCCGGGGATGCCGCCTCTTCCGAAGATTCCGCCGCAGGGGATAGTGAAACTGAAGACCTCGGCACGCCGCTTCCCGTTCCGGACGGCCAGTATCTCAGCGAGCTCACCGGCCTTCCCATTGACGAGAGCCTGAAAATGCAGCGGCCCATCGCCGTCATGATTGACAACGAGAGCAAGGCGCTTCCGCACTACAACACTGCCGGAGCCGACATCGTCTATGAGATGATGAACAGCACCGCCAATGACCGGATCACCCGGCTGATGTGCCTTTACAAGGACTGGGAGGATCTCCCGCAGACCGGCAGCATCCGCAGTGTCCGCCCCACCAACATTCTGGTCGCGCAGGAGTACGATGCCGTGATCTGCCACGACGGCGGGCCATTTTACATCAATGATTACTTCTCACGCTATCCCTACCACTTCTCCGGCACCTTCTCCCGCGTCAATAACGGCAAGGCCAGAGAATTCACGGAATATATCCTCCCCGGTGATCTGGACCGGAATTTCTCCAGGAGCGGCTATTCCAAGGAATATAAAGAAGAGCCCTCCTCGCATTTCCAGTTCGCTCCCTACGGGACGGAGACGAATCTGGATGACTGGGACGCGGACGGCATCCGCACCGCAACGCACATTGAGCTGCCGTTCTACCATAACAAGTCGCAGCTGATCTACAATGAGACGACGAAGACCTACGACTACTACGAGTACGGCAAACAGCACCTGGATGCAGACACCAAAACGCCGCTCTCCTTTACCAATGTCCTGCTGCAGGACTGCTCCTTCCATCAGTACGACAAAAACGGGTATCTGATCTACAACTGCATTGATAAATTCCGTTTCGCCTACTACTGCACCGAAGGAAAGAACATCTCCATCCTCTGGACCAAGGAAGGCGAGGACGGCGTCACGCGCTTCTTCGATGCCTCCGGCGAAGAAATTCAGATCAATCCCGGGAAGACCTACATCGGCATTATTCCGGATGACACCTGGGACGAAGTGAAAATCTATTAACATTCCCAAAGGCGGTTTCTTCTCACGCGCACTCAGAAGTGCCGGGAACGGGCACAGAGAACCATCCCTGCTCCAACATCGGAGAAACCGCCTGCGCGGTTCTCCTCATGAACCTGTCCTATATGAATCAACTGCAAAAAACTGCCGCATGGATTTCTCCATGCGGCAGTTCCTTTTCATAACTCGTTCCGAAATGATGTTACGATCAGTTCTCGGAATCCTCAGCCTTCTGCTTTGCGATCATGGCGTCGATGTCAACGGTAACAGCCTCGTCGTCATCGTTTCCTCTGGAGGGAACCACGATCTCATCTTCTCTCTCAGCTTCCTTCTTCGCCTTCTCCTCATCGTTCTTGAGAGCCTTGATGGAAAGAGAGATCTTGTTGTTCTCAGGATTGAAGTCTACGATCTTCGCAGTAACCTCATCGCCAACCTTCAGTACATCAGAAGGCTTCTCGATGTGCTCCTTCGAAATCTGAGAAACATGAAGCAGAGCGTCGATGCCGGACTCCAGCTCAACGAATGCGCCGAAATCAGCCATACGTGCAACACGACCGGTTACAACCTTGCCGACTGCATACTTCTCTTCTGCGCCGATCCAGGGATTCTCATCGGGGAACTTCAGAGACAGAGCGATCTTGTGACCGTTGATATCCTTGACAAGAACACGAAGCTTCTGGCCAACCTTGAAGACCTTCTTCGGGCTCTCAACGCGGCCCCAGCTCATCTCGGAGATGTGAAGCAGGCCGTCTGCGCCGCCCAGATCCACGAATGCACCGAAGTCCGTGATGTTCTTGACCGTTCCTTCTACAACATCGCCAACCTTAAGGTTCTCGAACAGCTTTGCAGCTGCCTCTTCTCTCTTCGCAGTGAGAAGCTGCTTGCGGTCGCCGATGTAGCGGCGTCTTCTCGGATTGTACTCCGTGATGACGAACTCGATCTCCTGTCCGAGATACTTGGACAGATCCTTCTCATAGGTATCGCTGACGAGGGAAGCCGGGATGAATACACGGATTCCTTCTACAACAACGCAGATACCGCCGGAGAGTACCTGAGAAACCTCGGCCTTCAGGACGGTCTTGTTCTCATATGCCTCCTCGATTACCTTGTTGCCTCGATCCAGAGCCAGTCTCTTATAGGAAAGAGCCACAGTTCCCTCGCGGTCATCCACCTTCAGAACCTTGACATCAAGCTTGTCACCTACGTGAAGCTTGGTGGTCAGATCCAGAGAGTTGTCGTTGGAATATTCCTGACGGGTCAGGATGCCGTCACTCTTATAGCCGATATTCAGGACTGCTTCTTCCGGCTTTACATCAATGACGGAACCTTCGACCACCTCTCCATTATGAATTGTCTTAAATGATGCGTCCAGCATCTGTTCAAAAGTCTGTTCTTCTGACATTACTTTGAACCTCCTCGATAATATTTTTCGGGGTCGAAGCCCCGGCGGTGATGCCGATGATCTTCTCGCCTCCTGAAAGCTTCAGATCGAGATCATCTACCGTCTGAATGAAATAGGTGTCAGCGCACTCGGCCCTGCAGATCTCATACAGCTTGGCGGTGTTGGAAGAACCCCTTCCGCCAATCACGATCATGACATCTGCCTGCCTCGCGATCCGGCGTGCCTCAGCCTGCCGCTCACTGGTTGCGTTGCAGATAGTTTCATTCGTTTCGATATTATATCCATTTTTCGCAATTAAATCAACAAATTTCTCAAATTTTTCCGCGTTGAATGTAGTTTGGGCAACGATACAGACAATACGTTCCGGGTCTGCGCGGTAGCTCCTTGCCTCTTCCTCCGTCTCAATCACGGTCACCGGGGTGCTGCTCCAGCCGACGGTCCCTTCCGTTTCCGCGTGTCCGTGATTTCCGATGATGACGATCTGCTTGCCTTCCTCGCTCGCCTTATGAACAATTTCATGAATTTTCTTGACGAAGGTGCAGGTCGTATCCACCACCTGCGCACTGCCGCTGTTCAATTCCTCCCAGGTCTTCTTCGTCACTCCGTGGGAACGGATGATGATGGTGCCGCCCTTCTGCGCCTTCGCTTCTTCCACGGAATTCAGAATGCCGACGCCCTTTTCGCGGAGCTCCTCCACCACGGTTTCATTGTGAATGATCGGACCGAAGGTATTGATCGGGCCGTCCCCGCCTTTTTCGATCTCGCGATAGACCGTATCGACCGCATTCTGCACACCGAAGCAGAAGCCCGCCGTGGAAGCCGTGACAACGCGCGGCCTTCCCAGACGATCTGCCGCAAGATTCAGGATCTTCTCCGCGACCTGGTCAATGCCAAGATCGGAGGAATCGACGAGAACCGCATCCTCTGCCTGCTTCAGCGGAGAGACCGCACGGGTCATGTCCCGGTGATCCCGCTCCGCGATGTCCGCCTTGATCTTCTCAAGATCCAGATCCTCCGGTGACTTCACCGCGCCGTTCCGGACTGCCTGCACATTCTCGATATAGCGGCGCTTCGCCCGCACCTCCACGCTCGCGGTGAGATAGACCTTCACCTGTGCGTCCGGGAGAACCACCGTGCCGATGTCTCTGCCGTCCATCACAACGTTCTGCTCGGCGGCAAGCCTCTGCTGCAGTTCCACCAGCTTCACCCGGACCTCGGGAACCGCCGAGGACACGCTCGCCATGGAGCTCACCTCTTCCGTCCGAAGATACGGATTCACATTTTCCCCGGCAAGGAGCACCACCTGCTCCCCATCCCGGTAAACAATGGTGATGTCCGCGTCCCTGCAGAGCTCTGCCGCCCTTTTTCCGAAGGCCTCCTTCTCCCCGGCCCTTGCTTCGTCCGGACGCCGCAGTCCCTTTCTGGTCAGATACAGCGCCATCGCGCGGTACATCGCCCCCGTGTCCACATACACGAATCCGAGCTGTCTCGCCACCTTTTTGGCGATGGTGCTCTTCCCTGCCCCTGCAGGGCCGTCAATTGCGATATTAAATGTACTCACTGTCTCCCCTTCCGTATCATACCTCACTGAGGCAAAATCCGCGAAGGCGGTTTTGCCGAATGCGGCAGCCGGTGCG
>CAVKEB010000066.1:0-9401 GCA_963655255.1 bacterium
ACCGCACGCCGTGCGGCATTCACAGATTGGATGAAATATGCAATTACTGATGATAGTACAGAACTTCCCCGTGGATGTCTACATGAATTTTATCCATTTATAAAAAACAGATTGCGGGTTGATAAAACCGGACCGCTCCGAAAAAAAAGAAAATTCCTACACAAAAAAGCCCGGAAAACAATATATTCCGGACCTTTCTGCATTTAAAATTATTGATGCTCCGCCTTGCCAATTGTGATATGCAGCGGATAGTTTTGAACACGTGGAACCTTCGCCTGCTTACTCCGTAACCAGAGCGTAGGTCTCCTTGGCAATGGCAAGCTCCTCGTTGGTCGGGAATACCATCACCTTGACCTTGGAGCCCGGCTTCGAGATCTCCGCGATCTCTCCTCTGGTCGAAGCGTTCTTCTCTTCGTCAAACTCAATGCCGAGATAGCCGAGATAATGGTAAACGAGTGCTCTTGCCTCCCAGTCGTTCTCACCGACACCGGCAGTGAAGCAGATGACATCCACGCCGTTCATCGCTGCGACATAGGCACCGACGTATTTTGCCACGCGGTAAGCCCACGCATCCAGAGCGAGCTCCGCCTTCTTGTTGCCCTCGTGTCTTGCCTTCCACAGGTCGCGGAAATCCGAGGAAAGGTTTCCGGAAAGAGCGTAGACGCCGGACTCCTTGTTCAGGATCTGGTCTACTTCGTAGGCGCTGATTCCCTCCTTGCCGGCAATGTAATCGACAACGGCAGGATCCAGATCACCGGAACGGGTTCCCATGATCAGACCTTCCAGAGGCGTCAGGCCCATGGAGGTATCCACGCACTTGCCGTATTCAACCGCAGATACGGAAGCGCCGTTTCCAAGGTGGCAGACGATGGTCTTCAGGTCCTCCGGCTTCTTGCCGAGGTACTTCGCAACTTCCTTCGATACATAGGAGTGAGAGGTGCCATGGAAGCCGTAGCGGCGGACCTTGTACTCGTCGTAGTACTTCCACGGAATTGCATACATATATGCCTTGGCAGGCATCGTCTGATGGAATGCAGTGTCAAAAACAGCAACCATCGGCGTATCCGGCATCAGCGCGCGGCATGCAAGGATACCAGTCAGGTTCGCCGGGTTGTGAAGCGGTGCCAGATCCGAAACCTCGCGGATCGCCTCGATGACATCCTCGTCAATGATCACCGACTTGGTGAACTTCTCGCCGCCGTGTACGATGCGGTGTCCGACTGCCCCGATCTCCTTCAGGGACTTGATGACGCCGGTTCCGGCATCCGTCAGAGCATCCAGAACCAGGCTGATTGCCTTCTTGTGGTCCTCGATCTGGGTCTGGGTCTTGATCTTGCCGCTCTTCACGCGCAGATTCTCATAGGTAATCACGCCGTCAATGCCGATTCGCTCGCAGATACCCTTGGCAATGCACTCGCTGGTCTCTGTGTCGATGACCTGAAATTTCAAAGAAGAACTTCCGCAGTTGATAACAAGAATATTCATGACTGTTCCTTTCTATTAGTTCTGATCCTGTGCCTGAACCGCTGTCAGTGCAATCACACCGACGATATCCTGCCAGAAGCAGCCGCGGGACAGATCGTTGACCGGCTTGGCAATTCCCTGCAGCATCGGGCCGTATGCGTCCGCCTTGGCAAGGCGCTGAACCAGCTTGTACGCGTTGTTGCCGCAGTCCAGATTCGGGAAAATCAGAATGTTGGCGTGACCTGCCACTTCGCTTCCGGGAGCCTTGGAGGCTGCAACCTCGGGAACGATGGCGGCATCTGCCTGAAGCTCGCCGTCGCAGACAAGATCCGGATACTGCTCATGCGCGATGCGGACCGCCGCGACCACCTTGTCCACCAGCGGGTGCTTCGCAGAGCCCTTCGTGGAGTGGGAAATAAAGGCAACCTTCGGGTCATCGGCAACCAGCTGCCGATAGCTCTTCGCGGAAGCGTTTGCGATATCCGCAAGCTGCTCGGAGGTCGGATCCTGGTTCAGGCCGGCATCCGCGAAAATAAAGGTTCCGTTGTGTCCGTAAACACAGTTCGGAACATCCAGAATGAAGAATCCGGAAACCTCCTTGGCGCCGGGAGCGGTGCGGAGGATCTGAAGTGCCGGACGAAGGGTGTTCGCGGTGGAATGGCAGGCACCGGATACCAGTCCGTCTGCCTCATTGTTCTTGACCATCAAGACACCGAAGGTCGTGTAATCGGACAGAATGGTCTCTCTTGCCTTCTCCGGGGTCATTCCCTTATTCTTGCGGAGCTCGTACAGGAGGTTAGCATACTCATCCAGCTTCTCCCCGCAGTTCTGAGGATCCACGATGGTCGCATCACTGACGTGCACACCGTACTCCTTCGCATCCGCGTAAATCTTGTCCGGATTTCCCAGAAGAATCAGCTTCGCAATCTTCTTGCTCAGAACCTCTGCTGCGGCGCGGATGGTGCGTTCGTCCTCTGCCTCCGGCAGTACGATGGTCTTTACATCCTTTTTGGCGCGTTCCTTAATACCGTCAATAAACGACATCTTCTCTGTCCTCCTCATGAAAAATCATGTACATTTCTATCATCCTGCGAATATAAAAATCGCCGCCTTCCGGGGAGCACCTGAACGCACTCCTTCCAATTGAAAGCGGTTACATTATATCGTCCCGAAATAGGCCGCGCAACATCAAAATGTGACAATAATTTAACAATTCGGAAAATTTCGGATGGTGGTAAAACAAGCAGTACCGAGGCGGAGCGGAACAGCATTCCCCCGTCTGTCGGAAAGTCAGAGGCGGGATGCTCATATTGTTCGTGCAGGGAAGTTCTACGGCTCGAATGCTTCTGCAGAACAGGCACCTCAATGATCGTTTCGTTACAAATCCACTTCTATCTTTAAACTGCAGTCACGAACAACGCCACGATTCCGACAATCAGAATGATTGGTAACACGATTAGCGCAAAGCCAAAGATGGTTACAGCAATTCCACCGAGAATCAACCATCCGATGATTCCGAGTATGCCGCCGAGCAGCTTGCCCGCGGCGCGAAAGATAAATACGGTTACCTTGAACAACGCAACCATTAGTACAATGACGATTAACAGACTTATTAACATAACTTTTTTCTCTCCTATCTCTCAAAATCACCCAAGTCGATCTGATTTATAATACAAAGGCTCCGGATTTCTCCCGAGCCTTTGTATTTTGTCATGTTCTCTGTGCAGATGTTCTAGCTGCATTGCTTATTGAAGCAATCATTTTGCAAGCTTGCGAATGATTTCCTGAATCTGATCCACCGGAGCCCCCAGTTTCTTGGCAATCTGATCTGCAGAATAATGCAGTTCCGTGTAATAGATCAATGTCATTCCTTCCAACTTGCCCTTATTCTCAACCTTGTCCAGCACTGTGCACATACTGGTACCTCCTTTTCTCGGCAGTTCCTGTATAACCTCTTCAAATCGCCGATCATCCGTCAGAACCGACATCAGTTTTAATGTCTCATCCACATGCTGCAGCAGATCCGTGCTCGGCTTGTAATCGTTCGTCATCCGCCTCTGCACCAGATAGTCTGCAACATACCGAAAATCACTTCGGAACAGCTTCACCTGCTCCGGCGTCAAAAATGCAATCTCATAGAGATTCTTCATCTCGTAATCACTGACATACGGTTCAAACCCTTTGGGGATATCCATCAAGTCCGTCAGATGATGACTGTAATTCCACGGAGTTGTCCCAAAGTACAGAACCAATGTGATCACCGGATAGATGTGTTCCGGTGTTTTGTTCAACAACTGTGCCCGGTACGATTGCCCATCGTAGCCGATCTGCCGCACCGGCATAAACTTTTCCGCCTCTGTCTGATGTTCAAAGCCAAACAGGGTAATCGTTGTATTGCCGCTCTTCAGCAGTTTGGATACATCCCGCTCCTGCTCATGAATTTTTCCATCGGCTTTGTACTGGCTTCGATCCTTCACGTTTTCCAGATCTTCTGCCGACACTGCCTGTTTTCCATCAAAGAGCAGAACATTCACGATATCTGCGAATACATCATTATAGTCTGCCAGCATCTTTTCTGTAACATCTTTCTCTGCCACATTTTCCTCACTTACTCTACGGGTCCCCGCCCTGGTTCTATTGTACCAGAGCAGTTTCCTGACGAGCAGCCATTTTCTGCAAATTTGCTGATTCATTTGTGAAAAACAGCGAGCCAGAGCGCAGGTTATCAAACCTTTGTCATCATCTCGCCTCTGACGTTCCGACAACAAGGGAATACCGTCCGCCCCTCCGGATAACCATGTTCTCCCACCTCGATAACCATGTTCTCCTATTGCAGCGATTTTCCGGACTTTATGCCTTCCAGGGCTTCCGGATATGATACACTCATGGAATAAACCGTAACGGAAGGGAGTTTGTCAGATGCGCAAGAAGACGGTTTGCGGCATTGCTGCCTGCATCGTGCTGCTGTTATGCCTGATCCTCTATTTTCGACCATTGCCTCTCTCGGACAATGTCAGCGAGAACAGTTCCTTCATTGTACAGATCACCCATTTTGATGTTCAAGACGGAGAACCCCATCTGAATTCAAACTGTTATGACGATATTACCCGTGAGCAGAAGGGAGAGATTCTCGATCTGACTCAGGAGTATACTTATCAAAGAACACCGGGGACTCTTTTTTCAGACGGCACAATAAGAACGATTGGAAACACAACTGTTTTCATTTATGTATCCGGCAGCGGCAGCACAGGAAAATCTATCTATGTGTCCGATTCCGGTCAAATTTCCATTGACAGTAAATTATATAAAATGAAAAAAGCCGGTCAGTTTAATACGCAGTTGGAAGATATCCTCAAAGAGTAACCGCGATTGATACACGGCAGGTCCCGGGCAGTCATTCTCAACAGGCGGATCTGGATTTTCCGCTGCCCGATCGGTTTCAGACTCCTGCCGCATCAGAGAACCCACTAATAAAAAGTCAAGCACTTATTCAGAATAGCGAATTGGCAGGAAAGGAGAATTTTAATATGAAAACATCATCTAAGGCAATTCTCATTGGCTGCGTCAGCTTTTTTGTATTCATCCACGTCAATATTCTATTAGGTGAATTGGTTGGATTCATGATCCCTGGCGGAGATGATGTTATGAATTCTTATTTCTATCCTCTTTATGCCGCCATTACCCTGCTGATTTCTCTCGTGCTTTCCTGCACCTACCTGATTCTCAAGAAGATCAATCTTCTTTTAGAAAAGATGGAAGAAAAATAGTTCACGGAATTTTTTGACTTCTCAGCCGATTTCAGATTTTTGCTGAATCAGAATTTATAAAAAAGGTCGATTTCAATGGAACTACGTAAAGCGCTCCCCAATGATATCACATCAAAATCATCCGTCTCCGCTGCCGCCCTTTCCGCGGTTGCCGGGATCATTATGGAGTGCAATCCGTTTCATGACGGGCACCGCTACATTCTGCACGAGGCCCGCCGCATCACGAATGCACAGGCCGTCATTGCCGTCATCAGCGGAGACTTCGCGCAGCGCGGCATTCCCACCGTGTTCCCCAAGGAGGAACGCGTCCGGTCCATTCTGGAGGCCGGTGCCGATCTTGTTCTGGAACTCCCGGTCTGCTGCGCCGTTTCCGGAGCGGAATATTTTGCCCGGGGCGGCGTGGAGATCCTGGCCAGAACGCATGTCGTCACCGATCTTGTCTTCGGTTCCGAAAGCGGAGACTCCGCTGCCCTTCTTCGTCAGGCGGACTTCCTTCTGCATGAGCCGGAAGATTTCCGAAAGCTCCTGCGCGAGTATACGGCCAGCGGCCTTACGTTCCCGCAGGCAAGAGCCCGGGCCGCCCGGGAATGCTCCGCCCATCTTCTCCTCTCCGATACCGCCAATGATGTTCTCGGTACCGAATACGTCAAAAATCTCCTCGCGGCGGGTCGCGATGGAAAGCCTCTTTTCCGGTTTCATCCAGTCCGCCGGATCACCACAAAATCCGCAACAACGCTCCGGCAGGAGATGCAGGAGAGACGCCCGGATGCCGGAATCTTCGCAGATGATTTCTCCGGACTTCTTCTCGGAAAGCTTCTCTCCATTGATGCCGATCCGGACCGGACCTTCTCGGATTATGCTGACATTTCCGAAGATCTGTCCAACCGGATTCACCGGCTTCTCCCCTCGTATCTTTCGTGGACGCAGTTCTGCGGCCTTCTGAAGACAAAGAATCTGACCTATACCGGGATCAGCCGCGCCCTGACGCACATCCTTCTGGATATAACGGCGGATTATCTGGATCTCTGCCGGCCTTCCTGCGTGAGAGTTCTCGGCTGCCGGAAGGAGGCGCTCCCTCTCCTCGGACAGATTCAGAAGAACTTTGCACAATACGCTCCCTGCGGGGATCCTCTTCGCGGAGGCGGGCTGTTCCTGATCACCGGAAAAAAGGACGCGGACCGCCTCGCCGCGCTTCCCGGCTCCGCCCCTGCCCGAAAGAGCCTTGCGCTGGATCTTCATGCTTCGCTCACCTATGATCTGGTTCGCCGCAGGAAAAGGGCACTTTCCGGAAACTTCGGCATACCAAAAGACACGGCATCCGCCGATTTTTGCGAAGCCGTGCCTTCCGATTACTCCAGGCCGTTCCTTAAAATTTAAGATGTGGGAGCAAACACACGCAGTGTGTTCGCTCCAAGCAGGAGGAAACAGCATCAGCCACGATCGAGTGCCGCGTCGGAGAATTTCGCGAAGGCGAATTCTCCGACGCGGGAGCAAGGCGCAATTGTGCCTTGCTCCAAACAGGAGAACGTGACATCAGTCACGTTCGAGTGTATTATTCCGCCTCATCCATCCCCGCGTAGTAGTTCTCTCCCAGCTTTTTTTCTCCGATCTGCACCGTGCCCTGCCAGATCTGGAGGCTCGTCTCATAATGAAGCTCTCCCACCTTCTCCGATACCGGAACATACTGCCGCCCCTGAAGGAGCTCCGCGCCGCCATCCGCGACGGCCGCAACCTCGAACAGCTTCGCCTCGTCATCGTACCCCGCCAGCAGGACCACCGGGACCTCATACGGATTTTCAAAGCGAAAATCCATCGTCCCCCACGAAACCGCGGCATCCAGCCCCCCCGGCACATACGGAACGAGAAGCGAGTGCGGCGAGCGCTCCAGAACTTCCAGACCGGACTGAAGGCACAGATTGTAGAGCATCGAGGAAATTTCGCAGATTCCCCCGCCGAGTCCCTGGACCATCTTCCCGCCCATGATCACCGGAGCCTCCACGTAACCGTTTTCCTTCGTGCGCTCTCCGATTCTCTTGTTATAGGAAAATTTCTCCCCCGCAAGGACTACCGCACCGTTCAGACGCGCCGCGGCTTTTTTCGCATTGTACTCACTTCCGGAATTGGACGGATACGGGGCCGCGAACCAGGAAATGACCAGCTCCTCCGTAAAATCCGTGCCCTTTCCCTCCGCAGAAGGAGCAGATGTTTTTCCGGAAGATACCTCCGGGGAAGCAGAATCTTCTCCTGAAGACAGCTCCGACGAAGCGGAATTTTTCACATCAGAGGCATCCTGTAAGGAGACCCGGATCCCCGCTTCCCTGGCGGATTTCTCCGGCATTTCCTTCAGGAGAGTCTGCAGAAGCCTTTCCTCTGCGGAGAGCTCGCGGACAACCTGCGTCTCTTCTTCCGGTTCCTGTTCCGCTTTCTCCCGCTCTTCTCTTTCTGCTCTCTTGCTTTCTTCCTGGTCTCTTGCAATCCGTTCCTGCTCCAGAGCAGTTTCTCTCCGGAGATAGACGCGGCATCCGATCCCGATCGCTGCGATCGCCAAAACAGCGGCCACGACAACTGCCGTGCCCGCTGCTTTCTTCCGGAATTTCGAAGAGCGCAACTTCTTCCGTATTCTCCCGGGAATGATTTTCTTCAGAAGCTTCTTCACATAGCTTTTCAGAAGTTTTCCCTTATTCTTCTTTTTCAGAGCTGTTGTCTCCCATCTCTGCCGTATTCGCAGCGGCTGCCTTTGCAGCTTCGCTCTTTGCCGCAGGCTTCATTCCCGCTGCACGGAAAAGGAGCTCCTGCGCCTTGTCCTTCGGAACCACAATTCCCTGTCCGTTCGGATTGATGATGAGTCCCTCAATGCCGCCTGCAATGAAACGAAGAAGATTCTTGTACTCGAAACCGACCGGACGCATATCCGTCTTCGCAAACTTCTTGCTGTACTCAAAGAGGTCCGTGAAGATGGGAAGATACATCTTCTCATTCACCTTGACTGCCGGGAACTGGACCTGCTTCGCAGACCGCTGGTTCTCCGGAAGCTTCTCCAGCTGCTCGGGAGTGACATCACTCACACGGGAAGGAATGATGTAGCGTCCCGAAGGAATCAGAGCCATCATGCGCTCTGTTTTCTTCTTAATGATTTCTTCCCGCTTCTCATACTTCACGGGCCAGCGCATCTCGGAGACATAATCCGTCATTGCAAAGGCAAGCGCCGGGTTGGACGGCGGAGTCTTCTTCGGATCACTGTTCCAGTCCATCGGCACGGAAATTTCACTCCGCTTCACGATGCCCTTGTACCAGCCGTTATCCACCACGATGTTCTCCGCACCGATGTAGTACAGATAGTCGAAAAGGGCGATCGGCTTCGCGCCGTTCTCCGCGGCAGGCGCCTCCTCGCCGTCCCGCTCCACAACCGCGACATCGCGGAACTGGGCCTTGTAGAGCTCCACGGCCTTCTCCGCGTGCTCCTTTTCCAAATAAACCGGAACGAACCCGCCGTCGATCAGCGGATAGCCGGTTCTCTTGTCATACAGCACATAGAACTTCTCCGCCTTATGAATCCGGTTCAGAAATTCGTTGTACACCACGCGGTGATTCTTCTCATAATTCGCAAGCGCTGCCTTCCGGTTGAACAGCGTCATGGTCAGCTGCAGGAACAGCAGCTCCTGCACGGAGAGATCCGCCACCTGATCGGGCGTCAGATCCGGCTCGAACACAAGCGGTCCGATCTCGTCCTTGCGCTCCGTGGTCAGCGGATCCTCCACCTCTGTCTTGTTATCTTTGATATTGAGAATATTCAGGCGCGGAACCGTCGGCCAGGGCTCGTTCTCATGTGCCTTCTTCTGCGCGTCCACCTGCTTCTGGTGTTCCTGCGCCTTCTGCTCCTCCAGGATTTTCTCCTGCTGTGCAGCGCGGTTCTTTCCGCCAAATAAATCTTTCAGTCCCATCTTACACCTCGCTGAGACAAAATCCGCGAAGGCGGTTTTGTCGAATGCGGCAGCCGGTGCGTCAGCACCGATGCTGCTGTTTGAAAGCGACATATCAATGTCACTTTCAAACTTACACCTCGCTGAGGCAAAATCCGCGATACCAGAGAGAATTTCGCGAAGGCGAATTCTCTCTGTATACAGAGTGCCGCCTGGCGGCACTCTAAGCAGGAGAAGATGTCATCCGACA
>CAVKEB010000067.1:0-8447 GCA_963655255.1 bacterium
CGTAAGAAGTACGGCCTCAAAGCCGCTCGTCGCGCACCGCAGTTCAGCAAGCGATAATCGACAACTTCAAAATGCTAAAAAGGCCCGGAAATACGCCATTTTCCGGGCTTTTTCTATACCCAAAATTCTGTCTGGACTGTTCGGTTTTGATGGAATTTGAACGGAAATTTATGGGTTTATAGTGGTCAAATTACTGGTGGACAAGCCCATTTTGACCTCTTATGGGTTAAATTACTGGTGGACAATAGGAGCAAATGAAGTCCAATTTTGCCATCGACGGACGAACACATACTTGACTGATTTACATAGAGCCTTGGCTCATTCTTTGAAAACGAGAATGGGTCGAGGCTCTATTTTTTTTCGCCTGAAATCCGGCGAGACAAATTTGAGTAGGAGGTAACAGGTATGACGGATTTCAATCAGAAGACCCATGATACCGATGTGGGCAGTCATGGCGGACAGTCGAGGCAAATGATGGAGGTGTTTGAGAACCAGGAGTTTGGTTCGATCCGCGTGTTGCAGGAGGCGGGAAAGACATTCTTCTGTGCAAGTGACGTGGCGAAAGCGTTGGGGTATGTGAATCCCTATGCCGCAGTGAAACGCCATTGCAGAGGCCCCCTAACGAAACGCGAGGGGGTCGTTCAGAAGGTGAATCAGTATGGGGATGCTGGAGAGCAGGTCGTTGAAATCGCCTTTATCACAGAAGGCGATGTTTACCGGCTGATCGTTCACAGCAAGCTGCCATCGGCAGAACGATTTGAACACTGGGTGTTTGATGAAGTTCTCCCTTCCATCCGCAAGCATGGTGTGTATATGAGCGATTCCATTTTGGATCAGGTGATTCAGCACCCGGAGGTCATCTACACCCTGGCGCAGGAGCTTGTAGCCGAGAGGGAGCAGCTTGAGGGTATCCGCAAACAGCTGGATGCGGCACAGCCCAAGGCAGACTACTTCGACACCTTTGTGAACTCGGAGGATTGTACCTGCATCCGGAATTTCTGTAAGGAAATCGGAATCCCGGAGAAGACGGCAGTGGCTCTCTTACTGGATCATCGCTATCTGTACCGCAGTCCGAGTGGCTGGCTGATGCCTTTTGCAGACAAATCTGCAAGGGGCTATTTTATTGTCCGGGATTGCTACGGCAGAAGCGGAAAACTGGTGCAGCAGACGAGAGTGACCTGCAAGGGAAAGAATCATCTCTTCAAGTTGTTTAAGAAATGGGGTGTGATCGAATGACGCTTTTTACAGAGGGACGCCTTCAGGCGTTTGAACGTATGATGCAGGATACCGGCAAATACCATCGCCGGGAGGACAGCGAAGATCGTCCGCGCAAATGTCCGAAGAAAAAAGCGGAGCCTGCGAAAAAGGATGGTGAGCACCATGCCGGTATTCAGGGTTGAGAAGAACAGCAATTACACAACGATGTGCAATTACCACCTGCGGGATCAGGGTCTCAGCCTGAAAGGAAAAGGACTTCTCTCTATGCTGCTCAGTTTGCCGGACACATGGAACTATTCGGTACGGGGGTTATCTTCGATTACGCCGGATGGCGTAGATGGAGTGCTTACGGCTCTGAAGGAGCTGGAGCGTCTTGGGTATCTGGAAAGGAACCAGCAGCGTGAGAGTAACGGTCGGATGGGCAGAGCGGAGTATGTGATTTATGAGATGCCGAGGAAAAAGCCGTGTTCGGAATCATCGTGTACGGAAAAGCCGTATACGGTAAATCCGGATACGGACACACCGGTTACGGAAAATCCCGCGCAATTAAGTACTAATAGAACAAGTACTGAAACAATCAATAAAAGAGAGAAGAAAGAAATCCAGCACCGGTATGGCTCATACGAAAATGTTCTTCTCTCTGACACGGAATACGTCAAGCTCCGGCAGGAGTTCCCAGGAGATTATCAGATGCGGGTGGAACGGCTCTCTGAGTATATGGCCTCCACCGGCAGGAGCTACAAAAATCACCTTGCCACAATCCGGAGCTGGGCAAAGAGAGAAAAGCCTAAGTACAACCCGGCAGATTACACATTTGAGGAAGGAGACAGCCTATGAGCGACATGGTGCCTGAAGTATTGAATGCGGCGTTGGATTCGCTCTTTACGCCGAAAGAACCCGGAGAGCGGGAATACCAGGGCGAGGACGGACTGCTGTATTGCCGGAACTGTCATACGCCGGTGCAGTGCAGGGTAAAGCTCTGGGGCAGAGACAAGATTGTTCCCTGTCTTTGCAGATGCCAGCAGGAAGCGATGGCGGAAAAGAAACGCCAGGATGAACTGGCGGAGCGGCATCGTAAAATCAGGCAGCTGAAAGCAACGGGGATTCAGGAAAAGCATCTTCTGGAATGGAATTTTGCCGTTGCAGAAGACAACAAGGATATCCAGATGGCAAAACGCTATGTGGAGCAGTGGAAAAAGGTCAAGGCTGAAAACCTTGGCCTTTTGTTATGGGGAGATGTCGGCACCGGAAAGTCCTTTGTGGCGGCATGTATTGCCAATGCGCTGCTGGATCAGGGCATTCCGGTTTTGATGACGAACTTCTCCAAAATCCTGAACCAGATGGGTGCCATGTATTCGGAAGAGCGATACCGGTATATCGCTTCGTTTTCCAACTATTCTTTGTTGATTCTGGATGATCTGGGAATTGAGCGCAGCACCGAATATGCGCTGGAGCAGGTCTACGCTGTCATTGATGAACGGTACAAGTCCGGGCTTCCGGTCATTATCACAACCAATCTGAAGATTGCGGAAATCCGCAATCCGCAGGATGTGGCATACGCCCGGATTTACAGCAGGATTCTGGAAATGTGTACGCCGGTGCGAATCAGCGGAGAGGACCGCAGAAAAAGCATTGGAAAAGAAAAACAGCAGGTCGTTAAGGAGGTACTTGATCTATGAAGTGCAAGGCAAAAAAGGCGTTTTTCGCAGGTAAGAATGACATCTATCACCGCTGGAAGGAGGTTAAGAAGCTGAATGGCAAAAGCAAAAACCAGTATTACAACAGAAAACCGCAGTGGCTCAGCTGCCGACGCTGCGGCTAAGGAGCAGCGGACGGAGATGCCGCTTTCTGACCTGCATCCTTTTGAAGGGCATCCCTTTAAGGTGCTGGATGACGAGCTGATGGAACAGACTGTGGAGAGCATTAAGCAGATAGGGGTGGTATCCCCGTTGATTGTCCGGCCTGACCCGGAAGGCGGATTTGAAATTCTTTCGGGACACCGCAGGCTTCATGCAGCGCAGCTGGCAGGTTTGGAGACAGTGCCGGTCATCGTCAAGGAAATGGACGATGATGCGGCAATCATCTTTATGGTGGACAGCAACTTGCAGCGGGAAAATATCCTTCCCAGCGAGAGAGCGTTTTCATACAAGATGAAGTTGGAAGCGATGAAACATCAGGGACAACGCGGAGATTTAACTTCTGACCAAGTTGGTCAGAAGTCGTGGGCTGTGAACCAGTTAGCTGATGATGCGAATGAAAGTAAAACGCAAGTTCAGCGGTTTATCCGCCTTACCAACCTGATTCCCGAAATTCTGGATATGGTGGATGAGAAGAAAATCGCCTTCAATCCGGCGGTAGAGCTGTCTTATCTGAAGCCATCTGAACAGAAAGAATTTCTGGAGGCTATGGACTATGCACAGGCATCTCCATCCCTGTCGCAGGCACAGCGGCTGAAAAAGCTCTCGCAGGAGGGCGGCTGCACCTTGGATGCCATGTGTGAAGTAATGAATGAAATCAAAAAGGATGAGCTTGACCATGTGACGATTAAAAACGAGGTTCTTCGGAAGTATTTCCCGAAATCCTATACACCGAAGCAGATGCAGGACACGATTATCCGGCTGCTGGAAAAGTGGCAGCGAAGTAAACAACGAGATATGGAACGATAAAAAGGAGACTTTTATGATGATGAACTTTAAGAAGAATCAGAACAACGCGGTGTGCAGTATGGACTGCAAGAACTGTCCGAACGGTGCATCGCAGCCCAATCCGATGGATGATCCCAAGTTTGAGAAGTCCATTGCGATGCTTCATAACTGGCTGATGCTGGAGGCAATCCGTGAAGATCACCCGAAGGAGCGCATTGTGATGGTGATCCTGCCGGGGGCTGGCGGCGAACTTTTGACCGAGGACGGCAGTCGAGGCATCTTTGAGGATGTTTACGATGAGATGGAGGCTGATCTGGTGGCAGATGGGGAGCTGCTTCTCCATTATGATGAGAGCGATGTAATCGAGACTGACGGCACCCGCTATCTGCTGGGAGCTGCGGAGGTTTCGGAAATCGACCAGAACGGCAACGAGTGCAGCATCAACCTGTTTACGCTGGAACGCACCATCGACTATGTGAACGAAAATCTGACGGTGGTTTCCATTGGCGGCGAGTTGGTTCCGGCACTGCGCCTGATCTAAGGAGGAGCCTATGAAGAAATTTGATGTGGAGATTACAGAGACTCTCCAGAGAAAGGTTTCCGTGGAAGCTGCCTCACAGGAAGACGCGGAACGCATGGTGACGCAGGCGTGGAACAATCAGGATTATGTTCTGGATTCCGGCGATTTCACCGGTGTGGACTTCAAGACCGTGGGAGAACATGAACTGGCAGAGACCAGGACAATGGAGGTGCTGCTGGTACAGCCCAATGCCTATCCGAAGAAAATCAGTGTTGGCACGGAGCTGGAAGATTTGCAGGCCATGGTCGGCGGCGATATTGAAGTAACCTATCCATTTGAGGATGAAGTGGCCATTATTCTGAATGAATCCGGCAAAATCAATGGACTGCCCCTGAACCGTGCGATTTACACCGAAGACGGGGATATGCAGGACATTTATGCCGGTGATTTTCTGGTGGTAGGGCTGACAGAGGATGACTTTGGTTCTCTGACTTCGGAGCAGATGCAGAAATTTGAGGAGCAGTTCCATCAGCCCCAGATGTTCGTTCGTATGGGGCGCAGCATCATGGCAATTCCGGTTCCGGATGACATGGTGAAGAGGATGGAGGAAAAGGCTGCAAAACCTTTGGAAAAGAGTAAACCGGCACCGGATCGGGAAAGTTTGTAAGGAAGGAGGCGGAGATTCATGCAGGAAGAAGTTGAAAATCGTACTGTCAATTTGGCAATCAGCACCACGAAACTGACCTTTCGCACCATCGTGAATGGCTATAATGCGTGGAAACGGCACCATCAGGCAAAGGTGGCTCAGAAAACGGCGCAGCTGCCGGTTGGAAAGCAGAGCATCAAAGAACTGATCGGTCAGAATCAGGGAGTCAGCAGTATCCCTATTGAAAAAACGGATTTGAAAGGCTTTGAACAGGTGGCGCGGAAATATGGTGTGGATTATGCCATTACGAAAGACCAAAATGTGATTCCTCCCAAGTACACGGTGTTCTTTAAGGCGAAGGATGCGGATGCACTGACTTCCGCTTTTGAGGAATTCACCAACCGCAAGCTGAAAGCAAAGGAAAAACCGAGTGTTCTGGAGCAGCTTAACAAGCTCAAAGAGCTGGTTACTGCAATTCTGCCGGATAAGGTTCGCCACAAAAGTCAGGAGCGTGATCTATGAGTAATAAGACCAAAAAGCTGCTGATCCTGAACCTGCCGTATTTCATTGCAGGTCTTGTATGTACCAATCTGGGAGAAGCGTGGAGAATTGCCGAGGGCGCAGACATGTCTGAAAAGCTCCTCGGCTTTCTTTCTGCCCTGGGCACAGCCTTTTCCAATCCGATGCCAAGTCTGTATCCGATGGATTTGCTGATTGGTGTGTGCTGCGGAGCGGGTCTGCGGCTTGCTGTGTATCTGAAAGGCAAAAATGCCAAGAAATATCGCCATGGCATGGAGTATGGCTCTGCCCGATGGGGTACGCAGAAAGACATCGAACCGTTTGAAGATCCAGTGTTTGCAAACAATGTGATTCTGACCCGGACGGAGCGGCTGATGATGGGCAACCGCCCGAAGAATCCGGCAAATGCAAGAAACAAAAATGTGCTGGTGGTGGGCGGCTCCGGCAGCGGCAAGACCCGGTTTTGGCTTAAACCCAATCTTTTACAATGCCACAGTTCCTACGTGGTCACTGACCCGAAAGGCGATATCGTAATCGACTGCGGCCAAGCTCTTTTGAAGAACGGATACAGCATCCGGATTTTTAATACTATCAATTTCAGAAAGTCGATGCATTATAATCCCTTCTCGTATATTCACAGCGAAAAGGATATTTTGAAGCTGACTACAACCCTCATTGCCAACACCAAAGGAGACGGCAAGGCTGGTGATGAATTCTGGACGAAGGCAGAGACCCTGCTTTATTGTGCACTGATCGGTTATATCCACTATGAGGCACCGCTGGAAGAGCAGAACTTTGCAACTTTGATTGAATTTCTGAATGCGATGGAAGTGCGCGAGGATGATGAAACCTTTCAGAATCCAGTGGATCAGATGTTTGAGGCTCTGAAAAAGAAGAAACCGAACCACTTTGCTGTCCGCCAATATGCCAAATTTAAGCTGGCTGCGGGCAAGACATTAAAGTCGATTCTGGTGAGCTGCGGCGCACGTCTGGCTCCCTTCGATATTGAGGAAGTCCGTGATATCACCATGTACGATGAGCTGTCGTTGGATACGGTGGGAGATAAGAAAACGGCTCTGTTCCTCATTATGAGCGATACAGACCCGACTTTTAATTTCCTGATTTCCATGATTTACACCCAGCTGTTTAACCTGCTGTGCGAAAAAGCAGATGATGTCTACGGCGGCAGACTGCCGGTGCATGTGCGCTGCCTGATTGATGAGTGTGCGAACATTGGTCAGATTCCGAATCTGGAAAAGCTGGTAGCTACCATCCGATCAAGAGAAATCTCGGCATGTCTGGTGCTTCAGGCACAGAGCCAGTTGAAGGCAATCTACAAGGACAATGCCGATACCATCATCGGCAATATGGATTCCCGTATTTTCCTTGGCGGTTCGGAGCCGACTACGCTAAAAGAGCTGAATCAGGCACTGGGGAAAGAAACGATTGATCTGTACAACACCTCCGATACCAGAGGCAACAGCCCATCTTACGGCACCAATTACCAAAAGGTTGGGCATGACCTGGCTTCGGTGGATGAACTGGCTGTGTTGGACGGCGGAAAGTGCATTTTACAGCTGCGCGGTGTCAGGCCGTTCAAGTCAGATAAATATGATTTGACCCAGCATCCGAACTACAAGCTCACTGCCGGTGCTGATAAGAAAAACACGTTCAGCATCGAGGCGTTTCTTGACCATCGGCTGAAGCTCAAGCCCGGTGATAAGTACGAAGTGGTTGACGCAGATCATGCCAAGTAAGTTTGTTCTGGTGACGAAGATGTCATGGGTGCGCTGCTGGTAACAGAATAAGATAAGGGGCGGCGAGCTGCCGCCTCTTTACATAGCCAGGTTTCTGATTGGGATTGGAGACCTGGCTATATGTTTGCCCATTTGCAGGTGCACATGCAGATGGAAAATCACTATTCATCAGCCTATAAGGGCGCATCGTACAAGGAGGTACACATTTATGGCATTTTTCAACAGCGCAGTAACCGTTCTTCAGACTCTCGTCATCGCACTGGGTGCCGGTCTCGGCATCTGGGGAGCCATCAACCTGCTGGAGGGCTACGGCAACGACAACCCCGGTGCCAAGTCTCAGGGCATGAAGCAGCTCATGGCTGGCGGCGGCGTGGCACTGATCGGCACAACTCTGGTGCCGCTGCTTTCTGGACTTTTTGGTTAAACAGAAAGTATACGATGTTGGAATTCTGATGAGGGCGGCGGTGAGCCGCCCTTTTTACATAGCCAGGTTTCTGATGGAAATTGGAGACCTGGCTATTATTTTGCCCATTTGCAGGTGCACATGCAAGGGGACATTCACTATTCATCAGCCCATAAGGGCGCATCGTACAAGGAGGTACACATTTATGGCATTTTTCAACAGCGCAGTAACCGTTCTTCAGACTCTCGTCATCGCACTGGGTGCCGGTCTCGGCATCTGGGGAGCCATCAACCTGCTGGAGGGCTACGGCAACGACAACCCCGGTGCCAAGTCTCAGGGCATGAAGCAGCTCATGGCTGGCGGCGGTGTGGCACTGATCGGCACAACTCTGGTGCCGCTGCTTTCTGGTCTGTTCGGTTAAGCAAAAGCTGTCGGAGCGAAGATTCCGACCGGGCGGCGAAAGCTGCCTGTTACATAGTCAGGTGCAGGCAATATCCGCAGCTGGCTATTTTCTGCGCGCTCCGGCAGGTGCACATGTTGGTGGTATGACGCAGAACCGCAGTTTAGAATCGCACCGGCTGATAGGCCGGACAAGTTACAGGAGGACAAATCTATGGCGTTTCTTACTACAACTGCATCGGCACTGTCTCTTTTCTCACAGCTGTTCATGCTTCTGTCCCGTATGGCGAAGCTGTTCGGCGTGTTTGCGTAAGGAAGGAGGCGGCTCATGCAGAGTATC
>CAVKEB010000068.1:0-8284 GCA_963655255.1 bacterium
TGGCTTCACAGGTCCTATGTACCTCCACCACTCTGAATAAGAGATATTAAGTTTTGTTCTACCATCTGGTAGGATAGCCCTCCCGTCAAGGAGTGTCAACCGCGGGGCAGACCACAAATCAGGCAAACTGTCCCAACCTGCCGGCGGCCGCCGAAAAGCTTCATTTGTTCTTTTCCCGGAAAACGGATATACTCGTGTGAAGCACATCAATCTCAAAGAGGAACGATCTATGAGCAGTTATTACAATGATCCCCATCAGAATCCCTACTGGCAGAATCTGAACGGGAACGCATCTTCGAATAACGAAGAGCAGGGCACGTTCGAGCAGGATCCCAACTGGCACCCGCAGCCCGAATACGGCAGACAGCTCGGGCGCACGGCGGCGCTCCTCGGCGTTTTCTCCATCGGAAGTACGATTTTTCTTCCGATTTTCCTGCCGATCATCTTCGGCAGCATCGCCGTGGTTCTCGCCATTCTCTCCAAGGGGAAACAGAAAACCTTTCCGCAGGGCGGCAGGCAGGCCCTCATCTTCGGAATCATCGGGCTGGTCATCAATTTTCTTCTGCTGACCGCCTGCATCGTCACGTTCTACCTGATTCTCCACGATCCTTCTGTCCGCGCGCAGGCAAATGCTCTGATGCAGCAGCTGTACGGATATTCATTTGACGATCTGTGGGGACAGTTTGATACAACATTATCAACCGGAGGTTTACTGTAATCTATGGAAGCAAAACGAATTTCCTGTCACGCCGCCAGCTCCGACTGCAAAGCGGAAGCCCGACATGCGATTCTCGGGCACCTGGGCATCGCGGTCGGAAGCGGTGTCACCTATCTGCTCGTACTGGTTCTGCTCGAACTGCTCCTTCAGGGCGCGCTCCCCTCTTCCGGGACAGCCGCTCTTGTTCTCTCCGAACTGATGAGCATTCTGATCAGCATCATCGCCGGGATCTATCAGTACGGTCTGATCTGCATCAACATGAAGCTTCAGTACGGACAGCCTGCCTTCCTCTCCGACCTGTTTCTCGGTCTTCGGGAGAATCAGAATAAAATCGTCCGGATCACGGCCTTCCTCGCCGCCGTGCAGGTTCTCTGCCGTCTGCCTTCCATGCTGGTCAATTTCCTGCTGCCGCAGAATGACATCCTCTACTGGCGGCTGCTCGCCGCCGCGGGCCTTTTCGTCTGGCTGTACTGGGATCTGACCTATTATCCCGCCTTATATCTTCTGCTGGATTATCCGAATATCTCCGCCCGCGCCGCACTGAAAAAGAGCCGCCGCCTGATGAAAGGAAGGAAGCTCCGTCTCCTGTACCTGGAGCTCTCCTTTCTTCCCCTCTGGATTCTCGCTCTCTGCTCCTTCGGCATCGCAGGGCTCTGGGTATATGCGTACCGCAACGCTGCGCTCGCCGCGTTCTATCGGAGACTCATAAATTCCTGATTTCCGTCATTTCAATCAACACAAACAGCCCGTCTGTCCCGGAGAGACTCCTCTCTGCGGCAGACGGGTTGCTTGTGTCGAAATTTTATTGTCTAAACTTTACAGATTTTTCTTTTCGGGCTCCCGTCCCGATTCGTTTCTCCACTTCTGCATCATTGCCGCTCTCTTACTCCGGGTCCGGCTGCGCGGGATCCATGTGATACAGCCGGTACGTGCGTTTTCTCATTGCGAAGTACGCCGGAAACAGGAACGCGTCCGCAAGAATCCAGGCAATGGGGCTGGCAAAGCAGGCACCCGTATAGCCGATCACCGGAATCAGGAAAATGGCTGCCGCCGTCCTTCCGATCATCTCGAAAACACCGGACAGAACCGCAAGTGCCGAATATCCCATGCCCTGAATCATGAACCGCACAACATTGACAAAGGTCAGCGGCACGTAGAATGCCGCATTGATCACGAGGAACATCCGCGCCGAATCCAGAATTTCATTCTCTGCCCCGCTCACAAACAAAGCGGCAAGCGACCGCCCGAAGAAAATCATCACGACCAGCGCGATCAGCGAATAAATGACGCCGACGATGGAGGCGCTCTTCAGACCCTGGTTCAGGCGTCCGAGCTTCTTCGCACCGACATTCTGTCCACCGTAGGTTGCCATCGTCGAGCCCAGTGCGTCATACGGCGTGCAGAAGAAGTTGCCAACTCTTCCCGCTGCCGTCTGCGCGGCGACGTAGGAAGATCCGAGGCCGTTGACCGCAGTGGTCAGTACCACGGATCCGATCGCTGTAATGGAATACTGCAGGCCCATGGGGACCCCCATGGCGAGAAGGACCCTGACGTAGTAGCCGTGGAATTCCCATTCCTCCTTCCGGATCCGGAGCACTTCCACTTTCCGGATCATATAGACGACGGCGAGGAGGCCGGAGGCCGCCTGGGAGATCACCGTGGCAACCGCCGCCCCAGCAACTCCCATCGGAATCACCAGAATCAGCAGAAGGTCCAGCACAATATTGACCACCGAGGAAACCACCAGGAACAGAACCGGTGCCTTGGAATCTCCCAGGGCGCGGATCGCTCCGGAGAACAGATTATAGAGGAAGTTCGTCGGGATTCCGAGGAAAATGATGATCAGATACTGATATGCGTAGTCAAAAATATCGTCCGGCGTGTTCATTGCCGTCAGAATCTGCCGACAGAATACACTGCAAAAGAACGTCATCACCACCGTCATCACGGCGCAGACATAGATGCCGTGCGCCAGGAACTTCCTCATATCGGTGTAATCCTTGGCCCCGAACCGCTGTGAAATCGGAATGGCAAAGCCGTTGCACACTCCCATGCAGAAGCCGATGATCATGAACGTGATCGCGCCGGTGTCCCCCACGCCTGCCAGCGCCTTGACTCCCAGAAACCTTCCGACAATCAGCGTGTCCACCAGACTGTAGAACTGCTGGAACAGCATTCCCCCGAACAACGGCAGCGCAAAGCCCAGAATCAGTCCCATCGGTTCTCCGACCGTCAGATCCTTAACCGCCCCCGATGATGCGGATCTGCGCATTTTTTCCATAAAAAGCTCCTCCCCAGGCACATGATATGTGTGAAACTGCGGCCGTGTGATCACGTCTGCAGCCGCAGCTTCTATGCATCACTTTATGCTTTCTGCGGAGGAATGCAACTGGTTTTTGTAACGATTCCGTACAGAGCAATTTTTACGAACGTTGACTGTTTACAGGCATATCCCCGTGAGAAATTGCCCCACGCAAGATCCCCTCTCTGCCGGTTCGTCCGGCAAAGAGGGGATCGGTTAAAATCATTCAAAACAAGGCTGCGGAGCGCTGTTTTATTCACCTGCGGCATAAAGCGGAGTGGAGAGGTAACGGTCTCCGGAATCCGGAAGAAGAATCACAATGTTCTTGCCCTTGTACTCCGGACGCTTTGCCAGCTGAAGGGCTGCCCATACGGCTGCGCCGGAGCTGATGCCGGTGAGGAATCCCTCTGCCTGCGCGAGCTCCTTGCCGACCTCGAAGGCCGCCTCGTTCGGAACCTTGATGATCTCGTCATAGATCGAAGTGTCCAGCGTCTTCGGAACAAACCCCGCTCCGATTCCCTGAATCTTATGCGGACCTGCGTTTCCTCCCGAAAGCACCGGGGAAGACTCCGGCTCTACGGCGATGATCTTCACCTCCGGGTTCTTCTCCTTCAGATACTTGCCGACGCCGCTCAGGGTTCCGCCGGTGCCGACGCCTGCGATGAAGGCATCCACCTTCCCGTCGGTATCCTCCCAGATCTCGGGGCCGGTTGTCTCATAGTGGGTCTTCGGGTTCGCCGGGTTGTCGAACTGGCCCAGAATCACGGATCCCGGGATGGACTCCTGCAGCTCATTGGCCTTGGCGATGGCGCCCTTCATTCCCTTCGCGCCTTCGGTCAGAACAAGCTCTGCGCCATATGCCTTCAGAAGAGTACGGCGCTCCACGCTCATCGTATCCGGAAGCGTGAGGATTGCGTGATATCCTCTGGCTGCCGCGACAGATGCGATTCCGATTCCGGTGTTGCCGCTCGTGGGCTCAATGATCGTTGCGCCGGGCTTCAGCTTGCCGCTCTTCTCCGCGTCATCGATCATTCCCAGTGCGATTCTGTCCTTGACGGAACCTGCCGGGTTAAAATACTCCAGCTTCGCGATCAGCTTCGTATCGGTGATGCCCTTCTTCGCCTCATAATTTGCCAGCTCCAGAAGGGGAGTATGTCCGATCAGTTCCGTTGCGCTCTTATAAATCTTTGCCATCCTGCTGCCTCCTTTTCCTTGTTCTGCCGCTGCGGCCCCGCTCCTGGTGTCTTCTCCCTCTGTAGGAAAATCTGCGGTCTCTCCGCCCGGCGGAACGCTCTGTGCCGTATTACTGATTTTTCTCGTTTCGTATTCCTAGTAAACATGTATGAATATCTTGATTAAGAATATAATTCGTCTCCTCCCTGTTGTCAATACATTTTTTGTTCCGGTTCAGCACAGGGTGATTTTGATCGTGAAACGGCCGCCTGCGGACGAATTCACGGGCAAAATCACCCTGCGGTCAAAGCCCGAAGGGCTTCTGACCCGCCGCATCGAGGATTTGCAGCGTATTGGTATCACTCATGTAGACTGCCTTCCGCTGCAAATTTGTGTTACACTATGGAAGAAACACATTTGACCGGCACAATTTCGTTCCCGGTTTTCTGGAGGTAGGTATGGAGAATACGAAGAGAGTTGTCGTTGCCCTCGGGCACAGCGCACTTGGATACACAACAACGCAGCAGTGGGACGCCGTTCACTACACGGCGAAGTACCTGGCGGATCTGATGGAGGCCGGATGCCAGCTCACCATCACCCACAGCAACGGACCGCAGGTTTCCATGATCCACAAGGCGATGACCGAGCTGCACCGCATTTATATCGACTATTCTCCCGCACCGATGTGTGTCTGCAGTGCCATGAGCCAGGGGTATGCCGGATACGACATCCAGAACGCGCTGAAGGCAGAGCTTCTCTCCCGCGGGAATACCACACCGGTTTCCACCATTCTGACACAGGTCAGTGTGGATCCCTATGACGAGGCGTTCTACGCTCCTTCCAAGAAGATCGGGCGCTACATGTCCAAAGAGGATGCCGAGAACGAAACCAAAAAGGGTAATTATGTTGTCGAGGAAGAGGGCAAGGGGTATCTTCGCGTGGTCGCAACCCCGAAGCCGCTGGAAATTCTGGAGCTCGACTCGATCCGTCTTCTTGCGGACAACGGACAGGCCGTCATCTGCTGCGGCGGCGGCGGAATCCCGGTCATCGTACAGGACGAGGCGCTGCAGGGCGCATCCGCAGTCATTGAGAAGGATGATATCGCCGGCAAGCTTGCCAGCGATCTGCACTCCGATATTCTGCTGATTCTCACCAGCGTCCCGAATGTATTCCTGAATTTCGGCGCTCCGAATCAGGAGGCCATCACCTCCATGAAGGTCGAGGAAGCCAGAAAGTACATCGCAGACGGTCAGTTCGGCGCAAGCGACATGCTGCCCAAGATTCAAGCCGCAATCACCTACCTGAAATCCAATCCGGCAGGGCGCGTACTGATCACGACGGCAGAAAACGCAACCGCCGCCGTTGAAGGCAAGGCGGGAACACTCATTACGGCCTGAGCATTTCTCTGCTGCTGACCGGCATCTCATTCCTAACACTCATAAAAAGCTCAGCAGGAGAATGATTCTTTCCTCCTGCTGAGCTTTTTTCTGCCCTTTGTCCTGTGTCCGCAGATTCCGGCATCAATGAACACCGCCGGATCCGTGCCCGCATTCAGCTCCCGAGCACGGTCAGAAGCGCCCCGATCATGATCGCGAAATCTCCCAGATTGAACACGATCTGACGGAATTTTCGCGGTCCGAAATCAAAGCGGATGTAATCCGTGACCATTTTGTCCTTCAGCCGGTCATACGTGTTGCTGAACGCGCCTCCGAGGAGCAGAGACAATCCGGCCTTCAGAAGTCCCTTCCCCGCCTTTCCGAGCGTCACCGTGAAGACAACCGCCAGAAAGGCCGTCAGCATGACCGAAATCATCCGGATCAGAAGGGGTCTTTGCTCTCCGAGATTGAGAAACGCCCCTTCATTCCGGCTGTAACAGAGCGTTGCGGTGACCGGAGGCCTGCCGATTCTGCGGGGCCTCTTTTGCCATTTCGTGCGGCTTGCCGCCTTTCCCGCCTGATCCGCCAGAAAAACCGCAGCCGTCAGGAAAATGCTTCCACGTGTTCCCATTGAATTTCTCCTCATTTTAATTTTGATGTGAAAAATCCCTCAAAGCCCTTGGTGGGGTATTTGAGGGATTCTCATTCTGATTAGCGTTCAAATAAAAGGTAAAGCTTTCTCCGGCTTCACTGCTGCCGCAGCCTTCTGTGTCAGCCGGTCGGATCGCCTTCGCCCTGTCCGATCTGTGCCGTCTTGTCTTCCAGTGCCGGTGCCGGAATCTCCAGATCCTGACGGATCTCTACCTTCGGCCCGCCGTGACCGTTCACGTAGTCCGCCGTGATCGTCACCCTGCCGATGTTCCGGTCCTTCGGAATTTCATACATGATGTCCATCATGAAGCCCTCGATGATCGAGCGCAGCGCACGGGCGCCGGTGTCCTTCTTCATCGCCTTCTGCGCGATGGCATGAAGTGCTTCGTCCTCGAATTCGAGATCCACATCATCCAGAGCAAGGAGCTTCTGATACTGCTTGATGATGGCATTTCTGGGCTCCTTCAGGATGCGCACCAGCATATCCTCGTCCAGATCCTGCAGCGTGCAGACAATGGGAAGACGGCCGATGAACTCCGGAATCATGCCGAACGCCCGAAGATCCTCGTTGGTTACCTTCGAAAGGACATTCTCATCCTTATCGAACCGGTCCTTCAGCTCCGCGGAAAAGCCCATGGACGACTGCTTCGTCATTCTCTCCTTGATGATGCCCTCGAGAGACGGGAATGCGCCGCCGCAGATGAACAGAATGTTGCTCGTATCCACGGTCACCGTGGGCACCATGCCGTTCTTGGAACCCGCTCCGACCGGAACGTCCACCTCGCTTCCCTCGAGGAGCTTCAGCAGGCCCTGCTGCACAGCCTCCCCGGAGACATCGCGGGAATTCATGTTCTGCTTCTTCGCAAGCTTGTCGATTTCGTCAATGAAGACAATGCCCTTCTGCGCGCGGTCCACATCGTTGTCGGCCTCGGCGAGAAGCTTGGAAATGCAGCTCTCCACGTCGTCGCCGATGTAACCGGCCTCTGTCAGGTTCGTGGCATCCGTAATGGCAAGTGGAACGTCCAGGAGTCTTGCAAGTGTGCGGACGAGATATGTCTTGCCCGCACCGGTCGGTCCGATCAGAAGAATGTTAGACTTCTCGATTTCGATATCGTCCATTGTGCCGGTCTTCACCCGCTTATAGTGGTTGTATGCCGCCACGGAAATGGTCTTCTTGGCCTTCTCCTGACCGATGACATATTTGTCCAGCTCCGCCTTCAGAAGATGCGGCGCCGGGATGTTGTCCGACGTGAAAACAGGCTTCGGTCCCTGCTTCTTTTTCTTCTTCACCTTCGGCTGAGGGTTTCCGCCAAAATTCCCGAAAATATCCCCGAGATTCACAAAGCTGACCGTAGGCTTCCTGCGGTGCTCTTCTTCCTTGTGCTCTTCCGGTTTTGTTTTCTCCGGCATCTCCGTTTCCGTGCTCTGCGGCGGATTCTGCGCGGAATCTTCTGCCGCAGCGGCAGTGCCTTCCGGCTCTCCTCTGTCCGCCTCCGCAGGCGCTTCGTCCCTCTTCGGATTCTCCGGCGTGCCGTTCCTCTCACCGGGCGCAGACTGCCCGCTCTCCGAACCAGAGCCGCCATTCAGCATATCCATGAATCCGGAAAAATCCGGGAACATTCCCCTGGAAACCTGATCCATGAACTTCTGATAGTCGACAGAGCTTGCCGCATCAACCAGATGCTGCATGCAGTTCGGGCAGACACTGAGGCCCCCCGGCATATCTACGAGATGCCCCGCGTCCTGCTCCGAGCGGTGGCAGATCGCACAATAACGGATGTGCGTGCTGCCGTCCTGCTCCTTGTCATTATTCTGATTGTTGTTCAATTCACTCAATGATACTCTCCAGCCATTCCTTCGGAGGCTCGTAGCCGAGGATCTTGACGGTCGTTGCCGCAACATTGGCAAGTCCGAAATCGCCGTCCTTGATCTTGACGCCTTCCGGTCCGTTGAAGACAGCGAACGGAACGCGTGCCAGTGTGTGGGAGGTCTTCGGCTTCGGAGATCCATCCGGATTGGTTCCCTTGTCATACATCTGATCGGAGTTGCCGTGATCTGCCATAA
>CAVKEB010000069.1:0-7823 GCA_963655255.1 bacterium
AGAGTGCCGCCAAGCGGCACTCTAAGCAGGAGAAGATGTCATCAGACATCTTCGATTGCAGCGTTTTTCCGCATGCAGCAGCCGCCTTTTTACACGCCGCAGATTTTTCGGAATGCGTCCTGCCTCTCACGCAAAAATCCCCCGCCGCAGACTTCTGTCTGCAGCAGGGGATCTCTGAAATCACTCTCTTCCTTTTCCTCGCAGCGGGGCCATCCGGCAGATGACTGTATGACGGATATGCGGAGCAGATGCTTCCGGCGTCTCAGTCCTCCGTCACTTCAATCGTGCGGATGACCTGCGGCTCCCACGGAGCATCGCTCCAGTTGGTCTTAACGTCCGCGATCTTATCCAGAACGTCCAGGCCTTCCGTGATCTTGCCGAAGGCTGCGTACTGTCCGTCCAGATGCGGTGCATCCTGATGCATGATAAAGAACTGAGATCCTGCGGAGTTCGGGTCCATTGCACGCGCCATGGACAGCACGCCTCTCGTATGCTTCAGGTCATTCGGGACTCCATTTGCCGCAAACTCGCCCTTGATGCTGTATCCGGGACCGCCGGTTCCGTTTCCGTCCGGATCGCCTCCCTGAATCATGAAACCTTTGATGATGCGATGAAAGGTCAGTCCGTCATAAAACTTCTCATCGCAGAGCTTTTTGAAATTCTCCACCGTGATCGGGGCGATTTCCGGGTAGAGCTCCCCCTTCATGACACCGCCGTTCTCCATGGTAATGGTTACTGTGTAGGTCTTTGCCATTTCTGTATCCTCCTTCAAAAATCATCCCTGTTTCCTGCCTGCCGGAGTTCCTGTCGGGAATTTCTGCCGCAGTCCGGGTTACAACTCAGCCATTTACGCCGCAGCCGCTTACAAATCCCTGTGGTGGAACTGTTTTTTCCCTGATGCATAGTCTGCCACAATCTGGCCGCCGCCGACAAGGCGGTATTTGTATGTGACAAGCCCTTCCAGCCCGACCGGCCCCCTCGCGTGAAGCTTCCCGGTGCTGATGCCGACTTCCGCACCGAACCCGTAGCGGTAACCGTCCGCAAACCGCGTTGAGCAGTTCCGGTACACGCCGGCGCTGTCCACCATCTGCATGAAATACTCCGCCGCCGCATCATCCTCCGTGAGAATACAGTCTGTGTGGTGGGAGCCGAACGAATTGATGTGCTCCACAGCTTCCCGCACATCCTCCACCAGCCGGATGGAAATCACAAGATCATTGTATTCCGTCGCAAAGTCTTCCTCTTTCATGATATCTTCCGGTGCAATCCGGGGAGCCGATGCCACTTCTCCTGTCACATCCCCCCGGAGAATACCGTCTGTGCCGTGGGAACCGGACGAATTGATGTACTCTGCGGCTTCCTTCGTTCCGCGGAGCCGGACGCCGGCCTTTGCCAGAGCGGCAGCTGCCTTCGGAAGGAAGTCTTCTGCAATTTTCCGGTTCACCAGAAGCGTTTCCACGGCATTGCACGCCGCCGGGTACTGCGTTTTCGCATCCACGATAACCGGAACGGCCTTCTCCGGATCCATCTTTTCATCTGCATAGATGTGACAGATTCCGCTCGAATGCCCCATGACTGGAATTCTCGTGTGTTCCATAATATACCGGACAAAGCGGTTGGATCCCCTCGGAATCAGAAGGTCCACCTCCTGATCACAGGCAAGAAGTTCATCAATTTCGCTGTGCTGCTCCGCCTGAAACAGGCAGTGCTCCGGAAGCCCTGCTTCCAGCACCGCCTTCCGGATGATTTCAAACAAGGCGCGGTTGGTTCCCGAGGTCTCCTTCCCGCCCTTTAAAATGGCGCAGTTTCCGCTCTTGATGCACAGAGAGGCGACCTGCACCATTGCATCCGGTCTTGCCTCAAAAATCACGCCGATCACACCGATCGGGACCGTGACCTTCCGGAGTATCAGACCCTTATCCAGTTCCCGCTCCAGAAGGACCTTCCCGACAGGATCCTCCAGCTTCTCCAGTTCACGAAGACCGGCAATGCTGTCCCGCATCTTCACGGCATCGTATTTCAGTCTCTTCTGGATTGCCGGCGCGATGCCCTCTTCCATCGCTTCCTGCAGATCCAGCGCATTCGCCTGAAAAATTTCCACCTGGTGTTTTTCCAGTTCTTTTGCAATGTTCTCCAGCGCGGCATTTCTCTGTTCTACCGGTGCTGCCGCAAGGTGCGGCGCCGCCAGTTTCATTCTGCGCGCTTCTTCACGGATGCTGCTCATATTCCGTTCCTCATACTTTCCCGGCCGATGATCTTCTTTTCCCAGGGCCGTGGTTTCACTGCGGGATTTCCGGCTGCTCCTCTCCCACCAGCTTCACCAGAATCGGCTCGTGATGAACTGCCGGAAGGAATTTCTCCATGACATCCTTCACCTTCATTTTCAGGCTCGACGTATTGACGCACGGATGGCACCCCAGATACTCGCCCTTCAGTACATCTTCATCCATCAGGAGCTGCACCTGATTGTCATGGTCGTTCATCAGTCCCATCACACTGACGGAACCCGGGCAGATGTCCAGATACTCCTGCATCTTCTCCGGCGATCCAAAGGAAAGCCGCGCCGAACCGATCTGTGCGGACAGCTCCTTCGTCTTGAACACCTTATCCCCCGGCATCATCAGAAGATAGAATTTCGTCTGCTGCCGGTTGCACAGGAACAGATTCTTGCACACCAGACAGTCCAGAACCGCATCTATGTCATGGCAGGCCTCCATAGTATCCGCATGACCGTGATCCGTCCGCTGATAGCGGATCCCAAGGGAATCCAGGAAATCATAAACCCGAATCTCCTTCGTCTCTCGCCCTTCGGTATTCTCCGGTCTCCCTTCATATAAAGTAAGATTCTGCATTTTATACCTCGCTGAAACAAAAAGGACCATGCCCGGCAGCTTCCGGACATAGTCCACATTATACACGTTCCTTATGGATTGAAAAACGCTGACCGCGTTGTCTGCATCGTTAATCCGAGACAATAGCATCTTTCATCCCAGGGGCTGAATCATCTTCCAAAATGGAAAAGCCCCTTCTTTGCCTCCGGCTCTCCGACTGCAACCGAGAGAATCTTATAGCCGAGAGGATCTACTGCCGCGTGAAGCTCATGCTCCAGCATCGGTTTCGGAAGCTCATGTTCCAGGAGAAACTTCGCCTCGCCCTTTCCTGCCGATGCGGAAACCTTCTTCGCCTCCGGGAACTGTTTCCGGATAGCATCGCCGATATGTGCCTCGCACATGCCGCACATCATGCCGTCAATTCCAACTGTAACCTGTACCATTCCGCTCCTTTCTGACATCACCGCCTGTACCGGATCTGTCTGCTCTGCAGGCGTTCTCCCGCCCGCAGAACACTTCCCGCCTCATGGCTCTTTTCCAGAATACCAGCCGTTCATTTGCGCTTCTTCAGCTTGAAGCGGTCCGGCACATTGGCCGTGCAGCTTCCGCCATGCGAAGAGCAGCCCGTGCAGCCGGAGCAGTTGCTGACACCGTTCTTCTTGTTCAGAACAAGCCTCCGGATGCACAGCCCGCAGATCAAAAGGATGACCGCAAGCACAACGATATCTACGACAAGTCCTGTCATAACTGCCTCTCTTCCTGCTGCTCATCCTGACGATCCTGGGTATCCCGATGCGCCGGCTTTCTGAAAAACCCGATGACAATCCGGATTCCGAGCACGAACAGGATCGCGAGAATGATCAGAATAATGATGTCTGTCTGATTGATAGGGACATTAATTTGCATTTTTATACCTTATGATCCTTATGATTAAGATGCACCTGCGGGAATCATCCCTCAGGTGCATCCTTTTCGTTAATCTTTATTCCGGCTTTTCCGAGTAACAGGAGAAATCCGGGCATTTTGTCATTTATGCTCTGGCCTCAGCCTTTGCCGCTTCCTTGTTGGGGTCCTTGCGGAAGAGCAGATACAGAACTGCGATCAGAAGGATTCCTGCAACAACGGTAGCCGGTCCGAACACAACCTGTCCGATGGCAACGCCGACCAGCTGGTAAACGATCAGGGTGACGCAGTAAGCAGCGATGTTCTGGAACAGGATTGCATACCAGAAATACTTCCGGTTTCCGATCTCCTTCGCCATGGTGGAGATTGCTGCCAGGCAGGGTGAATCAAAGCAGTTGAAGATCAGGAAGGAAACTGCTGCAATGCTGGTCGGGAAGAATGCCTGAAATGCTGCATGCATCGAGACATCGTACTCCTCGATCTCTTCGCCGATGGAGGAAAGAAGAGACATCGTGGAAACAATGCCTTCCTTTGCCACGAAACCAGACAGAGAAGATGCAACTGCCTGCCAGGTACCAAATCCCAGAGGAGCGAAGATCGGTGCAATGAAGCCGCCGATGGATGCCAGCAGGGAGTCTGCGGAATCAACCAGTCCGAATGCTCCGTCTGCAAAGCCGAAACTGCCGAGGAACCACATAACCGCGCAGCACAGGAACAGGATGGTTCCTGCCTTCTTCATGAATGCCCATACACGCTCCCAGACGTGAAGGAGAATACCCTTCAGGGAAGGAATGTGATAAGCAGGGAGCTCCATAACAAACGGAACCGGATCACCGGAGAAGACCTTGGTTTTCTTCAGAATGATGCAGTAGATAATAACCAGTGCGATTCCTGCGAAGTACATGCAGGGAGCCATCCACCATGCGCCGCCCATCAGATATCCGGCGATCAGCGCGATGACAGGAAGCTTTGCGCCGCAGGGAATCATGGTCGTCGTGATCATGGTCATCCGGCGGTCCTTCTCGGACTCAATCGTACGGGTGGACATGATGCCGGGAACGCCGCAGCCGGAGGAGATCAGGAACGGAATGAAGCTCTTTCCGGAGAGGCCGAACCGACGGAAAATACGGTCCATGATGAATGCGACACGCGCCATGTATCCGACATCCTCAAGGAAGCTCAGGAACAGGAACACGATTGCCATCTGCGGAACGAATCCGATCGGTGCCGCAAGGCCGCCGATGATACCGTCAACAACAAGGGAAATCAGCCAGTCCGATGCGCCGGCATTGGTCAGAAGCGTCTCTACGCCGGGCTGAATCCAAGTGCCGAACAGTGTATCGTTGGTCCAGTCGGTGACAATGCCGCCGAGTGTGCTGACCGAAATATAGTAAACAATGAACATAACCGCTGCGAAAATCGGAAGCGCCAGCCACCGGTTGGTTACGATCCGGTCAATCTTGTCGGAAGTTGTCAGAGCTCCCGGCTGCTTGCCCTTTTTCACGGTCTTCTTAATGAGATCGGTGATGTAGGTATATCTCTGGTTGGTGATGATGGACTCCGCATCATCGTCCAGCTCCTTCTCGCAGTCTTTGATATGCTGCTCCATATGCTGCATCAGCGCCGGATCCAGTTTCAGCTGCTCCAGTGCCTTGCTGTCTCGCTCGAAAATCTTGATGGCGTACCAGCGAAGCTCCTGCTTGTCCACAATGTTCTGAATGGACTCCTCAATGTGTGCAATGGCGTGCTCAACGCTGCCGGTGAATACATGGGGAAGCTCTTCCTTCTTGCCTTCCTTCGCTGCCTCGATGCAGAGCTCTGCCGCTTCCATTGTATGCTCGTTCTTCAGTGCCGAGATCTCGATGACCTTGCAGCCGAGTTCCTGTCCGAGCTTCTTGATGTCAATGTTGTCGCCGTTCTTGCGGACCAGATCCATCATGTTGATGGCAATGACCACCGGAATTCCGATCTCGATCAACTGTGTGGTCAGATACAGGTTACGCTCGATGTTCGTTCCATCTACGATATTCAGAACGGCATCCGGCTTCTCATTCACGATGTAGTTACGGGTGACAACTTCTTCCAGCGTGTACGGGCTCAGGGAATAAATGCCGGGAAGGTCCTGGATGATGACATCCTTGTGATCCTTCAGATGGCCTTCCTTTTTCTCAACCGTAACACCCGGCCAGTTGCCGACATACTGATTGCTGCCGGTCAGATTGTTGAACAGGGTTGTTTTACCGCAGTTCGGGTTGCCGGCCAATGCGATTTTGATTTCCATCTCTTTGTTCCTCTTTTCTGCTTTGCAATAACTGAAATCTCTTTCAATTGAAAATGCAGATGGCTCCGCATTTTCTTTCCTGCGCATTCGCGCTGTGATTTCTGCAGGAAGCTGCAGAGATTACGCCATTTCCAGAATGTCTGCATCTTCTTTGCGAAGAGACAGCTCATAGCCGCGCACAGTGACCTCAACCGGGTCTCCCAGCGGAGCTACCTTACGGACATAGATCTCGGTTCCCTTGGTGATCCCCATGTCCATGATCCGTCTTTTCAGAGCGCCCTCGCCGTGAATCTTCACGACGGTTGCGGTCTGTCCGACTGCGACGTCTCGAAGTGTCTTCATTTTCCATTCCTCCTCATATTATTCTGTGCTGATCCTGCAGGGCACGATCAGTTAATCATGATTTTAGCTGCCATCTGTGAAGTGATTGCCAGTCTGGACTCCTTCAGATTAACAATGATGTTGCCGTCACCGCTTGCAGAGATGATTTCCACCTGCGCTCCCACGACAAAGCCAAGGTCTTCCAGGTGCTTCTTTCCCTCTTCGCTGCCGCCGATCCGGGCAACCAGTACCTTATCGCCGGTTTTGGCAAAAGCTAAAGGCATCATGTGCTCCGTCTCCTTTCCAAAGATTACCACAAGATAATAAAAATTAGTTCGCATGAACTAACGCAGAGTGTAGTTTATTATCACTAACGCAGTTTGTCAACTCTCACTATAAAATTTTTATAAAGTCAGCACATCCCGTGTAAAAAGCGAATTGGCCGCTTGCGGACATATTCGTCTTTTTACACGGGATGCGGCCAAGGTACGAAGTACCTCTGGCCGGGCACATCGAGGATTTGCGCAGCAAATTTGAGATGCGTGGCTGACTGCCGCTTGTGGACACATCAGCCTTTCTGATACATTGACACACTTTCCTGCTGTGTTAGACTGAAGGACAGAATCCGCCGCAGCCGCGGCGGAGAGTATCCATATACACCCTTATGAGGAGGCACTGTAATGAATAAGAAGTTTGGTATTAAGGAAGTAGTTGCAATTGGTATCGGAACCGCTCTGTTCGTTGTTCTGACTGAGGTTCAGATCCCGATCGGCATCCCGAACACCTCTCTGCAGCCCAGAATGGCCGTTCTCGCATTCCTTTCCGCAGTCTTCGGACCGCTGGTCGGTGCGATCATCGGACTTCTCGGCCATGCACTCGGCGATGCACTCTTTTACGGCTCGGTATGGTGGAGCTGGGTATTCCCGGAGGCGGTCGTCGGCATTGCAATCGGCGCTTTCGCGAAGAAGTTCGCCGTCAGAGAAGGCGGTTTTGACAAGAAGAACATCGTTCTGTTCAACGCCATCCAGATTGTTGCCAACGCGGTTGCCTGGATTGTCGTTGCTCCGGTTCTCGACATTGTTGTCTACGCAGAGCCCGCTGCAAAGGTTTTCCTGCAGGGTGCTTTCGCTTTCCTCGGCAACATTATCATCATCGGCATTCTCGGATCTCTCCTGCTCGCAGGATATTCCAAGGTTGCCGGCAAGTCTTCCAGCCTGAAGAAGGAAGACTGATCCTCTTCGTTCTGTAAAGTAAAAGAGAACAGAGGCAGAATTCTCAGACAGACGGCTGCAGCGCATGACGCTGCGGTCGTTTTTTGCTGCCGCTGTGCATTCTGATATCCCGGACAGTGGCCTCTCGGACACCCCTCTCAAGGCGCGGATTCATCCCCCCCGTGCCCGGAACGCCGTTGGCGTTTTCCGGTGCGTATCGTATAATCCCATCTTTGACAGTTGAAGCAGACAAAAATGCCGGAAACCCTTGAAATA
>CAVKEB010000070.1:0-7641 GCA_963655255.1 bacterium
GCTACTGTTTTCCATCCTTTACGCCGGGTTTATCCTCTTTCCCCGTCCTGCTGCCGTCTCCGCCTTCCGGATCCCCGCCACCTGCTGCCTTCTCGTGCAGATCGTCATAGAATCCGTACTATTCCATGTTTTCCTGCTTCTGTTTCTCCAGCCGTTTCATCTCCGCCTGAGGATCCGTCACCCACGGATGCTGTGCAATCAGTGTCTCATCCGACAGGATGCCTTCCGAATTCCGGATGTTATTGATGACGTCCGTCTCGTTCATCATCATGTCGCGGTTGAAGATCACCTCAACGGTTTCATTGGTAAAGTCCCCCACCCCCAGTATTGACAAGGTGCGCGTTCACGAACCACAGAAGCTGTTCCATAGATGCCTGAAACTCTGTCTCCATGTTGTTGGCGTCCAGATCGATGTCATTTGTACATGCACACCAATTATCAGATTCAAAACTTGATGCATAAGAACATTTTGCTGATGTCAGCAAAATGATCCACTAATAACTGGCTGAAGTGAAAAAGTAACTTCTACTTCATAACCTTGTGCCGGGAAAGTTGCGGTTACTCTTACAGGACAGAATGTTTTTATGCTCCAATCGTTCCAAAAGTTGCGATAACTGTTACAATGAATACTGCTATGCGGCTCATTCTCGCTTCTGCTGGGTATTTTTGTGTATCACAAAGCAGGCGGAGTTCAGGCACTTTTTCGCGAGTGTAAGACTGAATTCCACTTTCTGAAAGAGGCGTTCACTTGCTGCCCGGCACCTGCCGCCGCTTATAGCGGCTATGGGTTTTCTTTATTTCAGAAGATAAGGTTTGAGAATGACCTTATCTTTTTCTATGGGCGTCAGCCCATAATGGATCATTTTTTCATAAAGATCCGGAAACATGAACTGGAGCAGTTCGAACGGAGTCTTTCCTCCGCAGCTCTGGACCGGTGCGGAATTGATGTTGCTCAGGATCAGGTTGAGCTTGTCCTGCCCGGTAAATCCGATTGCTCTGAGATCTTTCACTCCTTTAGGGAGAATGTACCGTAGTTCTTCATGATTGTTTTCAAGTGAGCCTTTCTGTCCGGCACGCATGGGATCGCAGTAAAATACTCTGGTCCGCATCGTTGTGTCGGCATCTTTTTCCATTCCTTCCGCGTCGGTGAATTCGCTTCCGCGGTCGGTGAGGATCACTTCACAGTATTTCCGGAAAAGTGCTGTTCCAAGAATCCGTTCAAGCAGGTTGACGCCATCCGTCATATCAGCAGCTGTCCTGGTGTCATGATAGACTGCAAAGAGAAACGAACCGCTGAGAAACTTGAAGGTCTGGATAAAGGGTCCGTCGGTTCCATCGTTGTAAACAGTGTCCATCTGTGTGACATGTGCCTCCGGGTTCTCCTGCAGGTATGTCTGGTAATCCGTATAGAGCCTGCCCTTAAGATAGGTGCGGTCATGGCGCTTTTTGTATCTGGCACCAGATTTCTTTGTGATCTTACGTGACACCTGTCTTCTCAGGTCAAGGGAACAGATCCCGTTGATTTCGTGAAAAAGGCCGGACTCAATGTAGGTGTAGAGTGTCTTTTCCGACATATCCAGTTCGGGATGTGCCTGAAGGATGTCATAGGGAGACTGTCCCTGGTCAAGGAGCGGCTTGATGATCTGTGCTTTTTCCTTTGCTTCTGCAGCTGTCATGTTGACACCGGTTCTTGTGTCAACAAGAGTTGAGCGGTAATCCTTCTCGGCATCCTGGGGATTGTACCAGTATTTATTGAAACGGCATCCGGAATACCGGCTGCAGCCATTGCATGCGCCCGGGGTTCTGTCCCGTCTGCGGCACCGGAATGGGACGAAGTCAGGACAATCCGGCGTACAGTTTCTGTCGGACGGACATTTCTTATAAGCGGCACACTCCCGCGGAAGTCTGCACTTGTATTTCAGAAACCGGTGAAGGCGGATTTCTTTTCCTACTGTGGATTTATCCTTCCCGATCGTATCTGCGATAGCGGTCTTTGGGGAGCCATTGGAGATCCTGTGTCACCTCCACACATTTTTCGTATCGTATCATAAACCCAGTCCGTGGATTCCGTTGCCTCTTTCAGGCAGGCTTGCTTTTCGTCCTCGGACAGCTTTTCAGAAAGCGTCTGTATGACCTCCGGCGTCACATTGGTTCTTCCCAGAGTTTTCAGCGCCTGGATCACCAGACTCGTCATATAAGACAGGCCGGTGATTTCTTTGTTGGTCCTATGCTTAAATTCCAGCTTGGTGGAATTCCACTCATAGGTCTTATACGGGCCGTCGCTGATGTAGGACCAGACCGCTGTTACCTGCGTAGAGAGGCCCAGCAGGTTCAGGGCCGTATTTCCGCATGGAGCAATGGTCCAGTGGTAACTTCGCGCCAATGCTTTGGCAACAGCATCCGGGTCGGCCGCTACATATTCATCAAGCAGCTTGCTGTACTTCGGCTTTTCGTAGACGCCTTGCAAAATTCGTTTTAGCGTCCCGTCATTTACAAGACGATACATACTTTGCCGAATCGTATTTGCATCAGCAATATCCGCAAAGTCAGAAGCTACGAAAATAGTGCCATCCTCAGAAGAAATGACCCGCTCTCTTATTCCGCGCATATAGCCATTCGCCATAGCTTGCTCCCCCCCTCATGTAACGGATATTATCCATTATCCGTTACATTTTTGCAACCACTCAGCAAGAGGCGATTCCAGTTTTCCACCAATAGGCGCTAGCTATACATCAAAAAGCAGTCGACCAGCAAAAAATGTAACGAATATTAGATATTTTTCATTACATTTCAGAGTGCATACCGATTCTTTATAGTTTCGCGAGAATTTCCCCAATGTCCCCGTCAATACAAATAGATTTCCTTTTAATCTCTCCCGGGCAAATGGCCTGGCCCTGGTTGATGCAGGCGTAAATTGCCTTTGGGTTCTTCACTGCCACCTGCCGGAAAGGGTACTTAATGATGCCGGGCGGGATCATCCCCGCATCCGCGGGGAACACTGCTCTCTCGAATATTCTTCCTGCCGCAGTCGGGGATCATCCCCGCATCCGCGGGGAACACCTGAAAGGAGGGCTACCTGACGGCAGACGCGCAGCCTCATCCCATACATCGACCAGCTTTTCCTGCAGATCCATCCTTTCTCCATCTACAATGGCCGCAAAGTCAATGTCTGACTGATTATCATAGTCACCTCTTGCGTAAGAACCATACAGCAGAATTGCACGGATATTGTCTCCGTAAACGGTCCGGTATGCCTTTACAATCTGCCTGATGATCTGCTCCAACTGACTTTCTGTGCACATATAGGCTTCACACTTCCTCATCCGCGATGATCCGCAGGGTATTCTCTCTCGTGATCTCGCGGACATAATCAGGGTCATATTTCCGTTCAAGGTACTGCCAGCACCGCAGCATCTGCGGCGAGCGCTCTCTGTCCTTATGCGCATCTGTGCCGATGAAGGACACCAGCTCCTCCTTCAGGAGGCCGTTCACAAATTTTGCAAAGGGAGACCGGAAACGGGGCAGCACATCGTCCGCATTGACCTGAAGATAAATCCGGTTCCGCACCAGCTCTCCGGCGAGCGCCGCGTCCCTGCGGATGCAGTCGTACCGCTCGCAGTGTGCGAGAATCACCCGGTACCCTTCATAGGAAAGATTCCGAAGTCCCTCCTGAATATACGAGAACTCCTCCCATGGTTTGAATTCAACCAGCACGTAGGACGAATCCGCCATGGTCTGAATTCTGCCCGCCTCCAGCTCTTCCGGCACCGAACTGTCATACATGATTTCATTTCCCGGGTAGAGATCCATCCAGTCGTCGGTCCATTTCCCCGAGGCTTCCATCGCATCCTGCATCCCCGCAATCCGCCGCAGTTGCCCGTTCGGGGAAACATTCCGGTGCCCTCCCTTGTGATGAGGGGTCAGAATCATCGTTCCGATCCGATTTTCCCGGGCGATCCGGAGCATCTCCATCGTCATCTCCATGCTCTCGGATCCGTCATCCACCTCCGGCATGATGTGGATATGCATATCGGCAAGTTCGTAATCAGGCAGGTTCATCTTCTCTTTTGTCCTTCTTCCTCTCAGCAGTCCACCCTTTCCGTTCCCCGTTTCTCATTTCTTCCCGGAATGGAAAAATTCCCCCACCAGATACCAAATGTACTTCGCGTTCGTCACCAGATACCGGTTGGCCAGCCGCTTCGGATCCTGGAACAGGCGGTACAGCCACTCCATTCCGATCTTCTGCATCCAGACAGGGGCCCGCTTCACCGTGCCCGCATAGAAGTTAAAACCGGCACCCACGCCCAGCATTACGCCATTCAGTTTCCCGCGATGTGCCGCCATCCAGCGCTCCTGCTTCGGAGCACCCAGGCCGATCCAGACAAGATCCGCGCCAGACTCGTTGATTCTCCGGATCGTCTCCGCGTCCTCCTTGGGCGTCTCCGGGCGAAACGGCGGAGATACCATCCCTGCAATCCGGATGCCCGGATATCTGCGCTCCAGATTTTCCCGGAGCTTTGCAATGGTCTCCGGCGTTGAACCATAGAAATAGTGTGCCACTCTCCCGTCCATCGTCGCACGAAATACCGCATCCATGAAATCCGGTCCTGCCACGCGCTCCGCCTCCGCAAAGCCACGGTTCTTCTGGTATTCCGCGATCGGCTTTCCGTCCGGGAACGTAAAGGCCGCCCCGTTCAGAATGTCCCGGTAGCCGGGATCATCATGCGCCATCACCGTCGTATGCACGTTGGAGAAACAAAGATACTGCCCGGAGAGTCCTCCGCGGCCGCCCATCACCCGGTCAAGGACGGAAAACGCCGCCGTTTCCACATCGGAGACGGTAAAATTCACGCCAAAAACGTTGCACCGCTTCTCCAGCGGCTCATACGCCGCCGCGGCGTAAGGTCCGACGGAGTGAATCATCTTGTCGGGAAGGCACCGCCCCTCCGCAAAAAGAGCCAGGCTGACCGGAATGTCCCGTTCCCGGAAGCAGCGGATGATCTGATTCCGTGTCTCCTCCTTCGAATCCGGAAGGTAGACATAGGCCCGAAGCGGTTCTCCGATCCTGTTCACCGCGCCGGAAAGCCTCTCACAGAGCTTCTCCTCCCCGTTCTCTTCCACCGTAAAAACTCCGGCGACATCCGCCGTTTCCGGAAGCGCCGCCACAAGACGGGCCGCCGCGATCTTCTCCTGCGCCCCCGTTGTGACAATCAGATAGTGAACCTTCCGGACCGCCTCTTGCTCCGTCCGGTGAAGCCAGTCGCGAAGAAGCAGCCGCTCCAGACTGGTAAAAAGAAAATCCAGAATTCCCGCGTACAGAAGCACCAGGCGCGAAACCTTTTCAAACGAGTGCGTGGCCGACAGGAGAACGATCAGCGCCACATACTGAAACACCCTCTCCCGGAACACACGCGCCACGTTTTCCACCGGATCCATCTTCGTAATCCGGTATTCGTGATGCTTTGCCCGCCGATAGGTATTCCAGAAAAGATAAATCAGAATGTTCAGCACATAAACCGTGCTGTAGAGCTCCACCCGCCACGGGACCAGCTTGCTCCACATCCGCAGGTACAGGGCGATCAGAAAGGCCGCCGTCGTCGCCGCGGTATCCAGTATGATGATGATTCTCCGAACGGATTTCTGTGAATGAAAATGCATAGCGTTTTCCTTTATGACTGCAAAATTCCTGCATGTCCGGGAAGGATCCCGTCAGTCCGAGTTCCCGGTGCATTCTGTTTTATTATAACCCATGCGGCGTTTTCCTGCCCGGAGTTTTTCCACCCCCGCACAGGCATCTGTGATAAAATAGATTTGTTTCGTATTTGCTGATTTTAAGTGTGAATCGACCACATATATTTTCTGTAACTGTTCCGCTCATCTCGAATTTCCTTGCGGAAATCCTCGATGCGGCTGGCCAGTTAACATCTTTTAAGGAGTTTTTCATGCAGATCATTACCGGAGAACTGAGTGGACATACCTCAGAATACCCCCTCTCCCGCTTCGGCGGCAGGGAGAACATTCTCGCTGTGGATATTGAAACAACCGGCCTTTCCTCCGCGAAGGACCGCATTTACCTCATCGGCTGCGGCTACTGGGAAGATGGCTGCTGGAAACTGATTCAGTGGTTTGACGATCACGGAGACGCAGAGGCGGATATTCTCACCTCCTTTCTTCTCTTCTCCAAGAAATTCACAACGCTCATGCATTATAACGGCCGTCAGTTCGATCTTCCGTTTCTCGCAAGGCGGATTGTATGGAACGGCCTGCAGGGCATTCCGGGTGCAGAAGACTTCCCTGCTGCCATGAAATCCCTCGATCTTTACCGCTACCTGAAGCCCTATCAGAAGCTTCTCGCACTCCCGGATCTGAAGCAGCAGACCGTGGAACGGTTCCTGGAGACCGGCCGCACGGAAAGCCGCTCCGGCGGTGAGCTCGTAAAGGTCTACCTCTCCTATATCGGTGCGTCCGCTCCCACGAAAACGGAGGTTTCCAGAGAACGCGACCTTGCCTCGGAGAGCACGAAGCGGATCGACGCCGCGATGATCAACCGCCTTCTTCAGGAACAGGCCCGGAAAAACGCGCAGCAGGCCGCGCTGCAGAGGTCCGAAGACTCTGCCTTTGCAGAGGACGCCGTTTCCTCTTCCGACACGGCTTCTCCGGCAGGAAGCTGCGCCTCCTTATTTGACGCGGATCCTTCTGTTCCCGCGGACCGCTCACAGATGCGAACGATGCTCCTCTCCCACAACAGTGCCGATGTCGCGGGGCTCGTTGCCATGACCGACATTCTGATGTGGAAGGATCTGTTTCAGGCAGATCTGAATGTCTACCGCGCACAGGCCAACACCTACCACGATGCAGACGGCGAGCCCCAGCAGGAACTCATCATGTACGCCCGCGCCGAGAACGTGCCGGAGGACATCCATGTCCCCGCGGGCACCGCTTCCCTGGACGGCTGCTACTGCGCCTTTTCCGGGAACAAGGTGGTGCTGAAGGTTCCGATTTTCAGTGGAAAGCTCCACTACTACTACGCCAACTACAAGGACTACTACTATCTGCCGGAGCTCGATCAGGCAATTCACAAGTCCATCGCCTCCTATGTCGACCCGAAGCACCGCGAACAGGCGAGGGCCGACAACTGCTACACCGGAAAGGTCGGATCCTTCCTGCCGGAATGGACGAAGTTCCACACGCCGGTTTTCCTGGAGCATTACCGGGATAAAACCGCATGGTTTGAATTCAAAGCTGAAATGAAAAAAGATAAATCATTCTTCACCGGATACGCCACCTACGTGTACCGTCACATTCTGGAAGGGTAAGTTTGAAAGTGACATCGATATGTCACTTTCAAACAGCAGCATCGGTGCTGACGCACCGGCTGCCACATTCGGCAAAATCGCATTCGCGGATTTTGCCTCAGTGAGGTATAAGTTTGAAAAGCATCCCTGCCCCGGAAAATCGATCATCCCCTGCATGGATTCTCTGATCGAGTAGGAGGCGGTGATTAGCCGCCGTCCTCTCACACCACCGTGCGTACCGTTCGGTACACGGCGGTTTCAACAGTTGACGTGCATTGACTGGTATGCTGCGGATAAATCGTAGAATCCCCAGCGTATCAGTCTTTCTTTTCTCAGGGCCCAGTTC
>CAVKEB010000071.1:0-7347 GCA_963655255.1 bacterium
TGTGCTTGCTTCATGCCCTCTATGAGCCGTTCAAAGTGTTCCTGTGCCTGTCTGTTGATGTCGGCAAGGTAGGCGTTTAGCCTGCCGCTTGTAAGAAGATTGGTGTATGTAACTTTACGGTACTGTTTTAGATAATCTAAATGCCGTTGCCCCCAGATGCCTATTGCCTGTTCTTCTTCGGCGGGTACAGTTAAGCACGGTATCAAATAATCCCCTTGCCTTTCGTATTTGCCGCCCAGTTCCTCAAATAATGATTTGTATCACTGTTCTTATTCTCTATTTTATCAGATATCACCTACAGTTTCCATAGCTTCATGGCTCAAAATACTCCATTCACAAACCATTTAGCTATGTAAAAGGGACGGCTTCTCAGCCGCCCCACAGGTCAACGCTGCGTTAATCAGACAGGTTCATCATCCGATTCCGCTTCGTAATCCTCGTTTACATCCACTTCTTCGTCCTCGTCACCGTCATCCTCCGGCAGCTGGAGCGCGTCTTCATCCTCATCGTGATAATCCGCATCAGGGTCCGGTTGATTTTTCTTAGATGCAGGCTTTATGCCCTTCATCTTGATATAGAGATAACAGCCGACACCGGCTGCACCAATCACAAACAGAAGCAGCATAATCATCGGAAGCGGAGACGCTTTCTTCTGCTCGCTCTCTGTTTTCTGCTCTTCCGGTGCAGGCTCCGTCTCCTGCGGCTTTTCGGTTTCCGCAGGTTCCGTGACTTCCGGTTTCTTCTCCTGATACTTGGCGTCTTCCTCTTCATCCATCAGCGCAAGCAAATCGGCCTCATCCACCATATTCAGGAAATGCACATTCTGGTTGCCGTCTTTATCGCGGTCGATAATCAGATAGAAGGTGTTGCCCGCCTTTGTCACCAGCGTGATGAACTGCTGGCTGGATTTATCTTCTTCCTCACCGATATCGTCCACCAGCGTCATATTACCTTCCGGAGTCAAAGCTGCACTGGATTCCTTCTCATCCTCGGATGACATTCCGCTCTGCATCAAATCCAGAAACAGCTTCAGCGCATCTTCACTGAACATGCTGCTGTCTTCTGCGGAATCCGTGACATTCAGGTACTTTCCATGTGCATATCCGGTTTTGCCGTTGAAGTTCACCTTATACCAGTCACCGCATTTTTCGACAATCTCCACTGTATCGCCGGAATGCAGATATCCGATAATCTCCTGATCCATGCCGGGACCGGAACGAAAATGCAGGCTGGTGATACCCGGCACCACCGTACCCATCTGCTTTTGGGACTTTTCGCTGCCGATGTTGTATTCCTTGCCGCCCACCGTAACGATCAGGTTCCCATTCGCATCCGTAGAGACCTCATAGCCATCCGGCAGCACCTGCATGTCCGGGTCGATTTCGATGCTGTCGGTATTGTCCGTTTTCCCTGCATTTGCGCTTTCTGCTGCATCCGCTTCCTGCGCAGCGGTACTGACAGATGTGTTCTTCTGCACATCATCGCCCGTATAGGCAAATGCAGTGGTCGTAAAGATTCCTGCCGCCATCACACTGGCAAGCAGCATTACCATCATCTTTTTCATTCCATATCCTCCGTTTCTTTCTCATCCAGTTTCAGGTTCTCCGGGTTGGGAACCGCAGCCTGCGCCATCTGAATGATGACTGCCAGCTGTTCCGGGGTCAGGCTCTGGGCATGTACCATTTCACAAATTTCGCTGTTTTCCTGCTCGTGGTACTTTCTGTCCCATTCCTTTCTGCGCTCCTCCCACTCATCGCGTTTTCTGCGGGCTTTCTCACGCTCCGCAGCAATCTTTTCCAGTTTTAAACTCATACTCTGTCCTTTCCGGGCGAATAAACGCCCTGTTTTTATCGAATTCTTCCCATGCAGTAGTAGTGCTGCCGCCAGTAGCTCGTTTCAATGGAAGCATAGGAAATTGGGTTGCCGCAGTGGATCATCATCCCATTGCCGACATAAATGCCCACATGGGACGCTCCACTGGTGTTGTAGGTTTTCTGGAAGAAGATCAGGTCTCCGGGCTTTGCTTCACTCTTCGGGATAATGTCGCATTTTCCCATCAGACCATTGGCCGTCTGCCTGCCTACATTCCAGCCATTTCCGCAGTGGTTGATGACCCAGCTGACAAAGCCGGAACAGTCAAAACTGGTACTCGGCGAGCTGCCGCCCCAGACATAGGGATAACCGAGATATTTCTCTGCTTCGGTAATCATCTTCCGGAATTTTTCATCCGTCAGAGCCTCGCCCGGAATGTCGTAATCCTGGTATTCTCCGCTGGAGCCCGCGCCGTCCGGCGTTGCAAAGGCGATGCCTGCAAATAGATCATCCCGATTGCCCCTGCACTCCAATGTAACTTCGTAGCGTTGCAGCTGGTCATCTGTAAGACCGGAATTTCTGGCAACATAGTCAACGCCCCGATTGAGCAGCGTTACATTGAGGATTTTATACTCATACTGTACCGTCACCTGGTAGGTGTAGGTGTGTCCGGTTCCAGTGATTGGATTGTAGCGATAGCCCACACGGGTTTCTTTCCTCGTCCGGATTTCCACCTTTTCCTCCAGCTTCAGCTCATACTGCGCTTCAAAAATACTCTGAAGCCGCGCCTGCACCTGGCTTCTCGTATAGTTTTCAAATTCTACGGTCAACAGAGAAGCAAGCTCATAGGGATTGTGACCAATCTCTGCCAGATTGTAGCGATACTCGTCATAGCCCGGATGGTCGGTTTCAATGCGGTCGATTTGTTTGCGAAGTTTATCTTCCAGCTTGGTATAATCCGTCTCCACACCTTTCAAATCTTCATCTTCCGCTGTGTAGGAAGTCCCCAGCACAACATTTCCGCCGCCATTGATCAAGACGGAGCAAGACGAAACCGACCCGGCAATCACCAAAACAAGCAGTCCCACAGCTGCGATACCGATGATGATATGCGAGTGGCTCTGTACAAACTGAAATGCCTTTTCTGTCATGCTGGCAGTACCCTGCGCAGCTTTGGCTGTGCCAGCTGCTGTGCTCTCCGCAGCAGCCGCACCTGCCTTCGCAGCGGCATACTCTTTTTTGATGGCCTGCTTCTGCCGCCATCGGGAAAAGAGATTGGAACCAGCCTGCGGATCAGACTTCATGCGTTCCGCAAAGATGGAATCTACGGCATCTTTATTTGCCTTTTTCTCCAACCGCTCCAGCTTTTTGTACTGCCGCAGCTTTCGGCCATATTGAAACCTGGAACCAGCACGGGCTGCACCTTCCGCTGAACCTTCGGTAAAATGCGCTGCCTCCACACCAGAATTATTATCCTGGTCGGCATTGCGCACACTCTGATGTGCCTTGGCTGAAAGTGCATCTGCCGCAAGATTTCCCGGCTTCTTTGGCTTTCCGCCCTTTTTCCCGGAAGCTGCTGCATTCTTTTTCGCTTTTACTTCCTGCTCTGATTTCAGCTTCTTGCTGCGCATCTTGGCAAGATCGGCCTCGTGACGAATCTGCCTTCGGTGTTCCGCTTTTTTCTTGCTGCTGTCTCCCATACTGCTATCGGCGGCTTTGTTTCTGGAATCGCGAAGGGTGTTCTCCGCACCCTCGCGTTCCTGCCGCAGCTTGTCTCCGAGATTCGGATTTTTCTTGCCAGCCATCGCTTACGCCTCCTTTGCTTCCTGCACTTCGGTTAATTTTGTTGTCATAATCCGGTACAGTTCCAGATCGGTCGGAAAACGATCAACGAACGGCAAAATCACATTTCCGTAGAACAGCAATCCTTCGCCTTCGCCGGAGTGGGTCACATAGGACAGCTGGTGCGGGCTGATGTTCAGCTGATCCGCCAGAATCTGACGGTCACCGGCTGCCTGATTCAGCATATAAATGAAGTCGCTGTTTTCAAAAATGTTCGTCACTTCGCGGGAAGAAAGCAGGTCTTTCACGTTCTGGGTGATGCCGGTGGGAATACCACCCCATTTACGGAATCGCTTCCAGATTTCCACGCTGTAAGCCGCTGTCTGCTCTTCTTTCAAAAGCAGATGGAACTCGTCCATATAGTAGCGGGTGGCTTTACCAGCGTTGCGGTTGGCGGTCACACGCCCCCAGACCTGATCCTGCACCACCAGCATACCGATCTTTTTCAGCTGCTTGCCCAGCTCCTTGATGTCATAGCAGACCAGCCGGTTATTGATATCTACATTGGTGCGGTGGTTAAACAGGTTCAGCGAACCGGTCACATAGATTTCCAATGCTGTTGCCACATGGTGTGCTTCCTTTTCATCCTGCCGGAGCAGTGCCTCGTACAAGTCCTGCAACACCGGCATATTCTCCGGCACCGGATGCTCGAAATAGGTCTGGTAAATCTGATGAACACAGCGGTCAATGACCGTCTTTTCTACCGGCTGCAAGCCTTCTTTGCCGCCCACGATCAGCTCACACAGGGACAGGATGAAATCTGCTTTCAGGGCAATCGGATTATCCTCTTCTGAATAATTCGCGTTGATGTCCATCGGGTTGATATACTGCGTGCTGGAAGGGCTGATTTTAATAACCTGCCCCTCAAATTTCTGCACCAGTGCTGTGTACTCGGCTTCAGGATCGCACACGATTACATCGTCATCCGTCACCAGGAACGCATTGGCGATTTCTCGCTTGGCCGAGAAGGATTTACCGGAACCGGGAGTGCCAAGAATCAGCCCGTTGGGGTTTTTGAGCTTTTTCCGGTCAACCATAATCAGGTTGTTGGACAACGCATTCAGTCCATAGTACAAAGCCTCTTTCCCGGTCTGAAACAGCTCCTGGGTGGTAAAAGGCACGAAAATCGCCGTGCTGCTGGTCGTCATGCTGCGCTGAATCTCAATCAGGTTCTGTGCCAGCGGCAGGCAGCTCATCAGCCCCTGCTCCTGCTGAAAGTCCAGACGGCGCAGGTTGCAGTTGTACTTCTGTGCGATGCTGGAAGCCTGAAACACGTTGGTTTCCAGCTCCTGCTCCGTCTCGCCGGTGTTCATCACCAGAAAGGTCAGCAGGAACATACGCTCATTCTGGCTCTGCAATTCCTTCAGCAGTGCCTTTGCGTCCTTGCCGTAAGTTGCCAAATCCGACGGAATAATGTCCATATCGTATCCGGAACGGACAGCTTTCTTCTGCTCCTCAATCTTGGAACGATCCAGCTCCGTAATGGTGTGCTTGATGGACTTGATTGCTTTGTTCTGGTCTACCGACTGAATGTGCATGGTCACAATCTGGCTGGATTCCATATCCAGAAAGTCCTTCAGCAGCTGATCCGACAGGTCGGAAGCCGTAATCTGGAGATAGGACATGGAACCATACATCCCACCCATCTGAAAAACACGGTTCTTCGGAAAGGCAAAACCGGTCGGAGCAATAAAGTCCTTTACCGACAGCCCGCTCTCCGGCAACCACTTCCAATCGAAATTGAATCGGTCATGGTCACCCATGTGGAACATATCGTGCATCAGATGAAGTCGTTCCTTTCCGTTCAGCAATTTTGCCCGGACACCCAAGCGTTTGAAGTTGTTCATCAGGTCGATCTCGATGTGAATGAGCCTTGGCTTTGCCTGTTTCATGGATTCTGCTTCAATGCCAAACGTCAGGTACTTCGTCTTGGTCAGGCCGTTGTTGCCCTGGGCAAGCTGACGGCGGAGCATGGTGCTGTACTCCGTGCGTACCGGATTGAAATGATCCTTCTGATACGGGATACGCACCATCTTCTCAAAATTCGAGGCATCCGTAGCCATATTCATAAAAGAAAGCTCGAAGCGGATGCTGGAATCAAAGAAGTTCAGGAAGCTGCACCATTCTTCAAAGATAGCCGTCTGATCTTCCTGCTGTGCCAGCTGGTAATTGATGTCTTGAAACTGGATGGTTTTGGTGTAGTAGTTATCCGTCACACGGCAGATACCATCCGGGAACATCCGCTGAAAAGGAATGCTCTCCTGTGCCGAATGCGGAACCGTGCGGTCACCCCTTGCGCGGTCAATCACCGTCTGCACCTGTTTCTGCTCTGCGGCTGACAGATGCGACGGCATTCGGATGTCATCCTGCTTTTTATTCTTCGCTGTCAGCTTTTCGAGAATTTTGAACAATGCGATTTACCTCCATTTCCACGTCTGCCTGCTGTACCAGCAGTGCATAGTAATTTTTTGTTTTGTAAGGCCGCGTTTTCGGCCTCTTGAACTTTGCCTCACAGAAGTGCTTTGCTACCACTTCCAGCGGCTGACCGTCTTTCTCGTACATTGCAAGAAAGAAGAGCGGCAGCATTACCGCCATCATGCCAAGAGCAGCAAGGCTCAGATTCCCGCTGGATTTGAGCAAAAAGAAAACCGGAACGCCAATCAGCGCACCGGCTCCGAAGCAAAGAATCTGCCGTTTGGTCAGGTTCATAAAGACCTTGGTTTTGACCTTTGAAAGGTCTCGCGGTACAGAAATATAAGATGCCATGAATCATGCCTCCTTCCTTAGTGCGCTGCAAACACGGATTTTGCGAGGCTTCCCGTCTTAAATAGGGTAAATGCCAGCAAAACCGTATAGCCCATAACGCCCCAAATGCTGCTGATAATGTTATCCGAAAAGGACAGGTTCTGAATCAGAACTGCATAGATGCCTACACAGATCATAATAAGAAAACCCTGGAATCCCAGTGCAAACAGGGAGCGCAGGTAGTTTTGACCGGTATGGCTCTGCTCATGGTTTCCAAAGGTTGCGAACGGAATCGGCGCAAGGCTCACCATGAGATATATTTCCACCATTCGGCCATACACGATGACAAAGATAATAGCCGACAACGCCAGCATCGTGACCTGAACCACAAAGGTCTGCAAATACAGCCCCAGCAGCGGTCCCAAGTCCATGCCTTCCAGTGTGGCCTGCATCGCTGTCAGGGTCGCATCGCTGACGGACGTACTGCCGGAAATCAGACCGCCGCTTCGTGAAATCACTTGCTGCGCCACATCAAAGACAGCCATTGTGATATTGAATGTGTTCGAGATCAGGGTCACTGCCAGAAAGGTCTTAAAGACCCATTTGAAAAATGTCCAAGTCTCGAAATTTGCCAGATTGTTATGCTCGATGAGCATCTGGATCAGCTCATAACAGGCGATGAAAGTCAGCACCATTCCGGCAATGGGCAGGATCACGGATTCCGAGATGTTGCGGATCATAGAAAAGACCGCAGGTGAAAAGTTCGCCGGTGTGGTTCCCACATCGCCTGCGATCTGTCCAACCTGCTGGTTGACTGAATCGAACATCCCTGAAAGATTTCCCATGATGCCGCTGATGATCATGCTCTTGAGCCAATCTGTGATCTGTTCAAGGATACTCTGCATGAGCCGCCTCCTTCCTTACGCAAACACGCCGAACAGCTTCGCC
>CAVKEB010000072.1:0-6827 GCA_963655255.1 bacterium
AGACTGATACGCTGGGGATTCTACGATTTATCCGCAGCATACCAGTCAATGCACGAAAGCTGTTGAAACCGCCGTGTACCGAACGGTATGCACGGTGGTGAGAGAGGACGGCGGCTAGCCACCGCCTCCTACTCGATTTCACAAGACAATGTGCCGAAAGACAACCTGTGATTTTGGCTTATCTTTTCCGGGAGTTTCCGTTTGTGGAACGCCCCCATGATTCATAAGAATGGATCAGAATCGTTCCGGCCCCCTGCGGGTGTCCGGATTCAGAGATTGTTCTGATCGAAAGCGCTGTCCTGCAGAAGGTCCGGACCAGCTGTCACAGTTGCGGATCCGTCAATGACGTTGTCATCCTCGTAGGTGAATCTGCCCTGCATGATGGCATTCTCCATCACCTGGCGCTGCCAGAGAGTGACCGTGATCATGAGATAGGGCGTCACGAAGAAGATGCCGGCGATGCCGAGTGTGATGGAAGAGAGAATTCCCCATCCGATAAAGGAAAGATATAACACAAAGAGTTCCGCCTTGTGTCCGTCCATGCAGGCCATGGAAATCTTCAGGGCATCCTGTGCCTTCACCTTGGGGTAGCGCGCCAGAATATACGGAGTCAGCGCGTAGGAGAACGACTTGACGATGCCCGGAATGACGAAGAGAAGGCTCCACAGGAAGACAAAGAGCGACATCCACGCAAAGCCGCCCACACGGCGGAGATAATAGGCTCCGTCGAAACCCTTGTTAAAGAGATCGCCGATGGTCGTGTTCGTTCCGTCCGCGAGCGCCAGATAATACAGCGTCAGGCCGCACAGGAGCGGGAAAAGGAAAAACGAAGCCAGTGGAAAGACAGACGCTGCGGCCTCATAGATCAGAAGTGCAAGAAATGTTGCACCGATGACCGGCCAGTAGTGGGACGCGATCAGGCTCCTGGCCTGCTGTTTCAGTTCTGCACGTGTACAATACATAAAAACCTCCCTCACAGTGAAAATCAGTTATTGCTGCCCTTCAGTATGACATAAAACAGAAAGACTGTCTAATAAGCTGAATATAAAATTTCAGTTTAATTTATCGGAATATTTTGATAAAATAATTCATACTGTTAAATTATAAACAGATGCATTCGGCAAAACCGCTGCACTCGAAGATGTCTGATGACATTTTCTCCTGCTTAGAGTGCCGCTAAGCGGCACTCTGTGTGCAGAGAGAATTCGCTTTCGCGAAATTCTCTCTGGGATCGCGGATTTTGCCTCAGCGGGGGATAAGTGTGAGTCAGAAGAGCTGGTGGAGAACATTTCTGAATCTGGGGTATCAGGATGAGGATATCCGGAAATACGATGAGGAGCTTGCGGGAGAAAACCTTTCGTCTCTTGCGGTCTATTCGATCATGGGGATCGCGGTCCTTCTCCTGTACCTTGTGGTCCGGTGCGTTCGCGAGGGCTTCCGCACTGCAGAGGATCTGCCGCTTCTTGCCGTCGCTTTTCTTTTTGCGGTTTTGTATCTGGCTTCAAAAACGGAAATGGATTACGGACGCATACGCTGCGGCCGGATCCGGTGCATGCTTGTTATTTTCTCGCTCCTGTGGTATCTGACCGGAATTTATTACGATATCATTCTGCATCCGGCGGATGTCAGTCTGATGATCTGTCTTGCACTGTTTGCGATTCCATGTCTTTTTGATTTCATCCCGGCAGACAGTCTGTGCCTTCACGGAGCTGTTTATCTTCTTCTCGTCGTTTCTGAATTTGCATTTGCAAGTCCGAAGGTCCGCGGGACGGATCTTGCCTATTTTGCCATCGTTCTCCTTATGGGCATGTTCGTGGGATGGAACAAGGCTTCCAGCAAAATCGCACAGCTTCGCTATGTTGATGTCTATCACGCCATTGGAACGATCTATGAGAGAGCGGTTTACGTCAATCTCCGGGAGAACAGCTTCCGCACGATTCAGGGTGAAAAGGAACTCCGGACGATGGCAGAGAAATGCAAAACTCCGGAAGAACTGATCCGGACCTATGCCAGTGAACATGTCGATCAGGAGTTTCGTCAGAAGTATCTGGATTTCATGAATTTCCACTCGCTGAACGTTCGGATGAGGTTTGCCAAAACTCTGGAATTCGAGTATCGGAACCAGTCCGGAATCTGGCAGAAAATACGTTTGATTGCGCAGAAGCGCGGCGAAGAGGACGGCCGCATCGGGGCACTGGTCATTGTAGCCCGCAATATTCACAGTCAGAAGCTCCGGGAGCTGGACTATGAGAATCTCTTAAACCGCACGGCGGATGACGCCATCCGTGAGAATGAAGCGAAAACCAGCTACCTCCGGAGAATCAGTCATGACATCCGGACCACGATCAATGGGATCTGCGGGATGGTGGCGATCAGTGAGCATTATCCGGAGGATCTGGAGAAGCAGCAGGAGGCACGGGAGAAAATTCTGGAGAGTGCACGTTATCTCCTGGATCTGATGAACGGGGTTCTGGACATCAATGACCTGGAGGCCGGCATGAAAGAGCTTCCGGAGGATTCCGGGGAGAGCCGGGAAGAGGAGAGGAAACCCGCGTCCATCCGCGGTTCAAAAATTCTTCTTGTCGAGGACGACGAGATCAACATGGAAATTGCGGACTTCATGCTGAGCGACAACGGGGCCAGGGTTGTCAAGGCATGGGACGGTCAGGAAGCCGTGGAGCGTTTCCGGGAATCCGCACCGCATGAGTTTGATGCCATTCTGATGGATCTGATGATGCCGCGGATGAACGGCCTGGAGGCAGCGAGAACCATCCGCGCCATGAAGCGGGAGGATGCCAGTTCGGTGCCGATCATTGCGATGACGGCCAACGCGTTTCTGGATGACCGCGAGAGCTGCATGCGGGCGGGGATGAACGATCATGTCTCCAAGCCGGTCAATACCGATCGCCTGATCGCGATTATCGCCGGTTATCTGCAGAAGAAGTGAATGGAGACAGCATGTATCCGATTGGAAGATATAATCTGAATTTTGACCTGCGTGCGGCGGTTCTGAACGCGGTCCTGCTGCTGAGTCTTCTGCTGCGGAAGAACACGAAGAGCAAGAAGGTCCGCATATTTGCATCGGCGCTTCTGATGATGCTGGTGACGTCCCTGTGCGAATTCGGAACAGGTGCGCTCCAGAATCTCGGCGTGCAGTATCCGGAAACCTCGCTGGAGGTGCTGACAGCAGGAGCCCATCTGTCTTTTGTTCTGGTCGAATTTTTCATTGCCTTGTATCTGATGATCCTGACGGGAAGAATTCACGGACTGAAGAGGCGGTATCTTTTCTTTTTCTGCATTCCGGAGATAGCCCTGCTTCTGGTCATTGCGGCAAACGCTCTGCAAAAGAGTTTTTTGACTTACGATATTCTGGGAGTGCCCGGCTGGACGCTGCTGAAGGCAGTCTATCTTGCGGCAACGGGCTTCTATGCGGCGTACTGTCTGGTTCTATTGTTCCGCTACCGGCGAGTGGTCCGCCAGGAATTTGTTTATGTCGTTTCTTTTTATTCCGGGTTCCTGGCAAGCCTTGCGCTGGAAGTTGCGCTGCCTTACATGCGCGCCGCACTTTTTATCCAGTCGATGTTCATGATCTGCTGCTTTCTTCTTCTGGGCAGCGGGGAGGAGATGCAGGAGCCGGAGACCGGACTTTACAGTGTTTTTGCTTTTCGCAGGGAGATTGAGCTTCTCTACGGAACCGGGTATTCTTCCTACGTTCTTGCGGTGAAGCTTCAGGGAATGGAACACTACAGTGCAATCCTTGGCTCCAACATTCTCGGCAGGGTGATGCTGCAGATCGGGAACTGGCTGCGCAGTCTCTACCAGATGAATGTCAGCGTTTTCCGCGTCGGAACCGGTGAGTTTGCCGTTGTGATGTACAATGCGCAGGAGGAAGAGGCGAGAACCCTTGCGGAGCGCATCCGCAAGCGCTTCGCAGGCCTCTGGAACTGCAGCGACACCGAGGTCACCATCCCGGCACAGGTCTGGCTGACCAGCGTTCCGGACCGGGCAAAGACCCCGGAGCAGCTTCTGGTCTTTGCAACGGCGCCGTACAACAGCAATCTTCCGCTGGAAGAGGTCTATGTCGCGGACGAGATGAAGAATGAAACCAGAAAGCTTGCCGTGGAGCGTGCGGTGCGTCGCGCCCTGGAAAATCAGGCCTTCGACGTGTATTACCAGCCGATTTACGACACGAAGAGCGGACGCATTCACTCGGCGGAAGCACTGGTGAGACTGACCGACAGCGAGCTCGGCGCGATTCCTCCGGACGAATTTATTCCGATTGCGGAGAAAACGGGAACCGTCTCCCGCATCGGCGAAATCGTATTTGAAAAGGTCTGCCGGTTCCTTGCCGAGCAGCGTCCGGAGCGGTACGGTCTGCAGTTCGTGGAGGTCAATCTGTCCACGGTGCAGTGCATGGATCTCGGGATTGTGGAGCGGATGAAGGCCATTGCGGAGATGTACAACATCCCGCCGCAGCGCATCAATCTGGAAATTACGGAGACCGCCGTGGTCTATTCGGAAATCACGATGAAGCGCGTCATGAGTCTGTTCCAGGAGGCCGGATTCGGCTTTTCCCTGGATGATTTCGGAACCGGAAATTCGAATTATTCGTATCTTCTCAATTACCCGTTCCGCCTGATCAAGATCGACAAAAGCTTCCTGTGGGCCTGTGAGAACAGCGAGAACAATCAGGTGATTTTTGACAATATGCTGCGCCTGATCCGGGAGCTTCATCTGCAGGCGGTTGTTGAGGGCGTCGAGACGAAAAAACAGCGGGAGGGCCTGATTTCCAGAGGCGTGGATTATCTGCAGGGATATTATTATTCCAAACCCCTTCCGGAGGACGGATTCCTGTTTTATCTTAGGCATTTTGACTTCTGAGAATGAGAAATAAGCCGGAATCACCGCTTCGACTTGGGAACGGCAAATGGAGAAAACCGCATTTCCGGCGCCGTCCGGAAAAAGTGGATTCCGGCCCGGAAGAAAAATTCTTTTTATAGGAAAACAAATTGGCTGAAGTGAAAATGTAACTTCGATCTCCATGGAGTGGAAGCTACTTTTTCACTTTATGCCAAAACAAATTGCAAAATAAAAAGGTGACAAAAATGAAATGATATTGTATAGTGCTTATAAATCAATGCGCGGTATTTTTCCTGTGGAATGAATCCGGAAGGAAAATCCGGAGAATTTTACCCGAAAAGAAATACAGCCGCCTAAATTTTATTCCATTACAAGGAGGAAATATTACAATGCCGAGAGGACGTAAGAAGAAACCCGAAACTGTAGAAGAGCAGATGGTGCTGGTACAGGCAGATATTGATGATCTTTCTGCAAAGCTGAAGGCGAAGAAGAAAGAACTTGCAGCTCTGGAGAGCGCGAAGAAGCTGGAAGAGCAGCAGAAGCTTCTGGATGCCGTTGCAGCATCCGGAAAGAGCGTGGATGAAATCATCGGGATGCTTCAGTAATATTTCAATGTTTGAATAGGCGAAAGGCCGGGGGAAATGTTAACTCCCGGCCTTTTGTCTGCGCAAAATGCAGTCCGTTCGCAGCGCTCCGGATGATGGTCGGGAACTCCTGCGGCACAGGAAACGGCTGCAGATCGCGCTGGCATTTATGAGGAGAGATGGAGGAGACTATTATGGAAAAATTCAAGGCGTTTCTGAAGCGGAAGGATATTGAAATATCCCTTCGTCGGTATGGAATTGACGCACTGGGAGCGATGGCACAGGGATTGTTCTGCTCGCTCCTGATCGGTACCATCATCAACACCATCGGCACGCAGTTTCACATCCCGTTTCTGACCATGGCGGTAGCAACCGTCAATGACACGCAGTACACGGTCGGATCGCTTGCGTCGGCCATGAGCGGCCCTGCCATGGCGGTCGCGATCGGCTATGCGCTTCACTGCCCGCCGCTGGTCCTGTTCTCACTGATTACCGTGGGTTTTGCCTCGAATGCGCTCGGCGGCGCAGGGGGCCCTCTGGCGGTGCTGTTCGTTGCCATTGTGGCCTCTGAGGTCGGAAAGGCCGTGTCCAAGGAGACGAAAATCGATATTCTCATCACACCGCTTGTGACCATCGCCGTCGGTGTCGGTCTCTCCGCATGGTGGGCTCCGGCGCTCGGCAAGGCCGCGATGAAGGCGGGAACTCTGATCATGTGGGCAACGGACCTGCAGCCGTTCCTGATGGGCGTTCTGGTGTCGGTGCTGGTCGGTATTGCGCTGACGCTCCCGATTTCCTCAGCGGCAATCTGCGCGGCCCTCGGCCTGACAGGCCTTGCGGGCGGAGCGGCCGTTGCCGGATGCTGCGCGCAGATGGTCGGCTTTGCCGTGATGTCCTTTAAAGAGAACAAGTGGGGCGGCCTGATTTCGCAGGGAATCGGAACCTCCATGCTGCAGATGGGCAACATTGTGAAGAACCCCAGAATCTGGATTGCACCGATTCTGACGTCTGCGATTACAGGACCGCTTGCAACCTGCCTGTTCCGCCTGCAGATGAACGGCGCGGCGGTTTCCTCCGGAATGGGAACCTGCGGTCTGGTGGGCCAGATCGGCGTCTACACGGGCTGGATTAATGATATCGCGGCAGGAACGAAGAGCGCCGTGACCGCCTGGGACTGGGCCGGACTGATTCTGATTTCATTCGTTCTCCCGGCGATCCTGTGCCCGCTCATCAACGGGTTCCTGAGGAAGCTCGGATGGGTGAAGGATGGAGATATGAAGCTCGCGTAAGGCGGCTTTCTGGCACATATTGGAATATAGAAAAAATATATAATCGAGTAGGAGGCGGTGGCTAGCCGCCGTCCTCTCACACCACCGTGCAAACCGT
>CAVKEB010000073.1:0-6442 GCA_963655255.1 bacterium
TCAGCACCGATGCTGCTGTTTGAAAGTGACATATCGATGTCACTTTCAAACTTATACTCCAGTTTCTGTATCGGTTCCACGCAGGCGTTTTCTCAATCCAGAATGAACTTCCGGATATCGTAGCCCACCACTTCCGTCTCACTGATGAAGATCTCCTCCAGCGTCAGCGGAAGGATCTCGAAGAACACCGTCGAGACGCACCGGAAACGCTGCTCAATCTCCTCTCTTCCCGCACGGATCGTCAGCGTGCAGAGCCTGCCGCGGTTCTCGCTCGAGAGGATCTCCAGACCGCTGAGCGCCATCTCCCGGTCCTCCTCGGAAGAAAAGACGCACTGCACCTTCTGGATCGAGGTCTTCATCTCCTCCATGTCCTCAGAGAGAAGAACGCCTCCCTTATGAAGGAGTCCGATGTGGTCGCAGATGTCCTCGATCTCCCGCAGGTTGTGGGAGGAAATCACCGGCGTCAGTCCCCGGTCCTCCATGTCCTTGGCGAACAGACTCTTCACCGCCTGCCGCATCACGGGATCCAGCCCGTCGAAGGTCTCATCGCAGAACATGTATTTTGTCCCGGAGCAGAGGCCCAGAATCAGGGAAAGCTGCTTCTTCATTCCTTTGGAAAATGCGGAAATTCTCCGGTCCGGATCCAGGCCGAAGTCCTTCATCATTTTGCCGAAGCGGTACTCCGAATAATCCGGATACATCTCCGCGTAATACCGGCTCATCTCCTGTCCGGTCGCATTCGGGAAGAAGTAAAAGTCATTCGGAATAAAGAAAATGTTCCGCTTCAATACCGCATTGTCATAGACGGGCTCCCGGTCAATGCAGATCGTCCCTTCGTCCTGCCGCATAACTCCCGCCAGCATCCGAAGGAGCGTGCTCTTTCCCGCCCCGTTGGTTCCCAGAAGGCCGAAGACCTCCTTGTCCTTCATCGTAATGGACACATGGTTCACTGCCATGCAGTCCTCAAACGATTTTGTCAGATTTATCGTCTCGATCATATCGCTGTTCCACCCGCTTTCCTGATGAGTTCTGCCCGGTCAAGCCCCAGTTCGTCCGCTTCCTTCAAAAGCGCCGCGAGACGTTCCGCGAGCTCTTGTTCCTTGTTCTTCATGAGCTCTTCTCCGCCGCTGACGTAATTGCCCTTCCCCTTGACGGTGTAGAGAAACCCCTGCCGTTCGAGCTCCGCGTAGGCCTTCTGCACCGTGTTCGGGTTGGTGGACAGCTCCATGGCGAGCTGCCGGACGGACGGCATCTGTTCTCCGGGCTCCAGGACTCCTTTCAGAATCAATATTTTATATCGTTCCGAGATCTGTTCGTAAATCGGTCTCGAATCCCGATAGTCGATCAAATCCATCATCCTCTCCTTCCTGAACAGTTTCCGTATCTACTGTATTAGTTGTGATGGTACAGTAAATGTAACACAAACGCCGGGGCTCTGTAAACCCCGGCGTTCTTTTCTTTCAGCTTTCTTTCAGAACATTTCCCATGCCGGTCCCTTCACGCGATTCTCCTTCAGGGAGGTTCCGGTATTTCCGACCGCCTGCGCTGTCCGGGATGGGATCCTGCCACGCTAACGATCCTCCGGCATCTTATTCACCGCTGCCATCTTGAGACGAACTGCCCCCCCCCACAGCATTTCCGACCTTCAGCCCTCTTAAGGTTCTCTCCAGCACGGCAACATCAAGCGGCTTCGCCACATGAGCATCCATGCCTGCGTCAAGGCACTGCTGGATGTCTTCCGTAAAGGCATTTGCGGTCATGGCAATAATGGGAATGGTCCTGCCCAGCGGATTCTCTCCGCCACGGAGGACTCTGGCTGCCTCCAGTCCGTTCATCACCGGCATCTGTACATCCATGAGGATTGCATCATAGTCGCCGGGTCTGACGCTCTCAAACGCCTTCACCAGTTCCCTGCCGTTGGGATAGATCACACAGCTTGCGCCGTTCATGCCCAGAATTGCCTCCAAAATCTCGGCGTTCAGGTCATTGTCCTCCGCGCAGAGGAAATGCAGGCCATTCAGAACCGAACGCTTCTCATCCGCACTGGTATCGGCACTCCGGATCCGTTCAATCGTCCGCAGAAGATTGGAGAGGAAGAACGGCCGCGGAATCAGCCCGTCGGCGCCGATTTCGGACACCGTCTCTCCGATTTGTTCCGGAGTGACGTAGTCCACAAAGAAAATGAAAATGGCGTCTCCGGCGGCCCGGCGCAGCATCGCCACCTTTTCTGGCAGTCCCTCGTCGGAAAGATGTCCTCCCACAAGGACAATATCCATTTTCTGCGTTTCCATCAGCTTCGCGGCTTCTTCCTTCGTGGAAACCGTGTAGAACCTCACATTGACTTCCCGCATGGAAGCCGCCATGTTATTCCGCAGTACATCGTCGTCGGAGATCAGCAGCGCTGCCCCCAGATCGGTCGTCATATCCGCGTTGCGGTCAATGGGGAAGGTCAGCATCACCTCAAAACAGCTTCCCTTTCCCTCTTCACTCTGAACGGTGATGGTTCCGCCCATCAGATCCACAATGTTCTTCGTGATCGCCATGCCAAGGCCCGTACCCTGCACCTTGTTCGTCATGGAGTTCTCCGCGCGGGTGAAGGGCTCGAATATGTGCGTCACGAACTCCGGCGACATCCCGTAGCCGTTATCTTTCACCGTGATGCGGAAGGCGGCGTGTTCGGGAATGCTGCAGGGCACTTCCGCCAGATCAAAGTCAATCCGGCCGCCGTAAGGAGTGTACTTCACGGCATTGGACAACAGGTTCAGGAAGATCTGCCGCAGTCGGATCGGATCGCCGATCAGGTATTCGTGCGCCACGGTGTGGGCGCGGATATGGAAGGTCTGGCCGCGTTCATTCGTCTGCGCCCGGATAATGCTGTCCACCTGTCCGACCTGTTCCGCCAGGCTGATGGAATCCTGATTGAGCGTAACCTCGCTGGACTCAATCTTGCTCATGTCCAGAATGTCGTTAATGAGACTGAGCAGATGGCGGCTCGACATCCGCACCTTCTCAATGTAGGTATGCATCTTGTCCGAGGTGTCCGTCTCATGCGCCATCAGATTGGTAATCCCCACGATAGCGTTCATCGGCGTCCGGATGTCATGAGACATGTTGGAGAGGAATTCACTCTTGGCCTTCGTGGCTTTCTCCGCCACTCGGACCGCTTCCTTCAGCTCTCCGTTCATGCGTTCCAGCTGGGCATTGTTCTGCCGCTCCGCCTGAAGGGCCTGCCTCTGCTTGAACCGCAGAATCAGGAACAGCACCATGGAAAATGCTGCAAGCATGACGACAGCAAAGACCATGATGAGCTTCACCGTCGTGTTGACCATGGTGACGACATCGGTTGCCACATAGGACGACGGAACCAGAAACAGCAGGATCCACTCGGCGTGATCCATCTGATACATGGCGTAGTAATATTCTTCTCCATCCAGAACGGCATTGGCATAGCCGTATCCTGTACTGTCCAGCTCTTTCTTGGCTTCGCTGAAGGAGTTCCCGTGCAGATACTCCATCTGCTCCAGAGTCGCGTAGGCATTGTATCCCTGCAGCAGGTTGCTGCTGCTGCTGCGGAAGAGGCGCATTCCCTGTTTGTCCAGAACGTACACGCTGTTGCTGTTGTCGTATGCCTTACAGGTGAAATACGGATTCAGCTGCTCCATTTCCTGCGAGATACCGTAATAAATCAGATGAACCGTCCGGTCTCCGCTCTGAATGGTGACCGGCTCCTCCAGACGCTGGAGAAAGTTCATATAGGTCTCATTGCTGGTCATCGGTTTGGACACGAAACTGATGAGTTCCGGCTCCGCCGCCAGAAGGTTCATTTCCGATAAAGTTCCCTGCCATCCCTCTTCCGTAAGATACCGTCCCAGGTCGTCCACCGCAATGAGGTGCGCTCCCCTCTCGTCCAGCTTGTTCAGTGCCGCCTGCTTTTTCATAAAGATCAGCAGCGTCTCATCATCCGCGGGCTTTCCGGTTTCCAGATAGCTGCAAAAGGTATCCGTGCGTTCCCACTGGGTCTGCACAACATCCTCCAGACCGGAGAAAAGCTGCGTGGTCACTTCCTCCATCTGGGACAGCCGCTCCCGGTAGAGAATGCCGTCCATATAGGAATTGTAAAAGCGAAGAAACACAGCCACGCCAATTGCGACGACAACTACGAACACTGCGACAATAAAAAGCAGGGTTCTTCTCTCTGTCTGATCCGTTTTGCGGCTTTCTGCCTCGTGCATATCCTTTACTCCCAGATAAGATTGTCTTTGGAAAGAGTTTCAAACTGGCTGAGATACTCTTTCATCGCATCAAGGCCCAGAATGCCGGTGTCGGTCAGGTTCCCCTCTGCAGCAACCTCATCCGTCACGCCGCAGACCGCCACGGTATAGGTGGCATCATCCTCCAGCTTCATGCCCTCCGGTGTCACCATCTGATAGGGGAACGTCAGCCCCTCTCTCTCATAGCCCGTCTCCGCCAGTTCCCGGATGCGTCTGCCGCTCAGGGTAACTGTTTCAATATTGCCGCGCCAGCCAGTGGGCAGGATTGCAACGATCTCCTGATCCTTGATCGGCATGGGGAACATCTCGCCGCTGACACCATCCGCGTTCAGTCCGCCGTAGCCGCTGTCCGTCTTGTACCACTGATTCTCGGAAACAAGCGCCAGATCCGCGCCGCTTGCCTTGCCAAAGCAGATGCCCACCAGTCTTGCGCAGTCATCGGTATCCAGCTTCTCCGTCGCAGTGGTGAACGTAATGGAATCATCATCAAACAAAAGGTGCTGGCTGTCATCCACTGCCCCGGCCAGATCGTCCAGCGTCAGTTCGCCACGGATGTACTCCAGCATCGCCTCGCCAACGGGAACAATCGCATTGTCCCACCCCGCATAGATAAAAGGAGCCGTCATTCCCGCATTCAGTTCATCCTCGATCTGCTTATAATAGTTCGATTCCGGGATGGTATAGTCCTGCAGCGGCAGCAATACAGTGTTCTCCGTGCCGGTCGTCAGCGCCTGCATTCCCTCCAGCGTGGACATGACCTCCATCACATGAACGGCATCCTCCAGCTTCTGCTCATTTCCCTCTTCTTCAAGCTGTTTGTTCAGGCCAACATAGCGGGAAACGTTCAGAATATACGAATTCTGCGTGCCGTCCTCCGACAGATAGGGCATCAGGCCGAATTCATCCTCACTTTCCTCTTTGGTGATGTTGTTGGTGCTGCCCAGCAAAAACAGCGTGTTGCCTTCGGCCATCTTCGCCTTCACATCCGCATCGCCCGCCTGGCCGATATTGCTGTCGAGCATTCCGATCTCTTTCCATTTCTCCAGCGTGGACAGAGCTTCCATCATCGCAGGCGTATCCTTCACGGTCGCCGTTCCGTTCAGGAAATCGTTCTGCCACTTGCGCCCTTCCAATGTGTTCAGATAAACCGTATCCAGAATGTTGCAGAAATACTGGAAACCATAGCCGGGGAGCACGCCCTGGTTCACTGCCAGGTCGCAGCCGGCTGCCTTCACCTTGGGTGCAAGCTCTTCCAGCTCGGCAAACGTTGTGGGCAGCGTCCAGCCATGTTCCTCCAGCAGCGTCTTATTGTAGGTGATGCCCACGCAGTTGTAATAGACAGGCAGCAGGTAGATCGCGCCGTTGTCCGCAACATCCCGCAGTCGTGCCTCGGCATAGTTGTTGGTAAAATCATAGCCGGAGAGATCCATCAGGCGGTCGCTGATGTCCTCCTGCCCCGGAGAATACACCGTTGTGACATAAATATCCGGCATATTGCCTGTGGTAAGCTCGTCGCACAGATAGCTCGTCATATTCGCGCCGCTGTACGGAATGATCTCCAGATTGATTTCCGGATATTTCTCGTTCACCAGATCGGCAAACTGGCTCATTCCCCGAAAAGTGGAAACCATCGTGATGGGCTCATGTCCCCCGCTCTCTTCCCTGTCGGCGTCACCGGCCGTATCCTGGCTCGCCGCATCCTGAGCCGCCGTATCCTGGCTGCCTGCACTCTGGCCGGCGCAGCCGGTCAGCAGCGAAAGTGCGCAGGCCGCCGCGCAGACAAGACTCCATGCTCTTTTCCTCATTCCCTTTATTCCCCCGTTTCATCCAATTGGACTGCCCGGTCCCTATGACAACAGACAAAAAGCAGTCAGCTCCGTATGCCGACTGCCTCTGCCACAAAATTCTGAATTCTGCTATGTGGTTGTAAGATCGCCGAATCATACCAATTCCAATAAATCTGATAACAAAAATTTATCAAAGATTCTTTCATTTTTCAATGAGTCCGGATTATTTTTAATATATGCGAGAGCGAAGTTTCCCGCCGGCTGTACTGCTGCTTCCGGATTCCCGGCGGGGCTGCGAAGACCGGAGAAGGACGGACAAGCTCCGGATCCGGGACTTTGACAGCTAAGACGTTATAAATCATCCTCCCCATATGCCTCAAACCC
>CAVKEB010000074.1:0-6222 GCA_963655255.1 bacterium
TATAGCATAGAATACAACGCCGTACAACACTTATTTCAAAAAATTTGACAGGAAAAGAAGATGAAAAAGGCTGTAGTTCTGCGGTCTGGAAGGCATTTATGAGGGTAGGAAAGATGGCTTGAACTGTCAAAGACCCGACCGCGGATTTCGTGCAGACCGGCCTCTGTCGTGCCGTTCGCTTCGCGCTGCAGTGTGAAGCGGGAAGGGGCATTTCTCGATTGAAAGCATCCCGTGAATATGGAATAATAATGGCATCCAGTGGAGAAATCCGCTGGATTTTTGATAGAAGCGGCGAATGCCCGTTTCTTATATTTTTCATATGGTATAGGAAGAGTATAATTATAAAGGTTTAAAGCTTAAAAAAGAACAGCCAGAGTAAGAGCAATTTAGAGAGGATATCGTCATGGCGAACAAGGTATTTGATTTCAGCGCATCGGAGGAGGATAAGAAGCCGGAGAAGGCAGCGGCGCTCCAGGAGGAGATCCGCACGTACACGACCTTCCGGCAGGATTCGGAGGCGGCGGATGCGGAGCACCCGCTGCTGGTTCTGGACAGTGCGGAGGGCCTTCGGCACCACACGAGCGGAAGCTTCGAGATTCCGGAGAAGCGGACCGCTTTCCATTTCATGGCAAACGGCGCACCCGCGCAGACCGACATCAGGGAGATCGACGAGCGGTTTGAGGATCTGGTCCGCTGGCTCGGGGACAACCGCATCAATGTCCGCCTGTCGGGGAAAATCACGGACCGCGGCTACTGCGTCTACAAGATCCGCGAGGTGGATTCCGGCGGAGAGACGAAGCTTTCGGCGGAGGACGGGTTCCTTCAGTACGCGATTGCAAGACTCCTTGCAACGAAGGCTCCGGCCGAGGAGCCGGATGAGGACGCCGATGAGATCGAAGGCGATGAGATGAAGCTGACGAGCCTTCAGAGTATCACGGATTTCCTGAATGTGGCGGGAAGATCGCTTCCTCCGCACATCCTGAAGTGGGCGCGCCGGAATCTTGCAGTTGCCCGCTCCACCGAGATCGGACCGGATGAGAGACGCCACGCGCAGCGCGCCCTGTCCATCATGCTGAACATCCAGTGGAAGGATACGACCTTCGGCTCCATTGATCCGGTCGAGGCGAGACGCATTCTGGACGAAGAGCTCTACGGCATGGAGAAGGTGAAGCAGAGAATCATTGAGACCATCATCCAGATCAACCGCACGCACACGCTTCCTGCCTACGGCCTTCTTCTGGTCGGCCCCGCCGGAACCGGCAAGTCGCAGGTCGCCTATGCGGTGGCAAGAATTCTGAAGCTTCCGTGGACGTCTCTTGACATGAGTTCGATCCACGATTCGGATCAGCTGACCGGAACCTCCCGCGTATATGCGAACGCAAAGCCGGGCAGCATCATGGAGTCGTTCTATGTGGCCGGCGAGTCCAACATGGTATTCATCATCAACGAGCTCGACAAGGCGGACTCGAAGACCACCAGCGGAAATCCCGCAGACGCGCTTCTGACGCTTCTTGACAACCTCGGCTACACAGACAACTACATGGAGTGCACGATTCCGACAGGCGGCGTGTATCCGATTGCGACAGCGAATGACAAGAGCCGGATCAGCGAGCCCCTGATGACCCGCTTTGCCGTGATCGACATTCCGGACTACACGCGGGATGAGAAAAAGACGATTTTCTCGAAATTCTCGCTTCCGAAGGTATTAAAGCGCATGGGCATGCGGCCGGAGGAATGCGTGGTCACGGAAGAGGGAGCCTACGCGGTTGTGGACCGCTTCGCCTCCATGCCGGGCGTGCGTGACCTTGAGCAGGCGGCGGAGCATCTGGCTGCCAATGCACTGTACCGGATTGAGACGCAGAAGATCGCGGGCGTTGTGTACGAAGCCGAGGATGTGAAACGGCTGTTTGAGGAATAGCGCATGAGCGGGAGCCTGATGGCTCCTGCTCATGCTGGAGCAAGGATAGAAAACCATCCTTGCTCCCCCATCGGAGAAACCGCCTGCGCGGATTTCTCCTCGGGAGATCAGAAGCCTGATGGCTTTCTGCTCATGCTGGAGCAAGGGAAGATATTTGAGGAGAAGCAGCCGCAGGAAACTGCGGCTGTTTTGCAGGATATGATACAGGACATTGCACCAAAGAAAATGTACAACCAGTTCCGGGATCTGGGGCCGGAACGGATGAAGGAAGAGGATACGGCGTTCGTGTTCGAGGGACGGAACGTGGTCTGTCATGTGGACGAAGAGCGTGGGATTTCTTTTCCGAAGGCGGGAGATCTTCTGGCGGCGGGAGCGTCGCGGGAGCATTTCCGGTATCTGTTTTCCATTGATGAGAGGCCGTTCTGGCTCTTTGCCTCATTTGAGGAGAATTCCGACGCGAGAGCGGTGCTCGCAGCGTTAAATGCCGGAAAGGCAGGATCAGAGGAAGATCATGCTGCTGCAGAATCCGGAGCTGGGAACTCAAACGGAATCGTGGATTTCAGGAAAGCCGGGAACCTGAATGAGACGGAAGAAAGAAAGCAGAACCTGTTTTCTCCGGAGCCCCTGCGGGTCCTTCGCAGGACGCAGCCGCAGGTGGAGTGCTACGCGGGAGAGACGGCCTATCATCTGTATGTCTGGTACCGCGACAACGCATTCTGCGGGCGGTGCGGCGAACGGATGGAGTATTCCGGGAAGGAGCGGGCGATGATCTGCCCGGCCTGCGGGAATGTCGTGTATCCGAAAATCGCGCCTGCCGTGATCGTCGGTATCCTGAATCCCGCGAAGGATCAGATTGTGATGACGCGCTATGCGGGACGGGAATACAAGGGCCACGCGCTGGTTGCGGGGTTCTGTGAGATCGGCGAGACGGCGGAGGATACCGTGCGGCGCGAGGTTCTGGAGGAGGTCGGGCTTCATGTCCGCGACATCCGCTATTACAAGAGTCAGCCGTGGGGATTCGATTCGAACCTTCTGTTCGGCTATTACTGCACGGCGGATGAGACGGAGCCCATTCACATGGACGACGGGGAGCTTGCCCGGGCGGTCTGGGTTCCGCGGGAGGAGATCGGAGAAGAGCCGCGGAATTTAAGTCTTACGGCGGAAATGATCATGAATTTCCGGGATGGAAAGGTTTGAAGAGACAATGAGGAGGAAAACAGGATGCAGTTTTACATGCCGGTGAAGGTTTACGAAGAGGAGGAATGCGTCCGAAAGCACCCGGAGGTGTTCCGGGGAGCCGGGCACAGGGCGCTGATCGTGACGGGGCGGCATTCCGCACGGGCGAACGGTTCGCTGGACGATGTGACGGATGTTCTGGAGGCGGAGGGAATTTCCCGTGTCCTGTTTGACGGCGTGGAGGAAAATCCGTCGATGGAAACGGTCATGAAGGCTCGTGATTTCGGTCTGGAGCAGGAGGCCGATTTCGTGATCGGAATCGGCGGAGGATCTCCGATGGATGCGGCGAAGGCGATTGCGCTCATGATGCGGTATCGGGAGAAGGACGCGGATTTTCTCTATCAGGGGAAGGAAACGGATCATCTGCCGCTGGTCCTGATCCCGACGACCTGCGGGACCGGATCGGAGGTGACGGGGGCCAGTGTTCTTACCATTCACGCGAAGAAGACGAAGAGCTCGCTTCCGCATAAGATTTTTGCGGATGCCGCGCTGATTGACGGGCGGTACCTTGCCGCCGCGCCGGCGCATGTGATCCGTGACACCGCGGTGGACGCGCTGGGACATCTCTGGGAGAGCTGGTTCAATTCATCGGCGACGCCTTACAGCAGGATGTGCGCGGAGGCGGGACTGAAAACCTGGGGAGAAACCAGGAAGGCCCTTCTGGATCTGGAGCAGGACGGGCTTGACGCAGAGATGAGAGGAACGCTCATGCGGGCGTCGGCGCTTGCGGGAATGGCCATTGCGCAGACGGGAACCTCGCTTCCGCATGCGCTTTCTTATCCGCTGACCTACGACCTTCATATGCCGCACGGCGTGGCCGTGGGATATTTCGAGAGCGGGTATCTTGCGCAGATTCCGGAGACGAAGAGGCTGGAGGCACTGCGCCTTGCGGGCTTTGCTTCTCTTTCCGACTGGCAGGAGTTCTATGAAATGATGTGCGGGAAGGTGCCGGTTCCGGAGAGCGAGCTGGAGCATGCGCTGGAGATGGTGGCATCGAAGCCGGAGAAGCTCGCCAAGGCTCCGTTTGCCTGTGACCGCGAAATTCTGCGGGAAGTTGTATTTTATAAGAACTGAGCTGTGCCGCGCCCTCAGCGCGCTTCGTGTCCTTCGCCGATGAGGGGATTCACAGAGGAGGAGTTCTCCGCAGACATAAATACGTCGGCGGCGCACGGATACCTCGCTGAAGCAGATGCTCTTTCACGGGGAAGTGTGCTATGCTGAAACGGAGACGGGCGCTCTCTGGCTTGGAGCAGGAAAAGAAAGCGCCCGGCGGATGAAACGCACCGGAATCGGGAAAAACCGAGAAGCCGGAGAATCAGAAACAAAAAAAGAACAGGAGGACATTTCATATGCCTTGTACAACAATTCTGGTAGGAAAAAATGCATCCTATGATGGCTCGACCATGATCGCGCGCAACGACGATTCCGGGTCCGGTCATTTTACACCGAAGAAGTTTGTCGTTGTTTCGCCGGAGCAGCAGCCCCGTCACTATCGTTCGGTGCTCTCGCATGTCGAGGTGGAGCTTCCGGACAACCCGATGCGGTATACGGCGGTTCCGAACGCGATCGAGGGAAAGGGAACCTGGGCGGCCAGCGGCGTCAACGCGGCGAATGTCGGCATGACGGCGACGGAGACGATTACGGCGAATGAGCGCGTCCTCGGTGCGGACCCTCTGGTGGAGTACGTTCCCGCGACAGACGGACAGGAAGAGAAAAAGGGGGGCCTCGGCGAGGAGGATCTGGTGGTCCTCGTTCTGCCTTACATTCACAGCGCAAGAGAGGGCGTGAAGCGCCTGGGGGCTCTGCTCGAGCAGTACGGGACGTATGAGATGAACGGCATTGCCTTCCAGGACGTGAATGAGATTTGGTGGCTGGAGACCATCGGCGGACATCACTGGATGGCGAGACGAGTTCCGGATGATGTCTATGTCATGATGCCCAATCAGCTCGGAATCGACTCTCTGGATCTCGATGACGCGTTCGGTGAGCAGAAGGAATACATGTGCTCGGCGGACCTTCGGGAGTTCATCGGGGAGAATCATCTGGATCTTTCCCAGAACGGATGCCTGAACCCCCGCGATGCGTTCGGAACGCACGACGATGCGGATCATGTCTACAATACGCCGCGCGCGTGGTTCATCGGCCGCTATTTTAACCCGAAGACGGCGGTCTGGGACGGACCGGAGGCGGACTACACGCCGCTTTCCGATGACATTCCGTGGTGCATGGTTCCGGAGAAAAAGGTGACGGTGGAGGACATCAAGTATGTTCTGTCCTCTCATTATCAGGGAACGCCTTATGATCCTTACGGAAGCTACGGAGATCCTTCCCATCGCGGAGCATACCGCTCCATCGGCGTGAACCGCACGGATTTTGTCGCGATTCTCCAGATGCGGGCGGACCGTCCGGAGGAGTACCGCGCGGTGGAGTGGCTGGCGTTCGGTTCCAACGCGTTCAATACGGCGGTTCCGTTCTACGCCAACGTAGAGAAGACGCCGGAATACCTTTCGAACACAACGGCAGAGGTGACGACGGAGAATTTCTACTGGTCGGCGCGTCTGATCGAGGCACTGGCGGATGCCTGCTACAGCAAGAACCTCAACCATATCGAGCACTATCAGCAGGCGGTTCAGTCCAAGGGGCATGAGCTGATCGGCAGATATGACAGACTCCTGGCGGCGGAGACCGACGAGGGCAGAAGAGCGGCTCTTCGTGAAAAGGCCAATGAGGAGATTGCGGCGATGCTCCGGAAGGAGACCGGAAAGACGCTGAATGAGGTTTTGTTCGATGCGACGAACCACATGAAGAACCAGTACGCAAGATCCGATCACTAGAAATCACATTTGGATTCCTTCGGACAGGGAGCCTGCAAAAGACACCGACGAATGGCCGGGCGGAGGAATCCGGGATAATCGCACCTCGGACGGAAAACAGAACGAGGGTCCGGCGGTTGATAAACAGGAATCATCAATCAAAAAGAAAAGCGTGTGCCTGCAGCGGGCACACGCTTTTCTTTCTGGTGCGCCCGGCGGCGCACGTTTCTAACGGGTGCAAGTCCCGAATCCGCC
>CAVKEB010000075.1:0-5698 GCA_963655255.1 bacterium
CTTTCCGCCTATCCGCTATCCTGAATAAGTGCTTGATTTTTTATTAGTAGGCTTTCGTGTTAAAATCTGCATATTTCATGTCCGTTTTTACATTATTCTGCACGAATATTTTGTTGTTTTTCACACTAATCTGCACGATCATTGCTTTCACCCGATCAAGGCGGCTCTTCGGGGCGGTTCTTTTCAGAGATTGCTTTTCAGAGATTCTAAATTTCTTCTGGACATTTCCCGGGATCTTACTATAATGGTGGTCAAAGCAAAGGCGCTTGTGGACAGAGTCCACAGGCGTCTTTTTTGTTTATCAGAATTGCGGGCGGTGAATCCGCTTCGGAGGATCTGCTCTGCAGTGCCGCGGGACCTGCGGCAAGAGGAGGATGCATGATGAAAGATATTTGTACCGTTTCTGTTGTAACTTTTCATCCCGTCTGGGGCGATAAGGCAGCGAACCTCAAGCGCATTGAGGAGTACATTGAATGCGCGTACCGCAAGGGCAGCAATTTTGTGATTTTCCCGGAGATGAGCCTGACCGGTTATGACGATGAGGCGGACAAGCCGTTTAAGGAGAAAATGCAGTACCGCGAGGCGGAGACCGTCCCCGGTCCCAGCACGCTGGAGGTTGCAGAACTCACCAAGAAACTCGGAATCTACGCGATTTTCGGCATGCCGGTCCGCGATGACAAGGATCCCGACACCATTTACAACGGCCTGGCAATTCTCTCTCCGAGAGGCGTCGAGGGTGCTTATCACAAGATGCATCTGCCCGCACCGGAACCCAACTGGGCAACCCGCGGCGACAAGCCGTTCATTCTGGAGACTGAGTGGGGTCCGATCGGCTGCGCGATCTGCTATGACAACTACGCATTCCCGGAACTCACGAGATACTATGTGGGCAAGGGCTGCCGGATGCTGGTCAACAGCACGGCGCTGGCACACTGCCATGGCCCGTATTTCGGCTCTCCCACGCTGGAGGCATCCGTTATTCAGAACGGGATTTACATCGCTTCCGCGAACATCGGCGGTCTGGACGTTGACAACTACTTCTGGGGCGGCAGCTCGATCATCGGCCCCGGTCAGAAGCACGAGTGGTCCTATTACTACTATGCGGGACGCCGCTTCACCGACGAGGATGCGCCGGAAATCGAAATGTTCTCAGCGACCATTGATCTGTCACTCGCAAGCCGTTTCGCATTCAAGCACAACCCGGCTGTCGGCGGAACCGACTGGAGACCGGATAAATATCTTAAGATGTATCAGGATGTTCTGAAGGATCCGAACTTCGGAAAATAATATTGTAAAAGATTCTCAGATTAAAATACTTGCCAGAGATTCCTTCCCATTTCTGCAAAGGTCCTGCCGCGCGCGGCAGGGCTTTTGTTTTCCTGTTCGAACTCTACCGCTGCCCGGCATTCTGTTTTAGAATCAATGTACTGCCTGTGCAGGCTCTTTATAAAATCATAATCGAAAGGAATCTCTATTTCATATGAAGCATTCAAACCGCCGCCGGAATGGCCGTTCCACTCTCCGTACTCTGCTCATCCTGCTCGTTCTGGGCGCAGGGCTGACCTACGGTTCGCCCGAACTGAAGAATGAAATCTGGCAGGAACTGACCGGAAACGAAATTTCCCAGGAACAGGCCCCTTCTCAGGCACAGGGCCTTGGTGAGGCTTCGGATGTCTCAGAATTCTCACAGAGCATTGTCACCTCAAACCCGGAGGAAATTCCGGAATACTCCGGAGACGACGTCGTCCTTCTTCATGACAGCGTCCCGGAGTTTAACGCATACGATCTAACGCATATACAGGGAGATCATTACAGCGATCTGGATGAGCTGGGCCGGTGCGGTCCCGCCGTTGCCATGCTGGATACCTCCATGATGCCGACGCAGCCGCGCGGGGACATCAGCATGGTCCACCCGACCGGCTGGCACAGCGTGGACTACCCGGACCTGATTGACGGCGGAAAGCTGTACAACCGAAGTCATCTGATTGCGTTCAGCCTCGCCGGACAGAATGCCAATGAGAAAAATCTGATCACCGGAACGCAGCACCTGAACCAGGAGGTCATGCTGGCCTATGAGAAACCGGTGATCCGTTATCTGGAGGACACCACGAATCACGTTCTGTATCGCGTGACGCCTTATTTCAAGGGGAACGAGCTGGTCGCCCGCGGCGTGGAGATGGAGGCCTACTCCGTAGAAGATCAGGGAGAAGGAATTGAATATCATGTCTTCCTCTACAATGTGCAGCCCGGCATCGTCATTGATTATGCGACCGGCGACAGCCATGAAGAGTGAGCACCGCTTGTATTTTCACAATCAGGAAGCTGCAGATCCGGAAGCGGGATTCGTCTTTTACAAATTCTTCTCATAGAGCTCGAATACGGGGATGTTCTCAAACCCGCGTTTCAGGTCTTTCGTTCCTGCGTAGGTAAACCCATTGCGCTCATACAGCTTCTGCGCGGGAGTGTTTCCGGGCACCACGTCCAGCCGGACAGCCTGAAATCCCTCTGCCCTGGCGAGCGCCAGTCCCTCTTTTACCATAAAATCGCCGATTCCGCGCCGGGTTCGGTCAGGATCCACTGCGAGGGAATGAATGATCAGATACTCGCCTCTTTTCAACGGACGCGACCACTCTCCCGCCTCGTAGTCTCCGCCCGGATTGTCATTGATGACAGCGGCTCCCGCAATTCTCCCATCTGCAAGGCAGGCGTACTGGCATCCCTGCAGAATAGCCTCCCGCACACTCTCACGACACGGATAGGCATGGCTCCATTTCGGGTAGTTAATGTGGGCTTCCAGATAATCTACCACACGGTCATACAGATCCGCCAGCTCATCCAGCCGGCTTTCATCACATTTGATCCATTCCATTTTCGAATTCCTTTACATTCTTCTCACAGAATTCCCACACTCTGAACACAGTTTGTTCACAGGCCGGTTTTAACATAAAGAATGTCAGATGAAGCAAGCAGCTGACACACAATTACAACTTTTCTTTTTCATAACCGGGCTGCAGCCTTGTTGCAGCCCCTCCCCCTACAAAAAGCGCCGCTTCCGGTTCCCTCCTGAAACAATCCGGAGCGTGCATTTGCAGAACCGGAACAGATCCTCACAAAAGATGAGAAGCCGTTCCGGTTCTTTTTGTAACGGTTCATCACAGGGAAATTCGAGATGTGCTGAACCGTTACCTTTATTTTGCTTCCAGCCGGAACTCCTTCGCTTCCCCGGTCTCGCTGGAATTCGAAATCCAGACGCGGAACCTGCCCGGCTCGCTCCCGAAGGTATTGTCCTCTCTTGTAAAGCGCAGCATCGGCTCTTCGATCACGAAGGAAACGTCCGCGCTCTCACCGGGTGCAAGCGTCACCTTGCGGAAGCCCTTCAGCTCCTTCACCGGTCTCGGCACAGAAGCCGAAACATCCTGGAGGTAGAGCTGCACGGTTTCGGTTCCCGCGTATTTTCCTGTGTTGGTCACAGTGACCGATGCGGTCAACTTCTCGTTTTCTGCCGGATTTCCCTGGATTTCTCCTCCATGGGCTTCCTGCAGCGAACCTTCCATGTCCTGTACCGACACGGATCCCGCCTGCCGCTCTCCGCCGTGGGATGGGCCATATGCTCCAGACAGATTGCTCTTTTCCGTCAGAATTTCACCGTCAAGTTTCACTTCGGAAATCTCAAAAGTCGTGTAACTGAGTCCCCATCCGAACACGTACAGCGGCTTGTTCGGAATATCCAGATACTTGGAAATGAACTTGTCTCTGCATCCCTCGTAGTACGGCCGTCCCGTGCTGCCGGTATTGTAGAAGACCGGCACCTGTCCCACGCACCAGGGGAAGCTGACCGGGAGTTTTCCCTGCGGATTGCTCTCTCCGGTGAGCGTATTCACAATCGCGTTGCCGCCTTCGGTTCCCGGAAGCCACACCTCCAGAACCGTGCGTGACAACTCCGAAACCTCGCGAAGGTCCAGCGGCCTTCCATTAAACAGAACGGTCACCACATTCGGATTGACCGCCGCCACACGGCGGAGAAGATTCATCTGCACGCCGGGGAGCGTGATGTCTGCGCGGCTTGCCGCTTCTCCCGTCTGCAGGTAGTGCTCTCCGAGGCACAGGATGACAACGTCCGCTTTCCCAGCCGCTTCCAGTGCGTCCCGGAGCATCTGCTCTTCCTCAGCGGGAGAAATCTCCTTCATCGGATATTCCGGAGTCCCGAGAAGCTGCTCCGCGTCTTCCTTCCCGAGGATCGCGCAGCCTTCCGCGTAGAATGTCTTCCCCGCATCGAATACCTTTTCCGCCGCCTCACGGATGGTCACATTGTCCTTCGGATTACCGGTAATTGCCCAGCTGCTGTTCGTTTCCTTCCGGTTCACATAGGGCCCGATGAAGGCAATTTTCTTCTGCTGTTCTCCCGTCTCAAGAGGAAGGAGCGGCTTTTCTCCTTCATTTTTCAGAAGGACAAAGGATTCCTCCGCGTTCTTTCTCGCGAGTTCGCGGTGCTCTCTGCACAAATGAAGCCTCTTTTCTTCCTCCGGATCCGCGTCCTTATACGGATTCTCGAACAGGCCCAGCTCATTTTTCAGCTCCAGAATACGGAGAACGCATTCATCCACAAGAGACTCCGGAACCTCGCCGGCCTCCACCAGTTTCTTCAGGCCGGAAGCATAAACCGTGCTCATCATGTCGATGTCCACGCCGGCCTCCACGCCTTTTCGGGCCGCCTCTTCCTCGTTCTCGGAGCAGCCATGCACGATCGACTCCGCGAGTGCCGCATAATCCGAAATCAGAACGCCGTCAAATCCGAGCTCTTCCCGGAGAATTCCGCGCATCAACTTCCGGTTCACGCTGGCAGGGATTCCGTTTAACAGGTTAAACGAGGTCATGACCATCACGGCCCCCGCCTCAATTGCCTTCCGGTAGCCCGGCAGATAGAAATCGCGGAAGGTCCGTTCCGACATCTCCGCCGCATTGTAATCCCGTCCGCCCACGGCTCCGCCGTAGCCCGCAAAGTGCTTCACGCAGGCGCAGACATGGCCCTTTTTGCGGATATCTTCTCTTTTCTCTCCCTGAAAACCGCGGACCGCAGCCGCAGCCATCTCTCCGTTCAGATACGGATCCTCGCCGGTGGACTCCACCACGCGTCCCCATCTCGCGTCACGAACCAGATCGCACATCGGAGAGAACGTGACATGCAGGCCGGAAGCCGCCGCTTCTTTTGCCGCCGCCGACATTGCCTTTTCATACATCCCGGGATCAAAGGTTGCCCCCTGTGCAATCGGTGCCGGGAAGATCGTTGCCATCCCGTGAATGACATCCATCATGAACATCATCGGGATGTGATGCGGCTGACGTTCCAGATTTTCCTTCTGAAGGCGGATCAGGCTCTTCGCCTCCCCGGTTCCGAGGACCGTTCCCACGAGCTGCGTCTGTCCGTCCTCCGAGACGGGCAGGGCCGCCAGCGGTCCTGTCACCGCGCTTTCCTCATTTTCCAGATAGCAGGAGCCGTACACCTGTACCATCTGGGCAATTTTCTCCTCCAGAGACATCTCCTTCAGAAGTGCTGTCAGTTCTGTTTTCTCCATGTTTATACCTCACTGAGGCAAAATCCGCGATACCAGAGAGAATTTCGCGAAGGCGAATTCTCTCTGCATGCAGAGTGCCGCTTAGCGGCACTCTAAGCAGGAGAAGATGTCATCAGACATCTTCG
>CAVKEB010000076.1:0-5630 GCA_963655255.1 bacterium
CTAAGCAGGAGAAGATGTCATCAGACATCTTCGAGTGCAGCGGTTTTGCCGAATGCGTCAGCACCGATGCTGCAGTTTGAAAGTGACATATCGATGTCGCTTTCAAATTTTATACCTCGCTGAGGCAACGAAACTCAAAAGTTCTGCCCGGCAGGCAGATGCGGGCCGGGCAGAGTTGTAACATTCATGACAGGGAAGAGAATTAATCTACCCGCAGGATCAGTGTCAGGATGTGCCGTGCCGCGAGCTCGAGCTGGGCTCTTGTGATGGCACCCTTATGATAAGCGTCCATGACGCGATCTGCAAATCCGCAGCCCATCTTCATGTCGTTTCCGGCTGCACATTCCTTGTAGTGTTCGCCGTAGGTCCACCAGTCGGTGGTGACCATGCCGTCATAGCCCCATTCGTCGCGCAGAATCCCGATCAGCATGTCACGGTTCTCGGAAGCGCGGTGGCCGTTGATGAGGTTGTAGCTCGACATGATGCTCCACGGGTGAGCATCCCGGACGATGATCTCGAACTGCTTCAGATAGATTTCGCGGATGGCACGCTCGGAAGCACGGGAATCGGAATCCTTGCGGTTGGTCTCCTTGTTGTTGAGGGCAAAATGCTTCACGGTTGCCGCAACGTGTGTGCTCTGGATGCCTTCGACCATTCCGGCGGCCTGTTTGCCTGCAAGGAACGGATCCTCGGAGTAGTATTCGAAGTTGCGTCCGCACAGAGGGCTGCGGTGGATATTCACGGCAGGGGTCAGCCATACGCCGATGTTGTTCTCCTTCACTTCCTCACCGCCTGCGCGGCCGACGGCATAGGTGGTTTCCGGATCCCAGGTGCAGGCGAGGAGCGTTGCGCAGGGGAAGGCCGTGGTCTTGACGCCGACATTCGGAAGGATGCGGAGGCCTGCAGGGCCGTCTGCGGTCATGATGTTCGGAATGCCATATTCCGGAAGGTTTCCGTATCCGAAGGTATTGGCAACGCCGGTGTTCGGCTGGCCGCCGATCAGTTCTGCCAGATGCTCATCCGACATGGAGTGGATGAAGTCGTCCAGTGAGATGCGGCCCTCTGCGACATCAATCAGCTTCGGAAGACCGTTGGTTTTGCCGGTCCAGGAGGTGTAGCCGTGCGGCTGGTGGCGAATCTCGGGCGTGCAGCCGTCCATCTGGTCGTAGGGAAGCCGCTCCAGAACGCTTTCGTTCGGGTCGTTTGGCTCACCAAGGGGAAGATTCTCAAAGGTACCGTCTGCGCGGAGACGGCAGGACAGCTGGGTGGGAGCCATGCGGCTGACGACGCGGCGGACGATCCGGTCCTTTTCAATCTCATAATGGAATTCCAGCTCACCGGCGGAGCGGACATCAGTGCCGAGGAAGAACGCATAGCTTCCCTTTTCCAGAACCCAGGCGGACTTGCAGACGCGGCCGAGGTCATCGTAGCTGGCAAGATCCTTTGTCTTCACCTCAATGGTGACGAGCTGACTCTCGCCGGGCTGCAGAAGACGGGTCTTCTGATAGCCGCACAGAACTCTGGCCGGTTTTCCGAGAAGTCCCTGAGGAGCCCTGCAGTAGAGCTGAACAACCTCGCGGCCGGCATACTTTCCGGTATTGGAGACGAGAACCTCTGCGCGGATGATGTCGCCGCTGTCAGGGTTTGCGCCCTCTGCGGTTTCGGCATCCGGGTCCGGCTCGCCCTTGATGACGAGAGCCCCGGCCTGTGTCAGGGAGAATGTCGTATAGGAAAGGCCGAAGCCGAAGGGATAGACGACTTTTTCTGCTGCACCGGGGAGCGTCTCGAAGTAGCGGTAGCCGACATAAATATCCTCGGTGTAATCCACGTGATCGCTCGCTTCGTGGAAGCCCTCCGTGGAGGGATAATCCTCGAGGCGGTGCGCAAAGGTGTCCGACAGCTTGCCGGAAGGAGTGCCGAGACCGAGGAGGAGCTCCGCCGCAGCGCAGCCGCCTTCCATGCCGCCCTGCCATGCCATGAGGACGCTGCGGATGCGGTCATTGTATGCAAACCAGTCGGTGGCAACCATGCCGCCCACGTTCATCACGACGACAACGCGATGGAAGCGGTCCGTGACCTTCTGAACCAGCTCCTCCTCACGGGGAGTCAGATAGAAATCACTGCGTGCGAAAAGATGATTCTGCAGCTCGGACAGATGCTGGTCATCGCAGGCATTCTCGCCGGGAGCGCCGAGCTCGGACTTGCGGTCCCAGGCCTCGCCGGAGAAACGGCTGATGGAGATAATGGCGGTGTCGCAGGAAGCGGCGGCCTCATCGGCGAGAAGATCCGGGAGCTCCGGCTCCTCAATCATGCCGGGAATGCCGCCCTCTGCATACTGACCGGCCACATAGCTGCGGTAGAAGGCAGCGGTTTTCTCGTACACCGAGACGAGATCCTCGTGCTCCATGAAGCCGTCATAGAGGTTCTTTATATAAGGAACGGTGACATCGCCGGATCCGCCGCCGCCCTTGACGTAGTCAAAGGTTCCCTTGCCGAAAAGGGCAATTCTGCTCCCCTTTGCAAGAGGCAGAACGGCGGGATCGTTCTTCAGAAGAACCATGCCCTCCTTTGCCGCATTCCGGGAGAGCGCAATGTGCTCCGCGGATGCCGTGACGCGCCGGTTCTCATACAGAGGAAGATTCGGCTGATAAAGTGCTCTTGTCCATTTGTTCATAGTTGTGCAATACCCCTCCAAATTTCTGCGGTCTGATGTTTCCGGAATTCCGAAGTGTTCTGTCGGTGACAGATGCCGGAGACAGCGGCACCGAAAATCCGAAAAGACACAGAATCGCTTAATTGATATCATCCCCATTCTAAGTGGTGGAAAGGGAAAAGAGAAGTGTGGAAAAGCCGGAAAACAGGAGAAAAAATTGTGAAAAAGTTCAGGAAACAGACGGAAGGTGCCGGTGCAGGAAACGGCCCAGTTCCAGCAGAAGATAAATTGCGAGAATGACGGCAAAAACAAGGAGCGCATAGCCGACACGCCAGTACGGGCCGAGGGATCCTTCCAGGAGAGCGAGCGGAGTTCCGGGAAGCGGCCGCATGATAAAAAGGTAATTGCAGCCGGTGAGCGCGTTGAATACGGCAGTGGGCGGCGTTACGATGCACAGATACAGAACCGGATACCAGAGATGCCGGATCGAGGGATGAATCCGTCCGGACAAAAAGAGCGCGAGCGGATAGGCCGCGAGCACGGCGTGCCAGAGGAAGCTGTGGAGGCACATGAAATTCACGAGGGGATAGGAGCTCCAGTCCGGGAAAATCAGGGCGCAGAGGGTTCCCGGCATGAGGAGAACCAGCCCGATTTCTCCGAGAGCTTCCCGGAAGCGGTGAAACCGCGCCGGAAGGAAAGCCTGAAGGAGATAAACAAAGATCGCGAAGCTGCACAGGTGGAGCGGCAGATAGGCGGTGCTCATGCGGTGAACACAGACGAGGAACAGGTCACGGAGAAGATTCCCGACAAGGAGCAGGAGAGACGTGATTTTCAGGATGCGGTTCTGCCTCCTGCGGCTGCAGCGAAGGAACAGGAAGCAGTAAAGCAGAATTCCGGCTGCGCAGACTCCGAGGGCCGCAAAATGCTGCGCCGAGAACAGGCCGAACCCGATCCCGGCGGGAAGATCATGAATTTCCTTCCAGAAGTACTGCATAACAAAATCCTCCGGTGCCGCTGCACTGCGGGCCCTGCGGGGCCCGCAAGAACGAGAATCCAATGCCTCTATTATATCGCTGCCGGGGCATTTCATGTTTTGCCGAATGCGGCGGCCGGCATGTCAGCATCGATGCTGCAGTTTGAAAGTGACCTGTCGATGTCACTTTCAAACTTTCGGCAAACATGCTCCTGCCGATTTCCAATCGGAATTTATCTGCAGACAATTTGTGATTGAAATGCAGCGGATGCCGGGTGAAGATAAAATGGTAATGCATTTTGAAAAAGGTGATGTTATAATCCCACCGAAATGCTATAATCCTACAAAAACAATAGGAGTTAATTCCGAGAGATGAACGAACGACTTTTGAATATACTGATTCAGTCTTTCCCGAAGATCCTTCTTCCGGGACTGATGTATACCATTCCGCTGACGATACTGGCCTTTGCCATCGGCCTTGTCATTGCGATTCTGACGGCGCTGGTGCAGTTCGCCAACATCCGGGTTCTGAAGCAGATTGCGCGGTTTTACATCTGGGTGATCCGCGGAACGCCACTTCTGGTGCAGCTGTTTGTCGTGTACTACGGCCTGCCGAAGGTGGGAATCCTGATCGAGGCGTTTCCGGCGGCGGTGATGGTTTTTGCCATCAATGAGGGCGCCTATGCGGCGGAGACGATGCGTGCGGCTCTCGAGGCGGTTCCCGCCGGACAGATGGAGGCCGGGTACTGCGTCGGCATGAGCTGGTGGCAGATTGTCCGCAGAATTGAGCTTCCGCAGGCCCTGCGCACCGCGTTCCCGACTCTGTTCAACGAACTGATTTCCATGGTGAAGGATACCTCCCTTGCGGCGAACATCACGGTGACGGAGATGTTCATGACCACGCAGCGGATCAATGCGGTTTACTATGAGCCGCTTGCCCTGTATCTGGAGGTTGCGGCGATTTATCTTCTGTTCTCGACGGTTCTGACGAAGCTTCAGAATATCGGAGAGAAGAAGCTCGGCTCTTACGGAAAGCGCTGAGCACCGGGAAGCGGGAGTGACCGGCAGACGCTGACGGAAGAGGAAGGACGGTTGATGCTGACGGAAAATGCCGGAGAAGAGAGCAGTCGGCAGGCAGCGGCGGGAAAGGAATGCCACAGAGGAAAACACCGGCCGGATGCATGAAGGAGAAGCAGTTATGTCCATGCTGGAAGTAAAGGGAATCAAGAAATCATTTGACGGGAAGACGCAGGTTCTGAACGGAATCGATGTGTCTGTCGACAAGGGAGAAGTCATTGCCATTCTGGGCCCATCGGGCGGCGGTAAGACGACACTTCTTCGCTGTATGAACTTTCTGGAGACGGCAGACAGCGGAAGCCTTACGTTCGACGGAAAGACCTACGATCTGTCGCAGATCACGAAGAAGGAAATTGCGGAGATCCGGCGCAAAACCGCCTTTGTGTTCCAGAACTACAACCTGTTCCTGAACAAGACCGCACTGCAGAACGTGACGGAAGGCCTGATTGTCGCGAGGAAGATGGAGAAGAGCAGAGCGGAGGAGATCGGCCGCGCCGCACTGGAAAAGGTCGGAATGCTGGAGAGAGTGGATTTCTATCCGAATCAGCTCTCCGGCGGGCAGCAGCAGCGCGTTGCGATTGCGCGGGCACTGGCGACCGATCCGGAGATCATCTATTTCGACGAGCCGACTTCCGCCCTGGATCCGGAGCTGACGGGAGAGGTGCTGGGCGTTATGCGAAGACTCGCGGAAGAGGGCATGACGATGCTGGTGGTCACGCATGAGCTCGGCTTTGCGAAGAACATCTCGACGAGAACCATGTTTATTGAAGGCGGCGTTGTGGTGGAGGAAGGACCCTCCCGCGAATTTTTCGCGAATCCCAGACAGGAGAGGACCAAAGCCTTCCTCCGCGCGATTTCGAGCAAGGAAGACTGCTAGTGTAAAGTTTTTGTAGGAAAGTAAAAACAAGAAAAGAGGTCCCAAACGTG
>CAVKEB010000077.1:0-5096 GCA_963655255.1 bacterium
CTTTCCGCCTATCCGCTATCCTGAATAAGTGCTTGATTTTTTATTAGTAGGCTTTTGTTATCCGCTGTATTTCTCGCTCCGGCATGCGGAATGTGACGTACTTTCATGCTATGATTTACGAGAAAGACACCACCTTAACCATCCGCGGGAAAAGCCGCATTCTCCGTTCCCACGTTTCCACAGGGTGTTCCGCATAAAATTCTCAGGAGGGTTGTCATGAAATCCGATGCATTCGTTTCCATTTTTCCGGACATCTGCCGGGAGCTTTTGGAAGCCGCAGGCAGGAGTTCTGCTCCCGCTGTGTCCGTCCCGGAGAACGGGTTTGTCGTTTTCCTCTCGCTCAGTGACGGAAGCCGCCGGGCCGATGTCGTACATGGACGAGGAGCATCCCTCAAAGAGGCCCTTGCACAGGCAGAAAGCCTTGCCCTTAGCCGGATAAACCGGCAAGACAAGCGAAACAGTCACGCTCTCCGGCATCCATCCGCTTTCTTCCCCCGCTGGATCAAGGCAGACGTTGTCACGGAATACGCGCCCGCGGACACCAAGACACTTGCCTACATGATCAAAGAGCCCGGCTGGAACGAATTCTTCCGCTACGGTCTTTCTTTTGACCGGAATTTCGGCACGCCCCTGCTCGAGGAGGAGCTAAGCGGCGCCCGGATCATTGATTATTCCGCAGGAAATGTCAGCCTGCCCGATCTGAACCGGTACCTTAAAAAGGCGGGGCGGCCGGAGCTTCCCGCGCTGCCTGAATTCTTCCTTCTTTTTAATACGGCGGGATTTTTTATCGATCTGTCCGAACCGCGCACGGAAGAAGCTTCTCCGCTCTTTCCTCCGTCTCCGGCTCCCCACGTGATCCCGCTCATCCCAGACGGACTCTGCCGCAGCCGCCGGGAGGTTCCTTCTCTGGATGCTCCCTTTGCGCTTTCCCTCATTTCGTCGGCGGCTTCCTTTCTGGAGCATCAGGTGCAGCCGGACGGGTCCTTCCGCTACGGCTATTATCCCCGCTTCGACCGCGTGATTCCCGGCTACAACTGCATGCGGCACGCGAGCACCATCTGGAGCCTTCTGGTCCAGTACCGTCTGACGAAAAAAGACGATGTGCTCTCTCTGGCTGCCCGCTCCATCGATTACCTGCTCACCAAAGCGGTCGTTTCCCGGGATCCGGAAACCGCGTATCTTTCCGAGCCGTCCAAAAAGGAAATCAAACTCGGCGGGGGCGGCGTTCTCATCCTCGCGCTCACGGAGTATCTGGAGCTTTCTTCCGATCCTTCCCGAAGCCGCCGGTACCTGGAAACCGCCTGTGCCCTCGGAGAGGGCATCCTCTCCCTTATAGATCCGGAGAGCGGCGGATTTTTCCACGTTCTGAACATGGATTTCTCGCCCAAAGAACGTTACCGCACGGTCTACTACGACGGCGAGGCCGCCTACGCACTCTGCCGCCTGTACCGTCTGACTCACGAGGAAAAATGGCTTTTGGCCGCCGAAAAAGCCGTCAATCATTTCCTTGCCGCGGATTACACGAGATTTCGCGACCACTGGGTTGCCTACGCCATGAACGAAATCACCCGGTACATCCGGCGCGACGATTATGACACCTTCGCTCTCCGGAATGCCCGGGTGAATCTTGATTTTCTCTATAAACAGGAGACCACCTACCACACATTTCTCGAGCTTCTGATGGTCACCTTTGAAACCTGGGAGCGGATCCGTTCGGATAATCCGGACCTTCCGTATCTGAAAGAGTTCGACCTTCCGTATTTCCTTCGCACCATCCGCGTGCGGGCGGACCGGATGCTGAACGGGTTCTTTTTCCCGGAATATGCGATGTACATGCGCCGTCCGGACTCCATTCTCGGCTCCTTCATGGTGCGGCACGACGGGTTCCGGGTGCGGATCGACGATGTGCAGCACAACATCGGCGGCTTCTATCTGTATTACAAAAATTACGACCACCTCGTGGCGCTGGGCATGCCGCAGAAGCTGTAGAAAAGTAAAAAAGGCAAATGCCGATCACAAAAGGCCGGGACATCCCGCCCCCCGGGATATCCCGACCTTCTGTATGCTCTGTATCAAATTCTTCCCTACGGGTCGTTATGCCGCTCCGCCGGCCTTGCTGCGGTAGCAGGCCCCTTCGAACTCCTTGAGCTTCTCCACAGCCTCCGGACTCAGGCTCTTCGGTACGATGACCTCTACGACAACGTACAGATCGCCTTTTACGGAAGGATTGGCTCCCGAAGGCATTCCCTTGCCGCGGATCCGGATCTTCGCACCGGACTGGATGCCCGCCGGAATCTTCACCATAATGCGGCCGCTTCCGGTATTGACCGGAGCCTCTCCGCCGAGGCATGCCGTGATGAACGGCACGTGAACCGTTGTGGTCCGGTCGCCGGTCTGTGCCGCGGAGGGACCGGACGACGCATTTGCGTTCTGCGTGCGATAGAAACCGCCCGCTCCGGCCTGCCGGAACGCGTCCTCAAAGTCCTGACCGCCGAAGCCGTTTCCTGCATATCCGCCGCCAAAGCCCGAGAAGCCGCTGCCGCCTGCTCCGCTTCGTGAGGAATGGAACGATCCGCCCTGACCGAAGCCGCCTCCGAACAGGTCCTTGAAAAGATCTCCCATATCCCCCATATCACTGGAAGAATAGTAGGTGGTGCTGCCGTCCGGCGAACGGTAGAACTTCGCTCCGCCGCCCGTTCCGAAACCGGAAAAACCGCCTCTGCCTCCCTGCTGACCGCCGGCTCCGCCTGCGCTCTGATCAAACGCGGCCATGCCGAACTGATCGTACATCTTCCTCTTCTTCGGGTCAGAAAGAACCGCGTAGGCCTCTCCTACCTCTTCGAATTTCTTCTTCGCATTCTCATCGCCCGGGTTCATGTCCGGATGGTATTTCTTCGCCAGCTTCCGGTAAGCGGATTTGATCTTCTTGTCATCTGCGGTCCGGTCCACGCCGAGCACTTCATAATAATCTCTTTTCATAGGAGAAGCCTCCCTTCTACATTCATCTGTAATTCATCTATATACGACAAGCGGCGGAAAGGAACGAATCCCTCCGCCGCACTCATTCCTTATTTCATCGTCTGTTATATCACATATAGAACATATAGTCAACTTTTTCCGGCAAGCTCTGCATCGATCTCTGCTTTTACGGCAAGGACGATTCCGGAGAGCTCCCGGATCCTGTCGTTGTCCATGCGGCTGATCGGCACCGAAATGGAGAACGCGTACCGGGATCCTCCGTCCAGGGAAAGCGCCGCCGCGATGCAGCGGACACCGGTCTCATTCTCCTCGTTGTCAAGCGCGTAGCCCTTCCTGCGGACTTCGGCAATTTCTTCCATGAACTCGTCCAGGTTCGTGATGGTATAGGCCGTCTTCCGTTCGATCGTGCAGCCCTCCCACAGCGTCCGGATCTCCGGATCGCTCATATTGGCGGCCATCGCCTTTCCCACTCCGGAGCGGTAGAACGGCATCCGGCTTCCGATGTGGGAGGTCATCCGGATGCTGTGATCATAGGAATCCACCTTATCGATGTAGATCACCTCGCTCCCGTCCCGTTCCACGAAGTGAACCGTTTCATGCACCTCTTCCGCCAGTTTCTTGAGATGGGGCCGCACCATCTGCGCCACATCCACCTGCTCCATCAGGCGGTCCGCCAGATCCACCAGCTTGAACGTGGCCTCGTACTGCCCGCTCTCCGGATCCTGCCGGACGTAATCCATATATTGAAGAGAGGCAAGAACCCGGTGCGCCGTGCTCTTGTTCAGCTGCAGGGCCTGCGCCAGCTGCGCGAGCGGGCTCTGCCCGTTCCGCACCAGATACTCCAGCGCACCGAACAGGCGATCCGCCACCTGGATGGGATTGCCTTCCTTCTCGTTTCTATACCTCGCTGAGGCAAAATCCGCGGATGCGGTTTTGCCGAATGCGGCAGCCGGTGCGCCAGCACCGATGCTGCTGTTTGAAAGCGACATATCGATGTCACTTTCAAACTTGCTCTTTTGTTCACTCATAGGATGCCCCTTCGTTTCACAATATGAAACATATTATCATTTTCCTTTCTTTCTGGCAAGCGGCGTTTTCACCCCCGTCCGGTCTCCCCCGTCCGGGCCGGTCCTGCCGTTTTGTTCGCCGGATTTTCGATTTTCTTTTCCTGATTTTATCTGATTTCCCGTCTTGACTTCCTTCTCCGGTTTTCTATAATAAGGATCAGCAAATGTCATATCGCGAAATTGCATTTCACATTGTGGAATGTTCTGACGGCTTTCTTCCGGATTTTCTTCGAAACCGTGAGGGAGGCCGGACAAACCGGGGCCAAGCGCCCCGCCTGCATACTGGAAAGGAGATTTTCATGGAACTGAATCTGAAAGACCGCAAGGACTGCAAGTATGACGCCGTATCCCTCGGCGAGGTGATGCTCCGCCTGGATCCCGGAGAAGGCCGCATCCGCACTGCCCGGAGCTTTCGCGCATGGGAGGGCGGCGGAGAATACAACGTCATCCGCGGCCTGCACAAGTGCTTCGGCATGGACACCGCTGTCATCACGGCTTTTGCGGACAACGAGGTCGGACGCCTGATGAAGGATTTCATCGAGCAGGGCGGCGTGGACACCTCTCTTATTTATTGGAAAAAGACCGACGGAATCGGCCGCATCTGCCGCAACGGCCTGAACTTCACGGAGCGCGGCTTCGGCGTCCGCGGCGCTGTCGGCTGTTCTGACCGCGCCAACACCGCGATCTCCCAGGCAACGCCGGAGGATCTGAATTTCGAGCACATCTTCGGTGAGCTCGGTGTCCGCTGGCTGCACACCGGCGGAATCTACGCCGCTCTCTCCGAGCAAAGCTGCGAGACCGTCATCGAGGCCATCAAGACTGCGAAGAAGTACGGCACCGTGGTTTCCTACGATCTGAACTACCGTCCTTCCATGTGGTCCGCAATCGGCGGTCTGGAGAAGTGCCAGGAGGTCAACAAGGAAATTGCGAAGTACGTGGATGTCATGATCGGCAACGAGGAGGACTTCACCGCCTGCCTTGGCCTTCAGATCGAAGGACAGGATGCCGGCCTGAAGAAGCTCAACATCGACGGCTACAAGAAGATGATCG
>CAVKEB010000078.1:0-4382 GCA_963655255.1 bacterium
TACAGAGTGCCGCCTAGCGGCACTCTAAGCAGGAGAAGATGTCATCAGACATCTTCGAGTGCAGCGGTTTTGCCGAATGCGGCAGCCGGTGCATCAGCACCGATGCCGCTATCCTCTTTTTCCGGATGTTTCAGTTCTCCTCCAGCGCCTTTCTCACGGCGAGGATCATTTCGCGGATCCGTTCCTGTTTCATCTGCATGCTGACCTGATTGACAATCATCCGCGCCGAGATGTCGCAGACCGTCTCCAGTACATCCAGGCCGTTGGCGCGAAGCGTCGAACCCGTCTCCACGATATCGACGATGACATCGGAGAGCCCGACGACCGGTCCCAGCTCCACCGAACCGTTCAGCTTGATGATGTCCACGGTCTGATGCTTCTCATGGTAGAAGTAATCCCGCGCGATGTTCGGATACTTCGATGCCACCCGGATCATCTCGTGATGACGAAGCTTCTCCCTTGCCGATTCCGGACCCGCCACGCACATCCGGCAGCGCCCGAAGCCCAGATCCAGCACCTCATAGGCTCTGCGCTTCTCCTCCAGAATGATGTCCGAGCCCACGACGCCGATGTCCGCCGCGCCGCGCTCCACGTAGGTCGGAACGTCCGGCCCCTTGGAGAGGAAAAAATTCAGGTTCTGTTCCTTGTTGTGAAAAATCAGCCGGCGCGTATCTTCCTTCATCTCTTCGCAGGAAAATCCCGCCTTCGAAAAGAGTTCCATGGTCTTGTCGGCAAGCCGCCCCTTGGTCAGTGCAATCGTTAATTCTTCCATCGGTTTTCCGTTTCCTATCTTGTCTTGCCGCAGCCTGTCTGCGGCAGCCCATTAGCAGTTTATTCCTTCGCCGGCACCAGCGCAATGTGCCGTCCCGCCTTTCTTGCCTTCTGCACCTTGACGAGCTTGCCCGGAAAATCTTCCTTCGTGTAGGTCACGATCTCCGGCGCCGGAGAAACAAGAGGCCCCACGTTCTGCGTCCGCATGGCCTCCATCAGCGTGTCGATCTGGAACATGAAGCCGATCGCCGGTGCGTTTTTGCCGAACTGCGACAGAAGGGTGTCGTATCTTCCCCCGGTCGCCACCTGATCGCCGACGCCGTAGGTGTAGGCCTTGAACAGAATTCCCGTGTAGTAGCGGTACCTTGACAGAAGCGCCAGATCGAAGCTGATGTACTTCTCATATCCGTAGAGCTTCAGAATCCCGTAGACCTCCACGAGTCTGCGGATGGCCGCCGCCGCGCGCTCGTTCGGAGCGTTCTTCTCCAGCTTCTCCAGATCGCTGTCATCGCCCGCAAGGCTCGTGAGCTGCAGGAACTGCTCCGCCAGGGTATCGTCGATGGTCTGCTTCTTCAGAAGATTCTCCGCGGCAAAATAGTTCTTGCCGGAGACATAGTCCCGAAGCTCTCCTTCCGTCTCCCCGTCAAGCCCCGCCGCATCGCAGACGCCCTTGAAATATTCCATGTTACCGACCGTAATCTGGAACTGATCCAGACCGACGCCCAGAAGGGCCTCGATGAGAAGCGCCAGCATCTCCGCATCGGCCTGCGGCGAATCATCGTTGATGCACTCCGCTCCCATCTGCGTGGATTCCTTGAGCTTCCCCTGCAGACTGGAGGTATTGGTAAACGCACTGCCCTCGTAGCAGAATTTCAGCGGCTGCGTGTCATCCATGAAATACTTCGCCGCACACCGTGCCACCGACGGTGTGAAGTCCGGACGCAGGACCAGCGTGTTCCCTTCCTTGTCAAAAAACTTATACAGTTCCCGGGAGGGCGTTGTGCCGATCTCCCGCGAAAAAACATCGAAAAACTCAAACGTCGGCGTCTTGATGTCCTCATATCCGTAGCGGTGCATCGTCTCGCCGATCATCTGCGTCACCGTCTCATACTGGGCACAGTCCGCACCGTAGTGATCCCACAGCCCCTCCGGGGTGTGAAGTAACTCCTGCCTGCTCCGATCTCCCATAACTGCCCTTTCATTCCATGACCGCGGATACCGCTGTCCATTTGCTTTATTACTGTGCAGTGTTATCTTGCTAATTGATTAAATCATCTGTGACTATATCAGACAGGTCCTCCGGTGTCAAGAGCCGCCCGGATCCCCGGAACAGCTCCCGCATCTTCCTCCCCGGCGCTCTCCGGTTCCGTGCGGCCCTCTCCCGCAGGCCGAATGTACCGGACTGCTTCCCAGCTCTCAGATTTCACAGGACTTGTTCCCGCGGATCGAAAACATCCGGAACACGCCCGCCGCCTTTTCCGCAAAGAGTCCGAGATAGGTTCCCGTAAACGTCATCGTACAGGTCTGTTCCGTGCAGAGTCCCGCGGCAAGGCCGGTTCCCACGAGCGTCCTTGTGCCGCCCGGCTCTCCCAGATAAAACTCATAGTGATCCCGGAAGGCCTCGATCTCCAGCTCCGCATCACCGCCCCCGGCAAGAGGGATCTTCTCCGAAACCGTCTCCATGTCGTGCACGTGCTTCCTGAGGAAGACGCGGCGCTCCGATCCCCTTTTCTCCAGGCAGAGGTCATAGTGATAACCGTTGTTGTAAAATGCCGTGATGCCGCAGATCCCGTCCGGGGAATCCGGAAGAATCCGGACCCTCGTCTTTGCAAGAACCTCAAAGGCCTGCTGGCGGATTCCGAGCCAGGTCGGATTCGAGACATCGTTCAGTGTCCGGTCCGTCCCCGCAAGGATCAGTCCGAGGGAAGGATCCACGCGGTAGTTCTTTTCCTCCGGATTCCGGATAAAGTTATATTCCGGGTTCCGTTCTTTTCTCTCAAAGGGATCCTCAAAATCAAACGAGGGTGTTTCCGGTGCTTCTCCGGGAAGCGGCCCTTCCATGTCCAACGCGATTTTTCCGTGATCGCCGACAACCGGCCAGTCGCCGCTCCAGTCCACCGGGGCGAGGAACGTCTCTCTTCCGAGATGGTGGAGCATCAGCATGTTCGGCCGCTTTCCGGTCGGGCGGATTCCGAGGCAGACCATCCACCAGTTCCCGGCGGCATCCTCGACAAGATCCGCATGTCCCGTGCAGCCGATCTCACCTGCCGTGTCATCGCGGTGTGTGAGAATCGGGTTGTGCGGGCAGGGCTCATAGGGACCGTAAATGCAGTCACTTTTCTGAATGGTTTCCATATGTCCGTATTCGGTCCCGCCCTCCGCGAGCATCAGATAATATCTGCCGTTCTTTTTGTAAATATGCGGTCCCTCCGGGTTCCGCCCGCCGCAGCCATGGCTGATGCAGCGGCTTTCTGTCAGCATTTTTCCGGTGAACGGATCCATTTCACAAAGAAAAATCCCGCTGCCTTCTTCGTCTTCTCCGGTCGACATAAAATACACCTTCCCGTCATCATCGAAGAAAACCGTGGGATCAATTCCGCCCTGCGCAACCCACGCGGGCTCTGACCATTCGCCCCGCGGGTCCCTCGTGTGAACAATGAAATTGCCGCCGCTGCTCACATTCGTGGTGGTCATGAAGAACGTCCCCTCATGATACCGGATCGTCGGCGCGTAAATGCCTCCGGACGCCCGGCATCCATCCAGAACATCCTGCTCCTTCCTCGTTAAGCAGTAGCCGATTCTCTCCCAGTTCACAAGATTCCGGCTGTGATAAACCGGCACTCCCGGGAAGAACTCAAAGGTCGAATTCACCAGATAAAAATCATCTCCCACACGGCAGATGGACGGATCCGGGTGATACCCCGGCAGGATCGGATTACGGTAATGCATTGCTTTCCCCCTCCTTAAATGTATGAATTAAAAAACATCAGTCACGCTCGAGTGTCGCGTTCCGCAATATCCTTATTGATCATTTCGAGATACGGCACCATCACCCCCGGCCGCTTCGGCAGAATGTACGTCTGATCCAGCTCGTCGAAGCGGAAGCTCTTCCTGCCTCCCGCCTCCATCCGCTCCCAGAAGGGCAGGAATTCCCGGAACGTCAGATAATAGTACACATCCATGCCCGTGTAATAGATCAGGAAAAAGGCGATTCCGTCCTGCTTCTCGAACTGCCTCATGAATTCCACCTGATGCGGGTGAATGTTCTGCAGCGCGAACGTAGAGGTCTTCGCCTCCTTCGCATCGAAGCAGACCGGATAACCCTGCACGACGCCGATGTAGTCCACCGTACTTTTCTGGTCAAAATACGCCAGTGTAATCTGGCGGCTCTCCTTGTCCAGACGGATCGGAGTAATCGGTGTCGGAATCTTCTGAATCAGGCACAGATTCTCCTCCTTGTAGGTTTCGTTGGTCCTGTTAATCTCTTCTTCCAGAAGGGAGCCGCGAAGCCCCCGCGAATTCCATGTCGGCATGACAGAAGCCCTTCTTGTGACGAAGTCACAACCACCAGTTCAACTGGTGGTTTACAATGGGCCCTAATAAGGGCCGAT
>CAVKEB010000079.1:0-4370 GCA_963655255.1 bacterium
GGTGCTGACGCACCGGCTGCCGCATTCGGCAAAACCGCCTTCGCGGATTTTGCCTCAGGGAGGTATAAACATGAAGAAAAGAAGACTGACACTTTGCCTTGCTGCGGTCCTGGCGCTTGGTCTTGCGGCCTGTGGAAACCAGGGAGCGGATGCAGGAAACACGCAGACGGCAGAGGGCGCAGAGAGTTCTTCGGAGGCGGACACCGGTGCAGCGGATCTGTCAACGGAGGGAATGACCGATGTTGTTGTGACAAGGCCGCCCGCAGGCATGCAGATTGATCCGGAGTTCGGCGTGGATCCCAATGATTCCCAGGATAACAGTGCTGACGACACCGTTTCGTTGGACGGACAGAAGCTGACGACGCCGTATTTTTCCGTGACGATTCCGGAGAGCTGGGAAGACAAGGTCACCTGGAATGCGTATGGGGATGAGAATAATTACAGCCTCAGCTTCGTGGACAAGGAATGTGAGGCGAATGGAGAGGGCGGGAATCTCTGCAGCATTCTGGTTTCTGCCGACCCGCCGGAATTCATCCGGTACATCGGCGGCGATTTTGTCTGCGGATTGAAGAAAACGGGAGAGGATGCCGTGTCGGAATACATCGGCGTATCCTATCCGACGGATGTCCAGTGCGGTGAAAAAACGCAGGATTCGTACATGAAGCTGTATGAAGAGGCGCAGAAGATCAAGGATTCCATCGAGGCATCGGAAGACTATGAGAAGGTCGAAATGACTTACGCGGAGGCTCTTGCGGACGTGGAATCGACGGAGGACGGTGTCATTCTGGACGCGGCTATGCATTCGTTCACGATGCAGACAAGATCCGGTGACGTTCTTTCCTTCAGCGGAGATAATCTGAATTCGTCCTCGGCAGAAGATGGCATTCAGCTGGGCCACTGCTATGAACTCACCTATAAGGGCCTGATCGGCGATGACGGTGATACTTCGGAGGCCTCTTTTGTTTCGCTGAAGAACATCGATGATACGCTCCCGGAGAAGAATGACGAGGCTATGTACACGGCCAGTCAGGTTCTTCTGGCATTTCACATGAAGAGCATGGATTATCTGGCGGGACTCTGCAGCTTCCCGATGACGCTGGACGGCAGCACGGTGAAAACGCAGGAGGAACTGTCTTCGATGGATTTTGACACAGCATTTTCGCAGGACCTTCAGAGAAATGTTCATTACTGTGACCTCGTGGACGCGGCAGTTACCGGTGACACACTCAGCATCAGTCTGACCGGACAGGCTCCGGAGGTTGTGGTTTCGAAAGACAAGGACGCGGACACCTGGTCGGTGACATCAATTCAGAATTGAAATGACGGTGAACGGCGAACAGCCTTTTGAAAGGACTTGCGGGAGAGCCCCGGCAGATTGATCCTGTCGGGGGCTCTCCTTTTCTCATTTGGGGACCGGAGTGTGCCGCGTAAGACAGAGGATGCCGCAGAGCCTTTGCGATCGGAGGGCCGCAGAGGCATTCGCATGGCGCAGGGCTGCAGAGATCTTCATGCGGCAAAGGGCAGCACAGGATAGAAAACAATGCGGTGACAACACTGCAAAAACTGGAGAAGATATTACAGAATTATCATATATATTATGAATATACAGACAATATATAATTTGCATTAAAATTGATTGACATATCCGGGCGGACATTGTACTATAAAATCAACAAAGGGAAACAAAGAACAGCAGGAAACAGAAGAACGAAACAGAGAAGAATTCAAGAAGAAAAGAGGGCAGACCAACGAACAGATAACGTTCCAAAGATTTATAATCCGCAGCAGCAGGGAAGTGCTCCCGCCGGAGATACCGGGACGGAGCAGCAAAGAGGACAGACCGATGTATTAGCTAGGATCTGAGGAAGAGACAGAAGCGACGAAATCGAAGAGAACAGCCTGAAGAAGTCCGAAGAGCCGGTGAGAGGATCCGGGGAGGAGAGGCTGACAACCACCGCTTAGCAGGTATAGTCCAATGGCTTAACTGATTTGAATACATCATATCCGCACAACTGAATACAGCTTAGGAAAGGAAGGTTGCACCAGTGCAGAGAAACCGGTTCATTTCATAAGAGGGCATCGATCACAGAAGTGATGGATGCCCTTTCTTTATGGTGGTGCTGCATGTGACATCGCTGCGGCACTGCTGTTATGCATATTTTTTACACGGAAAAATACACTAAATTTCTGATTATTAGCGGTAAAAATCTGGAGGAAGGTTTGGGGCGGATCCGATCCGCATAAAGAGCATGCATGTGGAAGCAATTTGCGGACCGGATCCTGAGAAATTTAGGAAATGCTGTCGATCATTGCAGAGACGGCCTGCACCATGTCGCGCACGGCCTGTGCGGAAACCGCGGGATCGGAATCCACTGCGTAATAGTAGAACTTGATCTTCGGCTCCGTTCCGGACGGACGGAGTGCGAACCAGCTGCCGTCGGTCATGGAATAGCGAAGGACATTGCTCGCGGGAATGTCCTGATAACCATGCAGGTAGTCGATGGTTTCCGCGACCCGGAAGCGGCCGAAGCTCTGCGGCCTGCCGAGACGGAAGGCATCCATGATGCGGCCGATGCGTGCGGCTCCCTCCTGCCCCTTTAGAACAATGGAGACCTGATCCTCGGCAAAATAGCCGTATTTCCGGTACAGACCATCCAGAGCGTCCGCGAGAGTCTGTCCGCGTCTGCGGTACCAGGCGGCCATTTCTGCGATCAGCATGCCGGCGCAGATGCCGTCCTTGTCCCGGACCTGTTCTCCGGGAGCGCAGCCGATACTCTCCTCATAGCCGAAGAAATAAGTATAGCCATCCTTTTCGATCTGCGGGATCCGGCCGCAGATGTTCTTGAAGCCGGTCAGTGCCTCGAAGACGCGGATGCCGTAATCTTCACAGATTGCCCTGCCGAAGTCACCGGTTACGATGGACTTGATCATGGCCGCCCGTGCGGGAAGCTTCCCGGCGGCGCGCTGGCTCTCTGCCATGTAGGCGATGAGAAGGGCGCCGGTCTGATTGCCGTTCAGGGGACGGAAACCGCCCTTCCCGTCCGGAATCTCAATGGCCATGCGGTCGCTGTCGGGATCAGTGGCGATGAGAACCTCCGCGGAGGTCTTCTTTCCGAGTTCCTCTGCGAGGCGGAAGGCCTTCGGATCTTCCGGATTCGGATAACCGACGGTCGTGAATTCGGGATCCGGATCCTTCTGCTCGGGGACGAGAAGGAAAGAGGTAAAGCCGCGCTCCCTCATAACCTGCGAGAAGGGCCCGCTTCCTGCGCCGTTGAGCGGCGTGTAGACGACAGGAACGGTTTTATCCAGTTCGTCATCCGGGCGCTGCGCCATGGACTCCACATAGTCCAGATACTCCCGGTCCATCTCTTCGCCGAGCATGGTGAGAAGTCCCTCTTTCCGGGCTGCTTCCAGCGAAGCGCAGTGGAAGGCGTCGAACAGGCCGAGCTGCTGAATCTCTGCGAGCATGCCGTCCGACACCGTGCCGGAGATCTGCGCGCCGTCTTCCCAGTAGACCTTGTAGCCGTTGTATTCTTTGGGATTGTGGCTGGCGGTCATGTTGATGCCGGCGACTGCTCCGAGCTTCCGGATGGCGAAAGAAAGCTCCGGGGTCGGGCGAAGGGAGGGGAAGAGGAACACGCGGATTCCGTTTCCGGTCAGAATCCGTGCACTCAGCTCGGAGAATTCCTGAGAGTGGTAGCGGCAGTCATAGGCGATGACCACGCCGCGGGAAAGGTCCTCGCCGGAATGCAGAATATAGTTGGCAATGCCTTGCGTGGCGCGCCCGACGGTGAGACGGTTCATGCGGTTGGTTCCGGCTCCGCAGATGCCGCGAAGACCTGCCGTGCCGAAGACAATCTCCTGATAAAAGCGGTCCGTGATTCCGGCATCGTCACCCTTGATTTGGATCAGTTCTTCATGCATCGGATCAGAAGGATCCAGATGCTCCAGCCAGAAGCAATAAAGCTTTTCGATTTCGGGGGTCATATACAGCTCCTTTTCTGTTAAAATAACGATGATTATCGAAGGACTTTTTTCTATTTTACCACAGGAAAATACATCCTTTGTTCCTTTTGTTCCGGCACGAGGAGCTGGTGTTCTGACGGGAAAGTGATAAGATCAGAGGTCGGAGACAACTAGGTTCCATCAGAAATTGCCATGTATGGAACAGTTACAGATAAATGCTGCGGCGGCCTTGCAGGACAAGGGCGGACTGCGGCAGAAGGAAGGTAGTTTGAAAGTGGCATTGATATGCCGCTTTCAAACTGCAGCATCGGTGCTGATGCACCGATGCTGCCACATTCGGCAAAACCGCTGCACTCGAAGATGTCTGATGACATCTTCTCCTGCTTAGAGTGCCGCTTGGCGGC
>CAVKEB010000080.1:0-4029 GCA_963655255.1 bacterium
CGCTTCCCGGGATTGGCAACAAGTCGGCACAGCGCCTTGCTTTTTATATTATCGGGATGTCTCCGGAACGGGTGAAGAAGCTCTCGGATTCGATTGTGGAGGCCAAGGAGCACGTTCACTACTGCAGGTTCTGTCAGAATCTGACGGATACGGAGGTCTGCCCGATCTGCGCGGACCCGGCGAGGGATCACGGCACTATCATGGTGGTGGAGAATCCGCGGGATCTGGCTGCCTATGAGAAAACCGGCAAGTACAAAGGTGTGTATCATGTGTTGCACGGCGCAATCTCTCCGATGTTGGGAATCGGACCGCAGGATATCCGCCTGAAGGAACTGATGGAGCGGCTGCAGGATGACACGGTAAAAGAGGTGATCATCGCAACGAACTCCAGCCTGGAGGGTGAGACGACGGCGATGTATATCAGCAAACTGATCAAGCCGGCGGGAATCAAGGTCACCCGGATTGCCAGCGGTGTTCCGGTGGGCGGAGATCTGGAGTACATTGATGAAGTGACGCTCCTTCGGGCACTGGAGGGACGCAAGGAGCTGTAGCAGGGACCTGCGGGAGCGTTTTGCCAGGCCGGAAACGGAATGGGATCATTGGAAAACGTAACAGAAAGACAGAAAGAAATAAGGAGGGGGAACATGAGCGTTAAAAAAGAGATTTTCGGACATACGGAGAACGGAGAAGAAATCTCCATTTATGCCATCGACAACGGGACCATCTGCGCGAAGGTGACGGATTTCGGAGCGAATCTGGTGAATCTTCTGGTGCCGGATGCACATGGAACAGTACAGGATGTGATCCTCGGTTTTGATACGGCGGAGGGCTATTTTACGAACAGTGACTTTTTCGGTGCGCTGATCGGACCGATTGCGAACAGGACCGGCGGTGCGGAATTCGTGCTGGACGGACAGAGAGTGCAGCTTCCCGTCAACGACGGGCCGAATAACCTTCATACGGATTTTGACCATGGAACCCACAAGAGAATGTGGCATGCCCTGACGGGAGAGAATTTCGTTACTTTTACGCTGGAGATGAAGGAAGGAGATCTCGGCCTTCCCGGCAACAAGAACCTCACCGTGACCTATTCCGTGACGGATCAGAATGCTCTGACGATTCATTATCACGCGACGACGGACCGTCACATGATTCTGAATCCGACCAACCATGCCTATTTTAACCTGAACGGACACAATTCCGGCAGCATTGAGGGACAGGAGCTGCAGCTGAATGCGCATGCCTTCACTCCGGTTGTAGAGGGAGCCATTCCGACCGGTGAGATCCGCAGCGTAGAGGGGACGGCACTGGACTTCACGATCTCGAAGCCGATCGGCAGAGATATCAACGCGGACGAAGAGCAGCTGCATCTGGTGGGCGGCTTTGACCATAACTTCGTGATTGACGGATGGAGTGATAACGGAGAGCTGGTTCATGCGGCAACGGCATTCAGCAGACAGTCCGGCAGACAGATGGATGTATACACGAATCTGCCCGGCGTGCAGTTCTATGCCGGTAATTTCATTGACTGCCCGTCCGGACAGGGCAAGGAGCACTCCACCTACGGCAAACGCAGCGCGTTCTGCCTGGAGACGCAGTATTTCCCGGATTCCATTCATCATGAGAACTTCCCGAACTATGTGTTTGGTGAGAACCGCGTGTACGATTCCACGACGTCTTACTGCTTCAGCACGAGACAGGAACACGACAAATGACGGATCCCGTTTCCTTTCGGACGGATTTGCCGGGATGCACACAAATTGATTTGCAGACAGGCGATTCACATTGAAAATCGTCGGGTATTGAATGGTTACGGAATAAGCAAAGCAGGAGAGAATGTCAGTTATTAATTTCAGAAATCCGAACAGCATCTTCTCGCCGGACAGTGAATACGAGGACTACGACGAGCAGGAAACTTCGGATGACGGTCAGAGCTTCATCGACGAAGAAATTGAAGACAGTGAGAATTCCCGGAAAAGGCGCAGAGAAATCCTGCGCCTTGTTTTGCATGGGGCAATGGCCGCCGGACTGGCCGCCGTCTTTGCTGCACTGATTCTGTTTCTTGCTTCCCAGAGAGTGTATTCCGGTGCATCCGTTTCACAGATTGCCGAGATGGCATCGCAGGATGACACGAATTTCATTACACTGGGGAATAATATTGTCTATTACAGCAAAAACGGGGCAAGCTGCCTGAATACAGGCGGCGATCTGGTGTGGAGCATTACGTTCGAGCTGCAAAAGCCGCTGGTCTCCCGCGCAGGAGAGGTCCTTGCGATTGCGGACTACAACGGGAGCACCATTTATCTTCAGAATGCGGCGGGAACCATCGGATCAGTGAACACGAACATGCCCATCCGGGCGATGAGCGTGTCGGAAAGCGGTGAGGTTGCGGCGGTTCTTGCGGATACGGATGTGACCTGGGTGTACCTGTTCGACGCATCCGGGAATACCATTGCCTATTTCAAAACAACGATGGGGCAGTCCGGCTATCCTTTGAGTGTGAGCGTATCTCCAAACGGAGAGCTGGTCTGCGTCTCACACCTTCTGGTATCCGCAACGGGAACGAGCACCAGCATTGCATTCTATAATTTCGGAGATGTCGGACAGAATGTCGCGGAGAACAATGTCAGCGGCTTCAATTACGACAACGAAATTTTCCCGTTCACGGCATATCTGAGCAGCTCCAGCTGCGCAGCGGTATCGGATTCGAGAATCGTATTTTTTACCGGGAAGGAAATTCCGCAGAGCGGAGCCAATGCCATGTTCAGCGATCAGCTGGCGGGCGTCTATACCGGTGGCGGATATATCGGACTCCTTTTTCCGGATACCAGCGGAAGCTCTCAGTACAATCTTCAGATTTATGATGCTTCCGGAGAGAAAATCAGCACCATTCCCTTTACGATGGATTTCACGAATATCCAGATCGCCGGAAAGTGCGTGTACATCAACAATGATCAGGAATTGCAGATCTATACGGTAGAAGGCAGACAGCGCTACCAGGGGACCTTTGAGAAGGATGTCCGCGAGGTGGTGCCGCGCGCAGACGGCGCAGGGAAAATGTATCTGGTGACCGAAGACGGAATTGACCAGATGACGCTGCACTGATGGCGTCAGCACCGGCTGCTGCATTCGGCAAAACCGTTGTACTCGAAGATGGCGGATGACATCTTTTCCTGATATCTATCGCGGATTTTGCCTCAGCGAGGTATAAGAGTGACACCATATATTATTTTGATTCTGACGGTGGATGTGCTGACCCTGATCGGGATGACGGTGCATGGAGCACATCAGGGATTCGCCAGGCTGATTTCGAAACTGATTGCACTGACCGCGTCCATCGCGGTTGTGATTCTGATCTCTTCTATTGTGAATGGATATCGCGGGGAGAATACTTCTAATTTTCTGACGGGAATCATTCTGCTCATCGTTCTGGGAGCGGTATATAAGCTCATCCACATGGTTGTGACATCAATCCGTTTTCTTGCATGTCTGCCGATCCTGGCGGGAATCGATAAAGTATTCGGGTTGATTGCGGGATTTCTGGAAGGATTTGCCATCCTGTATATCGGAGAATACCTTCTGCGGATGTATCTGCTGCGCTAGAAGAGAACGAAGAGCACCTGCAAAAGCCGGAGACTGCATTGGTCTCAGCCGACGATTTTGGAAGCGGAACTTGGGGAAAATATCCAAAAACGTTGTAGGCGGGAAGAGGCGTCTATACTACAATTAGAGGTGTAACTAATTTTTTCACAAAAACGAAAATTACGCTTGCATTTCGAAAACCCCAATGATAGAATACGATTCGTCGCTGATGAGGAAGCAATCGAAAAGGTGACAGATCAAGGCGTTCGAAGCAAGGCGGAGCGGAAAGCTCCACTGCAGCAAAGAACAGCAATAAGAAATTTTAAAAGATTTGAAAATTCTTGTTGACAAAGCTTTGAAGAAATGATAACCTAAACGAGTTGTTGCTGAGGAACACGAAGCGACAACGACCTGCCAGGCAGGGACACATCGAAAGATGTGAAGAGC
>CAVKEB010000081.1:0-3945 GCA_963655255.1 bacterium
CAGCAGCATCGGTGCTGACGCACCGGCTGCCACATTCGGCAAAACCGCATTCGCGGATTTTGCCTCAGTGAGGTATAAGTATGAATATTCTGGATGAAGTAAGAGACTGCAGAACCATCGGAATCAGCGGGCACATCCGGCCGGACGGAGACTGCGTCGGCTCCTGCATGGCCATGGCTCTGTATCTGGAGAAGGCGCTGCCGGAGGTGCGCGTGGATGTTTTCCTCGGAACGTTTTCGGAGGCGCTTCGGAAGAACATTGCGGGCGCGGAGCAGATTCACCATGAGTACGTGACGGATGTGGAGCACTATGACGCGTTCCTGTGCCTTGATTGTGAGAAGGAACGCCTCGGCGATGCGCTGGACCTGTTCATGAAGGCCGGAAAGAGGATCAACATTGACCACCACCGGACGAACAGCGGATCGGGAGATGTGAACTACGTAGTTCCGACGGCGAGCAGCACCTGCGAGCTGGTTTACACGACGATGGACGAGAGCCTTCTGGATGAGAGCATTGCGAAGGATCTCTACATCGGCATGGTGACGGACACGGGCGTTTTCATGTATTCCAACACCGGGCGGCAGACAATGGAGATCGCGGGCAGGCTCCTGGAGTTCGGCTTTGATTTCTCCGCGGTCATCCGCGAGGTGTTTTACGAGAAAACCTATGTGCAGCAGCAGATCCTGGGCCGGGCCCTTCTGGAGAGCATCCGTTTTCTGGACGGGCGCTGCATCGTCAGCATGATTGACCGCAAAACCATGCGGTTTTATCAGGCAACCAGCTCGGACATGGACGGCATTGCCAGCGAGCTTGTGCACACGGAGGGCGTCTGCTGCTCCATTTTCATGTATGAGATCGAGCCGATGACGTACAAGGTGAGCCTCCGCTCCACCGGCGAGGTGGATGTCTCGAAACTGGCGCTTCTGTACGGAGGCGGCGGCCATGCGAGAGCGGCGGGTTGCACCTGCAACGCATCGTATCACGATATCATCAACAACCTGTCTCCGTATATCGAGGAGCAGCTGAATGCGGGAGTTCACGTATAGCGTATGGCAGAACGAATCGAGAATCACTACTGCGGCATGCTGGTGATCCGGAAGGAACCGGGCTTCACCTCAAGCGATGTCGTGGCGAAGCTCCGCGGAATCGTGCACATGCGCAGGATCGGGCACACCGGAACGCTGGATCCCATGGCGGAAGGCGTGCTGCCGGTCTGCCTCGGGAACGCGACGAAGCTGGCGGAGCTGATCGCGGACCGCGACAAGGAATACCGGGCAAGGCTCCGGCTGGGCGTGACGACGGACACGCAGGATATGACGGGGACGGTTCTTGGCAGTCTCCCGGAGGAAGAGGTGGAGCACCTTGTGACCGAAGAGAAGATCCTGGAAGCCGCGAAGCATTTTGTCGGCGAGGTGGATCAGATTCCCCCGATGTATTCCGCGGTGTGGAGCAACGGAAGGCGCCTGTACGAGCTCGCGAGGGAAGGCACCGTCGTGGAGCGCAGGCCCCGGCGGATCACCATCCGGAAGCTGGAAATCGAGCGCGTGGAGCTCCCTTATGTGACGCTCCGCGTCGTGTGCTCGAAGGGAACCTATATCCGGACGCTGTGCGAGGATCTCGGGAATGCTCTCGGCGTCGGCGGAGCGATGGATCATCTTCTCCGGACGAGAGTCGGAATCTTCCGGCTGGAGGAGGCGTTGACGCTGGGAGAGGTGCAGGAGATCATGGACACGGATCCCGGAGCGCTGGAGCGGCATATCATTCCGGTGGACGCGTTCTTTCAGGAGGCTCCGGCCATTCATATCCGCGAAGAGGATATGAAATATCTCCGGAACGGCAATGCCCTGTCCTCGGCGAACACGACGGAAGGAATCCTTCCGAAGGCGGACCGCATCCGTGTGTATGATGCGTCCGGCGTGTTTTTCGCACTGTACCGCTACGTGCCGGGGAGAAACCGCGCGCTGCCGGTGAAAATGTTCCATGACACGGATTCGCGGGAAAATGACAGAAGATAAGACACCTGCCTGTGAAAGCAGCGACAGTGGACAGACTGCAGGTCTTCGTGAATGACAGACGAGAAACGACAGACCTGTGGGAATGCAGCCGGCAGAGCATCAGAAAAACACGAAAAAAGCATGGAGATCATAACGAACCTTTCGCAGTTCTGCATTACGGAGAAAACTGCGGTTACAATCGGAAAATTTGACGGAATCCACCTGGGGCACTGCAGACTCCTTCGGGAAATCCTGGGACGGAAGGACGGACTCGCCTCGTGCGTGGTGACCTTCGATCCTCTGCCGGAGGTGTTCTTCGGAACACTGAAAAGCGGCGTGCTCTCGACAAGGGAGGAGAAACGCAGAGCCTTCGACCGCATGGGCGTGGATTATCTGGTGGAGCTCCCCTTCGACCGGGAAATGGCCGGAATGGATCCGGAGCGTTTTGTCCGGGAAATCCTGTGTGAGAAGCTCCACGCGGCCGTGATTGCGGCGGGACCGGATCTTTCCTTCGGGGACCGGGGAAGAGGAGATTTCGCCCTGCTCCGGAGAATGGAACAAGAGGGCGGCTTTCAGACGGTCATGATCGGCAAGGAGGAGTATCAGGGGCAGGTGATCAGCTCGACGCTCATCCGCGGACTCGTCCGGGAAGGAAGAATGGAAGAGGTGAGAGAGTGCCTCGGAATGCCGTATCAGGTTCTCGGCACGGTTCTTCACGGAAACGCGATCGGAAGGACCATCGGGATTCCCACGGTGAACCAGATTCCGGAGGCGGACAAGCTCCTTCCGCCGCACGGCGTCTACTATTCCAGCGTCCTTCTGGACGGGAAGGAATACCCCGGCATGACGAACATCGGCGTGAAACCCACCGTCTCGAAGACGGGGTCCCTCACGGTGGAAACGCATCTGTATGATTTCCACGGAGACCTGTACGGGCGGGTGATCACGACCTCGCTTCTTACCTTCCGGCGGCCGGAGCGGAAATTTTCCGGAATTGACGAACTGAAGCAGACGATGCAGAAGGATCTTGCGGCCGGACGGGAATATCACGACATCTGATCACGGACCTGTGAACGGACACATGAGAAAATCTGCCGTCCGGGATCCAGGAGTGTCCGGGACTCAGGCAGATAGCAGCAGGGATTTTGGTAAAGAAATTCGGGATACATGGGACCGCTGGGAATTCGGATCTCAGGGTAACCGGGTTGCTAAGGAGGACGACACACTATGACGGGAAAAAAGAACACACATTCCGCCACGAATTCTACAGGAAATGTTGAGACAAGCACAGCGGCGGCCGCCGGAAACCGCGGGGACAACCTGATTCTGATCGGCATGCCGACCTCTGGAAAGAGCACCGTCGGCATCATTCTCGCCAAGGCGCTCGGCTATGAGTTTACGGACATTGATCTTCTGATTCAGAAGAAGGCCGGGAAAAAGCTCGCGGCGATCATGGAGGAGAAAGGCGTGGATGGGTTTCTTTCTCTGGAAGAGGAGGTCACCTGCGGCCTGTCCTGCAGCCATACGGTCATTGCCCCGGGCGGAAGCGTTGTCTATGGGGAAAAGGCCATGGAGCATCTGAAATCCCTCGGCAGGGTGATCTATCTCCAGATGGATCTGGATATGCTGACGGAACGCCTGCACGACGCGAGAAACCGCGGCGTCGCGCTCCGGGAGGGGCAGACGCTGGAGATGCTCTACAACGAAAGGGTGCCGCTGTACGAGCAGTACGCGGACATCACCGTGAATGAGAGCGGGCATGCGCTGGAGGACATGGTGGTTCTGATTGTATCGAAGCTGCACGCGCCCTCCTGAAGCTTGAAAGTGACGTTGATAGGTCACTTTCAAACTGCAGCATCGGTGCGGCCTGTCCTGTCGGCGGGGACAATATAGAAAGCTAGTGTAAAGTTTTTGTAGGAAAGTAAAAACAAGAAAAGAGGTCCCAAACGTG
>CAVKEB010000082.1:0-3940 GCA_963655255.1 bacterium
ACGGTTTTCAAGACCGCCTCGTTATGACCGCTTCGATACCTCTCCGTATCGAACTTGCTGTTTCCTGTGCTCAGTTGTTCTCGTTTCTCCGAATCCTTCCGGTGAAGCGCCGTTTGCTGAACGCAAGAGATATACTACCAAACCATTCCCCGCGTGTCAAACAAAATTTTATCCAATTTCCACTTTCTTTTTACAATTTCTCCCGTCAATGTGCAGTTTACCACAGTGGTGTGCGTGTGTGTACTGTCAGTTTCTTTCCCGGGACATCGGATGTTTCCTGCCTAAGTCCCGGATTTTCTGTCGTTTTCCCCGTGCTTTCTTCCGAAATTATCTAAAATATCAGAATTATCTGTTATATGCATTTTTTATTCTCTTCTGCAAATGCCTCCGTCCTCTCTGCCCAAAATGATCCCGGCTTTTTTCTCCGGTTTTTTGCCTGATTTTCCTTCTGTTCGCCTCTGACAGATCTGTTCCTGTTCTTAATCCGAGGCTGTCTCACATCCGGCAAGGACCTTTTCTCTGTTTTTTCACTTCAGTTTTCTTTTTTCCATAGCTTTTTCTTCTAATTTTCCATTGAAATGCTGTATGATAGATTTCATGGCTTCGGAAGGCTTTTCCGCCTGGCCGGAGACCTGAATATTTCAAAAAAGTGCAAAGGATATTTTATTATGAACAAACGCGACAGTTTTGGTTCAAGAATCGGTTTCATCCTGGTCAGTGCCGGATGTGCCATCGGCATCGGCAATGTCTGGAAGTTCCCTTATGTGGCAGGAGCCAACGGAGGTGCCATCTTCGTTCTCTTCTATCTTCTTTTCCTGGTTCTGATGGGAATCCCCGTCATGACCATGGAGCTTGCCGTCGGCCGGGCAAGCCGGGCAAGTGCCGTACAGGCTTACAAGAAGCTGGAGCCCAAGGGAAGCCACTGGCACATTCACGGATGGTTCTGCATTCTCGGCTGCACACTTCTGATGCTGTATTACACCACGGTCTCCGGATGGATGCTGGATTACGCCGTCAAATTCGCGACCGGAGCTTTTCAGGGACTTACCAGTGACCAGGTCGGCGGTGTTTTCAATACCATGCTCGCAAATCCGATCGAGATGCTCTTCTTCATGATTCTCACGGTCGTCGTCGGCTTCCTCGTCTGTGGAGGCGGCGTGCAGGCCGGACTGGAACGGATCACCAAGGTCATGATGGGATGCCTTCTCGTCCTGATCGTCGTTCTCGCCGTACACAGTCTCTTCCTTCCGGGGGCCGGAGAGGGTGTTCGTTTCTATTTGATGCCGAATTTTGCCGCCGCGAAGGAAATCGGCATCGGCAAGGTAATCGTCGCCGCCATGAATCAGGCCTTCTTCACGCTGAGCCTCGGCATCGCGGCTCTGGAGATTTTCGGAAGCTACATGTCCCGTGAACAGACGCTCGCCGGAGAATCCATCCGGATCTGCGCACTGGATACCTTCGTTGCCCTCTTATCCGGACTGATTATTTTCCCTGCCTGCTTCTCCTACAACGTCAGCCCCGATCAGGGAGCTTCCCTGATCTTCGTCACCCTTCCGCAGGTTTTCATGAACATGGCGGGCGGACGGCTCTGGGGAACTCTGTTCTTCATCTTCATGACATTCGCCAGCTTCTCCACGGTGACTGCCGTATTCGAGAATCTGATTGCCGCCGCCATTGACAACTTCGGCTGGAGCCGCAGGAAGTCCGTTCTGGTGAATTTCCCGATCATTCTCATCGGCAGCATTCCCTGCGTGCTCGGTTTCAATGTGTGGAGCAGCCTGACGCTGATCGGAGGCCGCGGTGTTCTCGACAGTGAAGATTTCCTCGTCAGCAATCTCCTGCTGCCGCTGGGATCGCTCATTTTCCTGCTCTTCTGCGTCACAAAGTTCGGCTGGGGCTTTGACCGCTATCTGGAGGAGGCCAACACCGGTAAGGGCCTGAAGCTTTCCCGAAAGCTGAAACCGTACTTCCAGTTCATTCTCCCTCTGATGATTCTGTTCATCCTGATTCAGGGGCTTCTGTAAAATCTGCAGGCCCCCGCAGAACCTGTATTTAAGAACCGTTCAAAACTAAGGAAAAACACACAGCAAAAGCGCGCACAGTAGGGGCGCAGCCCCAAAAACATGCAGCAAAGAGCACGCACAGCCAAAAACGTGCGTAGTTCCCAAAAGCAGACATCAAAAACACACGACAAAAAAGCACACGGCAGGCAGAAAAAAAGATCCCTGGTACCGGTCCGTAAGGAACCGATCATCAGGGATCTTTTTTTGTGATTCAGAAGTCCGCCGCAAAACAGCAGCCGCTTCCGATCCGTTTTCTTTTCATGAGAAAGTGCCTTTCAGCAGGGAATGTGTCTTTCAGCAGAGAACATGCTTCTTAATCAGAAACTGTCCATGACACATCTATGCTCCGCCGGTCAGACAGGCGATTACAGCTCTGCCTTGAGCTCATCCACCTTGTCCAGCTTCTCCCACGGAAGATCTACATCCGTGCGTCCGAAGTGACCGTATGCTGCGGTCTGCTTGTAGATCGGACGGCGCAGATCCAGCATCTTGATGATTCCTGCCGGGCGCAGGTCGAAGTGCTTGCGGATCACTTCTACGATCTTCTCATCAGATGCCTTGCCGGTTCCGAAGGTGCTGACATTGATGGAGGTAGGCTGTGCAACACCGATTGCATAGGAGAGCTGAATCTCCATGCGGTCCGCGTAGCCTGCAGCAACCAGGTTCTTCGCAACATAACGTGCTGCGTATGCCGCAGAGCGGTCAACCTTGGTGCAGTCCTTGCCGGAGAAGGCTCCGCCGCCGTGACGGCCGACTCCGCCGTAGGTGTCAACGATGATCTTGCGGCCGGTCAGTCCTGCATCACCGTGAGGTCCGCCGATGACAAAGCGTCCGGTCGGATTGATATAAATCTTGGTGTTCGCATCCACCATGGAAGGATCCACAACCGCGTCGATGACGTACTTACGGATGTCCTCATGAATCTGCTCCTGAGAAACCTTCTCATCGTGCTGGGTGGAAATGACAACAGCCTCCAGACGAATCGGCTTGTTATTCTCATCGTACTCGACCGAAACCTGGGACTTGCCGTCTGCACGAAGGTACGGAAGGGTTCCGTTCTTGCGGACTTCTGTAAGCTTTCTGGTCAGCTTGTGTGCCAGGTTGATGGAGTAAGGCATGTATTCGGGAGTCTCATTGGTCGCATAACCGAACATCATTCCCTGATCGCCGGCACCGATTGCCTCAATCTGCTCATCGGTCATATTGTTCTCCTTCGCCTCGAGCGCCTTGTCAACACCCATGGCGATATCCGGGGACTGCTGATCCAGCGCAACGAATACCGCGCAGGTGTCCGCATCAAAGCCCTTGGAGGAATCGTCATAGCCGATCTCACGAATGGTGTCGCGGACAACCTTCTGATAGTCGATGACAGCCTTGGTCGTGATCTCACCGGTAACCAGTGCAAAGCCGGTGCACATTGCCGTCTCGCAGGCAACACGGCTCATGGGATCCTGTGCCATGCAGGCATCCAGAATGGCATCGCTGACCGCGTCGCAGATTTTGTCGGGATGTCCTTCGGTAACGGACTCCGATGTGAAAATATACTTCTCCACTTTAGAACCTCCTTTGTTCTGAAAGTCAGTTGACGGGCCTCCGTTTCCGGTGCCCTGGTTGGACTTAATACCTTATTCCCGGATTCTTCGTGAAAAAAATCCGCCTGCGAAATCAAGCAGGCGGATCTGTTCGTGTCACAAATCCCTTATTGCTCGACTGCGCATCCAAACGCCATCGCTCAGGTTGGCACCTTTTGCCTGTCAGACGAATCTGACGCATCCGCTCCGCCGTTCTCCCGGATTCCGAAAAAGCCGGACAGTTCTGTGCCGCAAAGGTTGCCGTGGCTTCACAGGTCCTATGTACCTCCACCACTCTGAATAAGA
>CAVKEB010000083.1:0-3839 GCA_963655255.1 bacterium
CTAAGCAGGAGAAGATGTCATCAGACATCTTCGAGTGCAGCGGTTTTGCCGAATGCGGCAGCACCTATGCTGCAATTTTCAAATGCTTTGCCGTTTGCCGGATTGTTTTCTTCCCTGGTGGGATATCGCCCGGCATCACTGCCTTCTGCCGCACGGCAGGAACTGAACTCAGTATATTTCCGGCGTCCTGCTTTGACAAACGCTTTTGCGGCGGCATCGCAGATTTAAGGGTTTTCCGGCATTTTGCCCGCTTCGTGCCGTCAATGTGCCTGTTACTACTATGCTTCCGGCGCCGAAATCACGCTGAATCCCGGCAAAACCTACATCGGCATCTGCCCTGCGGACGACTGGCAGAGCGTAGGAATCTCCTGATAAAATTACGCGGATGAGTCTCCGAGCGTGCAAATGCCCGCATGTGCAGTATGCATAGCCTTCCGCAGGCAGCAAAATTCCCTCTCTTCCGGTTTTACCCGGCAGAGAGGGGACTTTTTTCTGTTTTTCACAGTTATTTTCCAGCGGTTATTCGTTCTTGGCTCTTCGCACCAGCTCTTCCGTGATGTCCTTCCAGGTGATGTTCTTCTGTGCCATCACCACCATCAGATGATACATCAGATCCGCGATCTCATACACCGTCTCCGTCGAATCCGGATTCTTGGCCGCGATGACGATCTCCGTGCACTCTTCCCCAAGCTTCTTCAGCATCTTGTCGATGCCCTTGTCGAACAGATAATTGGTGTAGGAGCCCTCCTTCGGATGGTCCCGGCGCTCCAGAATGGTCCGGTAGTCGCGCTCCAGCACCTTCATCGGATCGATCTCCGGCTCCTTCTTCAGGACGAGATCCTGCTGGAAGAAGCAGCTGTGATGTCCGGTGTGGCAGGCCGCGCCGACCTGATCGACCTTCGCAAGAAGCGTGTCCATGTCGCAGTCCGCAGAGAGCGACCGGACATACTGGAAGTGCCCGCTCGTCTCGCCCTTGATCCAGAGCTCCTTCCTGCTGCGGGACCAGTAGGTCATTCTTCCCGTGGAAACCGTGTTGTTGTAGGCCTCCTCGTTCATGTAGGCGACCATCAGGACATCTCCCGTGGACGCTTCCTGCACCACGACCGGAAGAAGCCCCTGCGGATCCTTTTTGAAATCGTTCCAGGAAAATCTCGCGTGATGCTGCGAGACGGTGATGCCGTTCTCCCGGCACAGCTTCTTCAAATCGGAAATCTGACCAATGTTGTCATTAATCGCGTTTCCGGAAATGCCGCTGACGCTCCGCAGCTGTCCGAATTCCAGAATCTTGTCCAGAGAAATCTCCGGGAGCGTTAAGATGGACGGAACCTCCTCGATCTTCAGGGCGCCGCGGACATCCTTCTCGTCAATGAGAATCAGCTCGTCCACATAGCTCACAATGGCGTCCTTATGCGCGCGGATGTCGTCCGCCGCGCGGTAGCACGCCGCGATCCGGTCCCTGCCGAAGCGCTCCGCCGCCTCCTTGAGCATCTCGATATTGCTCTCCTTGGAGAAGTTGAGCGCGGCCTTCGCGCACCCCGCATAGATCAGCTTCTTCACATCCTCCAGGCGGTTGACGTGTCCTGCCCCGTAGATGGGAACGCCGACCCCCGCGCAGATCTGCCGGATGATGCCGATGGCTTCGTCATGCTGCGCATCGCCATCCGACTGGTCGAAAATAAGAATCGCATCCACGCCGCCTGCCGCATACTTTAAGGCCAGCTCCACCGGATTCTCACTGACAACCGTGTGGTCCGTAAGACCGCGCGTCGCCTTTCCCTCTTTCAGATAAATGCATGCGACAAACTTCTTCAGTGCCTGTTCCATCTTAATACCTCACCCTCACAGCGTTCCCTTCGTGCTCAGCACGTCTTCAATCCGCGGATCCTTCGACACCGCCATATCCAGCGCCTTGGAAAAGGCCTTGAACATGGCCTCGATGATGTGGTGCGCGTTGGTTCCCTCCAGAATGCGGAAGTGCAGATTCATTCCCGCCGCGTAGCTGACTGAATAGAAGAACTCGCGGACCAGCTGCGTGTCAAAATCGCCCACCATCGGAACCGTCTCGTACTTCTCTCCCCCGGAAAGAACGAAATACGGGCGGTCACACAGATCCACGGCGCACAGAACCAGCGCTTCATCCATCGGAAGGACAAAATATCCGTACCTGCGGATCCCCTTCTTGTCCCCCACGGCCTTCCGGATCGCCGTGCCCAGAACGATGCCGCAGTCCTCCACGCTGTGATGCCCGTCCACCCGGAGGTCTCCCTTTACGGAAACCTTCAGGTCGAACAGCCCGTGTCTTGCAAAGGCATCCAGCATATGATCGAAAAAACCGATTCCAGAATCAATCTGTGCCTTTCCGGTTCCATCCAGATCCAGCGCAAGACGGATATCCGTCTCGCCGGTGGTTCGTATTTCCTCTGCGCTTCTTTTCATGTTTCTCCCCTCCGCTGATGCCTTCTTATTTTCCGTCAAAGCGAACCGCGATGGAATTGGCATGCGCCGTCAGGCCCTCGCTCTTTGCAAACAGCTCAATGTCGCCGTGCACCTTCTCCAGCGCCTCCCTCGAATAGGAAATGATGCTGGTTTTCTTGATGAACTGATCCACGCCGAGCGGAGAGAAAAACCGTGCCGTTCCGTTGGTCGGCAGGATGTGGTTCGGCCCCGCATAGTAGTCGCCGAGCGGCTCCGAGGAATAGCTCCCGAGGAAAATCGCTCCCGCGTTCTTAATCTTCGTCATCACCTCGAAGGCATCCTTCGTCACGATCTCCATGTGCTCGGAAGCGATTTCATTCGCGGCGTCAATGATGTCCTCCATGGTCTCACCGACAAAGGCGTATCCGTAATTGTCCAGGGACTGGCGGATGATCTCGGCCCGCTCCAGCGTCTCCAGGAACTTGTCGATCTCTGCGGAGACCTTTTCGGCAAAGCTTTGCGAGGTGGTAAGGAGAATCGCCGAGGCAAGCGGATCATGCTCCGCCTGCGAAAGAAGATCCGCCGCGATGTAACGGGGATCCGCCGTCTCGTCCGCAATGACGAGAATCTCAGACGGCCCGGCCACCGAGTCAATGCCGGTGATGCCAAAGCACGCCTTCTTGGCAAGGGCCACATAGATATTCCCGGGGCCCGTAATCTTGTCGACCTTCGGAATCGTCTCCGTTCCGTAGGCCATCGCGGCAATCGCCTGCGCGCCGCCGACCTTGTAGATCTCATCCGCACCGGCAATGTCCGCCGCAACAAGCGACCCCGCCGGAGCCTTTCCCTCCGCGTTCGGAGGCGTGCACATGATGATCCGCGGAACCCCCGCGACCTTCGCCGGAATGATGTTCATCAGGACGCTGGACGGGTACACCGCTCTTCCTCCCGGAACGTAGCAGCCAGAAACCGCGATGGGCGTTACCTTCTGTCCGAGAATCGTTCCGTCCTCCTTCGTCGTGATCCAGCTGTTCACCCGCTGCTTCTCATGGTAGGCGCGGATGTTCTGCGCCGCGCGCTTCATCACGGCGACCAGCTCCGGATCCAGTTCCCGGTACGCTTCCTCGATTTCCTTCCGGGTGACCCGGAGCGTCTCCTTCGTCAGCTCGCAGTGATCGAACTTCTTCTCATAGGCAAGAACGGCCTTGTCCTTCTTCTCGCGCACCTCGGAGATGATGGCGTCCACCGCCGCCTGCTGGCTGGTATAGCTCGCGGGATTTCTTCCTTTCAGAAGCTCCAGAAGCTCTGTCTGTGACTGTTTCGTAAGGGATACAATTCTCATCTTTATACCTCGCTGAGGCAAAATCCGCGATACCAGAGAGAATTTCGCGAAGGCGAATTCTCTCTGTGTACAGAGTGCCGCC
>CAVKEB010000084.1:0-3621 GCA_963655255.1 bacterium
AGAGAATTCGCCTTCGCGAAATTCTCTCTGATATCGCGGATTTTGCCTCAGCGGGGTATCATTATGATTAAGGCAATTTATCCGGGCAGTTTTGATCCGGTTACGTACGGACACATCGACGTCATCCGGCGTGCTGCCAGAATGTTTGATGAAGTGACGGTCTGCGTACTGGACAATAAGGCGAAGACTCCGTTGTTTTCAGTGGAAGAACGTGTTAAAATGCTACAGGATGTAACCTGTGGAATTCCCAACATTCGTGTAGATTCCTATTACGGACTTCTGATCGATTACGCACAGAAAATCGGAGCGCATGTGAGCATCCGCGGACTGCGCGCGGTCACGGACTTCGAATATGAACTGCAGATTGCACAGACCAACAAGCTCCTGTCCAACGGGAACGTGGATACGGTCTTTCTGACGACGAGCCTTCAGTACGCGTACTTAAGCTCCTCGAGCGTGAAGGAGATCGCGGCGTTCGGCGGGGACATCAGCGTGTGCGTTCCTCCCGAGGTGGAGGAAATGGTCCGGGAGAAGTACGAAGCGCTTCATAAGAGGCAGGACAGCCCGCAGAACTGAAGAATGTGCGGAAGGAAGCAGCGCGTCATCGGAATCAGAAAAGTACCGGAAACGGCCGGAAGACCGGCCCGGATAGGATCAGACGGAAAAACCGGTGCAGATGGAGGCACAGCCCGCTATGAGCAGCAACAAGATCGAACGCAAGATTGATGAGATTGAGGATTTTCTCGAAACCTGCAAATACAAGCCCCTTTCCAAGGACTACATTCTGGTGAACCGGGAACGGATCGATACGCTGGTCGAAGAGCTGCGTGATGTCATCCCGGATGAAGTGGCAAGATACCGCGAGGTTCTGGATCAGAAGGACGCGATTTTTGCGGATGCCAAGGAGAAGGCACAGGCACTGATTCAGAAGGCCACGGAGCAGATGAATCAGCAGATCAACGAAGAAGAGGTCATGAAGCAGGCCTACGAGCAGGCGAACCAGATGGTTTCCGCGGCCAATCAGGAGGCGGCTGACACGACGCAGAAGGCAACGGACCAGGCCAACGAGATGGTGATGTCCGCGCAGACCCAGGCCAATGATATCATGACGCAGGCGCAGCAACAGTCCGCCGCGATGGTGCAGGAGGCGCAGAACCAGGCGCAGCAGATCGTCGGGGCCGCGTCGGAGCAGGTCAACGAATACAACCGCCAGGCACAGGCTTACCTGTCGGATATGCTGGCACATCTGGAGCAGCTGACCCAGAATGTCATCAGCGACACCAACAATGTCTACCAGTCTACGCTCCAGAGCATGAATTCCTATCTGCAGAACGTGCAGAATGACCGGAATGCCCTGCTTCAGCAGCAGCAGCAGTCGGAGGCCGCAAGGCAGCAGGCAACGGCCATCGAGCAGGCAACGGCGAATCAGGCCGTTCAGGAGGCCGGCGCACAGGCGCAGGCCGCTGTGATTGCACAGCAGCAGGCAGCCGCGGAGGCTCAGCAGGCGGCGCAGGCAGGGGACGCGCAGGGCGAGGGCCAGGAGGCCTGACCGGCGTATGCGGAACGGGTGCGTTTCGTATTTTCACAGGAACAATTCAGAACATGACGCAGGGCGTCCGTTCATCTACGAAGAGGGATGGATGGACGCCCTTTATCATTGGGAAAGGATTTTCGGAACATGGGAAAAAGCGGCAAGGGAGAATTTGGCTATTTTAAAAAGCAGCGCAGCAAAACGCTTCTTATCATGGTGCTGTTATATGCCATGGCACTCATCATGTACTTCGGCGCCCGGGCGTATTTCGGGACCAACCGGAATCTGTTCACGATCCTGGCGGTTCTGGTGGTTCTGCCTGCTGCCAAGTACACGGTGAATTTCATCATGCTGGTCCGGGCGGGAGAGTGCCCGGAGGAGGTGCATGCAGGCGTCGAGGAGCACGTCGGGAGACTGGACGACGCATATGATCTGTACTTTACCAGTGAGAAAAAGAATTTCAACGTCCGGCATCTGGCCATCGGAGGAGGCTGCATTGCCGCCCTTACGACGGATCCCAAATGCGACTGCCGGGCGGGAGAGCAGCACCTTCGGAGAATGCTGACGGGGAATGGCATTCATGGCTATCAGATCAAGATTTTCCGGGAGCTTCCGGCGTATCTCACACGACTGGATCAGCTGAATGACCTCGAGGGAAACGGTGATCCGAAGGACCACGAGAAGCTTCTGGAGCTTCTGTACCGGATTTCTCTGTGAGCCCCGGCGGTGCGGAAACCGGAGAAAAGCAGGATGAGAGCATGCAGGAATATGTGATTACGGAGAATGAGAAGGGACAGCGGCTGGACAAATACGTCCGAAGAATTCTGCCGCAGGCCCCTTCTTCTTTTATCTACAAAATGATGCGGAAGAAGAACATCACGCTGAACGGACACAAGGCGGAGGGAAAAGAAGTGACCGGGGCGGGAGATCACGTGAAGTTCTTCCTCTCCGATGAGACCTTTCAGAAGATGGGGGGAATCCCAAAGGAACCGAGCAGAGTACAAGGCAGCGTGAATTCTCAGAAAAGCGGCATTCCCGGGGAGCAGAAAGCGACAGCAGGGGAGAGGCTTTCGGGAGAAGGTTCTGTTCGGGATCCAAGGGAAAAGCGGTCCGGAGGGAAAGCTGCGGGAGCGGCAGGCGAAAACCGTGCCGCCGCAAGGATCGCGGAGGCCGAAAGGGCATATCGTCTTCTCTCGGGACGGTATCCGTCTCTGCAGCTGGTCTATGAGGATGCGAATATTGCGGCGGCTTACAAGCCGGCGGGGGTTCTCTCCCAGAAGGCGGAGCCGGGGGACTCCTCCCTGAATGAATGGTTCTTGGGGCTTCTTGCCGGACGCGGCGAGGTGACAGAGAGGTCTCTTTATATGTTCACCCCCTCCGTGCAGAACCGTCTGGACCGGAATACCGAGGGCCTTGTTCTCCTTGCCAAAACGCTTCCGGGAAGCCACCTTCTCACGATGCTGCAAAGAGAGCACCGGCTGAAGAAATTTTACCGTATGATCGTCCTCGGACGGGTGGAGAAGGCAGGCGTCATGGAAAGGTATCTCTCCAAGGACAGCGCGGCCAACACCGTCCGGGTCTTCGACAGGAAGCGGGAGGGAACGGTTTATACGAGAACGGAATACCGTCCGGTCTCGTATGGACGGCTGTCCATGAAGGCAGGAGACGAGCCGGTCACGCTCGTGGAGGCACAGCTGATTACCGGCAAAACCCATCAGCTCCGCGCCCATTTTGCACGGATGGGACATCCGATTCTGGGAGATCCGAAGTACGGAAACCGGGAGGCAAATGACAGGGCAGGAAGGCTCGGGGTAAGAGCGCAGCTCCTTTTGTGCCAGCGGGTGGAGTTTCCGGAGCTTTCGGGCGACTTCGCTGCGCTCTCCGGAAAGGTCATTGCCTGCCGGGAGCCTTTGATCTATGAAAAGGTGATGCGGGAAGGCAGGGGCCCTGCGCCGCGGAAATAAGACAAGAGTTTTCGGAATTAGAATTATTTTATAAAAGAGGTAACGATTCAGTACATCCCGGATTTCCCTGCTGAATGAAAGGTCTAATCCCCCAGCTATGCTGGGGAGAATGAAGTAAGTGGAAAC
>CAVKEB010000085.1:0-3491 GCA_963655255.1 bacterium
CGCCGCCAGTTCATCAATCAGATGATTGATATGTCCGCTGTATAAATTCAAATCAAAGACCCATACCGCCGGTCATTCCGCCGAAGAGCTTCTCGCTCTCGTCATCGACCTGCTTCATTGCTTCATTCAGAGCCGCTACGATCATATCCTGAAGTGTCTCCACATCTTCCGGATCCACGGCATCCTTATCAATCGTCAGGCTCTTGACCGCCTTCGTTCCCATGATCGTCACGGAAACAGCTCCGCCGCCTGCTGCCGCAGTGAACTCTTTCTCGTCCAGTGCCTTCTTGTTCTCCTGCATCTGGTTCTGCATTCTCTGCGCCTGCTTCAGGAGATTATTCATATTGCCGGGCATTCCCATTCCGCCCGGAAAACCGCCTCTTCTGCTCATTGTCACTCGTTCCTTTCCGCTTTGTGATTCCGTCCATTTCTCTTCCGGTTCCATTCTGTTCCGGAGAGTTTACTCGTCATCCTCTTCAATTTCCATATGAATGGCCGCGGTATTCACCGCATTGCGAAGATCTTCATAATTGTCCGAGAATTTCCGACCCTTGTCAAGAAATTTGTACCTCACGGGAACCTGACGTCCGGTGCGCGCCGCCAGAAAGTCCGCGAAAAATTTTGCATTCTCCGTGCTCTCTTTTCCCATAAAATAATCGGCCTCAAGGAATCCCTCGAACACTACGAGAAGATTCCCGTCCTCCGTCAGCGTCGGATGCGCCTTCTGCAGGCAGATCTTCATAAAATGCTCCTCCGGCGGAATGGACGCAATCAGCTGATCCCATTTCTGCGCAAGGGCGCGAAGCTCCTCCGGAATTGCCACCGGAAGCCGGGCGCGGGCAGGGCTTCTTCCCGGCTCTTTTGCAGGAGGCCTCTCCGTTCCTGCTTCCTCCGGGGATCCCTGCGTTCCGGCCCCTGCCTGCTGCGCAGCGCTTCCTCCGGATCCTCCCTGTGAAGGAGCTGCTGCGAATTCCGCCCTCGATGCCAGAAGATCCTCCAGCGACCGGATCCTCTCCTCCAGCGTCAGCACCTTCGTCTGAAGATCGCGGCTTACATCCATGGAGGGCTCGCAGAGACGGATCACCGCGGCCTCCGCCAGGACTCTCCGGTTCGCCGAGTACCGGATCTGCTCCGTCAACCCCGAAAAGACATTGATGTACCGAACGATTTCATTCAGCTCGGAAGCTCTGGCATCCTCCAGCATTCTCTGCAGATGATCTGCGGAGACATCCAGTTCTTTTGCCGTCTCTTCCGAGGCCTTCAGCAGCATGACATTGCGAAGATATCCGATATAGTCCGTGATAAACTGCATCAGTTCGCGTCCCTGCTCGAGGCATCGGTTCAAGATCTCCAGGGCTCCCTTCGCGTCCTTTTTGTGGACACACCGGTAGAGATCGCTGAACACTCTTGCGTCCACCGCTCCCAGAATCTCCAGCGTCCTCTCATACGTCAGCTCTCCGTTTCCGTAATTGAACGCATTGCACTGATCCAGAATCGACAGGCCGTCGCGCATGGATCCGTCGGCGGCGGAGGCAATGAAGTGAAGGGCCTCTTCCTCAATCGGAATGTTCTCCCGCTCGCAGACGGCCCGGAGCCTTGCCGCAATGGTGGCCACCGGCATCCTGCCGAAGTCATATCTCTGGCACCTGGACAGAATCGTCACCGGAAGCTTGTTCGGTTCCGTTGTGCAGAGAATGAAAATCGCATAGGCCGGAGGCTCTTCCAGCGTCTTCAGAAGAGCGTTGAAGGCAGGCGTCGAGAGCATGTGCACCTCGTCGATAATGAACACGCGGTATTTTCCCTGCGTCGGAGAATAGGAAACCTGCTCAATGATGCCGCGGATGTCATCCACGCCGTTGTTGCTGGCCGCGTCCATTTCCACGACATTCAGGTCCGCATTCTCCGCAATCGCGCGGCAGGTCGCACACTCGCCGCACGGGTTTCCGTCCACCGGATGCTCGCAGTTCACCGCCTTGGCGAAAATCTTGGCGATCGTTGTTTTACCGGTTCCGCGGGTTCCGCAGAACAGATAGCTGTGGCCGATCCGCCCGGAGTTGATTTGATTTTTCAGAGTTCTGACGATCGCATCACGACCGCAGACATCCTCGAATGTCTGCGGCCGGTATTTGCGATACAGTGCCAGATAGTGTGTATCCGTCATGCTGTTATCCTTATTTGTTCTGTCTGTTCCGTGTCTTCTGCGCTTCCCGCGCTCTCACGGCTCATCCTGTTCTGCCATGCGGGTTCTTCCGAAACTCAATCGCCGAAGCAGATGCCGAGAAGCTTCGCCTCGCGGATGATGTCCGACTTCGGATCCAGAGTCTTGAGCTTGCCAGCCACCTCTGCAAGAGGGACCTTCACCATCTCACGGTTCTTGTAGCCGACCATGCAGCCGTATTCGCCCTTCAGGATCAGACGCCCTGCCTCCGCGCCGAGACGGCTCGCAAATACGCGGTCATACGGGCAGGGCTCTCCGCCTCTCTGCACATGCCCGGGTACCGTCACCCGAACCTCCCGTCCTGTCTTCTTCGAGATCATGTCCGCAATCTCATAGGAGACCGACGGATATTTGTAGTTCTCGAGTTTCTTCTTATACTCTTTCTTGGAGAGCTTGGCATCTTCCTTGGAGATTGCCCCTTCCGCCACCACGATGATGGTGAAGCGGCTGCCGTGCGCGTCGCGCTCCTCAATCTTGTCCACTACCTTGTCAATGTCGAACGGAATCTCCGGGAGAAGAATGATGTCCGCGCCGCCTGCCATACCGGCATTCAGCGGAAGCCAGCCGACCTTATGTCCCATGATTTCCACAATGAACACACGTCCGTGCGAGGATGCCGTCGTATGAATCTGATCGATGGCCTTGGTTGCAATGTCCACCGCGCTCTGGAAGCCGAAGGTCATATCTGTGCCCCACAGGTCATTGTCAATCGTCTTCGGGAGGGTGATCACGTTCAGTCCCTCCTGGGAGAGAAGGTTTGCCGTCTTGGTGGAGCCGTTTCCGCCCAGCATCACCAGGCAGTTCAGCTGGAGCTTGTAGTAGGTCTGCTTCATTGCCGCGACCTTGTCCAGTCCGTTCTCGTCCGGCTCATGGATGGTCTTGAACGGAACGCGGCTCGTTCCGAGGATGGTCCCGCCCCTTGTCAGAATGCCGGAGAAATCCGCGCCGGTCAGCATATGGAAGTGACCGTAGATCAGTCCCTTGTAGCCATCCTCAAATCCGTAGATTTCATACGGTTCCCTGCAGTTATTCTGAATGACCTTTACGACACCGCGCATGGCAGCATTCAGTGCCTGGCAGTCTCCTCCGCTGGTAAGCATACCGATTCTGAGCATATCGCATCCTCCTCATTCTGTGCATCCTGCGTTCCGCGGTTCCCTTGCGCAGTCCGATTCCTCCTGCGTTACCCCGCAGATTTCCGTTCGAGAAACTGGTTTTATTATACTATATGTATTCTGTTCAGCACATGTCGATTTCATCGAGGATTTGCGAA
>CAVKEB010000086.1:0-3265 GCA_963655255.1 bacterium
TTAGAGTGCCGCTTGGCGGCACTCTGTATACAGAGAGAATTCGCCTTCGCGAAATTCTCTCTGGTATCGCGGATTTTGCCTCAGCGGGGTAGAAAAATATGGAAACAGAAAACAACAAGAACATTTCGCTCCCTTTTTTCGGGATTCCGCGGCTGTGGCCCTTTATCCGTCCGTATCGCCGGATTCTGATTTTCAATATCATTCTGGGAATTCTGAGCTCTCTGGCGGATTCGGTTTATCCGCTGTTCAACAGCTACGCGCTGAATCATTTTGTGGCCGGAAAGACTCTTGAGGGGCTCCCTTTGTTCGTGGCGGCGTATGCCGTTATTCTGATTCTGCAGGTTCTGGACAACTTCATCAGCACCTATCAGTGCGGCAAGGTGGAGATGTCGGTGGACCGAGATCTGCGTAATGCTTCGTTCAATCATCTGCAGACGCTGTCGTTCTCCTATTTTAATCAGAACAATGTCGGATATATTCACGCGCGGGTCATGAGCGACACCGGCAAAATCGGAGAACTGGTCGCCTGGAGAATGATGGATATGATCTGGAACGGCTCCTACATCGTGTGTGTGTTCGCCGTCATGCTCGCGGTAAATGCAAGACTTGCCCTGTATGTCCTTGTTCTGGTCCCGGTGGCGGTGCTCCTCATTGCCTTTTTTCAGAAGCGCCTGGTAAAGCTCAACCGGAGGATCCGCGAAATCAATTCCATGATCACGGGCAATTTCAATGAAGGAATTACCGGGGCGAGGTCCATCAAGACGCTGGTGATCGAGAGGAAGATCCGGAAGGATTTCGAGAAGGATACGGAAGCCATGCGGACCACATCGGTGAAGGCAACGCACTATTCCGCGCTCTTCATGTCGCTTGTCACCTTCATGAGTTCGCTCGCGCTCGCTCTTGTTCTGTGGAAGGGCGGAAGGATCACGATGGACGGAGTGATTCAGATCGGAACGCTGTCGGTGTTTTTCTCCTATGCGCTGAACATGATGGATCCGATCCAGAACATTGTGCAGACCCTGTCGGCCTTTATCGCCATTCAGGTGAATATTGAGCGGCTGACGCGGCTTCTTCATACGGAGTCGGATGTGGCGGACCGCCCTGAGGTTACGGAGTGGTATGGGGACACCTTCCACCCGAAAAAAGAAAACTGGGAACCTCTGGAGGGAGATATCGAATTCCGCGATGTGTCCTTCCGCTACCCGGACGGAGAGGAATTCGTTCTGGAGCATTTCAATCTGAAGGTTCCGAAGGGCACGAATGTTGCGATCGTGGGCGAGACCGGCGCGGGCAAATCAACGCTTGTGAATCTCGTGTGCCGGTTTTTCGAACCGACGACGGGCGAGGTCCTGATCGACGGGAGAGACGCAAGAGACCGCTCCCAGCTCTGGCTTCACAGCAACATCGGCTATGTGCTGCAGACACCGCATCTGTTCTCCGGGACCGTGCGGGACAATCTGCGCTACGGAAAGCCGGACGCGTCGGATGAGGAAATCATGCGGGCACTGGAGCTGGTGCATGCGGATTTCGTTGTGGAGAAGATGGACAAAGGCCTGGATTCCGAGGTGGGAGAGGGCGGCGATCTTCTGTCCACCGGAGAGAAGCAGCTTCTCTCCTTCGCGAGGGCGATTCTGGCGGATCCGAAGATTCTGGTTCTGGATGAAGCAACCGCTTCGATTGATACGCTGACGGAGAAGCTGATCCAGGATGCCATTCAGACGGTCATACGGGGAAGGACTTCCTTCGTCATTGCACACCGTCTGTCCACGATTGTGGATGCCGACGTGATTCTGGTCGTAAAGGACGGAAAAATCATCGAGAGAGGAACCCACACGAGCCTGATGCAGCAGCGTGGCTATTATCATGAGCTGTATACAAGGCAGTATGAAGAAATGGCGGTCAACGACTGCCTCGCCTGAAAAATTTCTGCAGATTTCCGAAAAAAACACGGCCGCTCCCACGTAAGGCGTGGGCAGCAGGCCGTGTTTCAATATGAAGCCGCAGAATCAAAGACGCAGGCAGCAGGGGCTGTACCGGAGTTTATTTATTTGACATAGGCGGAGTAAATCTTCTGGTGATCGTGCACCGCGTTCATGGAAGAGGAAGCCATTCCGGTGACACAGATGTAAGGAACTCCTTTCGGTGACAGAAAATAGCTGACCGCGCAGTAGCGGGACTGATTGACGTAGCCGGTCTTGGCGCCGAGGACGATGCCGGGCTTATCCAGCGGGGCGATCCGGGAGAGGAACAGGTTTTTCACCGTGATTCCGGAAGGGTGCACCGAGGTGGGCACCGTTGTGTACTGCGGCGTGACAAGGACGGTCATGGCGGTCTGGCTGGAGGCAGCGGCATTCATGATGACGGCCATGTCGTTGCAGGTCGTATAGTGGCCCATGTCAAAGAGACCGATGCAGTTGGTAAAATGCGTATTCTGGAGGCCGAGCTCCGCTGCCTTGGCGTTCATGAGCTGCACGAAGGCATCGTCCGTTCCTGCCACGTAGCGGCCGAGCGCCATGGCGGCATCGGCACCGGAAGGAAGAATTGTTCCCCAGAGAAGATCCATGACCGTCACCCGCTCCCCTGCGGCGAAACCGACGGTGCTGCAGTCATGTTCGGCACAGTAGTCGAGAATGTCCTGCGTGATGGTGACGGTGTCCGTCAGGTTCTTCACATGCTCCGAAGCAACCAGAAGCGTCATGACCTTGGTCATGGAGGCGGGATACATGTAGGCGTCGCCGTTTTTCTGGGCGACAACCTTGCCGGTCTTGGCGTTGACCAGGATGGCGAAGGTGCTCTCCGCCGTCTGATCGGAGATCAGCTTCGTTGCATTCGTGGAGGGATACACGGACTCTGCGGCCCGGACGGACAGGGAAGCCCTGCCGGGCATGGGAGCGGTGGCGAGAAAAAGCGCCGTGCCGAGTGCCGCAGCCGCGGTGAGGAACCTGCGGCAGACAGAATGACCGGTTTCGGAAAGAAAAGAAAGATACATCGAAAACCTCCTGACAAATTCTCCTGCGGATTCCGGAAGAAAATCCGGGAAAATCATTGCAGATATCGTATCGGTAAGAATCATAAATGCTGAAAAGAAAACGCAATGATTCTAACATTTTATAAGCTGTTGTGCGATAGTAAGGGGGAAAGAAAGCGGAAAAATATGGTAGACAAACCGGGAAAAGTCGGCCATGATGCACATATAGGATTACATCGGAGAAACCGCTGCACTCGAAGATGTCTGATGACATCTTCTCCTGCTTAGAGTGCCGCC
>CAVKEB010000087.1:0-3121 GCA_963655255.1 bacterium
CTTCACGTCATGGGTACCTCTACCCACTTGATTCCTACAGTAAACTTACGCTGCCATATAGAAAACATTGCTTGAATTGTACAGAATGATATGGTATTGTACCAATGTTATGTACATTTCCTGCGCTCAGGAACCGGCGCTCCGGTCACGGTATCTGGTGACAGCCATTCCTTAGTAACAGGAGAATCAAGACCTGACCTGTCAGGCGGAAAGAGGAGACTATGATCGCAAAGGAAAAGAAAGCAGAAATCATCAAAGAGTACGGCCGTATGGAAGGCGACACCGGATCACCGGAGGTACAGATCGCAATCCTTACCGCAAGAATCACTGAGCTCACCGAGCACATGAAGAAGAACCCGAAGGACTATCATTCCAACAGAGGCCTTCTGAAGATGGTTGGTCAGAGAAGAGGACTTCTTGACTACCTCAAGAAGACAGACCTTGAGAAGTATCGTGCCCTGATCGAGAAGCTCGGCATCAGAAAGTAATCCTATCTGAGAAATGGGAAGGCGGCGCGGGCCGGTTGTTTTTGCCGGTCCGACGTCGCCTTCTTGCTCATTGTTCACCTGCGGCGGTTTCCTCTTTTTCCGGACGCCGAAATGCGGATGAGCAGTTTCAATGCATATATAAGATCTGAGGACGAAGGACCCTCGGGAAGGAAGAGAAAAGAAATGGCAGAGTACAAGGTAGAGAAGAAGGAAGGTTACACCACATATTCCATGGAGTTGGCGGGACGCACTCTTTCCGTGGATATCGGAAGAGTCGGCAAGCAGGCCAACGGCTGCGCGTTCATGCACTACGGCGATACGACCGTTCTGTGCACCGCAACGGAATCCGCAGCGCCGCGTGACGGTGTGGATTTCTTCCCGCTGTCCGTTGAGTACAGCGAGAAGTTCTATGCGATCGGCAAGATCCCGGGCGGCTTCAAGAAAAGAGAAGGCAAGGCGAGCGACAATGCGGTTCTGACGAGCCGTGTCATTGACCGTCCGATGCGTCCGCTGTTCCCGAAGGACATGCGCAATGACGTAACGCTGGAGTGCATGGTCATGAGCGTGGATCCGGACTGCCGTCCGGAGCTGGTTGCCATGATGGGTGCTCCTCTTGCCACCACGATTTCCGACATCCCGTTTGCAGGTCCCTGCGCAACGACGCAGCTCGGCCTCGTGGACGGCAAGGTGATTGTGAACCCGGGTCAGAAGGATTGGGATGAGGGCGATCTTCGTTTGACGGTTGCCTCCACGGCAGAGAAGGTCATCATGATCGAGGCCGGCGCCAATGAGATCCCGGAGGAGGACATGATCCGCTACATTTATCAGGCGGATGCAGTCAACCAGGAGCTGATCGCCTTCTACAGCGCGATCCAGAAGGAAGTCGGCAAGCCGAAGCAGGAGTATGTTTCCGTTGCGGTTCCGGAGCAGATGTTCGAGGATATCAAGAAGATCGTTCCTCCGGAAGAGATGGAGACGGCTGTCTTCACGGATGACAAGCAGACCCGCGAGAAGGCTGTTGCAGAGATCACCGAGAGACTGAAGGAAGCCTTCGCGGACAACGAGGCTTATCTTGCGCAGCTCGGCGATGCGGTTTATCAGTATGAGAAGAAGACCGTCCGCAAGATGATCCTGAAGGATCACAAGCGTCCGGACGGACGTCAGCTGAATCAGATCCGTCCGCTTCACGCAGAGGTCGGCCTGATTCCGAGAGTACACGGCTCCGCCATGTTCACAAGAGGACAGACCCAGATCGTCGATGTCTGCACGCTGGCTCCCCTGTCGGACGCACAGCGCGTAGAGGGACTGGATCCGAATGTAACCGAGAAGAGATATGTGCATCAGTACAACTTCCCGGCATACTCCGTCGGCGAGACGAAGGTTTCGAGAGGCCCAGGACGCCGTGAGATCGGTCATGGTGCACTGGCGGAGAGAGCTCTGCTTCCGGTACTTCCTTCCGTAGAGGAGTTCCCGTACGCGATTCGCTGCGTATCGGAGACCATGGAGTCCAACGGCTCCACATCCATGGCGAGCACCTGCGCATCCTGCATGGCGCTGATGGATGCAGGCGTTCCGATCAAGAAGCAGGTTGCAGGCATTTCCTGCGGACTGGTGACCGGCGAGACCGATGACGATTTCGTTCTTCTGACCGATATTCAGGGACTTGAGGACTTCTTCGGCGATATGGACTTCAAGGTAACCGGTACACACGACGGCATCACGGCCATCCAGATGGATATCAAGATCCACGGTCTGACCCGGGCCATCGTAGAGGGCGCGATCGCACGCTGCAAGGAGGCCCGTGAGTTCATCATGAACGGCGTCATGAGCCAGGCCATCGCAGAGCCTCGTCCGGAGGTTGGCAAGTATGCACCGAAGATCGACATGATTCAGATCGATCCGGAGAGAATCGGCGACGTGGTCGGCCAGCGCGGTAAGACCATCAACGAGATCATCAAGAGAACGGGCTGCCAGATCGACATCGATGATGACGGAAGAGTTTCCATCTGTGGCACGGAAGCACAGGGCATGGCAGATGCGAAGAGAATGATCAGCATCATCACCACGGACTTCTATGAGGGCCAGGTTCTGGAGGGCGTCGTCGTTTCCATCAAGGAGTTCGGTGCATTCCTCGAGTTCGCTCCCGGCAAGGAAGGCATGGTGCATATTTCCAAGATCGCACCCCGCCGCATTGAGCACGTCGAGGATGTTCTGACGCTCGGCGACAAGGTCCGCGTCATCTGCCTTGGCAAGGACAAGCTCGGAAGAGTTTCCTTCTCCATCAAGGACGCTCCGAAGGACGAGCAGTAACGAATCTGAAAAATGCCGGTCTCTCCCGGAAACCGTGACAGACGGCCCGGGAGAGAGCCGGCTTTTGGTCCTGCACTTTTCCGGCTGACGGGAAGGTGCAGGAATATTTTTGTAATCGTTCAGCACCAGCGGGCTTTTTGTCAGAAAATTCGAAATGTGCTGAGCGGCTATTAAGAAAGGTATAAGTCTGAAAGTGACGTCGATACGTCACTTTCAAACAGCAGCATCGGTGCTGACGCACCGGCTGCCGCATTCGGCAAAACCGCTACACTCGAAGATGTCTGATGACATCTTCTCCTGCTTAGAGTGCCGCCAAGCGGCAC
>CAVKEB010000088.1:0-2935 GCA_963655255.1 bacterium
AGAAAAACGAGGGTCAGACCGACTTTTCCTATTACGGTCTGTACCTGCTGGACTACCTCCGCACGAACAGGTTTGAACAGGCTTCCGATGATGCCTTCATCCGGGAGCGTGCCGACCGTGCCGCCGAAACGTATGAGCGTGTGCGGCTCGAAGGCTATCCGCCCGAAGGGGCGCAGGAGTTGGCGATGGACACGCTCCTGCGGGGGCTTCGCTATTCCAAGTACGCCATCCTCCGCGAAGTCGTGGAAAACGAGTTTGCCAACGAAGTGCCGGAAAAGAAACGCGAAGCCTTCATCCGAAAGCTGCTGCCGCCTGTCGGTAATGTATTCTCCGCCTATGACCTTTCGGACGACAACTTCGCCCTGTCGCCCGAATACGACCTGCTCTACACGGAGCTGACGGGAGCCGCCGTCCTTTATATCGACGAGTATGGCGTTTAACCGCAAACAACGGCTGCGGGACAACATCGAGGCGATACGGACGGCATTCATCCTTGACAGGGAACGGAGGACGGCAACCGCCGAGGAACAAGCCATACTTCGGAAGTATTGCGGTTTCGGCGGATTGAAGTGCATACTGAACCCGGCAAAGGAACTGACGGATGCCGTGCATTGGGCGAAATCGGACCTCGAACTGTTTGCCCCTACGGTGGAGCTGCACAGGCTGGTGCGTGAAAACAGCAAGGACGATACGGAGTACAAGCGGTACGTGGATGCCATGAAGCAGTCCGTGCTGACCGCTTTCTACACCCCGCCGGAGATAACCGGCACTATCGCGGATGTACTGCATGAACACGGCATACGTCCCGATCGCGTATTGGAGCCGTCGGCGGGCGTGGGCGCATTCGTGGATGCCGTGCTGGAAAACAAGCCGGACGCGGATATCATGGCTTTCGAGAAAGACCTGATGACGGGCAAAATATTGGGATACCTGCATCCAGACCAAAAGGTAAGGGTGCAGGGATTCGAGAAGATAGAGAAGCCATTCACGGACTATTTCGACCTTGCTATCTCGAACATCCCGTTCGGCGACGTGGCTGTGTTCGACCCGGAGTTCACGGGCAGCCAAGACCCGGCAAGGCGTTCCGCACCGAAGGCAATACACAACTACTTCTTCCTGAAAAGCCTTGACGCGGTGCGTGAGGGCGGCATCGTGGCGTTCATCACCTCTCAAGGGGTACTGGACGCACCGTCCAACGCGCCCATACGCGAGTATATGATGCGTAATGCCAATCTGGTGGGAGTCGCACGCCTGCCGAACAACCTCTTCACGGACAACGCGGGTACGGAAGTGGGTAGCGACCTGATTATCCTGCAAAAGAACAGCGGCAAGAAACGGGAGCTGTACGATTATGAAGAGTTGTTCGTGCAGACGGAAAAGACACCGATAGGTAGTTTCCAGAACGGGTATGTCGGCAGCATCGGCATGATTCCCCACTCGGATCTGATAAGCGGCACAGACCCTTACGGGAAACCAGCCTATAAAGTCATGCACCGGGACGGCATCGAGCAAATGGCGGAGGATTTGCGGGAACATATGGATATTGAGCTGTATAAGTTGGACAAAAAGCTGTATGAAATGCACAGCCTGCATCCGGCACAGGGGAAAAGCACGGTGACAGAAACCATTTCCACACCGGTTGTCACTCCTGAGATACAGCCACGTCATGAAATGGCAGTGAAGCCCGAAGCGGCAACACCGCAGCCGGAGGAAGAAAAGTCGGAGATAGAGCCGCGCCGCCCCGATTATTCGGAGGGCGTGCAGCTCTCCCTGCTCGACCTCTGGGGCATGACGGAGGAAGTACGCAAGCAGGAAGCACCCGCCAAGAAGAAAAAGACGGCGAAAAAGGAAAGCCCGGCAAGGCGCATGCCTCCCAAACCGCAGGCGCAGGTTACGCCGAAGGTTACGACCGCACCGCCACAGCCGTCTGCCGCACCGCCGACGGAAAGCAGGGACAGCCATGAAACAAAGCCGGTGAGTGTCGCAGCCAAAGCCGATCCGGATGATATTTACGCTACTTTGGATTGGGACACCAATCCGCCCATCAACGGCTTCTATGAAATGATGATGGACCTCACGCCGGAGCGACGCAAGGAACTTCGCAGGCTGGCGGCACAGCATCAGGAGAAACGGCAGCATGTCCCGGACGTGAAAGCCGCGCCGGAGCAGGAAACACGGCAACCCGAAACACAGCCGGAAGTTGCCGCCATTCCTGTCGCTCCCGCAACGGAAGCGGCTGCAACCTCCCTTTTTCCCGAAATGGAAGCGGAAAAACCGAAAGAGGAAGCTCCCGACCTGTCGCCGCGTCCCTACCACCGCACGCCGGAAATGCACTTGCGTGAAGGCTCGTTAGTGGCTGACAGTGGGCGTCGTAACATCGGTTATCTGAAAGACATCACGCCTTACGGCGCGACATTCCAGCCGCTTGGACTGACAGGCTATCAGAAAGAGAAGGCGTTGCTGTATGTGTCGCTCCGTGACGCATACGAGCGTCTGTACCGTTATGAATCGAACAGGCGCGAGGAAAACCCGCAGTGGCGTGAGCATCTGAACACCTGCTATGACGAGTTTGTCATGCGCTACGGCAACCTCAACGCCAAGCAGAACGTGAAACTGGTGGTGATGGATGCAGGAGGACGCGACATCCTTTCGCTGGAACGTGCGGAGGACGGCAGGTTCGTCAAGGCGGACATTTTCGAGCGTCCCGTTTCCTTCTCGGTAGAGAGCCATGCCAACGTAAGCTCTCCCGAAGAGGCACTCTCCGCATCGCTCAACAAGTTCGGCACGGTCAATCTCGACTATATGCGGGAGATAACCGACAGTACGGAGGAGGGATTGCTTGACGCCCTCAAAGGACGCATCTTCTACAACCCGCTCGTAACCGGTTACGAAATCAAAGACCGTTTCATCGCCGGAAATGTCATAGAGAAAGCGG
>CAVKEB010000089.1:0-2440 GCA_963655255.1 bacterium
CACTGACTGACATTGTCAGCAGCGCACCGGTATTCACGGTAAGTGTTTTATCCAGATTTTTCACAAACGCCAGCGGTACCACAAAGGACACCGGTTTGCCTTTCAGACGCAGTGAAAACGTTGCTGCCACCACGCCGTTGGTACCGGATGACCAGGTGTGCTGACGCACTTCCGCCAGGAACTTAAAGCCCTTACCGGACGGAAACTGCACCTTAAACGCATACACCGTGTCATTGTCATAGGCATCACGCAGGGCGTTCTGGGCCTGATTCAGATAAAAATTACCCGACATGGAAATCTCGGACGACGCCCCCAGACCGTTGATGTTCTCCTGCTCTGTGGAGCAGAGCGTGGTCACATCAATATCCTGTTTCTGACCGGCGGTGAACTGGACTTCCTTGATGGTGCAGTCCAGGCGCAGATATTCCGCCTTATCCATAGTTTCAGCAGTCGCCGGGGCAGATGAAATCATCACCTGCGTCAGCTGTGAGCGTTCATACAAAGCAGACATTCTGCCTCCTGATAATAAAAAACCCGCACGCGGCGGGGTATGGGTTTTGTAGAAAAAAAGAAAAAGTCACACCGTGACCTGAAACTCCAGGGTTGCACGGTAACAGCGGTTTTCCGGAATATAGTCCTGCATTTCACTGACGGACCCCGGGGCCAGCAGCATTATGGCTTCACGGGCGTCCTGACGTATCTGACGCGCCTGCGTCACAGTCCCGGCATAAACGTCTATCTGCACCGACACTGAGGACTCCGCCTGCCCGCCCATCACGTCCGCTGACACCGATGAAATCAGGCTGAAAACCACCCACGGAAGCGCCACCGACGGCCTGCCATCCAGCAGGGGGACCACATACGGGTACACCTGCCCGCCGGCAAGATGCGCCAGATGAGGATACAAATCCGCCTCCGTCATCGTCTCAGTACCTCATCAATGGCCCGGTTCATCCGCGCAATCGCCACCTGAGCTGCCTGTTCACTGCGCACATCAAACGCCGGGCGCACAAACGGGTGCGGTGGCATATTCACGGTCCCCATTTCCACAAACCGCCAGTAGAAAGCATTGCGCGGGTTATCCGCCTTCATGGTGTTATCGCTGTTACCGGTATCCGGATTAACACCACGGATATGGACACCGGATTCCATCCCGCCATCGCGGGAGCGCCGGGAAAGGACCACCACATTGCGGCGCAGTTTTCCCCTGCGCACCGGTGCCCGTGACACCACTTCTTCTTTCAGTTCATTCGCCCCCGCGCGGGTTGCCTCACGCAGTACCCGGTTGTTTTCTGCACCACTCAGAAGCTGCAAATCACGGCTTATTTCTTCAAGTCCCGAAAAATCCAGCAGGGTTTCGATCATTTTTCCCCTCCCAGCCGACAGAGAATTTCCAGGCGCCCGCCGGTCGCATCCGGCACGGGCACCCCGACAACATTCAGGATACAGTCACGCCAGGGACCACTCAGCACATGAAGTCGTGACGCCGCCGTGATTTCCCGACCGGACTGACCGCGCACCCAGATGCGGATTTCCGCCTGCGCCATTTCCGCACCGGACTGCATCCGCTCCCGGCTGCTCCTGCCCCGGATATCCGCATGAATTTTCCCGCATGACACCCATTCTTCCGTCATTTCTCCGGCAGCATTACGGGTTAACACCGGGTTCAGAACACTTATCATCTGTGTCAGACGACCTGCAGATATTGCCATTCCCCCTCCTCATAACACCGTCGGACAACGCAAATCGTAAATCAGCACGGACACAGAAAACGGCAGTTCCCCCTGCACGAGGTCTTCCCGCTCAGCAAGATCCGGATTCCGGTACAACATCCCGGTCAGGCGCATGGCAGCCCCCTTCATCCGGGTTAATGCCTCGCCCGGGATCAGTTCACCGTCCTCACGGATCACCCTATCCCGGCTGCCCTGAATGTAGGCCAGCAGCACAGCTGTAGCCTGACGAACCTTGTCCATCAGCATGTCATCATCCGCGTCATGGTCAACACGCAAATGTGCCTTGATTTCTTCCAGTGTCAGTAATGCCGTCATTTTCCGCCTCCTGCATCCCGCCCACGTTTTGCAGCCAGAGTCCAGCCGGATGAATGAATGTCTCCGGGCTTATCGCCGGTCATGCTGTTGCAGTGCCACAACGAGCCGCCCCACGTCACTGTATCGCCGGGGTGGTAGATTTCACCGGCTCTGAACACACCGCGGTAGAGCATCACCGGCAGGGAAAATGTTTTTTCCGTACACTGACCACTGCTCTGCCGGATCACCACAGAGAACGACCGTTCACCAATCATGCTGACGTCAATATCCGCCACCCCGTCAACCAGGCATTCCCATCCCCGCATCCCGTGCGTTTTTTCATACGCCCGCCAGAGTCCGCCCTGGTGTGTGGCATACGTGCCCCGGGGAAAGGATTTTTGATCGTCAATGGC
>CAVKEB010000090.1:0-2395 GCA_963655255.1 bacterium
CTGGTCGGACATTTTTCCAGAAGGTAGGTAAGGTACTGGTAGACGTTCACTCCATTCGCCCGTGCCATTTCTACCATTGTGTAGATCAGTGCACTCGCCTCCGCTCCGGATGGAACGACCGCAAACAGCCAGTTTTTCCGGCCAATAACCACCTGCTTTACAGCTCGCTCACTGGCATTGTTCGAAAAACTGCAGCGTCCATCCAGAAGATAGTTCTCCAGATGGTCCCGTCTGTTGCGGATATAGGTCACCGCTTTGTCAAAACGTGTTCCCTTCTCCGGATTCTGTTTCTCAAGCCACGACCAAAGACCCTCCAGAACAGGCTTTTCCTTCTGAAGGCGTTTTTCTTTGATCTCATCCGCTGTCAGATGACCGGAACGAATGTCACGCTCTATCATAAAGAGTTTGTTGACATAGGCGGTTCCCTGAACTGCCGGAACAGAATAATCGTATTCCTTTCCCCTGGGAATGGCTTCCACAAGGTAGCGTCTGACATGGGCCCAGCAGGCTGTCCTTGTTACATCCGGCACGACATTGTAACCGGTATAGCCGTCTGTCATAAGATAGCCGTTGAAGCCGTTCAGAAACTCCTTTGCATTCGCACCGGCCCTCGTTTTATAGTACCGGTACAGCACAATCGGCGGTCCCTCATCTTCACCGCTGCGGAACACCCACATGTAAGACCTGGACTGTGGCTTTTTATCCTTCTCATTCAAAACCTGTAAAGGGGTTTCGTCCGCCATGACAAAGCTGCGCTTCAGGAGTTGTCTGTGGAAGTAATCAAACATAGGAGTAAAGAACTCCCGGGCATTTTTAATCAGCCAGTTTGACAAGGTCGCTCTTCCAACAGGAGCCCCCATCTGCTCCCAATCCTTTTCCTGCCGGTACAGCGGTACCCCCTGACAGAACTTCTGGTAAGCTGCCCATGCAACCGTAGAAGCAGACGCCATTCCGTGAAGCATGTGGTACTGTCCGTCGCGGCTCCTGATCAGTTCCGGAACAATTCCGTTGCCGGAGCATTTCGGACATTGGTAAGTGATGCTGTACCACTTGATGACCTTGATTCTGGGAGGAATGATGTCATATTCCGTACGCAGATACTCTTCACCAATCCTTTTGTACGGCGTTCCGCATTCCGGGCACACCTTCTTGTCCTCCGGGAGATCAACGTATCTTTTGGTGAACGGTTTTCCCTCCAGAGTTTCTTCAAGAGTTTTTCTTTTCTGTCTGGGTTTCGATGGATTGGTTTCCGATGTGTCACAGATAAGATCTTCTTCCGACTCCTCTTCTGCAGGAAGGGACTCTACGATATCGCAAAGAACCTCCGCCTCGTTGATCAGAAAGCGGAGCTGTCCTTCTAATTCTCCGGAACGCTTTTCGCTGGAGGTGCCAAACAGTTTCTTCTTCAGATAGTCAACCTGCTCCTGAAGATTGTTCTTTTCTTTGAGAAGGTCTTCCTTCTCTCTGGCAATGGTATTCAGCTGCTTTTTCAGTTCTTCGATCTCGCGGTTTGCATTTAATATCTGATCGCGAAGTTCACGGAACTGAAGCTCCAGAGCATCCTGCGGCAACGGTTTTTCCTCCTGTTTCTGATATGTTTATTATACCGGAAACAGGAACAGGAATCATCAGAAAACGTTGGAAAATCAACGTTTTCCAGCATCGCCAGAGCACAGATAATCGCTTTTGGCGAAGCGCATTCAGCTACTGCGTATTGCCTTTGGCTGGTCGATATCAAGCCCCGACATCAGCCAGTCGAACTCCTTCCAGGAGAGGTTCCGGACCTCAGATTCATTTCTCGGCCAGCGGTATCTCCCGTACTGTGCCGTAAGACGTTTGTAGATCAGAACATATCCATCCGGTTCTTTCAGAAGAGCTTTGATTCTGTCACAGCGCCTTCCGCAGAACAGAAACAATGAACTTCCGGACGGATTCATCTGCAGTTGATCCTGAATGACAGCACACAGACCGTCAATGGATTTGCGCATATCCGTGTAACCGCAAACAATGTAGATATGGCTGGCTCTCGAAATATCCGCTAACATGGCTGGTTCACCAGAAAGGACAGGATCTGTCCGACAAGAGCCGGATCTGTTCCATTGCGCAGCTGCACAGAAAACTTTCCGGCCGTGATCTGAACCATATGTGAATTGTCATAATGCGCAGCCGCGTCCTGCAGGGCAGGAGCGGCATGGGACGTTTTGTTTTCCGGAATGACAGAAATCGGAACAACATCTGGAAACGAGGATGCTGTAAGATCGTAGATTCCTTCCTCATTCTGTTCACGTTCCGGGATCTGACAGGCTTTTTTGCGAAGCCGTACGACCGCATTATAGAAACTGCTGACAACAATACCGTTGGATACGCACCATTCTTTGTCAGACAGACCGCTCTG
>CAVKEB010000091.1:0-2266 GCA_963655255.1 bacterium
GAAGCTTATCTTCGCCAAGAACTTCCGCTGCACTCTCAGAAATCGCATCCCGTCCTTCTGACTTTCTTCGGCTTACGTATCAAAGGAGCCGGTCTGTGAAGGAAGGCAGTGGGCCGCGGAACACTGCCTCCTTCGCAAGACAGCGACAAGGTTTCGGCAAACCGCGATTTATGCGTTATCCACAAAGTTCTCCTTCTGGAATTCATGAAACTCTGCCAATACTCAATCTCGAACTCTTCTGCTATACTGCACTCAGGTTCATACACGAACCCACTTCTATCCGGGCAGACATTTCCCGTTTGTCCCATCAAAAGATCTTTTCGAGCCTCTTTCCTATCGGCAGCATCCACATTTTTATCTGTCAAGTCATCTACTGCTCTCTGTCACTCGCATCACGCTCACACCAGAAACGATTTCGACCGTCCGCGAACCGCGCATACAATCCAATCTCTATCACTCATCTCAGGAGGCATCCATGAAGCAATCTTCCGTATCTCCATCCATTCGTCAGCCTGACCGGCAGAATGAAGAAAATTCCAAGAGCAGAATTCAGCCAGGCGTCATCAATCGTTTTCACAAGGACCGGCTCTTCAAAGCCCTCTTTGGCTCCGAGGAACGGAAAGACCTGACGCTGGAGCTCTACAACGCCATCAACCACACCAGCTACTCCAATCCCGACGACCTGCAGATCAATACCATTGAGGATGTTGTTTACATGGGGATGAAGAACGATGTCTCGTTCCTTCTGGCCAGTGATTTGAACATGTATGAACAGCAGAGCACCTGGAATCCGAACATGCCGCTTCGCTGTTTCCTCTATGCGGCGCATGCCCTGGAGAAGTACATCCATGATACGGATCAGGCGGCCCAGATGTTCCTGAGCACACTGGTGAAAGTTCCCACGCCCAGGCTGGTTGTGCTGTATAATGGAATTCAGGAAATGGATGACACAGTTCTTCGCCTGTCTGACTGCTTTGAGAGGCCGGAAGGCGATCTGGAAGCCAGGGTCCATGTTTATAACATCAACGCAGGGCACAGGCTCCCGAAGGAGTGTCGTCCATTGGAGGAGTATTCTCTCTTCGTCAGTACCTATCGGGAGTGGATTTCCAAGGTAAGCGCGAGCCAGGCCGCAGAGGAGGCGCTCGCGGCGCTTCCGGACGGGAGAGTCAAGAAGTATCTTTATTCGCAGAAAGGTGAAGTGATCGACATGTTGTTAACGGAATATGATGAACAGGCCGTCATGCAGGCCATCGCGAAAGAAGCCGAAGAAAAAGGCGAAACCAAGGGTGAGGAAAAGCTCGGTTCTCTGATTACAGCCATGGTACATTCCGAAGAACCTCCGACCCCGTATGAACTAACGAGAGTTTCTATGGACTCCGACTACCGGGAGAAAATGTACATCAAGTACGGTATAAAATAAGAGGTAACCGACATGCTGTTAACGGAATATGATGAACAGGTCGTCATGCAGGCCATCGCGAAAGAAGCCGAGGCAAGGGGTGAAAAACGCGGAATCTCTATCGGCGAGAAAACAGGTGAAATGCGCGGAATTGCAATCGGTGAGAATATGGGCGAGGAAAAGCTCGGTTCTCTCCTCGCATCCATGATTCAAGCCGGAGAAAATCAGGATGCGCTTGTACGAGTTTCTACAGATCCTGCCTACCGCAAAAAGATGTACGTTAAGTACGAAATAAAATAAGAAGCGCCGTAGGATCAATCCATGCTTCCGAATAACCTGTTGACATGGGTTGATCTCTACAGGATGGAGCTTTTCTAAAGATATCCAGATTTTTTCTATTACAACACGTCTCTTCTTAAGATTTAATCCAGTACAATTCCAGCAGACATTTTTCCCGTTTTTCCTGTTGCAAGTTCCTTTCTACCACCAATACACAATTCTCCTTACAATTCATCTTCCGCCGTTCTCTGCCATTTACATCAGAAACGATTCTGGTCATCCGCAGACCGCACACATAATCCAATCTCTCTATCACCTATCAGGAGGCATCCATGAAGCAATCTTCCGAATCACCAACCATCCGTCAGCCTGACCAGCAGAATGAAGTAAAATCTCAAAACAGAATTCAGCCGGTTGTCATTAACCGTTTTCACAAGGACCGGCTCTTCAAAGCCCTCTTTGGCTCAGAGGAACGGAAAGAACTGACGCTGGAGCTCTACAACGCCATCAACCACACCAGCTATTCCAATCCGGACGACCTGCAGATCAATACCATTGAGGATGTTGTTTACATGGGGATGAAGAACG
>CAVKEB010000092.1:0-2005 GCA_963655255.1 bacterium
GCTGAACTCAGCAGATGACTGTCGCTCAGCGTACGGCGGATTTCGAGTTCCTTACCGATGGTAAAGGTCTTCTCGGTTCCGATAATCTGGAGCTTGCTGATTCTTCCACTCTTTCCGCGCTCCACCGCCTTCATGTCGAGGATGGCACCCAGGTCCATCTTCAGTTTGTCGGCGATGAGCTGCTGCAACTTCTCCTGGCTGAGCGTTTCCTTCCAGCGGTAGAAGTTGACGGTTTCCTGATCATAGTCGTTGAGCACCTCGGAGAGGATTTTCTTATCCTGCGTGTTGCAGAAAGCAGGCGGATTGAAGCGGATCCATTTCTCAGCCTCTTCCTCTTTGGTCAGATTAGGCAGTGTATGTTCCACACCCAGGGCGATGTCGCGAACCGCCGTTAGATAAGTCTTCGGCGTGTCCTCCCAGCAATACTGGAATTCCTCGGTTATTCCGCCGCAGCATTTCGAGAATCTTGCGTCGCAGATTTCTTCGCCGTCCATCAGAATCTGTCCCTTGGTCTGGCGGATGGCTTCGGCTACATGAGGCGAAGTTTCTTTGGTGATGCCCTGGTAGCGCTGGCAGTGGTCATCGGCACAGACATCAAAGAGGGTGTGGTCTTCGCGGTCGTACCAGCGGATGAGCGTATCTTCTTTCTTGGTGAAAGAGAAGAAGTTGTTGCCGCTCTCAGCCACCTCTCGGCGCTTCTTCATCTGTGCCAGGAGCCATGAACGGGAGATGACGGCGTGCGCCTTCAGGAGTTCGAGACTCGAAGTGGCACTCATCTCACTGCTGATGACGCTCTCCAGATATTTTTCTACAGGCAACTCATTGATTGCCACAATCTTATCCGATTCTACCACAAAGCGGAGCGTGCCCAGGAAGGTTTGGGTTTCCTTGCGCTCCCAGTGGAAGTTGACACCGATGGTTACGTCGCTCAGCGAAAACGAGGCGTCGGCACTCTGCGGATGGAAGGTGAGCTGGCTGTACTGATTGCCGTTCCAGAGCACACCGCCCTCTGAGAATTCTACCACCTGTTCGCCCAGCACCTTTTCGCCCTTGGCAAGATAAGGTTTGTTGAGCGAGAAATGAATCTTCTGCGCACTCACGATGCCCACCGTTACGTCGGGCTGCTTACCATTATTATATAAGGTGGAAGAGGCTTCGGCTGCATCCTCGGCATCCTTAGATGCCTTCAGTTTGGCTATGATGACGTTCATCTTGTCTTCCGAAACGCCACACTCCTGCAGCAGCGAGAGTGCCTTCTCCTCGGTCAGCTTGCGGAAATCTTCCTCACGAGGGGTGATGATGAGTCCGCTCATGTCCAGGGCTCCCGGCGAAACTACAAACTGGGCGCAGCCTTCGGCAAAATAGGCTTCCGGACGGTGCTTTTCTCTCGGAATGACCACGCTGATGAATTCCTCGCCCTTGCGCCAGGAGATGATGTTCATCATCGGTTCGGTTTCGTCGCCACGCTGAGGCATTGCCTTGTAGAGACGGTGGAAGAGGGCTTCATCGCTCTCGGCACTCTTCGAGATGATGACGAAGGCGGGAACGAGGAAGTCACGAACCACTGCGATTTTCTCCTCATCATTGAGAGAGATGACGTCGGTCAGGTTACGGGAGAGGCGCTGCCAGTTGGTCTGAAGAGGAAGGATGCCGTTGGTTCCTGCCTGGAAATGAAGATGGTCTGGAGCCGAAGCACCACACTTCGGACCGTTGTAGAACACCATCAGGTCGCTGTGCAGACTGATGAAGCGGTGCATCTCGCCGTAGTTCTTGTAGATGAGCTGAGGCTGATGCTTGCGTGCCGGAATGGTGAAGTGGACTGGCAGAATCGGGAACGGATTCACCAGGAGATGGAATTTCTCATCTATCTGCTTCGACATCTGTTCCTTAGGACGGTTCTTGTCGCAAAGGAAGCAAGGGCGCTCGCCCAGGGTTTTCTTATCTATCTTGGCGCCCGTACTTACGATGCGGGCTGGGTTCCACTGCAGTTTCAGCTGGTCGGAGA